>JBOGNA010000116.1:0-10891 GCA_050746925.1 Candidatus Acidiferrales bacterium
CAATCTTCTCCTTGTGGTGACGAAAATAGGACAAATCGAGCGCGAACGACCCGTCGTTCCTCAGGCGCACGATGCGGCGCATCTCGTCAAGGAAGTGCGGCTCGCCATAAGCCGCAAGCCCCATAACCTTGTATTCATCACCGTAGTGCGAAAAACCCAGATACTGCGTGATCGCCTGATAGAAAGCGCCAAGCGAATGCGGGAACCAAACGTGCCCGCCGATGGTGATCGACGTGCCGCAACCATGGCCCCAGGCCGCGCTGGCGAAATCGCCGAAACCGTCGACCGAAACGGCCACCGCCTCATTGAACGGCGACACTAGGAAACAGGAAGCAAGATGCGCAAGGTGATGCTCAACGCGGTGGATTTCGCCGCGAAAGCGCTCACCGGGAAACGCCACATCGAGCTCAGATTGCACGGAAGATCGCTTGTTCTGATTGCGGACGCGGTCGATGACGAGCGCCAGATCCGGGCGCTGCCGGGCGGCATAGCCGACCCGTCGCAGGATGTTGGCCTTGGGATTGCTGTTGAGCGCGATGTGACCGACATCAGCGAGGGAAACCTTCGCCTCGGCGAGGCAGTATCGGATTGCCTCGGAGGGAAATCCTGCCCAGTGCTTGATTCGCCGGAAGCGTTCCTCTTCAGCGGCGGCAACAATCTCGCCGTCGCGCACGAGGCAAGCCGACGCGTCGGCGTGGTAGGCATTGAGGCCGAGAATTAGCAAGGAGGATTTTCTATGATTGTCGCGCCGCCCTCAATCAAGCCACGAATCATGGGCAGTTTTTCAGTTCGTTCAAGCGCTTCTCAGCCGCATCGGTCAGAATGGCCGCAACCATCTCGACAACAGTCGGCCCCGATCTAGCGACAGTCGCCGGCAGTGTCCGCGCGCGCTCAATGGCCGCTTTTAGTTCCGCGACATGCTCGACTGCCACAACGCGGCCAGCAAGCGCGAGCTCGCGTGCAAATTCGACCTGATGATCGTCTACATGCTCGCCGAACGCCGCGCGCCGCGCCATGACGACCGGCGCCTTACCAGCGCCAAGAGCATGGATCACGCAACCGGCGCCAGCGTGGAGAATGAGGACCTCGGCCTCGCTGACGGCTGATTCGAAAGCCAGCATGTCGAGAAACGTGACGCCGCTGCATTCAAAGCTGTGGAACGGGGTGTGTCCATGCTGGACCACTACCGGCTGGGGCAATGCGCGCGCAATCGAGGTTACAGCATGGATCAGCCGGGTGAATGGCTGATGCGCATTCCCGACAGAAACGAACGTGCTCAAATGCGCAGCCCCCCACATCTGCCCTTCGGAAAGTGACGGCCAAGGTCCGGCCAATGGTAGAAGAAATCGTGGGCAAGGTAGTACATGAGACGTCCCGTGAGGGAGGGCCGCCCTACGCGTGAGATGGTCTCGATGAAAATGATTCGGGTTCCAAAGAAGAACCGGCCAACGACGGCAAAAGGAACCACGGGACCTGCCCCCGTGCTGAGGATCACGTCAGGTCGTTCTCGACGAAGAATATGGTAGCATTCCCGCAAGTTGAGAAGCACTTTCCAATCTCGTTCCGAGTGGGTGATGAAGTAGGTGTTGTCCCTCATGTCCTCAGGCAGCAGCACCCGTTTATTGAGCACATAGAAGTGGTGGTACGGCCGATAGGCCGCTCTCAGCATCCGCACTTCCGTCAGATGTCCTCCACTAGAGGAAACGATGCAGACTCTCATCGTCCTCCGGCCGCTCACTTTCGGAACATGAAGACGTGCAAATTGCCGAGCGAGGGATCATAGCCGGTCAGCTCAAGTCTCTCCTTTGCACCCCAAGCCTCGACCTCCTCACGCGTGTGAAACGTGGCCTGCGGCGTGATGAGGTAATCGTAGAAAAAGCTCGTCGCTCCCGCCCAGGTTCGCTGGCCGCGGGATTTGACGAAATGGGCGAGATAATAAACAGGGATTACCGTCAACCTAAGCAGAATACGTCCTTGTATAGAGCGCTCGATCCGACGGATTAGCGCTCCCGCGTAGGTGTAGACATAATAGTAATAGCGCCGCCGTTTGTAAACGCCTAAATAGAGGAACCCGCCGTTGCGCAGAATGCGCACATTCTCGCGGAAGGAGCGGTAGGCGTCCGGTGTGTGATGGATCACGCCGTCCGAGATGACGGCATCGAACGACCCGTCTTCGAACGGCAGGGCCAGATTCGTGGCGCGAACCAAACGTGCAGCCGGAGCGCGGTTGCCGGCTCGCACAAGCGAAGCTTCGCTGATGTCCACTGCAGTGACGTCGAGACCCAGCTTTTCGAGGTACATCGTGCCGCGGCCTGGACCGCATCCGATCTCAGCCACTGACATGCCGGACGACAGGCTGCGGTCGCAGAAATCCAGGAAAGGCTTCGGCTGGACGCGCCTGGCGTCGCGCTCGTCCTTAGGCGTGAGCGCATCGAACGGATGGGTGTCATAGTGCCGCTGCGTTCTGTTCTGGAGCGACGGCGCCCTGGTCATGTCGTCCGCATGCTTTTGCGCGGCATTGCGTCGAACGCCGCCGCGCCTGCCGCCGCCGCGAGCAGCACAAGGGTCTGCTCCGCGGCGCGTTCCCAAGAGAAGTGCTGGGCCCGCGCCAAGGCCGCCGCGGCCTTGTGTTGGCGGAGTGAGGGGTCGTCGATGATCCGGCCCAGCATCGTTGCCAGTGCTTCCGAATCGAACGGAGAAAAGTACGAGCCGGCATTCCCCGCGACTTCGCGGTTGCTGGCAGTATCGGCGGCCACGACCGGCAGCCCCTTCGCCATTGCTTCGACGAGCGGAAAACCGAACGACTCCACGAGTGAGGGAAACACAAAAATGTCGAGTGAGTGATAAAGGGCGGAGATGCTAGCCGCATCCTTGTTCCCCACGTTCTCGATCAAAGGAAACAACCCCATCGCCTTCGCTCGCGCCAAAAGCCGCATGTTTTCAGCGAGATTCGGATCGAGCGTCAATACCAATCGCACTTCCCGCCCCGCCGCGGTCCATCGCTTAACTGCCGCGAACAATACGTCGAAGTTCTTTTGCACGCCCCATTTCGTGATGTATCCGATCCGCACCGGCCGAACGCTCATTTTCGATCGTTGCGACGGCGGTTCTCTGGTGAGCCCAGGTCCGTGCGGGGTGACGTGAATTTTATCGCGGGAACGACCGGTCCGCGCAGCGATCGCGTCGGCCAGGGCGGCCGTCTGCACCGTCACCTCCGTCGCCATTCGAACCGATCGCTGGACCCACAGCGTTTTCAGCCGCCAAGCCGCGATACGATCGGCCCGTCTCAGATGCCGGCACTGAAGCCTGTCGAAGACATCGGAGAAGTGCCCGGCATGCTGTACGAGGAGCACCGTCGGGCACGGCAGCATGCGGATCGGCAGATAGTTCGTGATCGAGAAGACGACGTTCACGCCCAGGCGCACGACCGCGGAAGGAAGGCCGAGCTCATACCATTGCTGCGCGCCGAAGCAGCCACGATCAATGTCGCCAATGTCGACACAGACGAGATTTTCCGGGGGATTTCGCGAGAACCGCAAGCTTCTGTGCGCAGCAAGCGCCCAGTCGATATCGGGTCGCAGCCGCGCCATTGACTCCAATAGATACTCGAGCACGACCAGCGAGCCGCCCTCTCTGACCGAAGGCGCGTTAACGAGAACCCTCACGACAGCGCTGCCCTGGTCCGCGCGACCCAGCCAAGATAGTCCCAGTCACCCCGAATGATCGCCGTCAGATCGTCCAGCGTGTATTCCTTCGCAACATTCATCCGCGGGATGGCGAATCGATCGCATCGATGATTGACGGCTGAGTGGTCGCCTGCAAGAGCGTAGCGATATCCTGCGCATCGCACCGCGTCGCGCAGGCGTCCGTTATTGCGTCCCCAGGTATATGCGAACACGTCGCACACAGCGCCCGTCCTCTCCTCGATAGTCCGTTTGGATATTGAAAGTTCGTTGCGCCTAGTCTCCGCGGATGCGACAGTCAAGTCAACGTGACCGACGCCGTGAGATCCAATGCGCCAGCCCGCGGTAACCAAATCTTCGACATCGCGCCAGGTGAGAAACTGTTCTCCGGGATAATAGCCGCACTCCTCCCGCGAACGACGTCTCTCCCGGTCGCCCATCTCGCCGATATTCAAACACACGGCGGCCGTGAGACCGAAGTTCGCAAGAACCGGGAGCGCATTGTCTCTTAGGCAGGCATAGCCGTCATCGAAAGTTAACGCCAAAGCGACGCCAATCGGCGCCGAACGTGCGATCAAGTCGCAGAGTGGCAGAATACCTGCCGCCCCATGCAGAAGCCCAATCTGCTGTTCAAAGCAGTGGTTCTGGATGGCCCATGGGCCGTCACCGATCGCATGATAGATGAGGACCAGCGCCCTGTGCTCATCTCGCGCGCGCATGAGCGTCCATAATCGGCCCAGTCGCCTCTTCCAGGCGATGTTGCTTGAAGCGCCTATCAATTTCCAGTGACTGCGTGGGCGTTGGCCGGCAGCTCTGGGCGTGATTGCCAACTCGGATTCATTCGCCGTTGTCTTGTCTTTGTCGCTACGCGCCGCAAACCTAGAGAAATGCCGACAAGCCCCCAGAAATAAGAGCTTTCAGGAGACCCCGGCGCAACCCACCAGGCTTCGAACACGGAGTTCGCGATCATCCCGAGAATCGCCCCTGTCACGATTCCAAAGGCAACCTTGTCGTCTCGCGTCTGAATCTGTTTGAACGTGCGCGCCAAATGCACAAAAAGACTGGCGAGCAGCAGGCCGTACAGCCCCAGCCCGATAAGCCCCAACTCCTCCGTTATCGCGAGCTGCGTGTTGCCCTTCTCCCTCCCGTACCCAAAGGCTGAGAGACCGCCGCCAAAGCCCGTTTCGCCAATGGTGACTCCATAGCCGCCGCCAAACCATCCTCCCTTGAGGGCCTGCCCATATGAAACATCCCAAAGGCTCCGACGCGAAAAGAAGATGTCGGCATTTGGGTTGCCCTTATGCGCAAAGCGCCAGAAGTTGTCGTGGATGGAGTCTGGCGCGGCCAGAACGGCGACGACGGCGACCAGAATGATCGCTAGAACATACATGGCCTGCCGCCTCTTGCGCTGCGCCAGAAGACAAAAGACCAAGACGCAGCCCATGACGAGAGAGCTTGCGCGCGACATGCTGTGGAGTTCGATGAGGAAAAGCGCGATCAGTAGGCCAACTGAGCGGAAGTAAGCGTGGCGCGGCGCGCCGGTCCGCCCGGACGAATAGAATAGCCAAACGGCGTATGGAAGCCCCATCGACGCCAGCATGCCAAGCATGTTCGGGTTTCCCGTGAGGCCGCGATACAAGGTCACCCCAACGCCGGCGTCGATGCTGGCGCCGGGCATCGCGTAACCGAAAAATCCAGCGAATATGGCCAAGAAGGTGAGCGGGAAAAGCCCGGCGATCAGAGAGTCTCCCGTGCGCGCGCGCGCCCATTCCATTCCGCCGCTGGTAACCGCCAAGGTAACCGCGGCGAAAGCGATGGCCTTAGCACCTGTTAGCTCGGGAACCTCCGACCAGCTCCACGTCAAGAAGCACCACAGGATGTTGGCGAACAGGATCAGGCCGAAGCCGCCGTTCAGACAACGGAACAGCTTGCGCGTCAGCAGCAGGTACATGAACAAGCAAGCGAGAACGAGCCATCGCGTCTCGGTGTTGAACACGGAGTTTACGTAACTGACCGCCGGCCCAACAAACGCGATGAGCGTGAGCGGAAATAGGTGACTGGGTTCCCTCAGTAAGCGTGGCATCGCGCGTTCCAGCAATCCACCACGATCTCAGCCTCGTTCTGCAGCGTCCACGGCGCGATCCTTCGCGTTGCCGCAGCTCCCATTTCTTCGCGCAGGCGATCGTTCGAGACTAACAACTCAAGCGCATCGGAGAGTGCGTGCGGCGCTTCTGCTGGAACGATGAAGCCGGTCTGCCCATGGGCCACGAGATCGTCAATGCAACCGACGCGATCTGTCGCGACAATTGGCCGGCCGCACGCCATCGCCTCATTAACGACAAGACCCCATGGCTCGAAGCGAGACGGCGCCACGACGATGTCGCTGGCGAGATAGGCATCCAGCACTGCAGTTCCCGACAACTGTCCAAGATATGAGATATGCGGATTGACGGCGGCCGCCTCTTTCACCAAGGAGTCTAGGCTGCCGCTACCCGCGATCATCAAGCGAACGTCTCCTCGCCGAGAGGCGATGCCGGCGAACCCAACCAGAAGATCAGACACGCCTTTCATGGGCTCCAGCCGACCCAAATAGAGCACGGCCCAAATGTCGTTGGCGTATCCCAAGCGAGCCCTCAATGCGTCTCGCGCCGCTTCGCCAGCTGTCGCGACGTATCGCATGATTGATGCAACATCGACGGTCATTTGAGCAGTCGTGGTTTTTGTGTTTGGCACGCCGTAAGAGGCGAGATAGGCGGCCTGACGCTTGCCGCCGGGGAGGAAATGATCCGCCAAGCGAAACAGGGGTGGATAGACGACATGTCTGACGACGCATTTCCAGCCGCCGACCGCTTGTCCAGCTGCGGTGTCGCTTTCAATAAAAACGCGCAGGCCGCGCAGCTTGCCCATGAGGAGCGCGGCTACCAGGAGCGGATGGCCCCAACCCGCCAAGTGAACAACGTCGCCTCTGGATAGCCGACCGAGCGATCGCCGAAGCTCGGTAATCGCGCGCCAGCGATTGACGGGCAAGATCGTTCCACCTGACAATTTCGCGTCAATCTTCCAATCCTGTGATTGATCTTGTGCAATGTAACAGACGTCCAAATCCCCGGACCACAGGCGTTGAATTTCTTTGATAAGCCCTTCGATATACGGCGTGGGCTCGACATAGAGCAAGAATGCGCGTGGTTTTCTCACCCCTTTGCCTCGCAGAGCGCATCTACGTACACCGCAGTCAATCGGCGCGCGTGAACGTCCCAAGAATATTCTTCGATCGCCGTGCGCATTCCCATCATGGCGATCGACCGCAACACCCTGCGATCCGACGTCAACACCTCGCCAAGTAGCTCGATCAGCGCCTGCGTCGAATTTGGCTCGACGAGATACCCATTGACGCCGTGCTCGATGAACATCGAGGGGCCCTGACCACGCACTCCGACCGCGACGAGGCCGCATCCCATGGCCTCCAAATAGGCGATGCCGAAGGCCTCGCGGCAGGACGGCAACACGAACAAATCCGCGCCCGCCAGATGGTTGAAGACCTCGCGATGCGGCTGCGCTCCAACAAATTCCACCTGGCCCGATACGTCTGAAGACGCAACATAAGAGCGCAGAGAGGCTGTGAGCGGGCCATCGCCGATGATCCTGTAGCTCCAGTTCCGCAGGCCCTTGGCGTGCAGCGCTTCGAGCGCCTCGATTGTTAGCTTCACTCCCTTTTCATCATTCAGATTGGAAACGCTGATGATCCGAACATCGCGACCATCCGGGAAAACCGAGGTGTCTCGACGATGATCCAACTGGCCGGCGCCATTGGCCACAACAACGAAGTTGTCGCTTCGGCCGGCAATGCTGGAAAAAAACTCCACTAGCGGTTCGCCGACGAGAACCACTTTGTCGATGCACCTAAGCAGCTCGCCGAGCGCGACTTTCTTCTGCCCATTCCGGGGCTCCAGCAGGCGCGTATCAAGTCCATGCACCGTCAGAACGAGCGGGACGCCGTAGGCTTTTGCTACTTTCAAACCAGCGGTGAGCAGCCCCTCGGTGTGAACATGAACCAACTTGGGCGAACACCGCCCGCTTGTTGACGCGAACTCCTTCTTGATCAAGACGTCTCTGAGCGGTTGCCAAATGTTGATGAAATGGTCGCGAGGCAAAGCTGGATATCGTGAGACGCTGACATTGAGCTGTGGTTGGAAGGCGGTTGCGTCAACACCGCCGTAGTCCATGTTGCTTGCCACCTTTCTCATGACCGGAGGAACAGCCCGTCTGGCGACGATCACATCGACGCTCCAGCCTCGGCGCGCAACGGCAACGCAAGAATCGTAAACGAATGACCCCGGCCAATCTCCCGGCGAATTCGGAAACCATGGCGTGATGACGGACACGGAACCGGTCATAAGGGGCTGCGCTCCGGCCCATCATCCGGTGACGCTCGGTGATCGCGGATCAATGCAGAGCTGAGCATTTCGCACGCGCTAAATTATTCTCGAATCGAATTCGACAGTCCGTAACCTGTAATCGTCAAACAACTCGCGAAACGTTGCGGAGACCGTCGCCTTCGACAAGAACGCCGCCCAAAGCGAGAAGGTCGAAGTCGATAAAACAATGTGAGTGGCTTCGGACATTGTGAGCATGTCAACGAGCGCGTTGGTTGGGGTGACGAAGGAAGCGCCCGCAAGCGACGCAAGCTTGCGAATACCAGAGCACTCCCGATCATCCGTGTATATTCTTATTGGCAGATTGCGATAAATCTCTTTGACGCGTCGAATTTCAGATTCGTACCACGCGAGGTCCACGCGCGTATTTCTCGCGTAGGTCTTATTGGCGCCGGCCGCGGCGGTGACAAAATCGCTCAATCTTACATGAACCGCGATGTGCGGTGGCGCCTGATCGATGGGAATTCTGCATTCTTGTCGCAATGTGCTTCTAATAAGATCTCCATGTCCGGCAATGTTAGAAAAATAACCGGCCATCCCTTCAAAAACAACAAGCGTTGGTTCCACCACCGGCGATGTCCGATTTCCGCTACCGATAAAGTCATAGTATTCGTGCTCACTGAATTCACGGAATCGGCGGGCCTTTATCTTGAGGTCCTGGAGCCATTTCACGAGTGAGCGATGCTTGAACACATCCCCATAAGTGCGCTTATCGGCCTCTCCTCTTAGCCATGGTCCCAGTTTGATGTTCCGCCATGTCGGGCTGATCAAATGGCCGTCAGAATTCGCACGACAAACCACTGCCCGCGCCCAGGGAAACAACAAATTCCCCAATCCCGGTCCTGGGCTACGAAATAAATGGAAGTCGTATTTACTCAAGCGCGCATAAAAGATCACTGACATCAAGGCTCGTTGGATTCGACAACGCGAAAATTATGATTTGTCCATGATTGCCGGGACAACGGCGGATTCCCCGGTTACGATGCGTCCGTCCTGTCAGCTATGCCGGACTGGGGCACCGCCGTGAGCGTTCAAGCGGTCGGGCTTGCGATGAGATAGGACGCCGGCTAGGCGCATCTCACTTGATTTCGCTCGCCGCCGCCACCGCGATTAGCGTCGCAGCCAAACGACGGCCTTGTGCCCGATGCTCGCAATTCGCCCAACCCCGCTCAGCGGGAGATGCTTGTAGCCATAAAGCGTCATTTCCTTTCCGCCAAACCGTTTCTTGAACTCATAGACGGAAGGATTATTAATCGGATCGATTCCCTCGAGATCGTAACGCGTGCAACCAAGCGCCACCGCCCACTCGATGGTGGCCCATTGACAGGCCTCGCCAACGCGTTCGTGGCGGAGATCACGGTTTGTGGCGCCCCAAATTTGATGCATATTGCGGCCGACGCAAATGACGAAGAGACCGGAACCGAGCTGGCCGTCTTTGAGAGATATGAACTGCGCTGTTTTCACATGTTCGCTATCCGCTGCAAGGCGCAATAGTGTTGCTATCATTGCAGGTGTAACCTGAAGCTTAAACCCCTTACGGTCGCTGATGCTGGCGCACAGGTCCACGAACTCGCCTATTCGTGCCGACTCGGATGCAGTCTCGACAACGACTCCGCTGCGCGCCGCGCGGCGCACGCCCTTGCGTGTCTGGGTGTGAAGGTTTTGAAAAATTGCATCCGCGCCCTGCGATAGATCGAGCCAGATTGTTCTAGCCGTCGCGCCGCCAACGTCATCGGTGGAGTTCGCGGCTCCTCCGTTCACGTTTATCCACGGATTGGTGATGAGTAAGGAAAATCCTTCGGCGCGCAGGCGCTCCGAAAAACCCGGAGGGGTTGAAAGACTGAGTTCCGCCGTTTCTCCGGCCGGCCCGCGAGGCGCCCAAGCGATCTTGGCGATTGGACCAATTTTGCGCTCCTCGACTCGGATCATCCACACCGGCTTGTCGCCGCACCGCAGGAGCCAGCGATGCTCGACGACGCCATGCACCATCGCGCGCGCCCGGCCCCAGACCGAAGACTGCAACGGGTGACCGCGCAATGTGGCCAAGGCACAATCCCATTCGGCCGCCGGCGGGTCTTTAATCCAGACCAACCCGTCGCTCGCCCATTTCGCGCGTGACGTCTGCGTCTCCATCATTCCGGGTTGCAGGGCAACAGCTTGTCCCGCCGGCATCGCGCCCAAGTCTCATTCGCATGGGACGTACACGACACTTGCTCGCTTGCGGCCTGCGTGGCTTTGCGGCGAAATATGCCGGGGCGCCTCACGCCACTCTGCTATCGTTACCCCGCGCGCTTCGATGCGGCGCTTGATTGTTGGGACTAAGGAAGGACGCCAGTCCAAGCCTCATCGTCAACGCATCAAATACCGCGCGGTCATCATCGCTCAACCCTTGCAACAAATTCCCAACGAGGAAACTGCCGTACGCCGCCGCGAGACCGACCCCTATCCGAATGACCGGCACGTCGCCATCCCATCCCAGCGCCGCGCGAAGAGCGAGCAACGTCGCCAACGTGAGGCCGCCGGAAACAGGCCAAGTCGCGTATCGCGCGCTCCACCACCGCAACGCCAGACGCCGCCGCATGACCATAAGACCCGAGAGATTGACGAATAGGGTCGACGCGATCAGGGAGACGCCCACGCCCGGCAGCCCCGCGAGCGGAATGGCCAGGGCGTAGAGGGTGAGCAGAAGAGAGCTGCCGAGCACCGAAATGCGTAGCAGCGGCACCTCCAGACCCGACATGCTCATCAGGCTCCCGGCCGGTCCCGACGCGATGG
>JBOGNA010000117.1:0-23951 GCA_050746925.1 Candidatus Acidiferrales bacterium
CACAGGGCTCTCGGGGAGAGGACGCCCAACGAGTTCGCCAATGAAATCGCGGCTAGCCGCGATTTCATTGAGCTGCAGAGAGCCGAAAACTCACCCTAGGGTTGGTACAGAAAAGCCGGTCCGATCATGTGATGTAAACTCTCTCACTCACCGTGGTACAAAAACTCGGTCCCCTCAGACCGAATTCTTCGCGCAGCCGTGTCGAAGCGAAGCCAATCTGGAAGGCTTCCGTGTTCGGACCAATCGCTCGCGGCGGAGAAGAGGAACGAACCGGCGCTGCGGAAGGCAGGTTAGGCTGTTCATGGAGAAAATCGCGCAAGTTGCGGGTTGCAGAAACACGTGCGCTTCCTGGGCATGCGGAGATTTCATGGTGCTGGTGAACGTTTTTTTCGTGCTTTTTTCTCATTTCCTTCAACCTAGAAGCTAGCCTCCATCACTGTCCATGCCAAAATATGGCGCTGCAGAACTGACAAGTTGCTATAGTCAGAGGGCGCAAAGGCCCGCTCCGATTGCTCGCATTCGCACCGGTTCGTGATTAGCAGTCACTCGATGGACGACATGGCGAAGGCCCAAACACCTCTCATTGTGTCGCCGGCATTAGAAGAGCCGATCCGCGCCGAGCTTTTCAGCGTCGAGCGGCTGGAGCAGCACGCCGAAACGCTGGCCGCTGCGCAGACAGTCGAGGAGATCGCAGACGAGGGCCGGCCGCTCCTCCCCCGCGTTCTCGAAAACGGCCGAGTACTCCTAGAATATTATCGGGCGACAGCCAAGGCGATCACACGCGAGCAAACGATCACTCCGGCCGCGGAATGGCTCGTCGATAATTTTTATATCGTTGAAGAGCAACTGCGCGAAATTCGAGACGACCTGCCACCTGGCTACTACCGGCGCCTGCCAAAGCTATCTTCCGGCCACCTGGAAGGCTATCCACGGGTTTTCGGCCTCGCTTGGGCGTTTGTCGCGCACACCGACAGCCGGTTCGACCCCGATGTATTGCGCCGATTCGTCACTGCCTACCAACGCGTACAGCCACTCTCAATCGGAGAACTCTGGGCCGTGGCGATTACGCTGCGCGTGGTGCTGGTGGAAAACCTTCGCAGAGTATCCGAGCGCATCGTGCGCAGCCGGGAAGCGCGCCTGAAGGCGGATGTGCTTGCCGACAGACTACTGGGCGCAAACGGCCCCTCGACGGTTGCGCCCGCCACATTCCTGCGGACCCTTGAGAGCAAACCATTAGAGAGAGCCTTCGCCGTTCAACTCGTGCAACGATTGCGGGATCTGGATCCCAAGGTGGGCCCGATTTTGCTTTGGCTTGACGATCGCCTTTCCGCACAGGGGTCCTCCGCCGATGAAATCGTTCGCGCCGAGCACCAGGAACAGGCGGCGATGAGCGTCACGGTGCGCAACATCATCACCAGCATGCGCCTCACATCGGCTTTCGATTGGCAGACTTTCTTCGAGAGCGTGAGTTTGGTGGATGGAATCCTTCGCGACGGAAGCAACTTCGGCGAGATGGATTTCGCGACCCGCGATAGCTATCGGCACGCTATCGAGGATCTAGCGCGGGGATCGAAGCACAGCGAAACGGAGACTGCGGAATGCTCCGTGCAACGCGCCAAACGCGCCCGCGCGGGACACCAGTCCAACGGTCAGCCCGCCGATGCAAGGCGAACCGATCCCGGCTTCTATTTGATTTCGCAGGGCCGCCGCGAGTTCGAGCGAGAGCTCGATTTCCACTTTCCCTGGCGCCGATGGCTCCTGCGTATGTACGTTCGCGCCGCCGTGCCGGGCTATCTGGGAACCATCGCGATCTTGACGGCAATTATTCTGGCAATCCCGCTCGTGCATCTCCGGGAACTGGCGGTCAGCACCAAATACCTGGTCTTATTCGGTTTCCTCGCCGCGATTCCTGCATCGGACCTTGCCATCGCGCTGATCAATCGCGTCGTAACAGACTTGCTCGGGCCGCGCACGTTACCACGGCTGGAACTTCGCGACGGAGTGCCCGAAGACCTTCGCACGATCGTCGTCGTCCCTACGCTCATTACTTCGCAGGATTCGATCAAAGAGCAGGTGGAGCGGTTGGAGATCCACTATTTGGCGAATGCCGACGGTGATCTTCGCTTCGCGCTACTTTCCGATTGGGTGGATGCGTCCAGCGAAAAGGTTCCGGGCGATGACGATCTGCTCGCAACGGCAGTCAACGAGATAGCGAAATTGAACCAGCGTCACGGGCTCTTACCGGGCGGAGGAGACCGCTTCCTGGTGTTCCATCGCAAGCGTATCTGGAACGAGCTGGAAGGGAAGTGGATGGGTTGGGAGCGGAAGCGGGGAAAGTTGCACGAACTCAATCAACTGCTTCGCGGATCAACCACAACGACTTTTATCCCTACCGGAGGCCGCACTCCGGAAGAGATTCCGGGCGTTCGCTACGTGATAACTCTCGACGCGGATACGCGTTTGCCTCGCGGCACGGCTGCTCGCCTCGTCGGTACGATGGCGCATGCGCTCAACCGGCCGCAGTTCAGTCCGTCCGCCGGGCGTGTGGTGGAAGGCTACGCGCTTGTCCAACCGCGGATCACTCCGTCGCTGCCGTCCAGGCGCGAAGGTTCGCTCTTCCAACGAATTTTTTCGGGGCCGAGCGGCATCGATCCCTATGCGTCGGCGGTTTCTGACGTGTACCAAGATTTGTTTCAAGAGGGGTCCTACACCGGTAAGGGGATTTACGACATCGATGCGTTCGAGGCGGCGTTGGCCGGCAAAGTGAACGACAACACTTTGTTGAGCCACGATCTGTTTGAAGGCATTTTCGCGCGGGCGGCGCTGGCGTCGGATATTGAGTTGTTCGATGAGTTTCCGTCGCACTACGAGGCAGCGGCGGCCCGGCAACACCGCTGGGGGCGAGGAGACTGGCAGCTTCTCCCCTGGATACTCGGGCTGGGGAATAGCGCACGGGACAAGGAGCACAAGATCAGAATCCCGGCGCTCAGCCGCTGGAAGATGATCGACAATCTGCGCCGCTCTCTTTCGGCGCCCTTCATGTTTCTCACCCTGCTTGCGGGCTGGTTAGTTCCCGACGTTTCTCCGTGGACGTGGACGGCGTTCATTCTCGCCATGATCTCGATTCCCGATATGATTCCTTTCCTCACGGGCCTGAATACGCGGCTGGGCGGAATATCGAAGCGCAGCCATTTTCGGGATGTCCTGTCGGATTGGTCGCTGGGAGCGGCTCAAATCGGCCTGACTGCTACCTTTCTTGCGTATCAGACGTGGCTAATGATGGACGCGATCTTGCGGACCCTCGGCCGGTTGCTGATTACGCGCAGGAACTTCCTGGAGTGGGTAACAGCGGCACAAGCCGAGTATGCAGTGAGCCTGGATTTGTACGGGATTTACGTGCGGATGCTCGGAGGCGTTCTGTTCGCCATTGCCTCTTTCTTGGCTGTCGCGTTCGGCCACCGTGGCGGCCTGCCGGCAGCGGTGCCGTTCGCGATTTTGTGGGTCGCGGCGCCTGCCGTGGCGCGATGGATCAGCCTTCCCCCTATACAACCGGAAACAGAAACGCTCTCGCCGGGCGATGCAAAAACGCTTCGCTTAATTTCGCGCCGCACGTGGCGCTTTTTCGAGACGGTTGTCACGTCGGACGATCACTTTCTTCCACCGGATAATTTCCAAGAAGCGCCGAAGCCCGTGGTCGCCCATCGAACTTCGCCGACAAACATCGGGCTTTACCTTCTCTCAACGCTCGCGGCCCACGATTTCGGGTGGATTGGTACCACCGACACGGGCGATCGCCTGGAATCTACGCTCCGAACGATGAAACAAATGGAGCGATTTCGCGGACATTTCTTCAACTGGTACGACACGCGCGATCTGCGACCGCTTGATCCCAAGTACGTGTCGTCGGTCGACAGTGGAAATATGGCCGGGCACTTGCTCGCGCTGGGCAATGGTTGCCGGGAACTGCTTCAAAAATCGCCGATCGAGCCGCGCGTGCTGACAGGCCTCGAAGATTCGATCCTCCAACTGTTGGGGGTGCTGGCCAAATTAACCGAAACTCGGCGCACTCACATTGTTTCGCGGAAGCAGCTGAGCAACGCAGCAGAGGCACTCCGTCTGCTCCTTGATCGAGAGCCTCTAGACGTCATCGATTGGGGTGTGCGCTTCGTTGAGTTACGTGAGCGGGTGCGGACCGTGGCAGATATAGCGCAAACACTAGCGCAAGAGCTGGACGATCCGTTCGAATCCGAATTGCGGAGTTGGGCCGAAGCGGCACAAGCGACCGTCGAGAGTAACTACCGGGACGCTGCGATCTTGATCCCCTGGTTACGGCTGGAACCGCACACAGTGCGTGCGATGGCGGAACGTCGTTCTGAGGACTCGCCCGAATGGACCGCGATTCAGCCTTTCTTTCGCAGCATTCCATCTCTGGCCGATGCGCCGGAGAGACTAGAGGCCGCCCTTCGTGAACTTGGCGCGCTGCGATCGGAACTCGATCATGACCGCGCGGGAAACAAAGGAAAGCTCGTGCGGATCGATGCGCTCGTTCAGGCTTTCGAAAGATCGATTGCAGACGCCGCAGCACTCGATCGGCGGCTGACTGCAATCGTCCAAGCTTGTGCAAAGTTTTTCGAAGAGATGGATTTCAGTTTTCTCTTCGACAAGTCGCGTAAGCTCTTTTCGATTGGCTACCGGGCTACAGACGGTAGCCTGGATCCCAACTGCTACGATCTGCTTGCTTCCGAAGCCCGGCTCACCAGTTTTATCGCGATCGCGAAGGGAGAAGTTCCCTCCTCTCACTGGTTTCACCTGGGTCGGGCGCTCACGCCCGTTGGCCACGGGTCGGCGCTGATTTCATGGTCCGGCTCGATGTTCGAGTATCTGATGCCGGCGCTTGTAATGCGCTCGCCGGCGGATAGTCTTCTCACTCAGACGTACGAGCAGGTTGTCTATCGCCAGATCGAATACGGCGTTGAACGCGGAGTTCCGTGGGGAATCTCTGAATCGGCCTATGATGCCCGCGACATCGATTTCACCTATCAATATTCGAGCTTCGGCGTCCCGGGACTGGGACTCAAGCGCGGGCTGAGCCAAAACCTAGTGATCGCGCCGTACGCCACTGCCCTTGCGGCGATGGTCAATCCTTCGGCGGCGACACAAAACTTTCAACATCTTGCGCAGGCCGGCGGACGCGGCGCCTATGGGTTCTACGAGGCGCTTGACTACACGAGCAGCCGATTGCCGGAGGGCAGGGAGGTAGGCGTCGTACAGACTTTCATGGCGCACCATCAGGGAATGTCGCTCGTGGCATTCGCGAACGTGTTGAAAGACGGCGTGATGCGTACCCGTTTTCACGCCGAACCGATCGTGAAAGCTACGGAACTGCTTTTGCAGGAGCGCACTCCCCGTGACGTGCTAGTAGCGCGTCCGCGCGCCGAAGAGGTCTCCGCAGCGGCAGAAGTGCGAGAGTTGATTCCTCCCGCGGTGCGACGCTTCAAAACTCCGCACGACGCAACACCTAGAACACAGCTTCTTTCAAACGGCAACTACTCTGTGATGGTCACGGCGGCGGGCTCGGGCTACAGCCGGTGGCATGACGTTGCGATTACTCGCTGGCGGGAAGACCTCACGCGAGATTGCTGGGGCACGTACATTTTTCTGCGCGATCAGCAGACGGGTAGCGTCTGGTCGGCCGGTTATCAGCCCTGCGGAGTCGAGCCCGATACTTACGAAGCGGCATTCTATGAGGACCATGCCGAGATAACTCGGCGGGATGGTTCCATCACGACCGCGCTCGAGGTTTTTGTCTCCTCCGAGGACGATGCCGAAATTCGCCGGATTTCGATTTCCAATACCGGCATGCGTGCCCGCGATATTCAGGTCACTTCTTTCGCAGAGCTGTCGCTCGCGTCGCAGGCCGCGGATGTGGCGCATCCCGCCTTCGCCAATTTGTTCGTAGAGACGGAGTTTGCTGCCGACATAGGAGCCGTGGTTGCGACGCGACGCAAGCGCTCAAACGACGAGCCGCCCGTTTGGGTAGCGCATGCGCTGGTTGCAGACGCCGAGACGGTTGGGGAATTGCAGTACGAAACGGATCGAGCAAGATTCTTCGGGCGAGGCCGCAGTTCCCGAAATCCGATTTCGATCCTCGACGGCCGGCCACTCTCGAATACAGTTGGCTCGGTGCTCGACCCGGCGATCTCTCTGCGGCTTACCGTCCACATTCCGCCAGGTAAGACCGCGCATCTGATTTTCTCAACCGTCGTGGCATCCACACGCGACGATGTCGTGGCTCTAGCCGACAAGCATCACGACCCGAGAACTTACGAGCGGACCCGCACTCTTGCCTGGACTCAGGCGCAAGTGCAGTTGCAGCATCTTGGAATTAGCGCCGACGAAGCACATCTTTTTCAACGGCTCGGCAATGCGGTGCTCTTTTCCGAAGCTTCATTGCGGCCGGGCTCTGATGTGTTGACGGCCACCGCACTCGAACTCTCCACACTCTGGGGGCAAGGGATTTCGGGTGATCTGCCCATTGTTCTCGCGCGCATCGACGACACCGAAGATTTTGATCTCATCCGCCAACTACTGCGTGCGCACGAATACTGGCGGATGAAGCGGTTGTCCGCCGATGTGGTGATCATCAACGAAAAGGCGCCATCCTACGTACAGGAGTTGCAGGGTTCATTGGAAGCCCTCGTTCGAGGGAGCCAGCTCCGGCTTGCGCCCGATACGAGCGCGGCGAGCGGCAAGATTTTCCTGCTACGCGGGGATTTGGTCTCACCGCAGACACGCGCTCAGCTTCAGAGCGTCGCCCGAGTGGTACTCCTTAGCCGCCGCGGCACACTCGCGGAACAAATCTCCCGATCGCAGCAACGGGACCTCAGCGAATTCAAGCCACTGCCACCAAGTCGCTCCGCGAGAATTACCGAAGCCCCGGCGGTACGGGAACCATTGCAATTCTTCAACGGCTTCGGCGGTTTCGCCGAGAACGGCCGCGAGTATGTGACGGTACTTCAGGAAGGATTGCGAACACCTGAGCCTTGGATCAACGTCGTTGCGAATCCATCCTTCGGATTCCTCGTTTCGGAATCGGGCCCGGGATTCACCTGGTCGATCAACAGCCATGAAAATCAGATCACGCCGTGGTCGAACGATCACATTGTGGATACCCCTGGAGAAGCGCTTTACATCCGTGATGAATCGACAGGCGAAGTCTGGAGTCCGACGGCACTGCCGATTCGCGATGAAACCGCTACGTATGTCGCCCGCCACAGCCAGGGATATAGCCGATTCCAGCACGAATCACATGGTATTGGGCACGACCTCGTGCAATTTGTTCCGGCCGAAGACCCGATCAAGATTTCGCGGCTCGCACTGCAGAATAATTCCGGCCGCACTCGCCGACTCTCCGTGACTGCATATGCCGAGCTGGTCCTTGGAAGCTCCCGCAGCAGTTCCGCTCCCTACATCATCACCGAGCTCGATTCCTCCGGTGCACTGTTCGCCTGGAGCGCGTGGGCGGGGGAATTTGGTGGACGGATCGCGTTCGCAGACATGAGCGGGCGCCAGAGTTCGTACACAGGAGATCGCACAGAATTTCTAGGGCGCAATGGCGCGCCGGACCGGCCGGCCGCATTGGAACGCGGAGGCCCACTGCTGCAAAGGGTGGGTGCAGGCCTTGATCCGTGCGCGGCGTTGCAGACTACTCTTGAGCTTCGGGCAGGCGCTCGGATCGAAGTCGTGTTTTTTCTGGGGCAAGCGGAAAACAAAGACCAAGCTCGCGACTTGGTGAAGCGATACCGCTCCGCGAATCGGGACGAATTGCTGAAGGACGTCACCCGCCGATGGGACGACGTGCTCGATGCGGTGCAAGTGGCGACGCCCGATCCGGCGATGGATTTGCTCCTCAATCGGTGGCTGCTTTACCAGACGTTGAGCTGCCGCGTTTGGGCGCGAGCTGCGTTCTACCAGTTGAGCGGCGCCTACGGCTTCCGCGATCAACTTCAGGACGTGATGGCACTCTCCCTTGCAAAACGGAATATCGCGCGAGAGCATTTGCTTCGGGCGGCTGGGCGACAGTTTGTCGAAGGCGACGTCCAGCACTGGTGGCATCCGCCCTCCGGGCGGGGCGTCCGTACACGAATTTCCGACGATCTGCTGTGGCTTCCGTACGCTGTGATCCAGTTCATCGAAGCCACCGGCGATATGGCCATTCTCGAAGAAATGGTGCCGTTCTTGGAAGGCACCGTGTTGGCGGACGGGGAGAAGGAATCCTACTTCCAGCCTCGCGTATCGGAACAGCGAGCCACGCTCTTCGAGCATTGCGCGCGCGCGATCGATCGCAGCCTCTTCGTCGGAGCGCATGGATTGCCTTTGATGGGCACGGGAGATTGGAACGACGGCATGAATCGCGTGGGCCAGCAAGGCAAGGGTGAAAGCGTTTGGCTCGGTTGGTTTTTGCATACGATACTATGGGAGTTTGCGAAAGTCGCGGACGCAAGGGGCGAGCATCGGCGCGCAGAAACTTGGCGGCTGCACGTGAGCGCTCTAAAGGCCGCGCTTGAGCGGGACGGTTGGGACGGGGATTGGTACCGGCGCGCTTACTTTGATGACGGCACGGCGCTCGGTTCCGTGCAGGATGAAGAATGCCGGATCGATTCCATCGCGCAGACCTGGGGAATTATCAGCGGCGCTGCAGAACGCGGACGCGGAGTACGGGCGATGGCAGCCGCGGAAAAACGGTTGGTGCGTCGGCCGGACGGTTTGATCTTGCTCCTAACGCCGCCCTTCGATCGCACGCCGCATGACCCTGGCTACATCAAAGGCTATTCGCCCGGCATTCGTGAAAACGGCGGGCAATATACCCATGCGGCCACATGGATGCTGGTTGCGTTCGCAGCTCTGAGCGATGGTGACAAAGCGATGGAACTCTTCCGAATGATGAATCCGATCAATCGCACAAGCTCTCGCGCCGCCGTGCAGCGATACAAGGTCGAACCATATGCCGTGGCCGGTGATATCTACGCGGAACCACCACACATTGGACGCGGCGGCTGGACGTGGTACACGGGCTCGGCCGGCTGGCTCTATCGCGCTGGAATTGAATGGATTCTAGGATTCCGTTTGCGCGGGATGTCGCTCGCAATTGATCCTTGCATCCCTCGTGATTGGCCGTCATACACGATGGAACTTCGCTATCACTCTGCGACTTACAAAATCCGAGTCGAGAATCCGTCCGGAGTATCGCGAGGCGTTGCACTCACTGAACTCGATGGCAAGGTGCTCGCTGGCGCCGCGGAAATTCCACTCCTGGACGACGGCGCCATTCACCATATTCGCGTGGTACTTGGTTAGATCGAAGATTGTTCAGGCAGCAACACTCACTCTAGGCCTGGCGCGACTTGCAATTATCTGACGCAAGGAAATGGGCAGCAATACCTTGCGGAATCCAGGAAATCGTCCGCCGTGCTTCATGACGAGTATCGCCTTGCGATCATCACGGCGAGAGAAAAGGATTTCGCCCGCGATAGCTTACACGGAATGCTAGTTGCAATTCTAAAAGAACGCGGGAGTCAATATGCCGACGGCCACGAGGCAGCCCACTACGTAGCGGAGACACCCGGCCCGCTATGCTCGGGAATGAAAAGCAAGCGCTGGACTTTCAGCAGATTTCCTAAGCGAAGTGCGACCCGGACATCACTCGACCGAGAATCGACCTACTAATTTCCAACCTCTGCGACGATCCCTCTTCCCGGAAATGCTCCTGAAAGCCGGGCTGCCCCCGTGTCCGCCAACCAAGTAAATCTTTCCGTAACCGATAGATTTAACCGCCCCACGTCTAAGTTGAACATCGGTAAGGGTTCTGCAATTAGAGAGTTGCGGCAGGGCCCACTTGGATACAGACGTGCACTGCAACACTCGTATAAATAGCTGCGTCAGACGTAGATAGGAGCACGAGTCGGATGAAAGCAGAGCCCAGCGAAGAAGTCCTGCTGCCACTGCCCAAGTGGCGCGAACGAATTCGAGCACTCAACAACATTGCACCTCTGTTTCGAATGGTGTGGGAGTCCGCGCCGAAGGCAGTGGGCGCGAATGTCGCGAGCCGCGTGATGGCCGGGCTGATTCCCCTTGCGATGTTGCGGGTCACGCAGGTGATCTTCGACTTGATCGTTGTCTTGAAGGTGCCGGGCACGTCGCTTCCACGGAACTTTTGGTGGCTGATTGCGCTGGAATTCGGCCTTGCGAGTCTCGCGACGATTCTGACGCGGACGATCGACTTCTGCGATACCGTCGTCGCCGATAAATTCACGCGGCACATCGGCACGCGGATCATGGAGCATGCCTCGAGGCTTGATCTCGCGCGATTCGAAGATCCCCTGTTCTGCGACAAAATGGAACGCGCGCGAATGCAAGCCAACGATCGCGTGTTGACGATTCAAATGGCCGGACGCCTGGTGCAAGAAGCGATCACGACGGCCAGCCTCGCAGCCGGGATTCTCTTTTATTCGCCGTGGCTTCTGCTCTTCCTGTTTGTTTGCGTCGTTCCCGCTTTTCTCGGTGAGACTCACTTCGCTTTTATGGGGTACTCGCTAAACTTCGGACAGAGCACCCGCCGCCGAAGGTTGGAATACCTCCGCTTTCTGGGCGGAAGCAAAGAGAGTGCCAAGGAGTTGAAGCTTTTTGGGCTGGGCGGCTTTCTCGTCGGGCGGTATAAAAAAATTTCTGATGAACTGCATGGCCAAAATGTCTCGCTCGCGAAACGCAAATTTCTTTTCGGTTCGATTCTGACGTTCCTCGGCACGACCGGCTACTACGGAACCTACGCGTACGTTGTCTATGAGGCTGCGACGGGCCGACTGACGATCGGCCAACTAGCATTCGTCGCGGGCGCCATCGCCGGTGCCAGCGCGAACATTCAAGCGCTCTTCTCCACTTTCTCTGGGATTGCCGATCAGGCGCTGTTCATGACCGACTTGCTGGAATTCTTCCACGTGCAGCCGCGGATCGTTGCGAAGTCTGGAGCGATCCTGGCGCCGCGACCGATTCGCCGCGGATTCGAATTCCGAAATGTCTCGTTCGCGTATCCCGGAAGCGCGCAGCCAGTGCTGCGCGGCATTAATCTAAAGATTGCGCCGCACGAACGGGTTGCCCTTGTTGGTGAAAACGGGCAGGGAAAGACGACGATTGCAAAACTTCTCACCCGCCTCTACGATCCTACCGAAGGCGAAATTCTTCTCGATGGAATCGATCTTCGCGAATACGATCTCGAGTCGCTGTGGAACGAGATTGGCGTCATCTTCCAGGATTTCATGCGCTACGATATGACCGCTGCTGAAAATATCGGCATGGGCCGGATCGAAGAGGCGAACAATATTTTCCAGATTCGCGCCGCCGCCATGAAGAGCTCGGCTGAGGAACTGATTCGAAAACTTCCCAACAGTTACGACCAGCTTCTCGGATGCCGATTTGAGGGCGGCACGGAACTTTCCGGCGGCGAGTGGCAAAAAATAGCGCTGGCGCGCGCCCATTTGCGCGATGCGCAGGTGCTAATTTTGGACGAGCCCACGGCCGCGCTCGACGCGCGCTCGGAACGCGAAGTGTTCAAACGCTTCACCGAGCTGGCGAAAGGGAAAATGACATTCTTGATCTCCCACCGATTTTCGACGGTGCGAATGGCCGATCGCATTCTCGTTTTAGAAGATGGCACGATCGCCGAGCAGGGGCCGCACGACCGACTCGTGAAGGAAGGCGGCCGCTATGCGGAGATGTTTGAGCTGCAGGCCGCCGGTTATCGCTAAAAACGTGACCCGAGTTTGAGATGGCAACCACACATCGCGTGAGCGGAGCGATCCTACATCCGGAATTTTCGCAATTTCGCGCCGAGACTCTCGTGAACACCCGCAGTTGGTTGCCGCGATATGTCCTTTACTTCCTCTGCTTATCCCTAATACTCGCGAATCCCTCTGTCGGCCCACGTGCACGAGCCGCTCAGCAATCCCCACAGGAAATCGCGCAACATTCCTCAGCGCAACCACCCGCTCTTGCGGAAACGATCGTCGTGGATTCATCAGCGCCGGCGCATCCCTTCCCGCATTACTGGGAACAAATGTTCGGTTCGGGACGGGCGATTCTCAGTTTGCGCGATTCCTATCGCCGCGACCTCGGAGAAGTAAAGCGCGCCACCGAGTTCAAATATGTTCGCTTCCATGCGATTTTTCACGATGAAGTCGGCGTGTATGACGAAGACGCGAGCGGCGCGCCCGTCTACAATTTTTCCTATGTGGATCAGATATACGATGGCTTGCTCGAGAGCGGCATTCGACCATTTGTAGAATTAAGTTTCATGCCGCCCAAGCTTGCTGCTCAGCCGATCCACCATCCGTTCTGGTACGCGCCGATCGTCTCTCCGCCAGTCAGCTACGAGAAGTGGGGCCATCTCATTTCACATTTTGCGCTACACCTGATTGAACGCTACGGGATCGACGAAGTCTCGCAATGGTATTTCGAAGTCTGGAACGAACCAAATATCGATTTCTGGGCGGGCGATCCGAAAGAGCAAACGTACTACCAGCTTTACGATGTGACGGCTCGATCGCTGAAGGCAGTGAATCCGCGTCTTCGCGTTGGTGGCCCAGCAACGGCGCAAGCGGCGTGGGTCGACCGCTTTATTCGCCACTCTGTTGAAAATCACGTTCCGGTGGATTTTGCTTCGACTCACGTCTATGGAAATGATTCCGCGAAGGACGTGTTCGGCACAGACGAAACGATTCCGCGCACGCAAATGGTTTGTCGCGCCGTTCGCAAGGTGCACGATCAGGTGAAGGCGTCCTCGCTTCCGTCGCTTCCGCTGATCTGGAGCGAGTACAACGCAAGCTACAAGAATGAACCCGATGTGACCGATTCGGTTTTCATGGGACCGTGGCTAGCCGACACGATCCGCCAGTGTGACGGCCTGGTTGATATTTTGTCCTACTGGACGTTTTCAGATGTTTTTGAGGAACAGGGTGTGGTCAAACAGCCCTTTTACGGAGGCTACGGTCTGATCGCCGAGGACGGCCTTTCGAAGCCGTCATTCAACGCTTTCAAGCTGCTGCATAATTTGGGAACCGAACGGCTTGCGAACGATTCCAAGTCCGCGTTGATAACCCGGCGAACGGATGGCGTTATCGTGGTAGCAGTCTGGAATCTCTCGCTACCGGAAGAAGCGGGCAGAGACAAGACCGTCACGATAAAAATGAAAGCGCCGCATCTCTCGCGTCGCGCGCTCGTCTACCGCCTCGATTTAACGCACGGATCATTGCTGGCCGCCTACAATGCGATGGGCAGGCCCGCGTATCCGACCTCGCAGCAGATCGTGGACCTTCGTCGCGCCGCGGAACTTCCCGAGCCTGAACCGAAACCGCTCGTGCGCGGCGAGCTCACATTCACTCTTCCGCCCAAGGGTCTTGCAGTAATCGAATTACGATAGGTGATTTCGCTCCCCCGCGAACGAATGGTCCGTCAGCGGCACTAGTTCGTCGCCGCCGGCTTGGCCGGCTGATAACTCTTGAACCCGGCGCGCTGCATTCCTCGCTGCGCTTCCGGATTCTTCATGAACGTTTTCCAGACGAATCCGGTGCGCGCGTTTTCCGCCATCAGCATCGTGATCCCCGTATCAATGCCGATCACGTCGCTGTCGTACCAGTTCGTCAGCGGATTGAACGCGTCCACGAATCCATAGCGCGTCCAGGCGCGCTGCCCATAGCGGTTCTTGATCGTCTGCAATACTCGCACGGTCGCTTGCGGGAGAAACGGAAGAGATCCTCCGGTCGCGCACGGCACGATGCTTCCGTCGATCGGTCCCGTGGCGGGAGGTCCGCCCCACACTACATACCCACGCGGCGAATCCGATGCGGTGATGCCCCAAAGATCGTCGCTGTAATCTGGGAACTGCGCCGCGAGATCGAGGCAGAAGCGGCGATGAACGTCCGTGGCGGTGATGGAATTTTCGTAGTAGTCGGTGTACTGGTCGCGCTTGCCGCGAAAATCAAACCAGGCCTGCGAATACTGATGGACAAACAACGGCGCGAACGATCCGATGTAACGAATCCCATCATATTCGAAAGTGATCCGTTTCCACGCCGTCCAGGTTTCCGCCGGCAGCGGATGAGACGAAGACCCCAGTCCCAGCAAATACATCATCATCATCTCGCTGTAATTGTCCCAGCGATATTGCAGGAATCCGTTTTCCGGCGTCCAACCGTGCGGAAGAATCCGCGTGTCTTCCGAAAGCCATGTCCAATCCACTCGATTGAAAATCTCGTGCGCGAGCTCGCTGATCTCGGAATGCTGAAAGTGTTGCCGGCACGTGAGAATCCCGCAGAGCAAGATGCTCGTGTCTACCGACGAAACTTCCGAGTCCCAAAGCCTTTCGCCGGTGCTCACGTTAGCCCAGTGATAGAAGAAGCCGCGATGATTCGGCAATTTTCTCCAGAGGAAGCGCAGCGTGTTCAGCGCGCGATTGCGCGCTTCGTTATGCGCTACATAACGCCGCTCGTCTCCGATGCACAGCGCCGTGAGTCCAAAGCCCATCGTCGCAATACTTCCCAAGTCGCTCTTGTCCGGAGTGACGGCGTTGCAGCGGTCACGCACGATCCCGGTTTCCGGATTCGCCTGTTCCCAGAAAAATCGGAAGGCGGCGTATTCCACTTCTTCGAGAAGCGCTTCGTCCACTTGGAAAAACGGGGCGTTATCGGGAAGCGAGCCCTGTTGTGCACGCTGTCCGGACGGAAAGCGCGCGGCTCGCAAAATGGTCGAATTAGCGAGAGGTACAAGGGCACCCGCACGAACCCCTAGCGCCAACAGTTCTCGGCGCGTGAATCGCGTCAAACGCGGCCGCTCTCGATTCATCCATCGAGTATAGAGACTCTTGCCATAGCAATGAAGGCCGGGTTCGCGAATAAAACATCATACGCGCCGCGACCCGAGCCATTTGCTAGACTCGATGAAGAATGAGGGCGATCCGTACTCACCGAAAAGTCCGGCTTTGGATCGCTGCGACCGTAGGTTTCGTCGTAATTCTCGCCGCTGCTCTTGCCGCTGTCGCGTGGCACTATATCAACAAGCCCATTTCGCTACGCGGCGCGGTGATTCAGCAGAACGAAGACTCGAAAAAACAGTCGCCGATTACGGACGTTGCCATCGATGCCTCGAACCACGAGGCCAGTCGAGCCGCCACGTCGGATTTTTCGGGCTACTTCAAACTCACGCTGCGTCCGGGAGTGAAGCGGGGTCAGCCGATTACGCTCGAGTTTCGTCATCCGGATTTTGCGCCCGTTGATTTGAACGACGCCGTTAGTGACAAGGTCTACGTCGTTCGCATGGTTCCGCTCCATCACGACGACACAGATGAAAAACCCGAGCAGCTCCAGGCCGCTGTCTCCAACATTTTCGTGCGCTATTCGATCGAATCGACCGCCGCTGTGAATATCGGAACCGGCGTCACCACGTTCCAGGTGGTGAATAAGGGAAATGTTCCATGCGATCGCAGAGGCACCTGTTCGCCGGACAATAGATGGAAAGCGGCGATCGGCGGAGCATCTCTCGATGCGGGCCAGGGAAATGTGTTTGAGAACGCGCGCGTTTCCTGCATTGCGGGACCGTGTGCATTCACGAAAATTGAATCCGATAACTTTTCTCAGAGCGCGAGCACGATCTCGGTTTCCGTACGCGGCTGGTCCGACACAACCACGTTTTTGTTTCAAGCGGAAGTGTTCCGACAGGAGATCAGCGACATCGTTCGCTCATCCTACCCGGTGATTTTTGGGCGCGCTTTGAACTTCAGCTTGCCGGCTGCGGCGCAGGGGCCGAGTCTCGAAGCCGAGATCGCCGGGACGAACATCGTTTTCCCGCTGGGGCCTATTCCGACGCTGAGCTGGGCAGTGTGCAACATCAAAGTCGGAAAAGATCGGTCGAAGAGTTATCGCTGCGAGCTGAAGCAAGGATACAGGTTCCGGTAGCAGAATCGCTTGGGAGGTCAGCCGTGCTCGACCGCTTGCATGCTTCACAGCAGAGAACGCTCGCGCCATTGAGTTTCACGCGATGACCGCACAAGCGAAGCCACCGAGCGGCGGCACCGTTCCCGTTCGCGCTTCCGGCCGTCGTTTCGTCTATCTCGCGGCTGTGTTCGCAGGCCTCGGCGGCCTGCTCTTCGGCTACGACACAGGAGTGATCTCCGGCGCAGAACTTTTCTTCAAGAATGATTTCTCGCTTTCCACTTTTGCTCTCGAGGTAATCGTCAGCGGCGTGCTCGCAGGCGCTGCTGCCGGAGCATTAGCAGGCGGGCGCCTGGCGGATCTCTTCGGGCGGCGGCGGATCTTGATTGTTACCGCCGTCATCTTCGCTCTGGGCGCGCTGCTCTGCGCTGCGGCCCCATCCGTCACGGTGTTGATCGCCGGTCGCATCATGGTCGGCTTGGGGATCGGATTGTCCTCGGGAACAGTCCCGGTCTACATCTCAGAAGTCGCTCCCGCGGACGCGCGCGGCTGGACCGTCTCGCTTTTCCAACTCGCAATCACTCTCGGAATTCTCCTCGCCTACATCGTGGATTATGCATTTTCGAAGTCGGAGGCGTGGCGTTGGATGTTCGGTTTGTCCGTGATTCCGGCTGCCGTCTTCGGAATTGGAATATACTTCTTGCCGGAGTCCCCACGCTGGCTCGCCCGAAACGGCCATCACGATCGGGCTCAAGCCGTGTTGGCGAAAATTCGTGATACGTCTGACGTAGACGCCGAGCTCGAAGAAATCGAGCAGACCCTCGCTAAGTCCCAGGAGCACGGCAACTGGAGCGATCTTCTGAGCCCGAGTCTTCGGCCGGCGCTCATCGTTGGCATCGGCCTCGCTGTGTTCCAGCAGGTCACCGGAATCAACACCGTCATCTACTACGCTCCGCTGATCGTTCAGTCGGCGGGAATTTCATCCGCATCCGGCGCAATCCTAACAACGGCCGGCATCGGCGTCGTCAACGTGTTGATGACCATCGTGTCCATGTGGCTCATCGACCGCATCGGCCGTCGGCCTCTCTTGCTCACTGGCATTGCAGGGATGATCGTGACGCTGGGCGTACTTGGCTGGGCCTTCTACTCCAACGAACGCTCCGCTGCGCTTTCCTCGCTCGCCGTCATCAGCATGATGGTTTACGTCGCGTCGTTCGCGATCAGTCTGGGACCCATTTTCTGGCTGCTGATTGCGGAGATTTATCCGTTGCGTGTGCGCAGTTCCTCGGAAGGCCTTGCGGCAACCTTCAATTGGGGATCGAACCTGCTGGTCACTCTGACGTTTCTAACGCTGTTGCAAAAAATTGGCGCGCCGCGGACATTCTGGCTGTACGGAGTCTGCGCCATTGGTGCTTGGATCTTTTCTTATAGCCTCGTACCCGAGACCAAAGGCCGCACGCTCGAGCAGATCGAACAATTCTGGCGCCAGTGAACGCGCGCTTCGCGCCGCGGGCAGATAGCAAAGCAGGGAGTATCTGGTCCAACTGTCTGGAATCGCCTGCATGCATGTTCGCTCGAAACTGATTCGCTCACTCCCACGATCACCGGTTGGTTCGGCCACCAGAATCCGCTTGCGTTTGACGTGAGGCATTTCGACCCGGCTGCGTCGGCGTGCCCTTTTCAAGACCGGGCCGTCGTCGGTGCCGCGGCGGTGCTTTCAGCCGAGCACACGAATTTCTTCATCGCACAAGCTTTTCGCGGTCGGATGGTTTCAATCGCTTGCCGTAAGGGGTTACCGTATGCGAGCAAGTTTTCGAAAAAACATTTCGGAACCGCGATGCGCGTATCCCCCGTACTTCTAATCGGTTTTCTCAACCGTCAATCCGCCTGCGTGTCGCATTTTGAGATAGGTGGTGATAATCCCTGTTCTCACCAGTTATCGTTGCGAGTGGAATCACCGTGAGCTTTATTGAGGCAGACCGACCCGACGGACTAACTCCCGGAAGCGCGGGTCGAAGCGGATGTCGTCCCAGTACGGGTCCACGTCGAGGTAGATGAGTTCGGTGTCGTGACTTGCGTACGCTCTCTCAAGCGACTTGAAGGCAGCGTCGAAGTCTCCCAGGCGAACCTGCATCCCTGCGATGTCCACATTTTCCGCGTAATCACAGAAACCGTACCCTGTCGTGCTCGCAAATCTTCGCGGGTTCCTTGACGCCTCTCGGCAGAGTTCCAAGATTTTCCTCCAATAACCTTTTTTACCGGATTCGTGAAACGCGTTCCGTAACTCTGCCAGTCTGTCCTGACTCATGCCGAAAAGCTGCTCTGCTTTTATATACTCTTGCACCGCCTCGCGATCTCGTCCCGTCCGCTCGTAAACCCGGGCCAAGTCGAATTGCGCCCAGGGAAATTCTGGGGCGAGTTCAAGCGATTTTTGGGCTTGTTGGAGCTCCAAGTCGTAGCGGCGGCCAAGGTAGAACGCCCATCCTGCGAAGTCCTTGGTGAACTGCGAAAATGGGTCCAGCTCGAGAGACCGTTTCACCTCCGCAATCGATTCATCAGACCGACCCATGGCAACCAAATAGTGCGAATACCAGGTACGGGCTGGTGAATAGTTAGGGTTCAGTTCAATCGCCCGTTTGAACTCCCGTTCCGCCCCGGACCAATTCCAATCGAGATTCAATTTGACGGCCGCCAGCGACGTATGAGCCTCTGCCAAATACTCATCGAGTTGCAACGCCTTTAGGGCTGCGTCTCTGGCCTTCGGCATGATGTCTTTCGGTGAGAGGTCCTCTGCAAAGACATCCCCACCCCATGCCAAGAGCGCATAACATTCGGCTAGGCCGGCATAGGCGAGGGGATCATTCGAGTCTTCCTCGATGGCTTGTTGGAAATACGGAATTGACTTGTCCAATCCCTCGCGGGTGTCCTTGTTGCACAAATAGCGTCCTTTAAGGTAGCTGTCGTGGGCCTTTGGATTGACTGGTCGCGTGTCGCTCAGCAACTCTTGCTCTTCGGGTGTCAATTTGACGCGAATCTCACTAGCGACCGCCTGCGCAACTTGTCCCTGCACTGTGAGGATGTCACCCATATCGCTCTCGTAGCTTTCGGCCCACAGATGTTTTTCGGGAGAAGCCTCTAGGAGATTAGCGGTGATTCGCAAGTGATTGCCCGCGCGCGATACCGTCCCCTCGATCAGCGCGTCCACATTCAATTCCCGCGCGATCTCCGGCAAAGTTTTCTTCGTTCCTTTGTATTGCATGACGGAAGTCCGAGAGATTACTCGCAGAGCGCTGATCTTTCCGAGGTCGGTGGTCAACGCTTCTGTCATTCCATCAGCAAAATAATCCTGATCCTTGTCGCCGGAAAGATTCACCAATGGAAGAACGGCGAGGGATTGGATGTGAGAGGGGCTAGGGCGCGCGAATAATCGTTCGCGGATGCGGCTTGAACTCAGAGCGGCCAGAAGCGCGATTGCCGCCACACAGGCAAGAATCAAGACCTTCGCGCGCGTGCGGTTAATGCCGGAGACAACTTGAGCTGTACCCGGCGCCGCTGAGGGTTGTGATTCGACCGGAACGATGAAGCGATATCCACGGCGAGGCACCGTCTCGACGAAACGAGGATTGTCGGCTGAATCGCTAAGTGCTTCCCGTAACCGGTTGATGGCCGTATTCACTCCGTGATCGAAGTCCACGAATGTGTCGGTTGGCCAAAGGCGCTGCTGGAGATCCTCGCGTGTTACCAGGTCGCCCGGCCTCTCAAGCAGCATCGCCAGAATTTCGAAGGGCTGTCCGTGGAGCCTAATCCGCACTCCGCTCTTCCGGAGCTGGCGCGCGGTCAGGTCGGCTTCAAAGGTTCCGAATCGAACAATTCGGGCCCTCGCGGTGGATTCGGACGCCATGGTGAGAGGTTCGTACCACAGAGTGTACCACCGCCCGACGGAGTCCGCGAAGGTGCCCTGCGAGATGATCCGTGAAGTCTCCTTTTCTCAGTGAGTTGCGCGTCGAGGATGATTTGAGTTGGCGTGCATTGAGGTATTCGGAGGAATCTCCGATTCTCGTCATGTTCGACGGCCGAAAGCGGGAGATGGCCGCGAAAAAAGGAGAACGGCAATGAGAAAGAATCAAAGAATGGCGGGAACGGCGCTGCTTGTGGTGGCGTTGGTCGCGAGCTTCTTCTTTGGTGGGAGCGCACGAGCGCAGGGTGTGTCTCCAGCCTACGTAGGTAAGTTCACCTTGACACAACAGATTCATTGGGGGAAAGCCGTCCTGCAACCCGGCAGCTACACGATCACCATCAAATCGCTGGGTAGTCCCATGATAGCTGCGATTCGCACCGCTGACGGCAATGCGGTCACCGACGTAATGACAGCAGTCCGCACCGGAAACACAAACGGCTCGAGTGCGCTCCTTATCAAGGAGAAGAATGGACAGATGAACGTATATTCGCTGGCGCTCGCAGATCTGGGAACCGTGCTGATCTATGATCCTGCTCTAGCGCGGGAAGCGGTTCACGAGGCGCGCGCCAGCCAGACTGTACCTGTAACGTGGGCCAAAAAGTAGGAGCGCTTTGTGAAGCGAGATCGGGGGCGGGTTGAGTGCCAGTACGATGGACATTTCAAAATACTCACCCGCCTTCTCCGATTTCCGCCGAATGACGTTGTAGGTTTAGCTCTGACGACTCAGACCAAAAATCGGGAAGCGAGTTAACCTCTTGGCCAAGACAGGTAAATCCGCGAAAAAGATTAACTTCCCAAACGTTACCACAATCTAGAGAAACTAAACGGCAGGACGGGGCAATTCAATTCGAAAAGGAACGATTAGTGCGTTCGGTACATTGCAGGCCTTCGCAACCATCGTCCACGATTCTCCTCTCAGCTTAGGTATCAAAGACCTATGCCTTTGCACGGCAGAGGTTTACAGCAGGAGTCGCCAGTTTATTACGGTCGAGGGTGCCAAGAAGGGTGCTGAGATACGCACTACGAATGTTTTAGCTGGCAGGCAAAGTCAGCGGGGAGTCCACCCCAAACGCTTTCTGAGCTCAACAGCAGATTGAACCAACTGAAAACACTAGCCAATATTTCGGCATTGACCGCCTCCTCGATAAGTGACTCGGTAACCGACCGAAGGGTCGCGCTGCAATGCCGATCTAAAATCAATCACTTGCGAAGGTTCTGGCGCTCTAGGGAACCGTTTCTTTGGGCCTGGCCAAGCTCACGAATCATCGTGGGAATTCGGATTTCTCCAATGCACCAAAATTTGCGTCCACTTATGTCAAAACGCTCCACGACGATTCCTGAACGACTCTTGAACCATCCACGCGGATAGTGCACAGCGATCGGCCAGGCTGGAAACGCGAGTTGGCGATTTATCGCGAACTGAACTGGAGTGGCAGGTTCTGATCCCCGGATTCCCGGCCATCCGCACACGACGCTGTTCTTCGTTCGCGGAAACAAATCGTCCGAAAACCATGGAAGTTGCGAACATTCCGGGTCATTCGAATCATTATCTGTTGTTTTCCAAAAGGAAGTGTGACACGATGATTCCTGTGGGGAACCCAAAGAGCGATTCTATGACTGAAAAAGCGGATGTTCTGCAGGGAACGCTGGCGCTGATGGCCCTCAAGACGCTCGATGTGCTCGGTCCACTGCATGGCTATGGGATCGCGCGGCGGATCGAGCAGATCAGCGGGGATCTGCTGGCCGTGAACCAAGGCACTTTGTATCCCGTCCTGCTGAAGCTGGAGCAGGAGGGCGCAATTTCGTCCGAGTGGGGCGCCTCGGAAAACAACCGCCGGGCGCGTTTCTATCGCCTGACACGGTCGGGACGAAAGCTGCTCGAGACCGAAACACGGGACTGGGAGCAAACGGCGGCGATCATCGCACGATTCTTCGCGGTGAAGGCGGAGGACTTGACATGAGATTCCTGAGAAGGTTTCTGGCGCGGCTCAAGAACTTTGCCACCGGGCGGCGAGACGACAAACGGCTGCGGGAAGAGATGGAGGAGCATCTGGCGCGGCAGACGGAGGAGAATCTCCGCGCGGGGATGAATGTGGAAGAGGCACGGCGACAGGCCGTGATGAAGTTCGGAGGGGTGGGAACAGTGAGAGAGGATTACCACGCAGAGCGGGGGCTGCCGTTTTTTGAAAACCTGTTGCAGGACTTGCGCTTCGCGATACGCATGCTGGCCAAGTCGCCGGGGTTTACGGCTATCGCGGTTCTGACGATGGCCGTGGGGATCGGCGCGACCACGGCGATTTTCAGCCTGGTCGATGCGACGCTGCTGCATCCGCTGCCCTATCCGCACCCGGAGGAACTGGTACGCATCGAGGACGATCTGCCTGGTGCGGGCGCTACCGACGCGGGCATCTCGATTCCGGAGTTCAAAGATCTGCAGCGTTCGGGAATTTTTCAGTATGTTGTGCTGGAGATTTTCGGGTCGGCGAACCTGACGGGTGTATCGCAGCCATCGCGGATGCAGTATGAGGGGGTGTCGCCCGCGTATTTTGCGATGCTGGGGGTGAAACCGGAGCTGGGGCAGACGTTCGATCCTCAGGATCAAACGCCGGGGTTCACGCTGGATGTGGTGATCAGTGACGGGTTGTGGAAGCGGGCTTTCGGGAGCGATCCGCACGTCGTGGGAAGAAGTTTGCGGGTGGACAACGATTTGTATCGGGTGATCGGGGTGATGCCGCCGGGTTTTCGCGACCCGGGGCGAACCGTGGGCGAGAGGAATACGGAACAGTGGGCGGCGTTGGGTTTCTCGGATGATCCGGCTCAGTCCCCGAACCGCAGTTTGCGGTTGCCCCTGGAAACGGTCGGGCGCCTGAAGCAGGGGCTGGCGGTTGCAGCGGCGCAGAGCCAGCTGGACGCGTTGGTTGCTTCGTTGCGGGAGCAATTTCCGGACGATTATCCGGCCGACAGCAAGTGGACGGTGCGGTTGGTGCCTCTGAAGGAAAACGTGGTGGGCAATGTTCGGCAGTCGCTGATCCTGCTGTTGGGCGCAGTGGCGCTGGTGCTAGTGATCGGCTGCGTGAATGTAGCGAATCTGCTGCTGGCGCGGGCCAGCGCTCGATCACGGGAGATGGCGGTGCGCCAGGCGCTGGGAGCGGCACGCAAGCGGCTGGTGCGGCAATTGCTGACGGAGAGCCTGCTGCTTTCGTTGCTGGGCGGAGTGGCGGGGTTGGTGATTCTGTTCTGCATGAAGGGATTCTTGCTGCGGCTGATTCCGGAGAGCCTGCCTCGGCTGAATGACCTGTCGATCAACTGGACAGTGATGCTGATCGCGCTGGCGGCTTCGATCGCAGCCGGCTTAATTTTCGGGCTGGCGCCCGCGAGGCAGGCAGGGCGGTTGAATCTGGCTGGTACGCTGAGAGTAGAGGGGCGTGGGTCGAAGGGTTCCACGGAGCAGACGCGCACGCGGCGCGTGCTGGTGGTGACGGAGTTTGCGTTGTCGCTGGTGCTGATGGTGGCCGCGGGCCTGCTGCTGCGCAGTTTTTGGGATTTGTACAAGGCGCCGCTGGGATTCAATCCGCAGCATGTGATGTCGGTTCAGTTGTGGCTGCCGAGCCCCAACGATCCGAAGACGGACATTTATGGAACGGCTGCTCAGGAGGCAGTGTTTGCGCGCGAATTGCTGCGGCGCAGCCGGTTGCTGCCGGGAGTGCAGGAGGCGGCGCTGGGAGCGGAGCCGTCGATTCCGCTGCACCACGACCGCAACCGGAGCGCGCTGATCGTGGAAGGACGCCAGACACAGAGCAAGCAGACTCCCTTGGTGGAGCGGTCGCAAGTTACGCCGGAATATTTTCATTTGCTGGGGATTCCGGTGCTGCGGGGCCGTCTGTTCAACGACGGCGACGACGAGAATGCGCCACTGGTCGCCGTGATCAACCAGGCGATGGCGGAGACTTACTGGCGGGGCGAGGATCCGCTTGGGAAGCGGCTGAGGCTTGGCGATGGGAGGGCTGGGGTTGGCC
>JBOGNA010000118.1:0-6820 GCA_050746925.1 Candidatus Acidiferrales bacterium
GAGCTGGATCGATTGGTCCAGGTCCCAGCCGCCTTCGATCCAATCGGTGGCCGAAATGCGCACGAACAGCGGCATGCCTGGCGGAATCACGCCGCGGACAGCCGTGACAACTTCGCGCACCAATCGCGTCCGATTTTCAAGTGAACCGCCATATGCATCGGTGCGATGGTTCGAAAGTGGAGAAAGAAACTCGTGCAGCAGGTAGCCGTGCGCAGAGTGAATTTCGATTACGTCGAAACCGGCTTCGCACGCGCGCCGCGCGGCGTCCGCGAAACCCTGCACGGCCGCGCGGATTCCCTTCTCATTGAGTGCTGAGGGAAGAGGATAATCGTCCGCAAATCGAATCGCGCTGGGAGCGACCGGCTTCCATCCGCCTTGCGATTCCGGAACTTCCTTGCCGCCTTCCCACGGTCGCGCCGTACTTCCCTTCCGGCCGGCATGCGCCAGCTGAATTCCCGCTACGGCTCCCTGGCTGTGGATGAATCGCGCGATCCGCGCGAGCATCTCGATGTGCTCGTCTTTCCAGATTCCTAGATCCTGCGGGCTGATGCGCCCTTCGGCGAGCACCGCAGTCGCTTCGGTGAAAACGAACGCAGCGCCGCCCACCGCCCGGCTCCCCAGGTGAACCAGGTGCCAGTCCGTCGCGAATCCGTCGGTGCTCGAATACTGGCACATCGGAGAAACAACGATCCGATTCCGAAGCAGCACATCGCGTATTTGCAGGCTGTCGAATAACACTGGAAGGCTCCCTTACATCACGATCGATACTGAAGGCATTTCAAAAAGCTGCGATTTCAACTCTGGACCGGCCCGAACGCGGCGACGACTACTCGGGTTTCTTTTTATCGGGCTCGGGGTTGTCGGATTCGGCACGGTCGTGCCCTGAAATCCACGCCGGTGGATCGCTTGCCGGAAACGACTCGCGTGAGGCCTCATCGACTTCGTCGATATTTTCCGGTTTCGGCGCAGGCAACGTTTCAGGTTCGGCGGGCTTTTGCGCGCCCGGTTGCTGGTTCGAACGTGCGGAGAAAGCCATCTAGGATGTCTCCACCCCGAATTTCCCGGCCCCGACGCGGCGAGCGAGGCGGGAGAGAACGCCGTATGCGACTCTAGTTTCGTACCGACTGGATCAAATCTAGAACTTGAAAACGACTCCGCCGAACGCCTTCGGAGTGAACTGATTGTCGTTGAAATAGGTCGTGCCCACCATGTCCGCGCCGGCGCGCAGCGCCAGCCTTCGCCACGGAGTAGGAAAATCCGCGCCGCCACCTACCTCGTAGCCGAACGATCCTTGGTTCCCAAACGCCGTCTGTGGGGTCAGGTGCGAATATCCGACCAGCGCGTGCGCCCAGACTTCAATGCCCTTCGGCGCCGCCCAGCGGAACCGCGGGCCTCCCGCGCCGAACAGAAACCACGAACTCTGCCCGTTGGGTGAATCGTGCGTGGCCATCATTTCGCCGTCGAGTCCGAACCAGGAATTGAAGTAATACACGAGCGAGTAGTTGAATCCGTTCTGGTTCCGGCTGATGCCCTGCGGCCCGCTAAAGTGATCGAACGTGTAGCCGAGATACACCTGCCAGTTGTAGTTTACGAAGACACCCTGAACGTACTGCGGATCGGGCGACACACTCAACGCCGGTGCGCCCGATACGGGAGTAGAGAAAGGATTCGTCGTAGGAATTACGGCTGGCGCGCTCGCTGGCGCAGAGGGTGAATAAGCGGTAGAGGAAGATAGCGAACCTGCGCCTGGCGCTTCCGTGCTAGCCGGACTCATCGAAAAAGGCGCGGCCAGTAGCAAAGGATTTACGGGGTTGCTCTGTGCTCGTGAACTGCTGGTGAAAAACAACACTACTCCGAAGAGAATGAATACATGTCGCATCGCCCAGTTCCCCCAGATAACCACTGCCTCGTCCTACATCCATAATTTGACATGAGAACGACCCGGCCTGTCCACCCAAATTCTCGCCATTTCGGCGACGCTTGGGCCCGGCTTTTCCTCAATCCTTCCGTCGATGGGCCGGCCCGGCTCGCGGGAAAATCGAAGAACGGGCAAGGAACCCCGTACGGTTGCCATCAGGGGCGATTTAAGTGCGAGTTATGCAGCAGTGAGGCACACAACCGTGAAACGCGGCCACTTGACCGTGCGTCTCTTATTGTGGCGGTTGAACTGGGGCAACAGCTTCAAACCGACCGGCGGCTCGCAAGATCGATTTTCTTCGCGGTGATGGCTTGCCAAGCGCAAATCGCTGGTATGGCAAGGAGAATCGTTATGCGAACACTCGCTCTCGTAGGTTTCTTGATTGCCGCGTCCTCCTGCTACGGTCAGGACACACAGGCGAACCCGCCGCAGCCTCCCCAAGCTCGGCCGCAGGCATCCTCCGCAACGAATCCAACAATTACCATCCCGGCGGGGACTCGAATTCCCGTTACTCTGGTCAGCCCGATCACGAAAAAATCGGCGCGGCACGGAACGGCGGTTCGAGCAGTTACCGCCGCCCCCGTCATGACAGGCGCTCAACTGGCAATTCCGGCCGGCACCTACGTCGAAGGTACGATCGAGAGCGTGGACAAGCGTGGCCCGTCGGGCCCCACCCTGCAGATTCGCTTTACGCGCATCCTCTTCGCCAATGGATACACCGTCTCCGTTGATGCGAACAACTCGCAAGCGCAACTCATCGTCCCGGAGACGGATGCGAATAGCGAGATTGACGCGATGAATGGCACCAGCCTGACGAATGAGATGGGTGAAGCAGCGCCCTTGGAACTTGCATCTGAAAGCGAACCACATTTCTCGCTCGCCGCGTTCACTCCCTACTCCGAGTCGCAGTTCTCGCAGACGGCACAACGATCGCCCGCTCAGTCCACCGGCCAGCCGCCGCCCTTGCACGCACCCGGGCCAAGCATCGGCACCGCAGTGGGAATCTCGCTCGGCGCCACCGCCGCCGTCATTGTTGCCCTCGTCGTTCTCACTCACCACGGAAGCAACCCCAGCGCCGCGCTCTTCGATACCGGCTGGCAATTCGACATGATTCTCCAAGGTCCGTTGACCTTGGATGGCGCCAGCGTCGCCAACGCCATCGCCGCGACGGTCGCGCAGTAATCGACGAATAGAATCCCCAGACTCCTCTGCCTTCGCTCAGCCGTACGCGCGAAACTATTACCTTTACAGCTATCCTTAAATCGTTATATAGATGGCTCCCCGCACCGCGGAGCCGCACCCAGGCTGACGGCGGGTACCCACAAATCGTCAACCTCTTGCTGAAGGCGCAGCCCGCGGGTTTCCCCGCTCTTTTCAACTTGGATGCGCCGCAACTCTCAACTTTACACGGAGGGTGCCATGGCCAGCGTAACTGCAAAGAAAGGCTCGTTTTCGGTTCGCGCGCACGTCGGCGACTTCAAGACGCTTCTGGCATTCAACCTCGCCTCGAAATCGGACACGAAGAATCTCGCGGGCTTTACGATGCAGGTCGAGCCCCAAGGAAAATCCCCGTTCTTCATTCTGAACGAGCTGCAATTCAAGACTCCCGGCGACCACGCACAGGACGGGGCCGAGCCCGCCCGCTCGAGCATCAACGCTCCGATCCATAAGTTTCGCTGGGTCCACGTGCCCGGATCTTTTCACCAGGGCATGGCTCCGTTCATCGGACCGTACACGTACACAGTGACTCCCAGATTCTTCGACAACAAGCAGTCCATGATGGCACTCGATCCGGCGAACAGTGTTTCCGTGACGGTGAATGTAGCGCCGTTCGCGAAAGGCGATATGGAGCTGGGATTTACGCGTGGATGGGTGCAATCGCAGGCGTTCGTCAATCATTTTGGGCAGAAGGGATTGATCCGGCCAAAGGGAAATGCGCTTCAATTTGACACGTCAGTTGTGGCCGGACAGAACGCCAAAGGCGAACAATTCACGTTTGTGCAGGAATTCACGTGGTCCGGCTTTACGGCGCGCGAGAAGATCTTTGCAATCCTCAACGCAGTGCTGGCCGATTCCTCGCTGCATCTCGACATGTTCGCTTACGACCTGAATGAACCGGACGTCGTAAATATCCTGCTGCAGCTTGCGAAAGCCGGCCGCATGCGCATCATTCTCGACAATGCGTCGCTTCATCACAACTCCGGGCTCACGAAACCAGAAGATCAGCTTGAGAAGCTGTTCAACGCCCAAGCCAAGGCGCCGGCCGAGATCAAGCGCGGCAAATTCGGCCGCTTCGCGCACGACAAAGTTCTGATTGTTTCCAAAGGCGCGGGCAGCAGCACCGCCAGCAGAGTGCTGACCGGCTCGACGAATTTTTCGGTCACCGGCATGTACGTGAACTCCAATCACATCGTAGTGTTCAACGACGCGAATGTAGCGACCCAATACCTCAAAGTATTCAATGAATCGTGGGCCGACGGAGTGAGCGAGGCGTTTCAGAATTCGGCGCTGGCGGCCGGCCCGTTCCCGATCAATTCGCCGAATCTGCCCAGGGCCGAAATTACGTTCTCGCCGCACCAGCCGGCCGAAGTAACCACCATCCTGAATGGAATGATCCAAAGGATCCAGCAGGAGAAGACGGTTGGTTCGGTGATCGGGAGCGTCCTCTTCGCCGTGATGCAGATCGACGACAAGAGCCTCGATACGACTCCAGCAAACGCGGCGAAGGTGAAGGTCAAAAAGGCGGACCAAAATCCGCTCTTTACCGTCTTGAATAATCTACACGCGGAGGAAGACATCTTTTCCTACGGTATTTCAGATAGCCCGGGGGGAATCTTTCTCTACAAGCCCGGCCAGGCGACCGGAGTTCTGGTGACCGGCAAGCCGGGAGCCAGCCTCCTTCCGCCACCCTTCAATCAGGTTCCTCTTGTCGCCGGCCATCAGATTCATCACAAATTTGTGGTCTGCGGATTCAATGGCGAGAACCCCGTGGTGTATTGCGGCTCATCGAATCTGGCCAATGGCGGCGAGCATGTGAATGGCGACAATCTCCTCGCGATTCACGATGGCGACGTCGCCACCGCGTTTGCGATCGAAGCCGTCGCGCTCGTCGATCACTTCAATTTTCTCGACAGCGCCGCCCAAAAAGCGAAAGCAGCAAAGTTGAAACCGCCCGCTCCAACCGCGAATTTGCACCAGGCCGCGATTGATGCGGGATGGTTTCTCTCCACCACGGACGCGTGGGCCGCGCCCTTTTACAACCCGAAGGATCTCCACTCGATGGACCGCCAGCTATTCGGTTAAGGAATCGTCGAGCGCGCGCTCGGCTGCACCCGGTGAACGCTCCCTAGACGAATCGCAGCCAGCCTTCGAAGATATCGGACCAGGCGTGAGCGATCACACTCGCGCGCAGGTTGCGTCGCCATGCCACCAGCGCGCCATAAAGAATTCCCAGAGGAATGATCACGATCACCTGCTTCCACCCCTGGTACGCGTGGACCAAGCCGAAAATGATCCCCTGCAGCAGTACAGCCGCGGCGATGCTGCGCGTCGCCGCGTGGAATTGCTTTTGCAAGTAGCCGCGAAATACCAGCTCTTCGCACGCACCGGCCGAGACCGACAAGAGTATCCACAGGAATACTTCCGCGAATCCGGATGGAGGCTGGTACGGCGTCGTCGGGACCTGCACGCGGTCGACGGCGCGATGAACGAGCCACGCCGTCAATTCCCAAATCCCCCAGAAAGGAATCGCGATCGCAACATCGGTCGCGAGGCTTCGCCAGCTCGTCCAACGTCCGCCGGTGAGATCGCGCAGGCTGCCGCCCTTCCAGTGCACTCCCACCCACGCCCAGTAAGCCATTCCCCACTCGTAAGCGATCGAAATCAAGTAGTGGCGCAGCACCGCCCCGTGCGTAAGCACCGCCTGAGTTGAATCCGCAGCGCGTGCGTGCTGCGCATCGCGGAAACTGAAATACCCAAAAATCAGCAAGATCGAAAGCGTGTGCCACGGCGCCGCAATGTACGCGCGGCGGGAAGGCGGGGCGGTGGAGTTAGCTGGGTTGCTGTTTACGCGCACTCCGCATGGTAACTGAACGGGGCCGAACGTGCGCCGGACTCTTTTAGGAATTCATGTGAGCAGGAGTATATTCGAATCTATTCGATGGCGTCGATTTTCTCACATGCGGTAGCCGCGCTGGGCATCGGAGCGTGCTTTTACCGGCCCGGGATTCCGAAACGCGTGTGGGCGATCGGAGCCGTGTGTTCAGCACTTCCGGATCTGGATGTGATCGGTTTCGATTTCGGAATCCGGTATGGCGATTTCTGGGGGCATCGAGGCTTCACACACTCGATTGTTTTCGCGGCGCTCGTTGCCGGCGTTGCCGTCTTCTTCGGATTTCGCCGAGCCGTCCCTGGCGTCGGACGATTCTACCTGTGGTCTTTTTTCTTTTTGGCCACTGCGAGTCACGGTCTGCTGGACGCGATGACGGATGGCGGTCTCGGGGTCGCATTTTTCTCGCCATTCGACAATCGCCGCTACTTTCTGCCTTGGCGTCCGATCCGAGTATCTCCGATAGGAGTCGAGCAGTTCTTTACGCAACGCGGGATCGCTGTCCTCGAAAGTGAACTTCTCTGGATTTGGATTCCTGCACTGATTCTGATCGGCGTATCGTTCTACATCCACAAGCGCAGTTTGCAGCAGCTGACTAACGACTAGAAAGAAACCGAGCTGAATCTATCCGGCAAATGCCTTGACTGCCTCTCACCGCCCGCCTAACATGCGCACCCAACGCAATTCTTCTGCGAGAATTTCTGGAGGAACCGGATGCGCCGATTTGTGCAGTCGTGGATAGCAGCAACAATTCTCCTGACCCTCGCGATGCCTCTCGGCGCGCAGTCCTCCGC
>JBOGNA010000119.1:0-6637 GCA_050746925.1 Candidatus Acidiferrales bacterium
GCGCAGAATGGCGGGAGCGGCGCGAGCGGCGCCGACGCTTCGCAGAATCCATCCGTCAATTCACGCGCAGACTCTGGCGGCGATGCGGCGACCGCCACCGCTACGGCGATTCCGGCGCGGCTCGATAGCTTGAAGTGGATTTTGGTGGGCGGATTCGCGGCAATTTTTGCTCTCGGCTTTGTCTACCTGCTTCGCCGGCCACAAATGGCAACAGTAGGAGCGCCGGGTGGCGCGGACATGTCGGCCATAGAGGCTCCGCCGAAGCGAGCTGCGAAGTCCGCACCGTCGGCTGCCGCAGCGGTTGCCGGAACCACTGCGGGTTCGATCGCCGCCGATGTGGACCGGGAAGTTCGCGGGAGCCTCGACGAGCTGAAAGACCGGCTATTCCGCCTCGAATTGCGCCGCCAGGCAGGCACGATCACCGATGACGACTACGCGCGCGAGCGGCAGCGCATCGATTCGACCTTGCGCGATTTGGTCAGAGGCTGAGCGAATTGCCTTGGGCGAACTCCGCGCGAAACTACAACCTGCCGACCGCCCTGCTTCCGTAAATTCAATCGGAATCTCGTTTGACGGAGTCGAGAAGCGCTTCGGTTCGCTCGTTGCCTTGCGAAACATTTCGCTTCAAATCCACGGCGGAGAATTCGTAGCACTCCTCGGCCACAACGGAGCGGGGAAGACGACTCTACTTCGAATGGCTGCTCGCCTGATGAATCCCTCGACTGGCAAAATTGAATTTTCCGGCGCAGCCACGAGTTCTGGCGACGTTCGCCGCTTCATCGGAATGGTGGGCCACAGCACGTTGCTATACGACGAGCTGACGGCGGAAGAAAACCTCGGTTTCTTTGCGCACCTCTATGCCTTGGATGACGCGCGGCTTCGCGTCACAAACGCACTCGAAGCCTCCGGCCTGGCATCGCGCGCCGGCAGCCTGGTGCGGACCTTCTCGCGCGGAATGCGCCAGCGCCTCGCAATCGCGCGCGCTCTGCTGCATCATCCCCGGCTTCTACTTCTAGACGAACCGGCGGCGGGACTCGATCGCCAGGGCCTCGCGTGGTTTGGCACCACGCTCGAGCGTCTGCGCGGCGACGGCTGCACGATCCTGATGAGCACCCACGCTCGAAACGAATCGCTCGATCTGGCAACGCGCGCCATTTCGCTCTCGGCCGGCCGGATCGACCGCGACACTGTCGCCGAAGGCAATCCCGCATCGCTGCTCGCCGAGCTTCGCTCCGCGCAAGGCACGGAGGCTTGAGTGACCACCGCCCGCGCCGCCGCGATCCTGCTCTCCAAGGAACTGCGGCTTGAATTCCGCACGCGTGAGCTGCTGACGACAACCGTGATTTTCGCTCTCGTCGTCGTCGTGCTCTTCAGCTTTGCGTTCGAGCCCACCACGGCCGAATCGCGTCGCTACGGGCCGGGCCTGCTGTGGATCGCATTTCTCTTCGCGGGCTCGCTGATGCTGAATCCTTCGTTCGCGCGCGAGCAATCCAACGACACGCTCGACGCGCTTCGGATGGCTCCCGTCTCGCCCTTTGCCATCCTGCTGGGCAAGATTCTGGCGAACTTTCTTTTTCTCGCGCTGGCCGAAGCAATTCTCGTCCCTGTCTTCGGCGTTCTCTACAACGTTTCGTTTGGCGCAGTCGCCGGGCGCCTGATTTTTGTCCTCGCGCTAGGAACTCTCGGAGTGGTGATCACCGGAACGGTCTTCTCCGCAATTTCTGCGCACGCCCGCATGCGCGAATTGCTGCTGCCGTTGCTGCTGCTTCCGATCCTCACGCCGCTCTTGATTGCATCGGTGGAAGCCACCGCCTCTCTTCTGCTCGACCAGCCGGAGCTGGATCGCACCTGGGTCGCATTCCTCGCTGGATTTGATATTGTGTTCCTCACTGCATCGTGGCTGTTGTCCGATTACCTGTTGGAAGAGTGAGGCTGGCGGAAAAATGAAGAGCCGCATCGCATTCACGCTCGTCACGGCGGTGATGATGATCTTCGCCGGTTACGCGGCGCTCTACATCGCGCCCGACGAGAAGACCATGCACGCCATCCAGCGGATATTCTACTTCCACGTGCCGAGCGCGATCTGCGCGTTTGTGGCCTTCTTCGTCGTTTTCATCGCGAACTTCGCGTATCTCGGCACGCGGCAGCCGAAATGGGACTGCCTCGGCGTCGCCGGAGCCGAAGTGGGCGTGGCGTGCAGCACGATCGTCTTGATCACGGGCCCGATCTGGGCGCATCCCGTGTGGGGAATCTGGTGGACGTGGGACGCGCGCCTGACCTCGACCTTCGTATTGTGGCTGCTCTACACATCCTATTTGCTGCTGCGCGGTTTCCTCGACGATCCCCAGCGCAAAGCGATGTTCTCGGCGGTGTTCGGAATTTTTGCGTTTCTGGATGTGCCGCTCGTCTATTTTTCGAATCGCCTCTGGCGCACGCAGCATCCTCAGCCGGTCATTCTCGGCGGCTCGAATTCCGGACTCGATCCGGTGATGGGCAAGGTGCTGTTTGTCTGCTGGCTGGCTGTGCTCTGCCTTACGGCGATTGTCATTGCCGATCGGTATCGGCTGGAGCGATTGCGGTACGAATACGAAGAGCTGCGATTCGAAGCCGAGTCCCGAAGCGCCGGAGCGGAAAAGCGGAATTCGCAGAGTGTGCGGGAAGCGAGGTAGCGATGAAGAATTTTGAAAGCTTGTTCGCGGCCTGGATGGTCGTCTGGGCCGTCTTCTTCCTCTACGAAGTCACGGTGGCGCGCCGGATGGCTCGTTTGCAGCAGGACATCGAGCGCTTAAAGCGGCAGCTGCAAGAAAGTTGAAGCGACCGCTGCGAGAAGGTTGAAGCGGTGCACTTGCCGCCTCTTCCGAGCGGATGGCGCTGCGAACTGACAATCCGAACTCCGTTCTGGTATCTTACAGGTAGCTTTGGACGCGAGTGAGTTTGGCGGGGCGGCCTCACGAATCGCGTCCGATGCGTGCCATACGAATAGCAGACGAGTGGCGGACGAGTGGTTGCTGCGGTGAGGTATTCAATGGGTGGTCCGAAGCGAATCGCCGTTATCCTTTTTCAGCTTGGCGGCCCCGATTCCCAGGCGGCGGTCGAGCCGTTTCTTTACAATCTGTTTTGCGACCCCGACATCATCAATTTCCCCGGTGCATTTCTTGCTCGCAAAGCTCTCGCAAAACTGATTTCCACCCGCCGCTCGAAAGTGGTTGCGCAGCACTACGCCGAAATCGGCGGCGGCTCGCCGATTCGCCGGCTTACCGAGCAGCAATCGCGCGCGCTCGAAGCGGCGCTTCGCCCGCACTTGAACGTCCGCACGCTCGTGGCCATGCGCTACTGGCATCCGGACACGCGCGAAGCGATCGTCGCGCTTGAGCGCGCTCCCTACGACGAGCTGATTCTGCTGCCGCTCTACCCGCACTACTCCTTCGCCACCACCGGCAGCAGCCTTAAGGAATGGAACCGCCAGTTCACTACGAAAGTTCCCGTACACGTGATCGATCACTTCTACGATCACCCCGATTACATCGCCGGAATTGTGGAACGGATCAACGGCGTCCTGCGAAAGGTTCCGAAGCCCGACGAAGTGCAGCTCGTCTTCAGCGCCCACGGGCTTCCCATGGCGCTCGTCGAGAAGGGCGATCCCTATCCGCGCCATATCGAGCAGACGGTTCAGCTCGTACGCCAGCTCGGCTCCTGGCCGAATCCGCACGTCCTGTGCTTCCAGAGCCGGGTCGGCCCGCAGAAATGGCTGCAGCCGTCGCTGACGAGCACCATCGAGAGGATGGCGCACAGTGGGATCAAGCGAATGCTGGTAATTCCGATGTCGTTCCTCACCGAGCACATCGAAACCCTGCACGAGATCAATATCGAGGCTCGCGAAGAGGCCGAAGCGCTGGGCGTGACCGATTTTTACATGATGCCCGCCCTGAACGATTCGCCGCTGCTGATACGCGCCCTTGCCGACCTGGTCCTGCGCTCGGTAGGAATGCGCTCCGGCGTCGCTTCATTTGCCTGAGTGTTCCCGGCTGGACACAATTTCTTGCATCAAATATGTCACTTTTCCTTGACACCGTCTTTCCCTCGTCATATAACCGCGTGTTCGTGCAGTAAAGTAAGTGTCATCGAGTGAACTTTATAGAAGTTGAGGTGAAGCCAAGCTCTCAAACGGGTCTATGCCAGATACTTCCGAACGGAAAGTAGCCGAAACCGCCCCTGCGTCCGCCGCCTCGCAGGGGGCCAAAGCGTCCTCAGCGGCGGATGCCAAGGCGGCCGCTAAAGAAGTCAATACGGGTCGGCGAAGGCTCGTCTGGGCGTGTATCTGGGGCTACCTGGGCGTTAACTTCCTGATGTTTCTGCGGTTTTTCTTTCCCCGCGCGCTTTACGAACCGAACACCGTCTTCTCCGCTGGGTTTCCCTCCGACTTCAGTCTCGGGATCGACCAGCGGTATCTGATGACGAACCGCGTCTGGGTCGTTCGCGAGCCGGACCGTCTGTTCGCCATCTTCGCGCGCTGCACTCACCTCGGCTGCACGCCGGAATGGAAGTCGGCCGAAAACAAGTTCAAGTGCCCCTGCCATGGCAGCGGTTACGACAGCGAGGGCGTGAATTTCGAAGGCCCGGCGCCGCGTCCCATGGACCGCGCGTTGCTCACGCTCGATCCCACCGGGCAGATCGTGGTGGATACGAGCCGTCTGTTTGTGAACGATCCGCGCGCCGGCGTGAACCATTTTAACGATCCGGGCGCGTTCTTGAACGTCTAGCGCGTTCGCTTCGCGCGCGTTGCAGGCAGGATATCGGTAGTCGGGAAGGGGTCAGATAGATGTCTGAAGAGAACGGCGGCAAAAACAAGGCGGGACTCCTCGATAAAGTGAAGGAAGACGCTGCCGCTCTTCGCAAGACCCTCGAAGAGAAGGGCAAGCAGCAGGTCGAGGATCTGAAGCAGCCCGAGAAGACCCAGCTCTACCGCTCGATGTTCCGCGTGAAGCACGACGAAGAGCCGCGCAATCGCGCGCTCAGCGTGCTCTCCAACGTTTTCTTCCACCTGCATCCCGCGAAAGTCAATCGCGACGCCACGAAATACAATTTCACGTGGGGCATGGGCGGCATCACCTTTTATCTTTTTATCGTCCTCACCTTCACCGGCGTCCTGCTCATGTTCTATTACCACCCTACGAAGGTGCAGGCCTTCCGCGACATTCTCTATCTCGAAAACGACGTTCCGTTCGGCAAGCTGCTGCGCAACATGCACCGCTGGGCCGCGCACTTGATGATCATCGCCGTCTGGCTGCACATGTTCCGCGTCTTCATGACCGGTTCCTACAAGCGGCCGCGCGAATTCAATTGGTGCGTCGGTGTACTGCTGATGGTGCTGACGATGTTGCTTTCGTTCACCGGTTACCTGCTGCCGGACGATCAGTTGGGCTTCTGGGCGGTTACGGTGGGCACGAACATGGCGCGGGCGACTCCGCTGTTGGGTCATGAAGGGCCTTTAGGCGCCCAATTAGGCATGACGCCGTACAACGACGTCCGATTTGCGCTTCTCGGCGGCTCGATCGTCGATGCCAACGCCCTCCTTCGCGCTTATATCTGGCATTGCATCGCGATTCCCCTGATCGCGGCTGTTTTCATGGGTGTGCATTTCTGGCGCGTGCGCAAGGACGGTGGTATCTCCGGCCCTGCTCCGGTGATGCTCGAATCGGAAATCAAGGAAGAGCGAAGCCCGCGGCCGGTCGTACTCCGGCCCAGCGGCATGGGACAAGGCGGCTGATCGAATGGGTTTTGACTGGCACCAGATCTGGGAAGTGGCGTCCTCGCCGGACAACGTGCCCATCGTGGCGCTGTTGTTTCTTATTCCTTTCTACGTCTGGTACGCAATCAAGCAGGCAATTGAAAACGACAAGCTGATCGCCATCCTCGAAGGCGACGCGCAAGCCGCCAAAACGAGATACCGCAAGACGCAGCCGTGGGATCCCAGCTGGGATCGTGAAGTTCATACCTGGCCGTTCCTGATGCGCATGGAATTTCTCGTTGCGATCATTCTCACGATTTTGCTGATGGTCTGGTCGCTCTCTCTGAACGCGCCGCTCGAAGAGCCGTCGAACCCCAACGTCACGATGAACCCCGCGAAGGCCCCGTGGTACTTCCTCGGTTTGCAGGAAATGCTCGTGTATTTCGATCCCTGGATGGCGGGCGTCGTGATGCCCACGCTGATCATCGTCGGCCTGATGGTGATCCCCTACATCGACGTGAATCCGCTCGGCAACGGCTACTACACTTACAAGCAGCGTCGTTTCGCGATCTGGACTTTCCTCATCGGTTTCATCGGCCTGTGGGTCGTGATGATCGTAATCGGCACGTTCATCCGCGGCCCCGGATGGATGTGGTTCTGGCCGGGTCAAACCTGGGATGCCGAGCGTGTCGATTACGCTGTGAACCGCAACCTCGATCAAGTTTTCGGGATCGACGGATCATGGCTTGCGGCCATGACGCATATGTCCAAAGACCAGGCTGCCATCTGGGCCCGCGTTGTTTTCGGAATTTTTCCCACGGTGCTTTTTTTCATCGCTTCCGGATTCCTGGTCCACTGGATCTGCATGCGCACCGAGTTTGCCCGGAAGATGTACAAGCGGATGAGCCT
>JBOGNA010000120.1:0-36284 GCA_050746925.1 Candidatus Acidiferrales bacterium
GAATAAACCCGTCGCCGTCGGCGGCGTGAGCATCGCCAAATACGCGAACGGCCAGATCGTCGAAGCCTGGGACCACTGGGACAAGCTCGCCATGCTGCAGCAAATCGGCGCCGTCCCCGCGCTCGCCACAAAGACCGCCGCCGGTTAGGCACTTAGGAGAGCTTTTATCGCGCGCCCCGCAGCTCGCAGCAACTTGGCGACGCGTCGCTCTACATGAGACACCTGCGCCTACGGATTTCATTCATCCTGGTTTCATTCGTAGTCGTGTTCCTTGCCGGTTGGCTGGCGCTCTATCCTTCGTCCAGCGATCCGAAGAATATTAAATATGTGCTCTGGAAAGCTGGGTTCTACCGGCTGGATCCTGATATCGCCCTCGCTACCATGATCGGAGATCCCCCTCGAGAGGGGCTCGTCTTGGGGAAGACAAAGGCCGAGCTTCGCGACAAATTCAGTTCGCTTGTGACACCTGCTGACGCCTCGCCGTACCTGGAAGGCTGCTATCAGGGTTCATCCTGGAAAGATAAGCACGACGTTCTCTTCATTCGTCAAAGCTCGTGGATGGTGGTATTCGATCACGGCAAAGCAACAGATCTTGTTCTGATAAAAGGATGCTAATCGAGAAGTCATGGACCGAACGACGCGCCCGCGATTGATTTTTCGCCTTGTGGGTCACGGCTTTAGCCGTGACATCAAACAATTCCCAAGCGAATCTGCACCGCTCGGCGGTTCTCTCGCCGAACCCTCGCTTTTCATGCGAAGTGGCCCTCAATTTTACCCTGCGACTCCGCTTTCGCAAGCTGAACCGAATCGAAGGTGCGCTCCAACCCTCCACAACGTATCCGCATCGACAGAGGTGAACGGGCGACCTGACACATTCACATGACCATTCGCCGATACATTCCCATCTCGTTGCTCTTCGCCAGCCTGGCCCCATCGCAATGCCGCGCCCAGCTCGATCCGCAACCGAAAGCTCCGCCCTCCGATTCACCGGCGGCGGCTAACGCGCCTTCGATCTCTCCTGCCGAACCAATCGTCGCGATTCTTCCATACGCACTCGACGTCAAAAAACTAAAGCCGGGAGACACTGTGACACTGGACGTGCCTTCGCGCGATTTTCCCGCTTATGCTCGCGCGCACGTTATCGCGCGAATCGTGGACGCCCGCCCGCGAACTCATGAGAAATCTGAATCTCGACTCGTACTCCGGTTCGAGACCGCGAATTCCGATCCCAGGAAACGCGTTGCTCTTCGTCTCGAGCTCCAGGCGGTCGCCTCTCCCTCCGCTGTTCAATGGACTACTCCGGTGGTAATCGACGATCGCTTCCCGTGCGACCCAAAGGTCGCCCGGAATGGCTGCGAGCAGCAGAACGAAGACGATGAAGACAGCGTCGAGTCGCGGCTCAGTAAGCCGCAAATTATCATTTGCGACCCAAGTCCCGCGAAGGACAAAAAGCAGCAGGCTTGCGCATCCCCACGCGACTCGCACGGCATTTACGGCTACCCCGGTCTCTCCCTCGCGCCACCCCTCGCAGACTCGCCGGACGCTTCCTCCATCGTTTCCGTGAAGAACAACGTCAAGCTCGAAGAAAGGACCTACTTTATCCTCGCCGGCCCCGGCGTTGAAACCATTCTGAAGAAGTATCCTTGAGCCTTACATGTAGCGGCCGCCTTCAGGCGGGCGATTTGGTTTCGTAGTAGCTTCAAGCAATTCTTTACGGTGTGCGCGATACTCGGCGTTCGCCTCCATCGTTCCGCAAAGAAGTACAGTCCTAGGACCAACTGTCCCGATTCGTACTTTCGGCCAGTCGATTTTTTCTTCGCGCTCGTGCTACCGTGGCTCGTGACTGGCGAAAACAAAAACGAATTTCAAAACCCAACCGCGCCAATCGTCGTTGCCGTTCCGTTTTTTCAAGCCTTCCGTCCCGGCCGGACCACCATAACTCCTTCATTTCAGGTCCGTCGCCAGTTGCTGCCGGTCGCAAACCGTCAGCCTCACTCCCCCACGTTTCTAATCGCAAATCCGCGATTAGAATTCCCCGTAACTCGAACAAAACAAACGCCCGGCCCCAGTTCTAATCGCAAATGGATGGCGATTTGTCGTTTTCCTCGAAGCGACTTGGGACACGACCTTCGTCCTCTCTCGAATGTATTTCTAATCGAGACACCGCGATTAGAAATCGCCGCAAGTCGTACAAAACAAAGGGCGGTGGCTATTTCTAATCGGGACAGAATGAGGTGTTTGCAAATCGATTCCGCAGCCGGGATGCGCAGCGTGGGGCGCGATACAAGCTCCACGCGCCACAATCCACGAGCTACGAATCACAAGTTACGAACCACGGCATATTCCGCAGTACAATCCCCGCGAGGCCCTATGGCCATCGCTAGCCGCCGGAAGACAATCGCATTTTTCGTCGCGCTCGGCTCGTGCCTTGTCGCACTCGCCGTCGCGCTCAACGTCGGCTGGATCATCCTCAACCGCCGGGAGGCCGTGCTCCTTTTCTTCGGTGTCATCTTTTTTGCCGCCATCATCGGCGGCATGATCGTCAACACCAGCTTTCTGGTGCGCGAAATCCGGCGCAACGAGCAGCACGACAGCTTTATCAACGCCGTCACGCACGAGCTGAAAACGCCGATTACTTCGATTCGTCTCTATCTCGAAACGCTCCAGCGCCGGGAACTCGATGAAGAGCAGCGCCAGAAATTCTACCGCCTGATGCTGCTCGATACCGGCCGGCTGCTTGGCACAGTCGAACAGGTCCTCGCCGCCGGCCAGAGCGGCCATAAATCCGCCGCCGTGTATCGCACCGAAATTGATTTCGGAAGTCTTGTCCGCGAGTGTATGGACCTCGCCCGCACGCGCCACCATCTGGAAGGCGCTGGGCTGCGCTTTGAGCCGGGCGTGAATGGAAACGAAATTACGGTGAAGGGCGATCCCGAAGAGCTTCGCACGGCCATTTCGAATCTCCTCGACAACGCGATCAAGTATTCCGTCGGCAACGTGGATGTTTCGGTCAGCGTGGAGGCGCCGGACGAAAAGCGCATGGCGCTGAAAGTCCGCGATCGCGGCGTCGGTATCCCTTCCGATGAATTGAAACGAATTTTCCGCCGCTTCTATCGCGTGCGCGGCCGCACTTCGGCGCGCGTGAAGGGAACGGGGCTGGGACTTTTCATCGTCCGCTCGATTGCAAAAACGCACGGCGGCAAAGTGTTCGCGGAGAGCGAAGGCGAAGGCCGCGGCACCACCGTGACGCTCGAGCTGCCGAGGAGCCGCGCATGAGTCTTTATGGCGCGGCAAAGGTTGCGAGTCCGGTAAGGACGACAAGAAAAAGTCCGGCGAGGACGAGAGGAAAAAGTCCGGTTAGGACGGCATACAAGTGAATCGCGTCCTCATCGTCGAAGACGAAGCACATCTCGCCGAAGGCCTGCGCTTCAATCTCAAAGCCGAAGGCTACGGCGTCCAGCTCGCCGGCGATGGCGAATCGGCGCTCAAGCGCCTGCTCGAATCGGGCGAGCGATTCGACGCCGTCGTTCTCGACGTGATGCTTCCCGGCATCGACGGCTTCGAAGTCGTCTCCGCATTGCGCAAAGCGAAAAATTTTATTCCCGTTCTCATCCTCACCGCGCGCGGCCGTCCCGAAGACGTGCTCGAAGGTTTCGGCGCTGGCGCCGACGATTATCTGCCGAAGCCATTCGAGCTGCCCATCTTCCTCGCGCGCCTCCAGGGCCTCTTGCGCCGCAAGGAATGGCTGCGAAGCGAAAAACCGCCCGAGCTGCCCGCCGGCAACGGAAAGCAGGAACGCGTCGCGGAGGACGGCGACAAGGTATCGTTCGAGGGCAAGACAATCGATTTTGGCACGCTCGAGCTTCGCACCGAACGCAGCACCATCCAATTGACGCTGATGGAAGCGAAGCTCCTCCGCCACCTGATTCGCAACAAGGGTCGCAACGTCTCGCGTAAATCGATTCTCGAAGACGTTTGGGGACTCTCGGAAGATACCGACACGCGCGCGATCGATAACTTCATCGTTCGCCTGCGGAAATATATCGAGAAAAATCCTGCGAAGCCGCGCCACCTGCTGACAGTTCGTGGCGTGGGTTACCGCTTCGTCGCCTAGCGCGTCGGCGCGATCAGGCGGCGTTCGCGGCGGCGAAATGTTCGCGTCCGGCCAGCGAATCCTTCTGCTTCGATTTTACGAAAGCCAGCGCGCACAGCACAGCGACCGCCGGAAAACAAACCACAACGTATCGCGGCTCGACCGTTGGCAATTGCGTCAGCACGGCCGTTCGAATCACCATGTACAACACGAGCAGCGCGCAACCCGCGTTCATCCGGTAGCGCCACGCCCCGGCTGCTGCCAGCCCCACGTAAATGAAATTCAGCAATCCAAACATTACGGTGACATCGAACTCCGTCGGCTTCGCGCGCCGCTGCTCGCCCGGAGGCCACAGCTTTCCGGAGTAACGCAGCACATCCACGCGCGGAGTAAACCAGATTGTGATCGCGCGCTCGATCGGAATGAACAAGTACGTGCGCAGCGGATGCTCGCCGGATCTCTCGTCTGCCAGCGCATCGAATTTGCGATCGAGAGCAGGTGTCATTTTCAGATCGCTGTTATAGCGGGCAAGCAAGTCCACAACGCGCGCCCGTTCGGCGGTCGAATCAAACGCGCTCGCCGGAAGAGCGTCCATCGCGATCGGTTTCTTCCCGACCGCCCACGTCACCTCGTACGCGTCGCGGTATCGCACCATCCAAGTTCGCGTCCACGCGTAAAAGCCGCGCGGGATGTAATCGCCCGCCGACTCCGCGTAGTGCGGCGCGAGAAACTCGATTCGCCCCATTGCGCGCGCATTCCGCGCCGCCCACGGAACGAGCGCCGCGATCAAACCCACGGCCATCCATAAGCTCGCAAGCGTAACCTTTCCCCAATCTGCCGGACGCCGCCAGCGAACGCAGATCACAAGCCCCGCGGCCGCCAACACAAGGGGTGTCTCCGGCCGCACCAGCGCTCCTAGTCCCGCAATTACGCCGGCGAGCAAACTCATCTTCGCGAGTAGCCACGCGTTTCTTCGATCGAATCGAGCGCCCTCTTCGTCAAATGCGGACTCCGTGGCAATCTTCACGAGGACGAGGAGCGCGAGGGTCGTGAAACATGCGGCGAGAGTTTCCGTCAGCACGGCAGCGGTGTAACTCGCGGTGAACGGACACAGCGCAGCAATCCAAAGCGCCACCGTGGCCGCCTGCGACTTCTTGTCCTCCGGTGCGATGCGCGCCGCAATCATCGCCGCCAGAACGCACGTGACCAGATCAATCGCCGCTTGCACCAGCATCACGGCCATGCGCGTCCGCCCGAAAATCGAATACACCGCGGCGAGGAACGCCGGATATCCCGGAACCCGCATATCAACCGGCATCAGCTCGCCGCGAACAAAGAGGCCGTAAACGCCGTGGTCGAGCCAATTCCGCGCCAGCTCCTCGTAGAATTTCGTGTCGCCCGCATAGAATGGAAATCGCGCGACAAAGAAAAGTCTCAGCGCCAGTCCGCACAAAAGCGCAGCAGCCAGTTGCAGGTAGGAAATCGGCAGGAAACGCACACGCGCGTGCGCGACGAAGGAGCCAGTTGCCATCAGCTCCAGTCTATATGCGCCGGCCCGTTTCGTCAGTGCAGCGGGGAAGAAATTGCCCGTGGGATGCGGCGCAGCACGCGTGGAATGTAGCGCCGCGAGATTGCGGAAGAATCAGCCGTATCGTAAGATTGTTCCCACCGTAGGCATCACGCCGGTTCCCCGGTAGCTCAACGGTAGAGCATTCGGCTGTTAACCGAAGGGTTGCTAGTTCGAATCTAGCCCGGGGAGCCATTCTTTTCAGTTAGTTGGTGCGAACGGCGGATTGCTCATTTTCGGATTGTGCCCCATTTTGTGCCCCATCACCTTCAGAAACTGGCTCGCAGAGTACGTCCACAGCCCGACGTTGTGCGCTCTGCCCAATGTGGCCGTAACGCTTCGACATGCGAACCGTGGTGCTGCACTCCACCCCATGAGGGTCGCAACTACGGAGAACGGCACCCCCGCCTCCAACATTCGGGTGCACCCAGTATGGCGTAGGTCGTGGAAACGGCATCGGACGCCGGCTCGAATCTTGGCAGTCAGAATGTTAACCGGGCGACTTTGCTTGGGTCGAAACCACATGATTTCCGCACATCAGAGCTTGTTTTGCGGCCTGAACTTTGAAGCCCGAGGCAGAGGGCTCGGAAGTGTTCAAAGTCAGTTTTGCGTTCTCTACTCCGACAAGGCTGCCACCTGAGGCGGCCTTTTACGGGACGCGAATTCTAAAGCCATTGAGCATCGCTAGACCAAGCCCTAGCGCCATAACCGCCATTACCCAATGACATAGCTGCCTATAACTTGGATCGAAATGTGAGTATATGCAAATGCCAGCCACAACCATCAGAATAGCCAATATGCTAATCACGCGCGCCATAGAGACTTTCATTTTTGGTCCCCCCGAGTAAAGCCGTTTCTGGCGGCGTAGCGTTCATAGATAAAATGTCTCTATGCTATCGCAATCGTAAGATACCGGTTGTCGGCGTCGCTTCGCGCCGACGCTCCTATCCTTCCTGTTCAGCCATCCGGGAAGAGATTCACGCGGGGGAAAAGCCCTCATGTTCGCGCTTGATTTCAGCATCCCGCTCACAATAACATGAGATAGAACGATCTGGAGCAAGATGGTCGAAAAATTTCGCTGGCCTCTCACGGAATCATCGCTCGGGAAGGAACGGGCTGCTGCGCGTGAGACTTGAAAAACAAACTGCGAGCCGGTCGCATCGAAGGCACAACAGTCGGAGCTTCTGCAGGAGAGTAGCTGTCCTGACGTTGCTCGTGGCGCTCGCGGGGTTTGCGACTTTCGCGAAACTGAGCCAAGACTTCCCCAAACCGAACCCAGCTCGATACATCTCCATCTCTAGCAAGATGAAGGTGGCTCAATCGACGGTCATAGTTGATCGGCATATGCTGTATCCGGTCGCTAGGGTTGTACCCGCACAGCCTGTTCGAGCAACCCGCTTTGAGCCTCTGTCTCCCGTGTCTATTCGAAGGGTTGGGTTAACTGTCTGCATACGGCACAGGTCTCCCCCGTACTTGTCCGCGTAACATAGACGCGCATTTCCCCAAACATGAACAATTCACTCTGGCGCATTGATCCGAGCTGTTTTTCGAGCGATTTGTCAACGGATAGGGGACACGAGACGATGGCAACTGATCGATTGACGCCGGCGCAGCTGGAAGAGCTACGCCAATTCGATACGTGTACTGTCTCAAATGCGATTGAAACGTTTGCCGTCCGCTTGCGCAACGTGGGATTTGCCGATTCACGCATTCGGTGCATGTTTAAGGATTTGCCGCTTCCGACGGTGGGCTATGCGGCAACCGCGCGCGTACGCACTTCCTTGCCGCCCATGTACGGCCAGAATTACTACGACCGAACCGACTGGTGGAATCACATCGTGCAGATTCCGGCCCCGCGGTTCGTCGTGGTGGAAGACGTTGACCAGAAGCCAGGGATTGGCTCGTTTGTTGGCGAAGTCCACGCGAACATACTTCTGGCACTGGGCTGCCTCGGCCTCGTGACCAACGGCGCCGTCCGCGATCTGCCTGCTGTCCACGCGGCCGGGTTCCAGATGTTTGCGGGGAATGTTTCCGTTTCACACGCGTTCGCGCACATCTTCGAATTCGGCAGCACCGTGGAAGTGGGTGGTTTGAAAATTCGTCCCGGCGATCTCCTGCATGGGGATCGTCACGGCATCCTCACGATCCCGCTTGACATCGCTGCCCGTGTGCCGGAAGTAGCCCGCGACCTTCTTGACCAAGAGCGGCGGATCGTAGAATTTTGTCAATCTCCGGATTTCTCCCTAGAAAAACTCCGGGAGACTCTTAAATCCTTGAAGCGATGAGGAGGCAAACAGAAAGGTTCGTCTGGAAAATTCCGAGCTGTCCCGGTGAGCGAATGCAAGAGACTAAAGCAAAGGGTAGAAAGCAGCGGTTTCGGTGGAAGAGGATTTACATCCCCGCCCTGGGCAACGTGATTCAAGGAATTGTCTCGCGCTTCGAGGACCGAGTGGATACGGCAACTCGGACCCCGCACACCGGCGTGGACGTCCCGAATCCGCGACCTGAATTGGTGCCGGGAATGTACGTCTATGGCTTGGTGGTACTGCATCGCAAGCATGACACGCCGGCTGTGCCCGTTCAGGGCGTGAACCACACCGAAAATCAAGCGGCCATCTTCGTCGTCAACGCAGAAAACAAAATCGCTCTCCAATGTTGGAATTCTTTCCGGACTCAACGCGAACGATTCGGGTAGTTGTTGGTCACCGTAGCCAATTGCAGAACGCAGACGCGGTACATCCAGTATTCGAGCTGGCGGCAGCCGCGGGAGGAAAGTGATGCCCCGATTTTCGATTCGCAATCCGTACTTCATTGTGGTGGTTTGCCTGGTGATCGGGGTTGTCGGCCTCACCTGCCTGGTCCGCATGCCGGTGGACCTGTTCCCGACGATCAACATCCCTGAAGTGGTTGTAGCGACCTTCTACAATGGTATGCCGCCTGAAGAAATTGAGACGGAAATTACGGGCCGATTCGAGCGCTTCTTCACCCTGGGCAGCGGCATCGATCACATGGAATCGAGGTCGCTACCTGGCGTCAGCATCATAAAAGTCTATTTCCAGCCGGGGACAGATGCCGATTCTGACGTGAACGAAATCTCGAATCTGGCCATGGCCGACCTCCGGCGTCTGCCTCCAGGGACACTGCCGCCGGTGGTGGAAAAATTCGACGCTTCCAGCCTACCGGTTTGCCTGATCACCTTGAAGGGTGAAGGGCTGAGCGAAACGCGGCTGCGGGATTTGGGCCAGTTTCAGGTGAGAAATCAACTGGCGAGCGTGTCAGGTGCCTCTGTGCCGCCGCCTTTTGGCGGGAAATACCGGCAGATCATGGTGTACGTCGATCCCGTCAAATTGCAGGCCTACCACCTAAGTCCCATGGACGTCGTTCGTGCCGTGAATGAATCGAACCTGATCCTGCCGGCGGGTGACGTCAAGATCGGCCCTTATGATTACAACATCTACACGAACAGCCAGTTTCGTGAGGTCCAACGCATCAACGACCTGCCGCTCAAGACCGTGGGCCAATCCACCGTCATGGTTTCCGATGTCGGTAAGGCGGAGGACGCTCAGCAGATCCAGACGAACATCGTGCGAGTGGACGGTCAGCGCTCCGTATATCTCCCCATCATGAAGCAGGGAGGAGACACGAACACGATCAAGGTTGTGGATGGGATTAAAGAGGTCATTGATCGGTTATCGGACGTTCCGAAATCCCTCATTCCGCATGTCGCTTTCGATCAGTCGCTTTTCGTCAAACGAGCGATCGAAACGCTTCTGCACGAAGGCGGCATCGGGCTTTTTCTGACGGCGCTGATGGTTTTGCTGTTCCTCGGGAGTCTCCGGGCGACGGTCGCTGTTTTTCTTTCCATTCCTCTTTCCGCGCTGGCAGCTATCATCGCTCTCTATTTCGGCGGCGGCACCATCAACACGATGATCCTCGCCGGGCTGGCGCTGGTCTTTTCGCGCTTGATCGACAACGCCGTCATTGTGCTCGAAAACATTTTCCGGCACCTTGAATTGGGCGAAACACCGGAGGTGGCGGCGGAAAAAGGTGGTCAGGAAGTCTCGCTTGCTGTCCTGGCAGCGACGCTGACGAGCGCCGTTGTGTTTTTCCCGGTCACATTCCTTTATGGTGTCAGTCGGTTTCTCTTCTCTGCGCTCGCTCTCGCTGTCGTCCTCGCGCTCTTTGCTTCTTACTTCATTGCCATGACGGTCGTCCCGCTTTTCTGCGCCAAGCTGATCCAGTCGCCACACATCGCGAAGGAACGCGCTAGGAAACCTTCTCAAGAACCAGCTGCCTCTCCCCGGCAAGAACGGTCTTGGGGTGAGCGGTTCAACGCACGATTCGCACGCGACTTAACTCGGCTGCTAGATTTCTACGAAGATCGCGTCCACTGGGCTCTAAAGCGGCCCAAAGCCGTCGTCGTAGGAATCTCAGGGGCATTCCTTTTCAGCCTTGTGCTTTTCCCGTTGGTGGGAGTGGCCTTCTTTCCACGCACCGATGCCGGCCAGTTCGTCATCAATGTGAAGGCGCCCTCGGGAACCCGTGTGGAGGACACCGACAGATACGTGGACCAGGTAGAAAGCCTCATCCGTAAGATCGTGGATCCCCGGGATCTCAAACTAATTCTTTCGAACATCGGAGTGATTCCCGGCTTCTCCTCGATTTACACCAGCAACGCCGGCCCGCACACCGCCACGATTCAAGTGGCGCTCAACGAGCAGCACCGCACGAACAGTTATGAGTATATGGACCGTGTGCGTCGTGCGCTTGCGAATGAACTTCCGCAGTTAAGCGTCTATTTCCAGTCGGGCGGTATGGTAGACGCGGTCCTGAATCAAGGCCTCCCCGCGCCGATTGACTTGCAGGTGAGCAGTTCGCACCTGGATCTCGCCTATGAGACAGCCAACAAACTCTCCGCCGAGATTCGCAAGCTTCGCGGCGTCAGCGAAGTTTATATTCCTCAGAACCTCGACTACCCCTCGCTAAGGTTGGATGTGGATCGCGTCCGAGCCAGCGAGGTGGGGCTGAGCCAGAAAGAAGTCGTGGACGACGTTATCACCACCCTGACCTCGAACGGGATGATCGCCCCCAGTTACTGGATAGATCCGCAGACTGGGAACGACTACATGCTTACAGTGCAGTACCCCGAAAAAGAAATTCGGGATTTCCAGGATCTGAGGCAGATTCCTCTGCGCGGGTCGCTGTGGAAAGACACGGTCTTCCTCGATGCAGTTAGTAAGATGTCACGCTTCAGCGCGCCTACGGAGATCGATCATTACCAGATTCAGAGAGTCATCGACGTGTATGTCAGCCCGGCCAGCGAAGACCTGGGGCGAGTCGCAAATGGAATCCACGGGATATTGAGACAGGAGAAGGTTCCGCCGGGAGTCCGCGTGGAGCTCCGCGGAATGGTTCAAGGTATGGAAGCTTCGTTCCGCAGCTTTGGCCTGGGACTATTGCTCTCGCTTGTGCTGCTTTACCTGATCCTTGTGGCTCAGTTCCGGTCGTTTCGGGATCCCGCATTGATTCTACTGGCCGTTCCCACCGGCCTGACGGGTGTGCTTCTGACTCTTCTGCTGACAAACACGACGCTCAATGTGATGTCACTCATGGGAGTGGTGATGATGGTGGGCATCGTCGTCTCGAACAGCATCCTGATCGTCGAATTCGCTCATCGGCGGGAAGAAGAAGGTCTTTCGGTTCACGATGCGGTGATCTCGTCCTGCCGGATCCGCCTGCGGCCGATCCTGATGACCTCACTCGCGACTGTGCTCGGTCTGATCCCTATGGCTTTTAAGTTGGGTACCGGAAGCGAAGCCTACGCGCCGCTTGCTCGCGTGATCATCGGCGGCTTGATTGTTTCAGTGGTCGCAACAGTTTTCGTCGTTCCGGCAGCCTATCTGCTGGTTTACCGGAATCGGGCGGCGAGCACAGCGAGATAGCCCCCTGCCAGATGCGCCATGTGACCGACAACGTCTGCTTCCTGACAAAACAGCTTTGCACACTCTCATCGCGTTCGTAGCTCAAAAAAGGGCGGCTTCGCTCGCTCCTATCTCCTATCCCGTCCACGCAGTCCGGATCAGTGAAGGAACCGAGGCGTTCCAAAATGATTTCCTTTCGGCTCTATGAAGCCACTGAAGTCGAAACAGAGTCAGCTCCGTAACTTAGACTGTGCGAAAAAGGCCTGTGGACTGTATTCGAAACAGTAAGCGGAGAGAACCGAGAGGTTGAATTCGACTATGAAACGGATCTTTTTTTTCGGAAAGTCATCGGGAACTGAAATTTAAAGGTTCGCAAATCGTACAACTCGGGAAGCCAATTTTTGGGCTCGGTTCGGACGCTGCTTCGTTCGGTCCCTCCGCTGACGGGGAGTGCAGAAATCCCGTCAGCGCTAGCGCTACAAGCACTCCCTCGGTCCACCGATTCGCACGTGTTCGGATCGCAAGTCTAGCTCTGAGTTGCGCGAACCTGTATTCGATCCGTCGCATGACCTCCGGGGCACACCTTTAGAGCGGGGCCCTGCGCGGCGCGGTTGGCGATGCGGTCTGCGAGTGTGTCGAGAGCGATCTTTCCTGGGCCGAAGATCAGAATCAGAAGGCCGGCGAAAAGAAATGTGTACGGGTCAGCGACGTAGAACTTGCCCGGATTCGAGAAGAAGGTAAGCAACGCCTCCCGGTCGGCCGTGACGTACGCGACGATCATGTCCGCGGCAATTCCGAGAGCGGTGATTCGTGAGAACAATCCCAGGGCCAGCAGGATCCCGCCGACAAGCTCGAAAGTCGCAACGAAAGCGGCGGTTGGGCCCGGCGCTGGGATGCCGAGACTGGTGAAGAATTCGGTTACGTTTGCGAGATTGTGCAGTTTACCCCAGCCATTCTGTGCGAGCTGCCAGCCCCAGTAGAGGCGCACTGCCAGAAGAAAGAGCGATTGAGTGCTGGAGACGGCCGTGACGAATCCGCCGTAGAGTTTTTTGCCAAGCGCGAAAAGATTTTGCATCGTGATTCCCCTTTTACAATTTTGAATTCTGTGCAGAAGCTATCTGCATTCCGTGCTTCCTCCGGGCCCGGCGTCGAGCTACTCGAATATCTCGCGCCGCGTGACGGCCGTCCGATGCCGCCCGACTCGCACGCCGACGATCTTTGGGCTTGGGAGACGACCGTATCCGAACCGGATGCCGCCGGCACGCAGAGCGCACTGCGCTCCGCGAGGGCCGGTTTCGTCTCATCCGGAATCGTCACGCTTCCTGATCCTGGGCTCGGCTTCACCCGCGCCTTCCTCGTCCGTGATCCAGACGGCCATCTAATCAGGGTCACGCAACCATGAGAGTTTTCTCACCGCGAATGCGCCCGGAACCATGGGCAACCGGACGGAAGCACATCAAACACGTTTGGTTCGTTCCATTTTTCGCGATGGAATGGGGATGGGAGTGGATCGCATATTTTCTGAGCAATTGGAAATTCCTCGAAGTGCTCGAGTACATGGGGAGTCTGAGCGTCCTGGTCGCCGTCCTATTTTATTTTTCCGAATCCGGTGATCGCACGAAACAAAAACACTATCAGGCCTGGCAGGTGGTCAACACCGCGCAAGGAAAAGGCGGAAGTGGCGGAAGAATCGAAGCGCTGCAGGAGTTGAACGCCGATCGCGTTCCGCTGGTCGGTGTGGACGTCTCGGGAGCGTTCCTTCAGGGAATCGATCTGAGAGGTGCCGGCTTGCTGAGATCGAACTTCAATGCGGCGGACTTGCGCGAAAGCAATTTCGCCGGCGCAGATTTTACGGATGCCGATCTAAGCGCAGCAAATTTTCGCGGCAGCAGTCTGGCTCATGCGAATTTTCACGGAGCCGACCTACATGATGCCGATCTGACGGGCGCTGATCTCACGGGCGCCAATCTAGCCGGAGCCAGCTTGGAGAATGCTGATCTACGTGAAGCAGATCTAGATGGTATCGAGTGGAAAGAAATCGCCAACATCAGGAATGTCCATGTCGATGGCGCGAAAAAAATACCTTCAGGCTTCGCCGCGTGGGCCATTGAAAAAGGGGCAATCAGCGCCGCGGGTGCGGGTTCGAACCCATCCGTCAAACCTGTAAAGTAATAACCGCCCACGGTGCGGGCAAGTCGGCATCAAATCCCCGGCTTTTCAGTTTCGGACCCGTGCCTAGTGCGTGATCGTGATCGTAAGGGTTGCCGCGTGATTGATTGCACCGCCGCCGCTCGTTGATGCAGACACGGAGGCTGTGGTGGTTCCAATTGGGGTGCCGGGATTTTTCCCTCCAGAGCTCCCTCCGCCGCACGAAGATAACCCGGATGCCAAGATCACAAAGATTAGCAAGCCCAAGAACTGCAACCCACGCAGCGCTCGTCTGCGCTGAGCGGCGATACCGAACGCAAACATCATCGCAAGAGCGGTGAGCAGCAACACATTGTTGGGGCGCTGAGAAGATGCCGTAGGTACTGGCATCGCCGCACTCGGCGCTGTCGTGGTGACGGTGAGTGTGCTGGCAAGTGCGCCACCATTTGGCGTAAGCGCTGTGGGATTAAAGCTGCAGGCCGCTTCGGATGGCAGCCCGCTGCAGGCAAAACTTACCTGCGAGTTGAATCCGTTTTCAGGTGTAACGGTAAATGTCGCCATCCCGCTTTGTCCCGCGACAATGGTTAAAGTTGTCGGATTCACCGTCACGAGGAAATCCGGAGTGGGCAGGTTGATGGTGTAGGTTGCGCTTGCCATGGAACTGTTGGAAAAGCCCGTGGCTGTAGCAATCGCTTTGATCGTTTCTGTAGAGCTGACTTGAATCGCACCGGCGTACTGATTGGTCCCCGCCATCCCCGGCGTGGGTGTTCCCCCGTCGGTCGTGTAGTACATCACAGCTCCGGGTGTGGTATCCGCAAGCGTTACCGATTGGGGCGAGGTATATGTGCCGGCGACGGGATTGAATGTGGGCGCGGCTGCTGGCGGAGGCGTGCTCGAGGGAGTAAACAAGTACCCGTGAAAGACAACATTTGCGTCCACGTAGGTTCCTGTCATTTGCCCCGTGGCATTGATGCTGAGGGCCGCGGTTCCCGAGGCCATGCCGGACGTGCTTGCGCCCGGAGCATCAAGAGGTGCCGTTATTGTTCCATCGGCGGCGCGCACGAAGCCGTGAGTCACGCCGCTTGCGTCCTCATAGGCCCCAGTGATAATCCCCGAATCGTTGATGCTCGCGGGGAGAGTCCCCGGCAACACTCCGGCTGTGCCGGCGCCCGGCGCATCGATCGGATCGGTGATCGTGCCGCTGGCGGCGCGCACGAAGCCGTGATGTATGCCATTCGTGTCCGCGTAGACTCCCGTGATTTCTCCTCCCGCGTCGATGCTCGTGGCTACTGTGCCACTGAATGAGATTCCTTTTTTGCTCGGGCTGGTCCCTGCCCCCGGCGCATTGATGGGGGCGGTTATCGTGCCGGTAGCGGCAATCCGAATAAAGCCGTGAAACACTTGGTTCGCGTCCACATAGCATCCCGTGATGTCCCCCGCCGCGTTGATGCTCAGGGGCACCGTTCCCTGGGTGGCACTCGAACCTGCGCCCGGAACATCGAACGAGGTGAACGTAGGTGTGCCATCGACAATGGTGCGCACGAAGCCGTGGCGTACAGTGCCTGAATCCGAATAGAATCCCGTGATACTTCCTGCCGTGTTGATGCTGAGAGGAATGGTCCCTCTATGACCGCTGGTCGTAGGGGCACCCGGAACATCGAACTCGGTGATCGTGCCGGTGGCCCCGGCGCGCACGAACCCGTGGTACGCATTGTTTGAGTCAAAGTACATTCCCGCGATATCCCCCCCGGCGTTGATGCTCGCAGGGAAGGTTCCTTGATTTGTGGCCGTGCCTGCAGCCGAAACGTCGAACTCAGTGATCGCGCCGGTCGCGGCAGCGCGCACGAAGCCGTGCGCTACATTGGGCGGGGTAACATAGACCCCCGCGATATCCCCCGCCGCGTTGATGCTCGTGCCGAAGGTCCCCTGAAGCGCTCCGGTGCCTGCGTCTTTAGCTTCGAAGGTGGTGAAGGTGCCCCCGTTTCCCTGTGCGCGTACACTTTGTGCCGGCCACCAATTGAGGAAGCCTGCCGCGCTGCTCCCCTTCATCCCGGCCCACGCATGTGGCAGCACGCCCGTTGCGAGGCCTACGACTCCGAGGGTCAGCAGGGCGAGCCAGAGCACGGCCACAGGTCTGGTCCTTCGCGCCGCATCGAAAGCCGTTGCAATCGCGCGAAATACACCCCGAAAAGCCGGATGATGTTCAGTCAATCGAAGCTTCATTGGTTTGTCCCCCGAATCATTTCTCGGTGCGCCATCGTGATCCCCCCCGATCGCGCCCTTCCATTCTGGAGTGCCGGACCGAATCTCAATTCGGGCCCGAGGCCGTCGCGCTCTGAGCCGGTTTTTGCAAGTTCTTCATCATTTCCTCGTAGATGGGCGTCGACCAATTGTTCTTCCCGATTCGCCCGACGAATCCCTTGCCCGTCCAGATGCGCACTCGCGTCTGGTCGCCCTTCGCTTCTAGTGTGGCAGTCACTTTCTCAGCTCCAGAGCCTGTCCGCTCCGAATACCCGCGTGGGCGCTTGCACTCGATGCGCTTGTCTTTCGCTTCCGTCACATTGCAACCGAAGCTCTCCATGGCGGGCTTCAGGGCGGCCGCAACTGCCTCCATTCCGAACGGAATCACTTCGTCCATATCCTTGCTTCCCACCGTTGGATTGAGCGGTCTCCCCTTGGTAGCCAGTGCCTCGATGTGTTTCCTGCTCTTGGCTGCGAGCGCCGCCATCACCTGCTCGTGTTCGGATTTATCAAGGCGGAGCACGGTTAATTCCTTGGCGTCCCCGTCGTGATGCTCGATATCCAGCCAATAGCTCTTCGTCTTGGTGGCCATCACGATCGCGCCCGCTCCGATCGAAAGGGCCATGACTCCTGCGCCTTCTGCGACTCGATGGCGCGTGGCCAACTCGTAGGAAATGGAGTCAATCGAGGAATAGGGAATCTCCATGTCAATCCCATTTGCCTTTTTGTCCTTTATCAAGATCTTCGAATCCGTAAGCGTAAGTACAACGTCGGCTTCTCCGGGCTGCTTGACCGACGAATACCTTGTTTTGTTGAAGGTGACGTCTTGAGCCAGGCCCGCCGGTGCCAGGGCCAGCACGCTAAGGCAAAGCACAGCCACAGGCCCAGACCTTTGAACCCCATCCCACACTCTTGCCATCGCACGAAATGCGTTCGGAAAAATCGCACGATGAACATGCAATCGATTCTTCATTGGTTTTTCCCTGGAATCATTCCGTGCTGCAAAGTTGCAGGCGGGGCGATGCTTGCAAGGGAACGCATCTACCGTCAAGAGGTACACAGAAGAGATGATATAAACTTGGTATGAAATCAGGCATGCAGCCGCTGGCAGCGACCGCCTGAATGAAGCGGGTTTCTGGCTCGTGAATCCTGCAAACTCACTGAAAATGCTGGGCGTAACCGGGGTTGGGAACTAGCGGCACGCGAGAAGCTTACGGTCGGGCATCCATCGCCCGGAGGATCAGAACACTGGAATTCACCGCCAAGATTGGATTTTGATGTCAGTTGATTTCCACGGGCACGAACTCCGTTTTGCAGCCGGCCAGGCAGCGGACTTTTCCGAACTCGGCCTCCTCTGCTCGACTGAAGGCATGGGCTTGTTTGCCCGTTTGATAAAACTTTGCGTGGGCACTGCGAAATTCCTCCCCGGCGTAAGCCGATATCAGGTGAATGTTCTTGTCGAATTCATACCAGATCGGGCACCCAGCTGGAACGATGCATTCACGCACCGTTAGCCGTATACTGCCGTTTTCAAAGATGGGCTCCCAGCCCGAATTGTAGCTGTACAGCGCTCGATTCAAATCGCTTCGCGTAAACAGGAGTCTAAGCCTTTCTTGCGCGATGCCCATCCCGTGGATCTGAAATTTTGGCCGCGCCGATTCGTCGGAAGCCCCGAAAACGCGGTCCGGATCCAGAACGATTAATGTCGCTTGAAGATAGTCATTATTAGTTCCCGAGGCTACGATCTCCTGCCGCCCGTCACCATCCAGGTCCGCCAGGATCATGCGATCCAGATGCCCGGAATGCCAGTACTCGGAAATCGTCTTGCCGTTCGAATCGATCACTGCTATCTGACTGGGCCACCAGGTATCATGGACGCTGGATACCACGATGCGAGGTGGTTTCTTGTCCGTGGCTTTTAGAACCCTCAGGACAATCGTCCGGAACGTCATCGGACTCCCCGCAATTTCCGGCAGCTCTCGGCCGGGCATCCAACGCCATCTCTCCTTGCCCTGATCGGAGTAACAGATCAGCGTTGATGAATGGGACTGGGAACTTCCGCCGGGAAGATACAGGAAAAGGACGCTCGTGTGGCCGTCTCCATCCAGATCCCCAATCCAGAAAGGGGACACTAGGGCCTGGTCGTAGTACCAGTCCGCCGAGAATCCATCAGGAAAGCTCTTGTGCCAAAGCTCTTTTCCTCCCGCATTCATAATCCTAAGTGTCGCACCGTCCAAGTGCGCGGACTGCGGCTGTCTGTCCCCTGCGAACATGTGGATGGAAATGTAGGCTGCGGAGATGCCAATCGCAATGACGGCGGCTATTATCCACGTGCCTCGTCGTGTTTTCCCTTCAGGAACGGGCGGAAGATCCTCACTATCCCCGCGTGGCTTCGCTACGATCCACCGCTTCTCTGGCGCGCCGTTTGCTGAGGGTGTTGCCAGGTTCGGAAGGCTGACGATGAGGGGGTCGGCTTTACCCTCCGTGTGGTAATACGATTCCAGCGCATGCCTCAGCCGATTCATCTCCGTCGCTACATCGGCGGATCGCTTCGTCCTGGTCTCGCCCGGCCACAATTCCAGGATCACTTGGTCGGGCTTCAGCGTGGTCGGCGACTCCATGTGCTTAGACAGAATTTCAAGCAGCTTCCTAAGCTGGCTCTTGCTTGCGAAGCTCTGGCTGCGCAGGATTTTTTCGATCTGATCGCTGATGGCCGTGGGATCCATAGGCTCGGCGAAATTCCTAAGCGCCGCGAAGGGCGCGAACTCGTTGGGCCGGTGTTGCTTGAGGCTAGGCTCGCGCCGACGCCCGGTGCAAAAGCGTCAGTAGGGTTTCCATTTCGGAACCTAAACTGAATTGTATAGTCCTGCCGCCTAGCGATGACAAGTACGAAATTAGTCAGTTTTAGCTTCGCTCGATTTTCCAGCAATCAGTAGAAGAAGCCATTTGCGGCGGCCCTGCCTGCTAACTATTCGTTGGTCAAATCGTCCACATGCTCGAGTTTTAAGGCAAATTGCATTCGGGGTAAGGGATTGCAACGCAGATGATCACTCGACGAGAAGCAGTACGCCTGTTGGGTTCGGCCTCTGCCGGAGCGTGGCTTGCGGCAGCGCAGATAGGTCTGGATTTTTCGATTGCGCCGAATGCATCCGCGGCGCCAAGAGACGATTCCGCTCCTTCACTCGCGCCCGGAGCCCCTACGTCCCCGGAACGGCTCGCTCTCATTGAAGCGTTCAAGAAAGAATCCGACGGCCTCGAAAAGAAGTTCGAGGCTCGCACGCACAAGAGCGACTGGGTGATGCCCTACCGGTTCTTTCGGCCGGAGGCAGCCGGGAAGTTACCGTTGGTGATGTATCTGCATGGCAGCGGGGGACTGGGCGACGATAACTCGAAGCAGCTGGGCCTCGCGGCAATATTTTTGGTACACGCGTCTGGCTGCTCCCGCAGAACCAAAAAGCCTTTCCCTGCTACGTTGTCGTACCGCAGACCGACCGCGGATGGGTCCGATACGATTTCTCGCAACAGACCGAGGGACCGGCGAAAGTGATGCCAGGCCTGGGCGAGGGAAACCGTGTGGCGCTCGAGATCGTGGACGCGCTGCTCCGCGAATTTCCCATCGATGACCGGCGCATCTATGTGACGGGACAATCCATGGGCGGAGCGGGGGTGTGGAACATGACCGCGCAGCGGCACAGGTTTTTTGCCGCGGCGGTGCCCTGCTGTGGAAGTGAGTCGATGGATGATCCGGCGCAGTCGGCGGATACGCCCGTGTGGGCTTTTCACGGCGCTGTCGACCAAACAGTTCCCGTCGCCACCTCGCGCGAGCGCATCGCGGCCCTGCGGAAAGCCGGCGCACGGCCTCTCTACACCGAATACGCCGGAGTGGATCACAACGTGTGGCAGTGGGCTTACACGGAACCGGCGCTGGTGGAGTGGATCTTCGCCCAGCACCGCTCGTAGCTTCTTGTTCCGCGATACGGATTCTGTTCTTGCCGTGGGGTGTTGCGCGCGCTAGGGAAGGCCACAGTTTTGTTCATGGAGACTCAAATGCGATCCAATCGCAACACACTCGGGCTCTTCTTGCCGGCTCTTCTACTTTGGCTGTTTGTTGCAGCCGCCCCCGTTTCCGGGCAGCCGGAACGAAAAGTGAGCAAGCTGGCCGACGGAGTGTATGAAATCCAGCACGAACCCAGCGGCAACACGACGGTGATTATCGGCGAGCGGCAGGTCTTCGTAGTCGATACCTGCTTCCTGCCGTCCGCCGCTCGCGACGACATCGCCCAGATCCGCCAGTGGACGGACAAGCCGGTAAGCTTCGTGCTCAACACGCACTTTCACAACGATCACAACATTGGGAACCAGGCTTACATGGAAGCCTTCCCGGCGTTGACCATCATCGCCCACGTGGAAACTAAAAAGCAGATGGACCTGTTTGGCCCCGGCTCCGCAATGAGAGAGGAAAAAACTCTCGCCGCGTATCAGAACATGCTCCAGACCGGGAAAACTCCCGACGGCCAGACCCTGAGTGACGACGACAAAACGCAAGTGAAGAACGCCCTCCCTCGGGAAGCGGAGCAAGTAGCAGAACTCAAGACGGTCAAGTTTCAGACCGCCACCTTGACGTTCGATCACGACTTCATCATCGACGTCGGCAATCGGGAAGTGCAGGTGAAATTTTTAGGGCGTGGGAACACCGGCGGTGACGCGGTCGTGTATCTCCCCAAGGAAAAAATCGTCGTAACCGGCGATCTCTTGGTCTATCCGATTCCGTACATTTACGACGGCTATCCCACCGAGTGGATTCAAACATTGCAAAACCTGGCTCAGCTCGATGCGGACACGATCGTACCGGGGCACGGGCCCGTTGCGCACGACAAGGCTCAGATGTATCTCATTCGAGACCTGCTGAAAAGCGCCGTGGACCAGATGAACGAAAAGCTCAGGCAAACGAGCCCCGCCATGTTTCAAACTCTCGACGACGTCAAGGGAGGTGTGGACCTGACGCCGTTCCGGCAGCGCTTTGCCGGCAATGACAAAGATTTGGGTGACGCCTTTGATGATGCCGCCTCTCATCTCGTCAAAGTCGTCTTCGAAGAAGCTACGTTGCGCTGAGCGTGGAGATCCAAATGCGATTCAACCGAGACTCGCTGCGCCCGCTCCTGCTCGCGATTTCCGCGGGATTCTTGCTGGCAGCCACACCTATCGCGGCGCAGCAGCAGACGCTCTCGGTTCCCGCAGATTCCCCGCGCTGGGAATTGATTGCGCAAGCCGATGCAACCGAGTATCAGGGACGCAAGTGCCTGCACCTCGACGGGGGAGCGGCGGTGCTGAAGGATTTTGAAATGCGCGACGGAGTGATCGACATGGACGTCGCAACTCCCGCCAGCCGCGGATTCTTCGGCATTCAGTTTCGGGTCGCCAACGGCGGAGTCAGCGCCGACCAGCTGGCCCGCTTCGCCGTCAACGGAGAATGGGTCTATTTCCGCCAGCACAAGTCCGGCCGCTCCGACGCGCTGCAGTACACGCCCGTTCTCGGCACCGGCCTCAACTGGCAAATCTACAATGGGCCTGGATTCACCGGCGCGGTGGATATTCCGAAAGGTGTCTGGTTCCACGTGAGCCTGGAAGTGGTTGGCGCTCAGGCCAAGCTCTACTTGAAAGACATGAACGCACCTGCGCTCGTGATGGATGATCTAAAAAGCGGCGTTCAGAAGGGCCAGGTGATTCTGGCGGACCTGACAGGCGCAACCTATATTTCGAATGTCGAAATACGCACGACGCCTGACGCACCCTGGGTGCGGCACTATCCGCCGATGCCGCCGGGCGCTCTGATCCAGTGGAAGTTGTCACCCTCCTACGGCGCGCTGGCGCACAATCTGGAGCATCCGCTTTCGCCTGCCGAGCGCGACGCCATCCAGTGGCAGGACGTCGAGGCGGAGCCGCCGGGCTTGGTCGTCATCAATCGTTATCGGGACAGTCCGCATCCGATTGTCTCGTTTGAACGCGATTTCTCGAAGCGCCTCGAAGCTCAACCCGGAATGATGTTCGTCTATGCTCGGACCACCATCGAATCCGACCGCGATCAGGTGAAAAAGCTCAACATCGGCTACAGCGACGACGTCAGCGTCTTCCTCAACGACCAGATTCTCTTCCGTGGCCGAAGCGCCCAGAATTTCCGCGATCCCGATTTTCTCGGCATCATGAATGTGGAAGACGACGCGGTTTATCTTCCCTTGAAGAAGGGCAGCAATGAACTGATGCTGGCGGTAAGCGAACTCGGCGGCGGCTGGGGATTCATTTGCCGCCTCGAAAACCTGCCGAACTAACTCATCGGGTCGGGATCTTTGTCGGAGACCTTCCCCTTCCCATTGTCTCGCGGCACGGGGGTCGCTGCACCGCCTCCAGGAGTCACTGGGCGGTAGCTTCAAATAATCTTGCGAGTACCTGCTTCAAAAGGGCTACCTGCCAGCCACCTCAGCAGCCTGACCGAGCAGCCACGACGAGCGTTGTACCTCTTCGTGGGCCTTTCTTTAGATTCTATCAATCCGGCTCGACTCAGTGAAATACCCGATGAGCGTCTTGCCTCCCTCGATGTACAATTTCGCCGGAGGCGCCGATGCGAATCCTGAAATCTCGCGTTCGAACCACTACCTTCGCGTTAGCCGCAATCCTCGCTGTCATCGTCTTCGTATCCCGCTCGATCGGCGCTGAGCCAAAAGAACCGCCGCCTGCCGGCCAGGCCGCAAGCCTCGCCGCGTGGGACAAGATTGCGAGCGTCCTTCAGAATCCGCGCTGCCTTAACTGCCATCAGCTCGATTCGCCGCTCCAGGGCGACGAGCGCCGCGTTCACATCCCTCGTGTCGTGCGCGGCCCCGATGGCCATGGCGTCGGCGCAATGCGTTGTGGCAATTGCCACAACGACATGGGAAACAACAACACCTCGGGAACTCCGGGCGGTCTTCACTGGCAGCTCGCGCCCGTCTCCATGCTCTGGCAGGGATTGTCAGCCGGCGATCTCTGCCGCGCCGTGAAAGATCCCAAGCTCAACGGTAATCGCGACGGCCAGGCCCTCATCAAACACATGGAAGATGAGCCGCTCGTCCTCTACGGATGGAATCCCGGCAAGGGCCGCGAACCCGTCCCGATCTCGCACGAGAAAACGGTCGAGTACGTGAAAATCTGGGTCACGGGCGGAATGGTGTGTCCGAATTGAAAATAGCCGAAATCAAAACGATGCGACGACGCGGCTTCGCGCCGCACGCGGTGAGGACCGCAGCACCTCGCGAAATCGAAGGAGGACTCCAATGATCACCCTGAACGTGAACGGCGAATCGCATGAGCTGAACGTGAGCCCCGAAATGCCGCTGCTGTGGGCCCTGCGCGACAGACTCCACCTGACCGGCACCAAATTCGGCTGCGGCCGCGCGATGTGCGGCGCCTGCACGGTTCATATCGACGGCCAGGCCGCCCGCTCCTGCTCGATCATGGTGGGCGAAGCGGCGGGAAAAACCATCACCACGATCGAAGCTGTCTCGGGCAAGGTCGCCGAAGCCGTCACAGAAGCGTGGCAGCGTCTCGACGTGGTTCAGTGCGGCTACTGCCAGTCTGGGCAAATCATGTCCGCCATCGTCCTGCTCACCGGTAACAAGGCGCCCACCGACGACGACATCGACGCCAGCATGGAAGGCAACATCTGCCGCTGCGGCACTTACGTCCGAATCCGTCACGCGATCCACGAAGCCGCGAAATCGCTCGCGTAGGAGGCCACCACCATGAGCACATCGAATCTCGCAAACGCTGCAGCCTTCGATGCCTCGCGCCGCGATTTTCTAAAATCCGCGGCGGTCGCTACCGGCGCATTTCTTCTCGGCGCCTACGTTTCGTTTCCCGATGCTGCCGGCGCGCAGGGCGGCGCCCCGCAAGGGCCCTACGATCCGAATTTCTTCCTGAAAATCGCTTCCGACAATACCGTCACCGTCATCAGCAAGCATTTTGAGATGGGGCAGGGAGTCACCACCGGCCTCGCGACGATGGTGGCCGAAGAACTCAACGCCGATTGGTCCACGGTGCGCTTCGAATTTGCGACGAACGACGCCAGGCTCTACAACAATCTATTGTTCGGTCCCGTGATGGGCACGGGCGGCTCGAGCTCGATGGCTGAATCGTGGGAGCAAATGCGCAAAGTGGGAGCCGCCGCCCGCATGATGCTCGTCGCCGCTGCTGCCGCCGAGTGGCAGGTTCCCGATTCCGAAATCACAGTCGAGAAGAGCGTCGTCACCCACGCTCGCTCGGGGCGCAAGGCGAGTTTCGGCCAATTGGCCGCTCCGGCAATGCACATGCCCGTCCCGAAAGACGTAGCGGTCAAGCCCGCGCAAGACTGGCAACTGATCGGCACCAAGCTTCCACGGCTTGATACGCCCGGGAAAACCACCGGCAAAGCGATTTTCGCGCTCGATATTCATCGGCCCGGGATGCTCACCGCCGTCCTGAAGCGCCCCGATCGGTTCGGCGCCAAGGTCGCATCGTTTGATGCCACCGAAGCGAAGAAGATCGGTGGCGTCGTGGACGTCGTGCAGATCTCAACGGCCGTTGCGGTTCTGGCCAACGACACTTGGTCCGCGATCCGCGGCCGCGATGCGCTCAAAGTCACCTGGGACAATTCGAAAGCCGAGACGCGATCGACCGCCGAGCAGCTCGAGTCCTACCGCCATCTGGCAAAGCAGCCGGGAACACCCGCTCCCGGCCGCGGCGATGCCGCCGCCGGCCTGAAAGGCGCCGCAAAAACAGTCGAGGCCGAATACACGTTTCCTTATCTCGCTCACGCGCCAATGGAGCCGATGAACGGAACGATTGAGCTCCGCAGCGATGGCGCCGAAATCTGGTCGGGATCTCAGCTGCAAAGCATCGATCAGTTCGTTGCCGCACAAGTTCTCGGATTGAAACCTGAGCAGGTCAAAATCAACACGCTCCTCGGAGGCGGCAGCTTCGGCCGCCGCGCCTGCACCGTCGCGGACTGGACAGCGGAGATGGCCGAAGTGGTAAAAGCCATTCACGGCCGCGCTCCCGTCCACGTCGTCTGGACGCGCGAGGACGACATCAAGGGCGGATTCTATCGTCCGATGGTGCTCCATCGCGTCAAGGCGGGACTTGATAGCGGTGGAGAGATTGCAGGCTGGCAGCACACCATCGTCAGCAAATCGATTTTCAAGGGCACGCCTTTGGAAGCCATGGGCGTCAGAAACGGCATCGACAACAGCATGGTGGAAGGCGTCGTCGATACGCCGTACGAAATAGGAAACCTTGCGATCGACGTCCACTATGTCGATACGCCCATCACTGTTCTCTGGTTCCGCTCGGTCGGCCACACCCATACCGCCTTCGTGATGGAGACGATGCTCGACGATCTCGCTCATCGCGCCGGCAAAGATCCCGTCGAGTTCCGGCTTGGCCTTCTTGCCAAGGACCCGCGCGCTGCGGCAGTCGTGAAACTTGCAGCGGAAAAATCAGGTTGGAATGGCGCGCTTCCGGCAGGACGTGCCCGAGGCCTGGCGTTTCACCACTCGTTCAACACGCGCGTCGCCATGGTCGCGGAGGTTTCTGCCGCGCATCGCGCTCTGAAAGTCGAGCGCATTACCGCGGCGGTCGATTGCGGCGTCGCGATCGATCCCGATGTGGTCACGGCGCAAATCGAAGGCGCGATCGGTTTCGCAATGTCGATCGCGTTGCGCAACCAAATCACCTTCAAGGACGGAGTGGTCGAGCAGAGCAACTTCGATGATTACGAGCCCACCCGGATGCGCGAAATGCCGAAGGTCGAAGTCCACATCGTAAAGTCAACCGAACACCCCACCGGCATCGGCGAGCCCGGAGTGCCTCCCCTCGCGCCCGCCATCGCGAACGCAGTCTTCGCCGCCACCGGCAAGCGCTTGCGTTCGCTGCCGCTCGACCTCAGCGAATTGGCATGACAGGGTCTTAGGTTTCTGATTCGCGGGCACGCGCCGTTTTCGGGAATTTGTTTGGCCGCTCGCTCCAGCGCCAACGGCTCCGATTTCTCTCCAGGCCCTGCGCGCACTGTTCCAATTTGCGGCAGCGGCACGATGTCATCGCTTCCAGCATGTCCTTCATCGCTTTCGTTTTTGCCAGCGCCACTTCGAGCTGCTTGATTTTCCCGCGTGCCATTTTTTTCCAGCGCGCCGAAGCCGGTGTCCTTTCCGGAAAGCCGTGGAGCAGCAGCTTGATTTCCGAAAGCGTGAATCCGGTTTCTTTGGCAAACTCGATGATCACGAGTTGGTGCAGGATCTCCGCCGAATACACTCGCCGTCCATTCGTGCGCTGCGTCTGCCGCAGCAGTCCCGCTCGCTCGTAGTAGCGGATGGCCGACGGCGCAAGCCCGGCCTTGGCAGCCACCTCTCCAATTCTCACAGCGTCCTCCGAAATAGTCCTTGACTTAAAGTTAACTTCAACTTCTAGCATGGCTGGCGTAGGGATTCCAGCGGAATCAAGGAGAGAGCAAATGAACGAGCGGCTCGCGCAGGGAGTGCATTTTGAAGGAGCGCTGCTATTGGGAGCTGTTTTTCTGATGACGGCAGTGGGTTATTCAGGGCGGCTCCGGCACACACCGAACGTCGCGAAGGCAGCCGGCCAGGAACAGGCAGCCGGAGAACAACCCGGTTTTTATTGCAACCTGAAGGCTTTCACCGTGGCGGAGAGAGCGAAGCACGGCCTGCTGTCGCTCAAGATACAGAAAGCAAAGGTCGAGACGATCGAACTGGAGAATGGTTTTGCCTTCCGTTTTCAGGACGGCTCAATTTCGATGGCCGAACTCGCGGAGTGGGTTTCCGCGGAACGCAAATGCTGCCCGTTCTTCGATTATGAGATCGAACTGCAGGCAAATGGTGGTCCGCTCTGGCTCAAGTTGCGGGGAAAAGAAGGAGTAAAAACATTCATGCGCAGCGAATTCCGCATCCAGTAGTGCGCTGCGGGCTCTGCAAGGATCAAAAAGTCTGAAGGAGCGAACTATGAAAACGACGGCATGGATTTTCGCATCCCTATTCTTTCTTACGCATGCCAACGCAGCGCGCGGCCAGGCGTCACCACCAGCCGAGCGCCGCACGATCGGCCAGGTGCTCGATTTTTGGGTCACGGATACGGAACGCCTGGTCGTCCCCGCTGCAGGTGCAATGCCGGAATCGAAATATTCGTTTGCGCCGGCCAACGGCGAATTCAAGGGCGTTCGAACATTCGCCGAGCAAGTGAAGCATCTGGCCGCGGCAAACTATCAACTCGGAGCCATGGTCCTGGGAGAAAATCCGCCGCCGGGTACGCAGAACGAAACCGCTCCGGCTGCCATTCAAACGAAAGCGGAGATCATGGAATATTTGAAGGGATCGTTCGCGGTGCTTCACAGAGCCGCCGCTGCCACCGACGACCGAAACCTGAACGAGCCGCTTCCCGTAAGAGGCAATCGCACCCGGCTCTGGCTTCTGATGGACGCAGTGGCTCACTCGTCGAATCACTACGGGCAACTGGTCGAATACCTGCGCATGAACGGAATTGTTCCGCCCGCGAGCCGCTGAACCGGAGTCGCGCGGTCTCTAAGGCTTCGAGACGGAATTCGAATCGATTGGCGTTTCATGCATGCTGAGAATGTACCAGTGATTTTCGGACTTGCGGCAGAGCATCATCCCGCGGCCTGCGGAATGGCCGGATGAAGACTCGATCGTATAGTCGTAGGAACTCCAGACGACGTCGCCGACCGCGCGCTGGTCGTTCATGGTCATCAAAAAACGAACGTGTGGCGTCGCGTTGAAAATGTCGCGCCGGAAGTGATCCGTCGCTTGCTGCCGCCCTCGAAACTCGCCTTCCGGCGAACTCAGGACAAAATCGCGGTCGAAACACGGAGCGAGTTTTTCGGCGTCGGCATTATTGAACGCCTCCGAGCAGGAATGCATCGCTCGATCCATCTCGGCGATGAGCGCCACTTCCGAGGAATTCGGCGGCGCCGTCCCGAGGCGCGCCACGCTTCGCTTCAAGTCGATCGTCACGCCGAGTTGTTCCAAGAGATCGACTCCGAGAATTCCGTCGATCGGACCGCCGCACGCCTTCGCGATCGCGCCCAGATCGATCGCCGGCAGCCGGACATTTTGCAAGCGGCGGCTGCCCAACCGGATTTCCGCGAGGCGAACTTCGTGCGCGTGAAGGGAGGAAGTCTGGTTCCAGGATTGGATGTGGACTTCCGTCGAACGTCCGCTGGCGAAGGATTTTTCGTTGACCATGGACGTGGCGGCAGTATCGACGAGGAAACGCTTATCGGCTTTGTCAACTTGAAGGATCGCGACCGGCAAGCGATCGCAGCGTTGCAGCGGGATCTCGATCTCGGCGGGCTGCTCTTGCGCACGAGCTCTCACTGCGGTGCCAAACATCAGGAGAGCTGCACTCGCAAACGCAAGCGGGCCGATTCGATTTCTCATCACTTCCTCGATTGCACCTGTTCGGTAACCTGATCGATCCGCGCCAGGATGGATCCGCGCACGGAGCGGAACGCGTGTGCGTCGCGAAACAGGCGCGAAGCCCAATTGGCCCCCATCGCCAGCGCCTGAATTTCGAAGACTAGGTGACGCACATTCACATTCTTCCGGATTTGTCCCGCGGCTTGCGCGTCGCGCGCTGCCTGCTCCAGAGTTCCTAGCCACCGCTTCATCGACTCCACGATCAGGTCGCGCACGCGGCCGGGCCGGTCGTCAAATTCCAGCGACGCCGCGGAAAAAAAGCAGCCGCCGGGAAAAACCTTCTCCTCCGCGTAGCCCAGCCAGTTTTCACACAGGGAACGCAGACGCTTCAGACCCTGGAATGCGTAGGCGGGACGAATGACGCGATCTACAAAGATTTGGCGGGCTTCTTCGACCACAGCACACTGCAAATCCTCTTTCGAACCGAAATGCGCAAACAAGCCGCTCTTGCTGATTCGCAGCACTCCAGCGAGCTTTCCGAGCGTGAGCCCTTCGAGCCCTTCGAGCGAGGCGATATTCACAGCCCGCCGCAGGATGGCGCGCCGTGTTTTCAGGCCGCGCGGGCGCCGGCTCTGTCCCGTCGCGCACACGATGTTCGACGCGAAAGGCTGTCGCGGTGGGGACTGCGGAGAACGGGTGGTTCGCAGGCGTCTCTTCATGTCAACATAATAGCACGACCGTTCGTTCTATTACAAGCGGCTCACTTCGGTGAGTCTCCGTCGCTCCGGCTGCCCCGTATCTTCTTAGCGCCTTACCGGCCGGTGCCGGTTTTCTGAGCGCGGCTCGCCGCTTATACTTGCTCCGCGGCTCCTTTCCCGCCTGAAGCGAACACGAAATGACTGCCGACGAATGGCTACCGAAATCAGTTCAGTGTCTGAAGGATTATAGCGGCCGGAAATTCTTAGCAGACGTGGTGGCGGGAATCACCGTCGGCCTCGTCGCTCTTCCACTCGCGATGGCTTTCGCGATTGCTTCGGGGGTTCCGCCCCAGGCGGGACTCTACACGGCCATCATCGCGGGCTTTCTGATTTCCGCGCTGGGTGGTTCGACCACTCAGATCGGCGGCCCTACCGGCGCTTTCGTCGTGGTCGTGTACGGCATCGTGGCAAGGCACGGCCTCGACGGCCTGTATATGTGCACGCTGATGGCAGGAGCGCTCCTCGTCGTTCTGGGAATCACGGGGCTGGGCGCGGCGGTGAAGTTTATTCCCCGGCCCGTTGTGGTGGGATTCACGAACGGAATTGCCGTCATCATTGCCAGCACGCAGATCAAGGATTTCTTCGGGCTTAAAATCGATAAAGTTCCGGGAGAATTTCTCGGACGCATCGAAGTACTCGCTCGAAGCTTCCGTACGCTTTCGCCGCTCGAAACGGCTCTCGGCACGCTGGCTCTTTTGGTGATCGTCGCGTTCGCCCGCTACCTCAAGAAAGTTCCCGGCTATATTGTGGCCCTTTTCGTTGGCACTGCGATCGTCGCGATTTTCAAGCTGCCGGTGGAAACGATCGGCACGCGGTTTGGCGGGATTCCATCCGGTTTGCCCAGGTTGCAGGTTCCGCAATTCCGCTTCGACTTGCTGCGGCCCTTGATTGCGCCGGCTGTCACCGTCGCGATGCTGGGAGCGATCGAATCGCTGATGTCGGCCGTGGTTTCCGACCGGATGAGCGGCGGCAAACACAATCCCAATGTCGAACTCGTCGCCCAGGGCGTCGCGAATGTTTTCTCGCCGCTCTTCGGGGGATTGCCCGCGACGGGAGCGATCGCCCGCACCGCCACCAATATTCGCTCGGGCGCAAAAACGCCGGTGGCGGGAATGATTCACGCGTTCACGCTTCTTGCGATCTTGCTGTTTGCTGCACCGCTCGCCCGTTTCATTCCGCTCGCGGTACTGGCCGCGATTTTATTCGTAGTCTCGTACAACATGGGCGAGTGGCGGGAAATTCCCGAGCTGCTGAAGTTGTCGCATCTGGAAATCGGGACCTGGGCCGTCACGTTTTTGCTGACCGTTTTCGCGGACCTCACCGTTGCCGTGGAAGTCGGAATGATTCTCGCGGCGCTCGTGTTCATCCGGAAAGTAACGGCAACGACCACCGTCTCGCAGGTCACCGATGAATACGTTCGCGAAGGGTATGCACACATCCTGCAGCACAAGGAAATTCCGGCGTATGTGACGATTTTCAGGATTCATGGGCCGTTTCTCTTTGGCGCCACCGACAAGATCGAGGAAATCTTCGCGCAAATTGCCGGGCTACCGCCGATCGTCATCCTGCGGTTGCGCAATATGACGGCGATCGACGCCACGGGCCTGCAGGCGCTCGAAAAACTCGCAGACGTGATTCACGGCTCCGGCCGCGGGCTGATTCTTTGCGGCGCTCGCGAGCAGCCCGCGCGGCTGATGAAGCAGGCGGAATTCGAACAGCACGTGGGCGCCGAGAATATTTGCCGCAGCGTCGAAGAAGCCCTCGAACGAGCCAGATCGCTTCACTCTGCAATGACGCTGAAAGACGCTGGTCCAACTGCTTTGCGAAGAAGAAGAACCGATGCCGGAGAGCCGGACATTCTGCCTGAAACTATCAGCGGAAAATAGGAAGGCGCCGCCGACGAATTCCAGCGACTGTCTCGCGCGGAATTTTGCCGATCGCCGGCCTCCATCGCGAGCGCCGCGAAGAAAAATTCCGAGTGCGCGTCATTTCGCTCCATCCTCGAGCGCTGCGTCCGGCTGCGCTGCGGAGCGCTCGTCGCGGGCGCGTTTCTTCTGCACGTATTCGCGCCACGTGAGGTAGATCAGGAAGAGATCGAAGATCGTCAGCAACACGAGGAAGATCGAGTGTGTGCGGGTGTACCGGTGCATCTGATAGACGCAGAAAACCGCGAACACGAACATCGTCAGCGGGTAGGCCCAGAGCTTGTTCATCCACAGCGCAGCCACCAGCACCACTTTCGAGAGGCCGTGGGTAATCAGATACACGGAGGCAAATGTCTTGCCGCCGTTGGCCAGCATTTCGGTGGTGTGCAGAAGCTGAGCGACGAGCATCTCGTCGTACTTGCCGGGAAGGTCGTGCATCGCGGCGAAGCGAACGATTCCGTTCAGGGACGTCGGCTTGATGAACCAGATGAGCACGCCGCCGATGCATTCGAGGATGCCGTCGAATCCCTTGATGGTGATTCCGGCGTGAAACGTCTTATCGAGAAGCGATGAGCGGAGAGGCTTCAAGTGGTTTCCAGTCAGCTTGCGGGCTCAAGTGATTTCAATTCTTCGAGCAGATAATCGCACCAGCTCTCAGGCAGCGCTTCCAGGGCCGCCGCGCGCCGCAGAAGATTAGCATCCTTGCCGCCGTCCTTATACAGGCGGTTGAGGTCCGCAACGGTGATTTTCTCAGCTGCTTCGTGGATTTGTTCGATGGTGTCACCCGCTGCAACGAGTCCCGGCTCGACGACCGAAAGATAGAATCCGGAGCGGCCATTCTGCAGCATTCGTTTCAGCATATCGTCGCGATCGAATTTCACGGCGAATTTGTAACAGGGGGTGCGAGGCTGCGTGACCATCACGACGGCTTCGCCGATTCGGAATTTGTCACCGATATTCGTGTTGGCCTCATTCAGTCCTTCGGTGGTGAGATTTTCGCCGAACATGCCCCACGGCAGCACCCTACCGTCCAGTTCCTCCTTCCATAAAGGATAGTGCTCGGAGGGGTACGCATAGACGGCTTTGGCCGGTCCGCCGTGCACGGTGAGGTCGGCCTGGCGGTCGCCATCGAGGTTCAGTCGCCGCATCATCACCGGTCCTTCCACGGGCTCTTTGAATATTCCTGTGCGTACTTCGTGGCCCTTCCAGACCACGGTACGCGGGATGGCGACGTTGAGCGACAGAACTTTCATCAAGCAGTCCTCCTGAATCGAGGGCCAGACCCAGGATCGTATTTCATGCGAGCTTGCCGTCCGGCATTTTAGAGTCTTCCTGCTGCGCGTTGGGCTGGTTCAGCCGGATCCTTTGATATGGATGCGCGCAGTCAACAGTTTGACTCAATTCGAGCGATCGGCCTATGCGTTCGACGATGCGGCAGGTGGCGCGGCATTTCCATGATTTAATTAGCCGGGGGCATCGACGATGGCAAAAAAGAAGTTCAGCGAATTGACCGAGCGCGAGATTCTGGCGCTGGCGATTTTTCTGGAGGAAGAGGACGGACGCGTGTACGGCGATTTTGCCGACGGGCTTCGCGATACGTATCCCGCCACCGCCAAGTTGTTTGAGGAGATGCAGGCGGAAGAATCCGGGCACCGGCAGGCGTTGCTGGATCTTTATCGCCAGAAATTCGGCGAGCACATTCCGCTGATTCGCCGGCAGGATGTGAAAGGGTTCGTCGAGAGGCGGCCTCACTGGCTCGTGCGGCCGCTGCGAATCCGGGATGTCCGAAAGCAAGCCGAGGTGATGGAACTCGAGACACGGCGCTTTTACGAGCAGTCGATGCGGAAGGTGACGGACGCTTCCATCCGCAAATTGCTCGGCGACCTTGCAGAGATCGAACGCCAGCATTATGCGAAGGCCGAGTCTCTCGAGCAACAACATGCAGCATCGGGAGCGCCGGGCGAAGAAGAGAAAGCCGGACGCCGGATGTTCATGCTCCAGATCATTCAACCGGGGCTCGCGGGCCTGATGGACGGCTCGGTTTCGACGCTCGCGCCGATTTTCGCAGCGGCGCTCGCGACTCATAGCAGTTGGGACGCATTCCGCGTGGGGCTGGCAGCGTCGCTCGGCGCGGGAATTTCGATGGCGTTCGCCGAAGCGCTTTCCGACGATGGCTCGCTCACCGGGCGCGGGCGTCCGGTGGTTCGAGGCGTGGTGACGGGTCTGATGACGGCCGCGGGAGGAATCGGGCACACGCTGCCATTCTTGATCGCGAATTTTCACGCGGCGCTCATCGCGGCGATGGTCGTGGTGGTGATCGAGCTGGCGATCATCAGTTACATCCGGCATCGGTACATGGATACGCCGCTCGTATCTTCCAGCGTGCAGGTGATGGTGGGAGGCGGGCTGGTGTTCGCCGTGGGGATTCTGATCGGGAGTTCTTGATTTTGGTCTGCTGTGAGGAAATTTTGAGATGATACGCTGCCTCACGAAAAGGAGCTGGCGATGAATTGTCGAATCGTAGCGGGACTTGGGCTGGCGTTGTTTTTCGCACCGCTTGCGTGCGCGCAGAACGTGGTGAAGTACCACACCACGATGAACGACGTGAAATACACGTACAACAGCACGTCGGCGCCGGTGGCGCGGCTTGCGCCGGGCGATATCCTCGAGACGAACACAGTGGATGCGTTCGGCAACGCGCTGCAGAAACCGGGCGACACGCTGGCGATGGTGAAGGGCGATAATCCGCTGGCCGGGCCTTTTTATATCGAGACGGCCGAGGTGGGCGATACGCTCGCGATCGAGTTTCTCGCGGTGGATGTGGATTCCGCGCAGGGCGTGGGCGCGTTCGCGCCGGGATTCGGCGCGTTGAACGAGACGTTTTACACGCCGATGGTGCATCCGCCGCTGCCGGAGAAAATCTGGTACTACCCGATCGACAATGCCGCCGGGACGGCTACGTTTCACGCGCTGGATTCGAATTTCTCGGTGAAGTTTCCGCTGCATCCGTTTCTCGGCTGCATCGGAGTGGCCCCAGCGGGCGGCGAGGCGCGCAGCTCGGTGGTCCCGGCGGAATTCGGCGGGAACATGGATGCTCCCGAAGCGAGCGTGGGGAACACGCTCTATCTTCCGGTGAGCGCGCCGGGTGCGCTGCTCTACATGGGCGACGGGCACGCGGCGATGGGGGACGGCGAGATTGCCGGGACGGCGGTGGAAGTGCCGCTGCGAGTGCGGCTGCGCGTCTCGGTGATCAAAGGCAAAAAAATCGACTGGCCGAGATTTGAGAATGCGGAAGAAATCATGGCGGCGGGTATCTACCGGCCGCTAGACGACTCGCTGCGGATTGCCTTTACGCAACTCATCGGGTGGATCCACGCCGACTACGGACTCTCGGAGCTGGATGCGTACGAGCTGCTGTCGAAGCTGGGGACGATGCACGTGACGGAGATGGTCGACCCGAACTACGTGATCATCGCGAAGATCGACAAGAAGTACCTGCCGCCACGGAGGCACTGAGGCAGGGAGAAAAGCGGTGGGAAGAGGGGTGCAACCGGATTCCGGGGAGACCGTTTTACCGCCGATTAGAAATCGTGTCGGAGTCATGTTTTCAATGGTTTACGAGGGTTTTTAATTGGCGGCACCGTAGATTAGAAAGGCAGTGATGAGTGAGGGGTGACCCGCCCCGGCGGGCAGGTGAGTGATGAGTGAAACAAAAACGGGTGGTGCGACGGACTGTCTTGCCTGGAGCAGGAGGCTGGGAAGCACGGAGACATGGAAGCAGGGAGGCACGGAAGGAAGCACGTAAGCAAGAGAAGGAGTTACGGGGCTGGAATTGAAAAATCGCGATCTATTCGCGATTACCCGCCACGGCGGGCAGGGAAATTTTCGAGGGGAGATGGTTTGTTTTGAGGAAGTTGGGCTTATTTCTAATCGCGCGTTCGCGATTAGAAAGTTTGAGGCCGAGTGAGTTCGAGCTTTTGGGGCCAGGTTGGACCGCGGCGGGCTGTTGTCGATTGTCACGGCCCATGTTACCACAGTGGTAACTAGTTGTCAAGTGACAAGATTTGGCGGTCGATGCCGAGAGAAGCGAATTGTTGATGGCCCGGCCGCCGCAAGAAGCTCGAAAAGCGGGTACGCGTAAGCTCCGGCAAAGAGTCCAGTTGAAGGGCACCCTCCTACGATCTGAACCGATTCTCCAGCGTATTATTTCTCGCTGTTTCTTTACGCCGGTCATTCACACGTTCACATCGTCATTTTGCGGGCGTGGCGGTCGGGGCTGCCGATTGAAATTCCTCGGCCATCCAGCGTTCGTGACTGCTGGGCGCGTGGGTGAATGGTAGCACCCGAGATGGGAAGGCTTGCACGGGTACGATTGTGGGCTCGCGGTTGCTGTGGGCTACGCGGGCGGGTCCCTCCAAAGAGCTGGCGGGCAAGCTTAGACCCGCCCCTACTGGGGAGAAGCGGGGGGTTGCGTTGACATGGGGGGCTGCGGCACCTAGAATCGCAGCCTGATTGCGCGGATTGGGAGTGGGGATTCGAGGGTTGGGTTAGGCAAGTCGAACAGAGGATTGTGCGACCTGTAAAGTTGCAACGGAGACAGCCATTACGCCTGGATTGAGCAAACCAAAAATTGCGATTGTGGATGATGACGCAGGGTTGCGCGCGAAGATTGCGTCGGCGTTGCGCTCGGATTTCGAAGTGCTCGAGGGCGAGGACTACGACGAGGCGGTAAAGCTGCTGGAAGAGGGCGCGCTGGACGTGCTGTTGCTGGGGCTGCCGATCGCGTCGGGGGGAGTGCGGGAGTGCACGGATCTGCTCTCGCGCCTGGACGGGAGCAACATCGACACACTGGTGATCGTGCTGAGCTCGGATGAGAAGAAATCGACGGCACTGAAAGTGATCGACGCCGGGTCGTACGACTACTTCATCAAGCCGATCGATACGGACGTGCTACGGCATCTGCTCGAACGCGCGGTGGAGAAGCAGCACATCCAGCGCGAGAACCGGCTGCTGCGCGAGGAGATCAGCCGGAAGAATGCGCTCGGTGATTTGATCGGAACGACGGATTCGATGAGGCACGTGTTCGATTCGATCAAGCGGATGGCGCGGGCGACGACGAACGTGATCATCCGGGGCGAGAGCGGAGTGGGAAAAGAGCTCGTGGCGCGGGCCCTGCACGAGC
>JBOGNA010000121.1:0-2295 GCA_050746925.1 Candidatus Acidiferrales bacterium
CAATATCGGTGAGCACGGCAAGCTCACCATCGATTCGCGCTTCCACCATCCTGGTTCGGGGACCGAGCCGGGAATTCGCTTCGAGGCCGAGCATTGGCCACACGGCGGTTCCGGTCTGGCGGTGCCCCATGGTGCGGTGTTCAGTCAGCCCTAGCTTATCTTTCAGAAGTCAGCGCGGCTGGAGCGGAGGCGTGCGACTTGGCAAGCGGCCATATCGGGACAGTAGTCGAACGCCCAGATCAACGCCATTTTATTGATCGGACTAAGCAAAACTTGCGGATGGGTCGGCAACCCGGAAATTATCGCCAAGAAACGTCGGACAAACAGCCAGTGCAGGGTAAACGCACTAACCGGAAACTGACCCGCTACCTCGCGCAATGGAAGAGGCTTCCCGGATGAAATCTGTCAACGCAAAGTAGAAATGTCCGGTTTTTAGCAATTTAGAAATGTCCGCTTCCAAGACTTCCGCCAAGGGTGATCGGGAGGCGGAGTGTAGTGCGTTTTTGTCTTCGCTGGAGCTTTTGGTTTGCGAGGTGCGAGTCCGGGAGGCCGTAGGCCGGAAGGACTTGCGCCTCGCGGCGCGGGCGGGCAAGGCCCGAGCGGCAAGTAACGGCCGCGGAAACGGAGCCAGTGACTGCCGTCCAGCCGTCGTTCGATTTCCACCGGCGCTCCACGAAGCCCCGCACACACTTCTTGGCGTGGCACCCCCCAGCGGTTTCCCTCCCAGCTGACGGTGTGATCGTCGGCCACTTTACGCGCTACCCGCACGCTCAGGATTTCCTGCAGGCGCTGTTCTGGTCCCAGCCGTCGATGGGCGTTGCGGGAGTTGCGAGGTGTCACGGTGAAGCGCTGTTCCCACTCGGGCAGGAAGTGCATCTCCAGAAAGTGATTCGCGGCTTCGATGGTGTCGATCCCCGCCAAGCGCATCTCCTTCACCAGGCGGTCCTGCAGCGTCTCGAACAGTCGCTCGATGCGCCCTTTGGCCTGCGGACTGTGCGCCGCGATCCATGCGATGTCCAGTTCCTGCAGCGCGCGCCCGAACTGCGAGCGGGCCGCTTCTCCTCGCAGTTGTTCGCCCATCGCCGCCGGGCGGGCGGCGCGATAGATGCTGTTTCTATCGGTGTAATGCGCCAACGGACGTCCATAGCGCTGCAACCATCCTCCGAAAGTCCGCAAGTTCTCTTCCGTCGTGTCGTGCTCCGTGAAGCGCGCCCACACGCGGCTGGTGGCGTCGTCGATCAGCGCGATCAGCTGACAAGCCGGCCCGCGCTCCTCCAGCCAGCGGAACGGCGAACTGTCCTGCATCACCAGCTCTCCGAAACTGGCTCTCCGCTCGCGCCACACATGCACGGCCTTCACGCGCTGTCGGCGAGGTCGCCACAAGGCGGCCTGGGCCATCCACTTCCGCAGCGTCTCGCGGCTCACCCGCAACCCCTCCTGGGCCAGGTGTTCGGCGGCCAGCGTGGGCCCAAAGTCCACGTAACGCTGGCGCACCCGTGCCAGAATCTGCTGCTCGAACGCCGTCGCCAGCTTGCGATTCGAGGCTCGCCCTCGCAGTCTGTGCACGAGCGCACCATCCCCGCTGTCGCGCATGCGGATCAACAGCCGCCGCACCTGGCGGTCGCTTAGCTTAAGCCGTTGTGCGGCTGCGACCTGCGTCAAATGCCTTTGCTTCACGTCATGCAGCACTTTCAGTCGGTCCCGTTCTCGTTGGCTCAAGGCCATGCGCTCCGTTTCCATGGGGCCCCCGGCCACCCATGAAAGCGGACATTTCTACTTTGCACAAACCGGACATTCTCATTTTGCAGCGACAAAGGCGGCCGGCGCGTTGCCGCTGGGCGCGCTTCCGCGTTACACTGGCGGCGACAAAATTCAGGCGATGGAGTTCGCCATAACCGCTTCGAAGAAATACTTTGAGGCTGATGACTCCTGGCTGCCCCCGGGCGCCGGGAGTTTTTTATTTCGGGGCAGCGAGCGAAAGGAACGCGGGTGCGCATTGCATTGATTGCGTTGTTTGGAGCCATCGGCACGCTCGCGCGCTACGGCTTGCAGGGAGTGGTGCAGACGCGGGCAACCAGCACGTTTCCCTATGGAACTCTCGCGGTCAACCTGACGGGCTGCTTTCTGCTGGGCCTGGTCGGGCAGTACACTCTCAACCGCATCGTCCTGCCGGCGGACTGGCGGGTGGCCATCGCCGTGGGATTTTTCGGCGGGTACACGACGTTTTCGAGTTTCGGCTGGGAGACCGCCAAGATGTTCGAGGATGGCGAGTTGCTGCGCGCCGCCGTTTACGTG
>JBOGNA010000122.1:0-46142 GCA_050746925.1 Candidatus Acidiferrales bacterium
GTCCCGAACCGGGCGGTATGGGCCGTGCCTGCGCGCTCATCCGGCCTTTTTTCTACTCGCGCTGGTCGGCTTGATTGCTCCGGCCGCCTTCGCCCAAAACCTTCGCGTCCAAGGAACTGTCCGCGACTCCTCCGGCGGCTCCGTGCCCGGCGCCCACGTCGAGCTTCACGCCAACTCGTTCAGCGCGGCAACCACCACCGACTCGGCCGGTGAGTTCGCGTTCAATGACGTGCACGAGGTCTCTGGAACCGTCGTCATTACCGCCGCGGGACTCGAGCGTCTCGAAAAAGACTGGCGCGCCTCGCCAGGAAACATCACCCGCCTCGAACTCACGCTCGCGCCCTCTGCGGTCAGCCAGCGCATCACCGTCACCGCCACGCGCAGTCAAACGCTCTTGTCCGACGTCCCGATGGCCGATATCCAGCTCACGCGCGATGAAGTGCAGTCCATCCCCGCGCTCAATCTTGACGACGCGCTTCGCCAGGTCCCCGGCTTCAGCCTCTTCCGGCGCTCGAGCAGCCGCACTGCAAATCCCACGGCGCAAGGCTTGTCGCTCCGCGGACTCGGAGCCAGCGGTTCCAGCCGAGCGCTCGTCCTCGAAGATGGGATCCCGCTCAACGATCCCTTCGGTGCATGGATCTTTTGGGATCGCGTCCCGCGCGAATCCATCGCCAACATCGAAATTGCGCAGGAAGGTTCCTCCAGCCTCTACGGCAGCGATGCGCTGGGCGGTGTCCTCCAGGTTCTCACGCGCCCTGCAGATCCGGGCGGCATCTCGCTGGAAACTTCCTATGGAAACCAGAGTTCACCCGAGCTTTCTCTCTGGGGCGGCGGCCAGAAGGGTCCGTGGGAATCCACGTTCGGCGGCCAGGTGTTCCACACCGACGGCTACATTTTGATTCCCGAAGATCAGCGCGGAGCCGTTGACACCCGCGCCGGAGTTTCCGACGCCACTGCCGACCTGATGGTCGGCCGAAAAATTGGCGCGAACAGTCTGCTCTTCGCGCGCGGCTGGTATTTCAACGAGTCGCGCAACAACGGCACGCCGGTGCAAATCAACAACACGCGCATCGGGCAGGGCGCTCTCGGCGCAAATCTCGATCTGGGCGGAGCCGGATCGCTCACCCTGCGCTTCTACGGCGACGCCGAGCGCTACAACCAAACATTTTCCTCAGTCGCCGCCGATCGAAACAGCGAAGCGCTCACCGATCTGCAGGCCGTACCCTCGCAGGGAATCGGAGGCTCCGCCATCTGGTCGCGCGCCGTCGGAAAGCGCCAAACCCTCGTGGCCGGCGTGGACGACCACCAGGAGATCGGCCACAGCAACGAAATAATTTTCAATTCAGGCAACAATCTCCGCGACAGCTTCACGGGCGGCCATCAAAATACCGTCGGAGTTTTCGGCGAGGACCTGATTCAAATCGCGCCGCGCTGGCTTCTCTCCGCCAGCGCCCGCTACGATCACTGGAGCAATACCGACGCGTTCTTTTTCTGCGTGCCCGTCGCCGGCACCTGCCCGGCCAACACTGATTTCCCCGATCGCACTTACAACGCCTTCAGCCCCAGGCTGACGCTTCAGCATCAGTTCAATTCCAACGTCGCGTGGAGCGCCTCCATCTACCGCGCCTTTCGCGCGCCCACGTTGAACGAGCTCTACCGCTCTTTCCGCCAGGGCAATACCATCACCAATGCCAACCCGAGCCTTCGCTCCGAGCAGCTCACCGGCGGCGATGCGGGCGTCTCCGTTTTCGGCTTCCATCGCAAACTCGAAGCGCGCGGCACGTTCTTCTTCAACGAGATTATCGACCCGGTGGCGAACGTCACCTGCTCTTCCACGTCTCCGCCGCCCTGCACGGCGCCCGCCGCCAATACGATCGTTCGAGCCCGCGAGAACATCGGCCGCAGCCGCGCCCCCGGATTTGAAATCGACACCACCGCGCATTTCACTCGTGCGTTCGCGCTGTCGGTCGGATATCAATTCGTCGCCGCCACCGTCGATGGAGATCCCGCGAATCCCGCGCTCGTCGGGCTGTGGATCGCGCAGGTTCCGCGGAACGTCTTGACGTTCCAGGGACGGTATCTGAACCCGACGCGCATCAACATTTCGGTGAATGGCCGCATGGTCGGCAAGCAGTTTGACGACGATCAGAACCTGTTTCCGCTGGGCCGCTTTTTCATTCTTGATGCAATGGCCTGGCGTTCCATCGGGGCGGGAATCGAGCTCTTCACTGCCGCCGAAAATCTTTTCAACGTGAAATACGCCACCGCTGCCACTCCCATTCCGCAGCTCGGCCTCCCGATCACCGCACGTTTCGGCCTGCGTTTCCAATTCCCCCGCCGCTAACATGAAAACAAACTCGCGCTCCTCCCGATCGCAACCGCCTTCACTCTCTGGAACTCACTCCGTCCTAGTCCACTCGCGGTACGTAGCAAATGTGTTAGATTGGCTGGCGCTCAAATTGAGACCGATAACCCGAATGAATCGACTCTTTGTCCGGCCCGCCATCGCTCTTCTCGCCATCTCGCTGGCCGTCCCGCTCAGCATTTTTTCGTCCGCGACGAAGCCGGACGTTCTCCTTTCGGCCATGCAGCGTGAACTGCAGCGCGCCACCGCCGCGCTCGCGAGAGCGAACCCGGCTCCCTACTACATCAGTTACACCGCCGCGGACATGGACGCGGTCTTCATCGTCGGCATGAACGGCAGTGTTACGGTTTCCAGCACCGTCCAGCGGCGCCAGGCCGACGTGATTATGCGCGTGGGCACCGCCGCGCTCGATAACACGCACAGCCGCAGCCGCGGCTCCGGAATCATGTCCACCACGCTTCCGCTCGGCGATGATCCGGACGCCATCAGCCGCGTGCTCTGGCAGCTGACCGACCGCGAATACGAACAGGCTTCCGCGGCTTATCTCAAGGTCAAGACAAACACCGCCGTCCAATCCGAGGAAGAGGACAAGTCCCCGGATTTTTCGCAGGAATCGTCGGAAACGCATATCAGCGACGCCCGCCCGAAACTCAACGTGGACCAGAAGGCCTGGGAAGAACGGCTTCGCAAGATTTCCGCGGGCTTCCTGAAATATCCCGATGTCTATCGCTCGGTTGTCTATCTGCAAGTGGCCGCAACGCGCTCTTACCTGGCAACGAGCGAAGGCACGGCGCTGGTGCGCCCCTCGGAAATGAGCCGCATGGTGATTCAGGGCGAAACGCGCGCGGATGATGGAATGGAGCTTTTGCGCGTCGAGACCTTTCAGTCTCCCTCACCCGACACGCTCCCCAACGATGCGGAACTCGCCAAGAAGGTCGAAAAAATAGCGGCCGATTTGAAAGCTCTGCGCGCTGCGCCCGCTGCCGAACCGTATGCCGGTCCCGCGCTGCTTTCGGGAAGAGCTGCCGCCGTGTTCTTTCACGAAGTACTGGGCCACCGCCTAGAAGGCCATCGCCAGAAAGATCAGAGCGAAGGCCAGACCTTCACGAAAAAAGTGAACGAGAAAGTGTTGCCGGAATTTCTTAGCGTCACCGACGATCCCACCCTGAAAGAACTGAACGGCGTGGGACTCGCGGGCACCTACGACTACGACGATGAAGGAGTCCCGGCCGAGCGCGTCACTGCCGTCGAAAACGGAGTGCTGAGAAACTTCCTGATGTCGCGCATGCCCATCACGAATTTCAGCCACTCCAACGGCCACGGCCGGCGCCAGCCCGGCCTGATGCCCACCGGTCGCCAGGGCAATTTGATCGTCACGTCCACGAAATCCGTAAAAGACGCCGAGCTCCGCGTGAAATTCATCGAAGAGATCAAGAAGCAGGGCAAGTCCTACGGCCTCTACTTCGAAGACATCCAGGGAGGCTTCACGCTTACACAACGCGCGCTCCCCCAAGCCTTTCAGGTGATTCCGGTGATGGTCTGGCGCGTGTACGCCGACGGGCGTCCCGATGAGCTGGTGCGTGGCGTCGATATCGTCGGCACTCCTCTTCTCTCGCTCAACAACATTATTCTCACCGGCGACACGCTGCAGGTGTTCAACGGAGTCTGCGGCGCGGAATCCGGCCAGGTGCCGGTTTCAGCCGCTGCACCGGCGATGCTGTTCTCTGAAATTGAGGTGCAGAAGAAAAACAAGGGCACCGATCGCCCGCCGCTGCTGCCGCCGCCGGGATCCGCGACGGGACCGGCGCGCGCAACGGAAGGTTCCGCCGTCGCGCCACGAACGAAATCTTCTACAGGAGCGACGGCAAAGCCATGAGAGTCGCGGCAAAATCTCACCGGCACCGTCTTGCTGGCGTCTGTCCTCGCTTGACCCTTCTTTCGATCGCGCTGCCTTTTGTGATGGCTGCGTTCGGCTCCCGCCCTACGTCGGCGCAGGAGAAGACCGAAGAGGCTCTGTCCTCCGCTGCCGCCGCTGCTTCGGATCCTATCTTGCAAGCCATGCGCGAAGAACTGGATCGCTCGAAAGCCAACCTCAAGATGGAGAATATCGCGCCGCCGTACTACATTGAGTACAGCGTCATCGATCTCGATGAATATGACGCAGAAGCGGCTTTCGGGGCGCTTCGGCAGAAGCAGCGCTCGCACGGACGGTCGGCGCGCGTTGTTGTTCGCGTCGGCGACTACAAGCAGGACAGCTACTACGGCCCCGGAACGGGCTTCGTTGATCTCGTTCCTCTCGACAACGATCCCATCGCACTGCGGCACCAGTTGTGGCTCGCAACCGACCTGGCCTACAAATCGGCCAGTCAGGCGCTGGCAGCAAAGAAAGCCGTCTTCAGCCAGTTCAGTTCCGGCCAGCCGTTCGATGACTTCGCTGCGGCACCCGCCCTGCAATCCATAAACCCGCCCGTCAAGCTCGATTTCGATCCCGCACCCTGGGATGCCATGATCGAGAAAGCCACCGCGCTTTTCCGCACCGATCCCAAGATCGAATCGCTCACTTCGCAGCTTCGTTTCCGCGCCGTGAACCGCTATTTCGTGAACACCGAGGGCACGGTGACCCGCAAGGGCTACACCGTTTACTTCATGAATCTCTCCGGCTCCACGCAGGCGGACGACGGCATGCGCCTTGAGCGCTCGCCTTACTATTCGACCGGCACTCTGAAGGAACTGCCTTCGCCGGAAGCGTTTCAAGCCGACGCCGTGACAATGCTCGCCACCCTGAAGGCCCTGCGCGAGGCTCCGGTGGTCGATGAGGAGTATCGCGGGCCCGTGCTGTTCTCGAACGACGCGGCCAGCGACATTTTCTACGGCATGATCGGCGGAAACGTGGTGGGACGGCGTCCCAAGCCCGGCGACTCCTCGCGCACCGAGGGTGATTTCGCGTCCAGCTACAAAAGCCGGGTGCTGCCCGTATCGATCTCCGTGATCGACGATCCCACGCTCAAGACGTTTGACGGCAAAACATTGATCGGAAGCTACGACATCGACGATGAAGGCGTTCGCGCCGAAAAAGTTTCCGTCGTTCAGAACGGCGAGCTCGTGAACTATTTGCTCGGCCGCGAACCGATCCGGGATTTTCCCACCTCGAACGGCCACGGACGCGCCGGCTTGGGCCAGCCGCCTGCCGCGAATCTTGGCAACCTGATCGTCGAGTCCAAACAGTCCATATCGGCGGATGAAATCAAGAAAAAGCTGATCGAGCTTTGCCGCCAGGAAAACAAGCCTTACGGCTATCGCGTGGAAACTCTCGCCGGCTACAATCCGCGCCTGCTCTACCGCGTGTATGAAAAAGACGGCCACGAAGAGCTGGTGCGAGGAGCAGAATTCAACGAGCTGGACGCGCGCGCCCTTCGCAACGATCTGATTGCAGTGGGCAACGATCCGCTGGTGAGCAATCGCGAAGGGCAAATTCCGGAAACCGTCATCAGTCCCTCGATTTTATTCGATGAGATCGAAGTGAAGCGCACCGACGCAAAAAACGCCAAGCTGCCCGAATACCCGCCGCCGGATTTGACTCCCAGCAATTAGATAAATCCGAGAGATCCCGTTTGCGGCTTTGCCCGATTCTGACAACCTAATTCGAAAGAGCTGTTTCCTCTTTTTCGGCGTTCGCTCCGGCATTCGCAAGGCTGGGGCAAAATCTTCCGATCGCTTCGAACAGTGCGGCCACATTGAGCGGCTTCGAAACGTAGGCGTCCATGCCGTGGGCAATGCATTGTTCTTCATCGCCCTTCATGGCGTTTGCCGTCATGTCCACGATGGGGATGTGTTCGCCGGTCAACTTCTCTTTCTCGCGAATGGCCGCGGTGGCCTCGAAACCGCCCATCACAGGCATCTGAACATCCATCAAGACGACGTCATATCCGCCCTGCGCGAGACAATCGAGCGCTTCCTTTCCATGTGCCGCAACGCGGACCGTGTGTCCGCGCTTCTCGAGCAGGCGAACGGCGAGGAGCTGGTTTACGGAGTTGTCCTCGGCAAGCAGGATGCGAAGCTTGACAGCGCCTTCGCGGAGGGAATGGCGGGTGATCAGTTTGGGCGGAACTTCGCTTTGTGAAGCCGTTCCCAATGCGGTGAGAATCGCCGCGAGCAATTCCGATTGTTTGAAGGGCTTCGTCAGATACGCGGCGATGCCGATTTGGCGGCAGCGTTCGGCGTCACCGCGCAGGCCCGCAGAACTCAGCATCAGAACGGTGGCGTCGCATGCCCCCGGAACTTGCTTCATTTGTTCCGCGAGGGTGAAGCCATCCATCATGGGCATCTGCGCGTCGAGAAGGATCAGCGAAAAACGCTTCGCCTCGCCTCCGGCGGGCTTGAGCGCGAGCAGCGCGGACTCTCCGCCATCGGCGGCGAATGGCTCCATGCCCCAATTGGCGAGCAACTTCACCAGGATCACGCGATTGGTTTCGTTGTCATCAACCACAAGGACACGCAAGCCAGCCAATCGGCCAAGTTCAACCGGGGGTGTTTTCGCGCTGGACGATTTCTGCACTGCCAGACGCACGGTGAAATGAAACCGGCTACCCTCGCCGGGCTTGCTTTCGACCCAGATTCGCCCGCCCATTCGCTCCACCAAGCGGGTCGAGATGCTAAGCCCGAGGCCGGTGCCGCCATACTTGCGCGTGGTGGAACCATCCGCCTGCGTAAACGCTTCGAAGATGGCTGCCTGTTTTTCGGCAGGGATCCCAATGCCGGTGTCCGCGACGGTGAAGCGGAGCTCGACGTAGCCGGCCGTTTTCGATTCCATTTTGACGTAGGCGATCACTTCGCCCGTGCTGGTGAACTTGATGGCGTTGCCGGCGAGGTTGATGATGATTTGGCGCAGACGGCCGGGGTCGCCGATGAGTTCGTCAGGCACGTCCGGCTGAACCTCCCAGGCAAGCTCCAGGCCTTTCTGGTGTGCGCGCAGACTGAGAGATTTCATCGTGTCGCCCAGATTGTCGCGCAGGTTGAAATCGATTGCATCGATCTCAAGCTTTCCCGCCTCGATTTTGGAGAAATCCAGAATGTCGTTGATGAGATCCAGCAAGGAATATGCTGAGGTTTTCGCCATGGTGAGATATTCGCGTTGTTCGGCGTTGAGCTCGGTATCGAGGACGAGTTCCGTCATTCCGATAATTCCGTTCATGGGAGTGCGAATTTCGTGGCTCATCGAGGCGAGGAACTCGCTTTTCGCGTGGTTCGCGGATTCAGCGAGCTCTTTGGTTTGGCGCAGCTCGAGCTCCATTCCTTTGCGCTGGGAGATGTCGAGGAAGGTCCCTTCGATGACGAAACCGCCGGTGGACGGATCGTCCACGAGGTTTGCATTCTCCAGGACCCAAACCGGTGTGCCGTCCTTGCGCCGGAAGCTTGTCTCCAGATTGCTCACTTGGCCGTGGGCGGAAAGCTGCGCGATGTAGTCGCTGCGGTCTGCCTCTTCAAAACCGGCGGCGTTTGCAGCGAGAACCAACAATTCATTGGGAGAATCGTAGCCGAGGATTCTGGCGCAGGTTTCGTTGCAATCGAGAACCCGTCCATCAGGAGTGCTTCGATACACTGCCGAAAGGGATCGTTGGAACAAAAGCCGGTAACGTTGCTCGCTTGCTTCGAGCTGTGCCGTCTGAGCTGAAAATCTTCGATCGAGCAAGGATGTGATCGCGACGAAAACCAGAATAAATAGAGTGACGACGATAATTCCCACGACTCCGAGGGAGGACACTTCGACGGCATGCGAAGTGTCCCCGACGAGCGGCGACGCCCGATACGAGACGGATGCCATGCCGGTATAGTGCATGGCGGCAACTGCGAAGCCCATAACGACTGCACTAAGAATTTTCCCCGGATTCAACTCGTTCGTGGCTGCGCGGAAGCGAAAAGCCAGGAGAAGCGCGACCGCAGAAACGACGATCGCGATCACGATCGACGCGGCGACGATCGCGCGGTTGTAGTGGCACGTCGCCGGAAGGCGCATCGCGGCCATTCCGGTGTAGTGCATCGCGGAGATGGCCGCGCCCATGAACAGGCTGCCCAGGATTACGGAAATCGCGTTCAGGTGCTTTCCACTGACCACCCAGAGCGCGATCGCCGAAGCCAGAACCGCCGCCAGCAACGACAGCAGAACCGTGGGGAAGTCGTAGAGAACGGGGACCGGCAATTTGAATGCGAGCATTCCGATGTAGTGCATCGGCCAGATTCCCAGGCCCATGGCCAGGGCGCCACCGGCGAGCCACGCGAAGCGCAGCCCTCCACGAGCTGCCGCGGTGCGTCCCGCCAGATCGAGAGCAACATAAGATGCGGAGATTGCGATCGTCACGGAAACGAGGATGAGGCGAGTATCGTAATGGTGGGCGAGAATGGCTAGATTTTCATGCATCTTGAAAAGAACCACGCCTCCAATCCACCAGCTGCGGACGCGTGCGTTGCGACTTTCAACGAAGTAGCCAGGGAGGCATGTTTCCGATCAACGCAGTGGGGCATATGCCCTAGCCTTCGATGATGAGCGGTAGAAGAAACTCTTGCAGCCTTCCGCTCTCGTCCGTGCGCAACAGATTGAATTGAATTCCCATTTGATCCTCGCCAATCGTTCTCATCACTGAACCGTTGCCGACGATCGGCTGGGCTCCGGCCGGCATGTCAAGACTGAGCCGCACATGAGATCCCGGAGGCATCGTGCGGGGAGACTTGACCATCATGCCGTTCAGGCTGATGTCGATTGTTTCGCAGTCGAGCTCTCCCTGATCGGAACTCAGATGAACTCGGGAACGAACCGGGACGCGGCGGAAACGTCGTTTTTCGTGTTCGATGGCGCCCTGCGTGACTCGAATGAGCCGCAACAGGCGACTGGTGTCGAGCGGCTTATAGAGGAAGAAGCTGGCACCTGCTTCGAAACCCTCCGAGACGGCCGAAGGCCTCGGATCGTCGCTGATCATGATGATCGGCGTCCTCTGGTTGAATCCCGAGCCCCGCGCTTGTTGCGCCAGATCCTTACCGCTCGGTGGCGGCATGGAGAAATCGAGCACGACTACATCAAATTTCTCTTCCCGAAGATATCCGGTAGCGTCTGAGCTCTTTGTCAGCGTAAGAGAATCGAGACCCGTTGAACTCAAAACGCCTTTCATCAGCTCGCACATGGCCGGCTCGTCGTCCACGATCAAAGCGCGTCTTGTCATGCGTCTCTCCGGGCCAGCCGCTCGCAGCTGGAATGGAACATTTCTACAACACAGCTAAAACTTGATCCGCCCAACGGCCGTCGCGGCATCCGCTCGCAGACCATCGACAACTTCGTAGTACAAAATCTCTATGCCGTTGCCGGATTTCGATTCGAGCGGCCCGGCGGGCTGCATGCGGACGACGCGCCCCGTGCAGCGCCACGTTCGCGAATCCTGACCGGAAATCTCCACCGGCATGGTGAGAAACATCTCGACCCGTGTACCGATGTCGAGCGGAGCATCGGTTGAAAAATAGAGCCCCCGAGCGGAAATATCGGACGATTCGACCGTCTGTTCGGGCGTTTCCGGTGAGTCGATGTTGCGGATCTTGAGTGGGATTCTGAGGTCGAAGCGTTGCCTGAATCGCCTGTCAGATGGTTTCATTATCATTGCCTTCCCCTGTGCTGAAAGCACCTACTTGCTAGTATCGGCGCAAGCAGCCAAGTCCATGAATTCAGAGGAATAGCCTCAGGGTCCAAGGCAGAAAGCTATGAAGAACTGAATCGCCTGGGGGTGCAGAAAGGAGTCTGACCAAACTATTGAAAATAAACTGGTATAGCGCGCAGCGGCAAACCAGCCCTGGGGATGAGGCTCGGGAGCGGACCCACTCCAAACCAGGTTGATTTGCACAGGCCAGAGAGGGTAAGATTCAAGTCTGCTTCATAGATTTGCTGTTCCGGCTCTAATCCCCCGAACAAGGTAGCTGGTCGCAATACGAAGGCGGATCTTTTTGGATTAGGGTGAGTCTGGGCCAAATTGGGCGAGTAGCCCATAGGGCAATTGCCGGTGCGAGCGTGGGGCGGGAACAGGATTCGCGTGGTAGAGTGACCGTTCGATTTCGCGATGCTGGGTAGCAGAAGCAAGGGTGAAGGAGAGGACATGAAGATTGCGGTGCTTGGGGGCGACGGCTATTGCGGGTGGGCCACAGCGCTCTATCTGTCGAGCAAGGGGCACTCGGTCGCGATCGTCGATAACTTCCTTCGCCGGCAGTGGGACCACGAAATCGGAGCGCAATCGCTGACGCCGATCCGTCCTCTTTCCGAGCGCCTCAAGGTGTGGCAGGAACTCACCGGAAACACGATTGAAATGTACGTCGGCGACGTGACCGACTACGATTTCCTCTCTTCGACGATTAAAGCGTTTGAGCCGGATTCGGTTGTCCATTTTGCAGAGCAGCGTTCGGCGCCGTATTCGATGATCGACCGCAAGCACGCCTCGTTCACCCAGCTAAACAACGTGGTAGGCACGCTGAATCTCCTGTTCGCGATCCGCGAACTGCGTCCGGATTGCCATCTGGTGAAGCTGGGAACGATGGGTGAGTACGGCACCCCGAACATCGACATCGAGGAAGGCTACATCACCATCGAGCACAACGGGCGGAAGGACGTGCTGCCGTATCCGAAGCAGCCGGGCTCGTTCTATCACCTCTCGAAAGTGCACGACAGCCACAACATCATGTTCGCGTGCAAGATCTGGGGGCTTCGCGCCACGGATTTGAATCAGGGCATCGTGTACGGGACCTTGACCGACGAGGTAGCGCTCGATGAAGCGCTGATCAATCGATATGACTACGACGAAGTATTCGGCACGGTGCTGAACCGCTTCTGCGTGGAAGCGGCCATCGGGCATCCGTTGACGGTGTATGGGAAGGGCGGGCAGACGCGAGGCTTTCTGGATATTCGCGACACGGTGCGCTGCATCGAACTGGCCTGCGATCAGCCGGCGGCGAAGGGCGAATGCCGGATCTTCAACCAGTTCACCGAACAATTTTCAATTCTGGAGATCGCGCAACTGGTGCAGAAGGCGGCGCGGAAGATGCGGTTGAAAGTTGAAATCGAATATCTGCCGGACCCGCGCGTGGAAGCCGAAGAGCACTATTACAATGCGAAGCACTCCAAGCTGATCGATCTGGGATTGAAGCCGCACTGGCTATCGGATTCACTGCTCGATTCGCTGATGAACATCGCCGTGAAGTATCGCGACCGCATCGACCGCTCGATCATTTTGCCGCAAGTGAATTGGCGCAACGCTTCGAACGATCGGCGCAGCCAGCCGACTCCGCTCGTAAGCGTAGATGGCGCCGCTTCGCAAACCGGGAAACTCGAATTGACGGAAAAGCCTGGCAGGCGGGCGCGCGCGGCTGTGCGTGGTTCCAAACGGCAGTAGTCCTTAACGGGCGCGGGTAGAGAAATCTGGTAGCGATACCGGGACTCGAACCCGGATTTGAGCCTTGAGAGGGCTCCGTCCTAACCTTTAGACGATATCGCCGTTGTGTTGCGTAGTGTCCCTTCCGGTAGTGCAATTCTAACATTGCTACAGGGTGCCAGGAAATGGCATTGGTGCGCCGGCTCCTGGTGCAGCGAGAGAAACTAACATTCGACTCGGTGGATCGCGGCTGGAAGGTTGGGGTTCCCGGCCAGCCCTTTCGAGCCGGCCGGGTAAGGTCTATTTTGCCTGGGGGGTGCGCCATAAGCTGGGAGGCTTAGGCGGCCAAGCGAGCGCAATTTAAATGGAATCGAAATCGTGTGCAATACTGTAAAAACACTAGAAGCGCGGAACGGGCGTAATTCCCTTCGATTCGACGCACTCGTAGGTTTTGCCGGCAGCGAGACTTTTAAACTCCTCCACCCGTCCGCCCGGCCATTGAATCACCACCCGCTCAATTACGTCCCGCTTCCCAAGACCGAAGGTCAGCGGCAGCTCGGACTGGGAGAGATAGCTCGACCCGCTTTTGACCATTCGCGACTGTTTGACTCCGCTGCATTCGATTCGCACCACTGCTCCGATCGCGTCGCGATTTGACTTTGTGCCGGTGAGTCGAAAACGGATGCTGCGATTGCCTGCGAGCTGATCGTTGCGATAGAGGCAGGCTGGACCATTATTCGTGGTGATGAGAAGGTCGCAATCACCGTCGCGATCGAAATCGCCGACGGCTAGGCCGCGGCCTACCTTCGGCTGGCTAAAGTCTTCGCCGAGCGCGGTGGCGACGTCGCGGAAGATACCCTTGCCGTCGCCGTCGCCGAGAAAAAGTTGAGGTGATTGCGCGTAGCCGACATTGCCTCGGATATTGCGAACGGTTTCGTCGATGTGGCCGTTCGCTACCGCGAGATCGAGCCAGCCGTCGAGATTGAAATCGGCGAACGCGCAGCCGAATCCAAGCGTGGTGACCGACGGCATGCCGACGCCGGCGCGTGTGGCCACGTCATCGTAGGTGCCGTTGCCAAGCGAGCGATAGAAACCGATCATTTCGTTGTCGAAATTCGTGATGGCGATTCCGGCGTTGCCGGAATTGTCGAAGTCCGCGGAGTCCACTCCCATGCCGGCTCGGGCTTTGCCTTCGACGCTGAACGCGACACCGGCTTCCACGGCTACATCTTTAAAAGCGGCATGTGGAGGATCGACGTGGAGGTTGCGGTAGAGCTTGTTCGGTTGCGTGTCGTTGGCAACGAGCAGGTCGGGCCAGCCGCTGTTGGTCGAATCGAGCATCGCGACGCCGAGGGATTTCGAGCTTGTGTCGAAGATTCCGCTGGTTGCGGTGACGTCTTCAAACGTGCCATCGCCGCGATTATGGAAAAGCCAGCAGGTCTCGCCGCGGTAGGCTTCCGGAGTGCAGTAGGATTTGTGCTTTCCGTCGAGGCTGCAGAAAACGTCGTGCTCGGGCGACCATTTCACGTAGTTGCAGACGAAAAGATCGAGCAAGCCGTCGCGATCGAAATCGAACCAGAGCGCGGAGGTGCTGAACGCCTGGCGGCCGCCGAGCTTGCTGGATTGGGTGACGTCGATGAAGGTTCCGCGTCCTGTGTTCTTGAACAGACGATTCTGGCCGACGCAAGTTACGAGGAGATCCGGGAAGCCATCGTTGTTGTAATCGCCCACTGCGACGCCCATTCCGTACATTTCAATATCGAGACCGGCCTGCCGCGTGACGTCAGTGAAGGTCCCGTTGCGATTGTTGCGATAGAGCTTCATGGTTGACCGTTGCTTCTTGTGGCCGGGCCAATCCATTCCGTTGATGAGCAGGATGTCCTGCCATCCGTCGGCGTCGTAATCGAGAAACGCGCAGCCGGAGCCGAGGGTCTCCGGCAGAAGCTTTCCGCCGTAAGCGCCGCTGTTGTGGCGGAATAGAATGCCGGCTTGTGAGGTGACGTCCGCAAAGCGGAAGCCGGGGCCTGCTGCTGCTGGGCCGGGCGATTGGAAGGCAGGAGAAGCCCAGGCGCTGCGAAGCGCCGGAAGCGATGCAAGACCCGAGATCGCGAACAGGAACGAGCGTCGATTCACGAGATGTTCACCAGTCCGTTGCGAATCGCGTACACCACCAATTCGGCTGTTTTGTGAATGCCGAGAGTCTCCATGATATTGGCACGATGAACGGCGACGGTATTCGCGCTGAGATCGAGGTCGTCGGCAATTTCCTTGTTCGACTTGCCGTTCACGATGAGTTGGAGGATTTCGAGCTCGCGCGGGGTGAGGCCGGAGGATCGTTCCCCCTTCAGAGCCGCGGGCCGAGCGAGCTGCGCATCGAGGACCAATTCCCCAGCGGCAACCCGGCGGATGGCCGTCGCCAGTTCAAGATCGACGGCGTTTTTTAGAATGTATCCGCGGGCGCCGGCATCGAGCGCCTGGCGCACCAGAGTATCTTCCGAGTGCATACTTAGCATCAGCACCGCTTTGCGCGGAAGGGTCTCGAGAATCTTGCGCGTAGCGACCAGCCCGCTCGTGCCGGGAAGCGCGCAGTCCATTACGATCACTTGCGGTGCGAGATCTTTTGCCAGCCGCACCGCTTCGTCACCGTCGCTTGCTTCACCGACGACGACAATGTCGGGCTCGTCCTCGAGCATGCGGCGGAAACCGCGACGGACGAGGCTGTGGTCATCGACGAGCAGGACTTTTATTTTATTTGCCATCGGAATCAAGCTTACCTCGAGGAACCCGTAAGCGAATCAGAGTGCCGCCCTGCTCCGGTCGCGAGATCTCGATAGCGGCATCGAGCAATTGAGCCCGTTCTCGCATCGCGACGAGGCCGATGCCCGGCTTCGTTGCTTGCTCGGGAAAACCTTTGCCGTGATCTTCGACTTCAAGGACCAGAGCATTTTCCGAGAAGCACAGGCGGACCCACGCTTCACGCGCGCCCGAATGCCGGACCACGTTGTTCAGAGCTTCCTGCAAAATGCGATAGATGTGGATGCCGGCGCTGCCGTCGATTGGAAATGAGTTTCCGGACTTCTCGTAGATTATCTTGATGCCGGTCTGCTTCTCCATCGCCGGAATGTACCAGTCCACCGTGCTTTCTAAGCCCGTCTCATCGAGCATGACGGGATGCAGCGCCTGCGAGAGGCTGCGGACATTGTCGAGAGTATTTTGGGCTATGTCGCGAACTTCCCGCAGATCCTGACGAACGGCGGAGCCTTCGGGCAGCTGCTTCTCGGCGCGGCCGAGAAGGGCGCCCACCGCCGTGAGAATCTGGCCGAACTCGTCGTGCAACTCTCGGGAGATATGGCGCAGCGTGGATTCCTGTGTGGCGATCAATTTTTGAGCCAATTCACTGCGTTGGCGTGAAAGGTCGTTGAGCCGGCCGAAGAGGCGGCGGTTCGAGTGGATCAGATACAGGCCGGTGAGCAGAATCGCAGCGAGCGTGGCGGCGAGAAAGAGATAGGCCTGGCGCTGCACGCGGTCGTAGATCTGGAGCACTTGCGCGGAGGCTTTCTCCTCGCTCTCGTTGTTCTCCACGAGCAGCCGGGCCACAGCGGTATTGAGCGCTTCTTGCCGCGCTTGCAGCGACAGGCGGATTTGCTCGCGCGCTTCTTTCACATTGCCATCGCGAGCGAGCGAGAAGGTGCGATTGGCGGCGTCCCAAAATTGCGCCAGAGAATTCGCAAGAAATTGCCGCTGGTCGGTGGTGCGAGAAGCGACGGCGAGCTGCTCCTCGATCCGTAGCGCGGTATCGAGATCGGAGTGGATGCGGTCGAACTGCGCCGACCACGCCGTGAGCGGGTACGGCTCATCGGCGTCGAGCATATCGCGCATGGAGAGGCCGAGGGAGTTCAAGTCGTTCTGGATGCGCAGCAATTGCAACGAGTCTTTGCGGTTGCGATCCGCGAAGTCATGCTGCAGGCGCCGCAAACCGGAGATTTGAGCGGCGGTGTACCCGGAATAGGCGGTGACGGCAGTCAGCGTGATGACCAGGCCGAGGATTAAGCCGAGAGTTGGCGAGCGGCCGGTTGAGCGCAGCACGCCCCGAGAATATAACGCGAATCGGCCCAGCACCAAGCTTGCGGCATTCTATTTGCCCGAAGGAACGGGGCAATAATAGAAAAGCACTAGAGACAGGCTCGACGGCGCCGTATAGTTTGCGTTAGCTTGTATCGCCGACTGCGAAAATGAAAAATGCGTTGAAGAGGATCGGTAAAGCCGCGATGGCCTTAATCGTGGTGTACGCGGTGCTCACGGCCGTGCTCTTCGGCGTGATGCTGCAATCGCCGGATCGCTTCGCAGCCACGATGAAGCACGTTCCCTGGCCTCTTTTTGCGGCGCTTCCGTTCAAGCCTCTCTGGCAGGTGGCGCGCGCAGGCCATGTGAAGGTGGGCGACATGGCTCCGGACTTTTCGCTCGAGAGCCCCGACCACAAAACGAGCTTTCAACTGTCCTCATTGCGCGGCCAAAAGCCGGTCGTACTCGTCTTCGGCAGCTATACGTGACCTCCCTTCCGGCGGGAGGTTCCCGCTCTTAACAAGCTCTATGAGGAGTACGGCGATCGGGTGGCGTTCTACGTGGTGTACATCCGCGAAGCGCACACGAGCGACGTCTGGCAGGATCCGGACAATCTGGATGACCACGTGGTACTCGCCAGTCCGAAGAGTTTCGATGAGCGTAGCGAGATTGGGAAGCTCTGCGTCGTGAAGCTAGGGATTAAATTCCCCGCCGTCGTCGATACGTTTGATAACCCGGCAGAACGCGCGTACACGGGCTGGCCGGATCGCCTCTACGTGATCGACCGGGATGGACGCGTGAGCTACAAGTCAGGCCCGGGCCCGTTCGGGTTCCATCCGCAAGGCGTCGCCGACACGTTGCAACGCATTTCGCCCGGTCCGCCGCAGTAAGCGTCTCCGAGCGGCTTCGTCGCCACAAATAAAACGGGCGCCCCGCATCGAGGCGCCCGTCTCCGATCTAAATTCAGATCAGCAATTCGTCCGCAACCAGCCTATGGCAGGTAGTAGCGGAGCGAAGTGAAGATCATGCTGTCCGGCGCCGAGGGAGCGATGGTGCCGGCGGTTTCAGAAGAGGAACCTGCCCCGGACCACGCGTTCTTCACGGCGTAAGAGTATTGCAAACCGTACTGGAGCCGACCCTTCGGTCCCTGGTAGAACCGATACCAGAATCCGAGAGTTCCCTCGACAATGAGTCGAGGATCGCCTTGGCAGTTCGTTGGCGCGACTGGGGTATTCTGGTTGGAGGGAGCCAGCTGGACGGAGCAACCGTCGTTCCTGACGAGCTGCGAGCCGTAACCAACACCTGCACCCGCGGCATTCACATACTGGGCTCGGCCGTTGTACTCGCCACCGGCATAACCATAGATATCAAGTTTCGGGGTGGCATGAAACTCAAGCGATCCCAAAGCCTGATAGTTGTGGAGAGGAGCGAGTGTGCCGTCCGGACGTGCCGTGACGTCGGCGAGGCTGGTATTTCCGTAGCGGCCTACACCATCGCCTCCGAGGAAGTGAATACCGACGTCGAGCTTCTTGTGGAAGAACGGAGCGTGAGCATTGACGCCAATCCCACCGCCGGTGCGAGTGTCGTTGAACGCGAAGGAACCGGGAGTCGGGCAGGTCTCGGTATCCGCCACGCCGACGCACGGAAAGACGCGCGAGCGGAAGGTGCTCACCACGCCGAAGATTTCGTAGTGGCCCCAGCCCGGATCAAACGCCGCCTTCACAACGAAATCCGGGGTCTCGTTGTAGGAGTAGTTCGCCTGGTTGTTGTAGAGACCCGACAAATCGCCGGGTGCTGCGATCAAAGTGTTCTGAGTTTGAATCTTGCCTGCCAGCGTGGTCTGCGGATCTTCTGCGGAGACCGCGATGGTGATTTTGTTGTCATCGAAGCTCTTGGATACGCGGAAACCGAACTGCCGCGCCCAACTGAAGCCCACGACGTACTGTGCGTCGATCTGCATCGGCTTCGCTTCGGTGAGTGGCTGGGTGCCCTTCTTGGTTTCCGTTACGAGCGACCACATCTGGCCGCCAGTGAACGTCCAGCCGCTCTCGAATGCCGCCTGCGCCCAGAACTGCCGCTGACGGAAAGTGTAGCTGTTGGTCTGGTTGTTGTTCGAGGTGACGCCGGCGGAGAGGAAGTCGCCCTCGAAATAGCCGCCGATCTTGACGTTGTCCATCTTCCCCTGGACCAGAGCGTTGATTTGCGACTGGCGGCCAGAGAAGTTCAGGTCATTCAAGTGAGCGTTCGCAGCGCCAGAGAACGGGATTCCCTTGAAGTCCGTGTTTACGTCGTTGGTGATGGCGCGCTGACGCCACACACCTTCCGCCGCCATGAAGCCGCCCGGAGTGATCGTGATGCCCTTGATGTGGATGGCGGTGGGCGGTTCGTCCGGATTGGCGCCGGAAATAAAGCCGGAGCCCCCGGATGGGGCCGGGCTGGAGGTGAGGCTCGCAGCCGGTAGCGCGCCTTCATTTTCGAGAGGCGCGTTCACCGCCTTCAAGTTCTCCCTCATCACTTCCATATCGTTGCGCTGTTCCTTCAACGCTTCGTTCTGCTCTTGGAGCTGCTTGGACTGCGCCTCGAGCAGTTCGCGAAGCTGTTGAAGTTCGTTTTCCAGGCTCGCGGACGCCGGCTTCGCAGGCGCTTCCGTCTTTGAAGCGGCGGCCGTCTTGTCTCCCGGTGTACCCTTCGCGGTGTCGGCCTTTTTGGTCGTTACCGTTGAATCCTTGTCGTCCCCCGCTCCGACGGTTCGGGCGATTGCCGGCGAAGCGGCGAACCCAAACGCCAGAATCCAAATTGCCAGTGCTCGCATTCCATTCCTCCTTGAATTTAACAGCCGATCGATTTTAGGCACCGCTAGCCCAGAATTCGGCCCAGCCCGTGGCCCACCAGTCCTACACACAGCCCAGCCGCCTGATTCGGTCGTTTAACCCCACTGCAGACAGTGCGACAGAGCGGGTGCGGGTACCCCAGAAATGATAGACGATCCAAAGACTTACAGTCTTTTCACGCCGTGCGGACAGGCTCCAACCTCGGCTCCCGACCGCACCTTCCCCGTATCCGATTCTGGGGACGGCAAACCTTATGTGGCTGCCTTGAATCGCCCGTGACGGCAATGTTAATTGTGCGTTACAGAAGGAAGGCGTGGCTGGGATGGTGGGAGGAGAGCTTTGGAGCGGCCCGGAGAGACCCTAGGATTCCGAGATCGGAGAGCCCTGGGCAGGCTGTCTGGAGCCAGTGCTGGACTGGCGAGAATAAACCGCAACGGTTGAGGGTAGGATTCGCCGAAAAGGAAGCACGCTGAAGAAGCGCTGCCGACAGGGGTCACATCGGTACGCCGGAATCCCGAGCCAGCGTTTCACTACCATCAGAGTCCCCTCTTCCACGCGGTCGCGCGAGATGTGCTCGAGATCAAAATTCCCGCACCTCGAGCAATGCGCGTAATAAGAAAACCTGAACGGCACCCGCCAGGAATAGAATCGATGGTCGCAGGCGTGGCATCTCCATGGCCTGAGGCCGGCGAGACTGCTCGCGAAGTCAGAGATGCCGTCGCGGTGGGAACGGAAACAATCAGTACTTCGGCATCGAGGACAGATCATTCTGGTTCGCGGATTTCCGCGGCTATTTCTTTTGGCAGCATACTGAAAATGCGCGGCCCAGGCAAGAGTTGGAGAGTTGCCGCAGGCACAGTGTAGAATTGTAATCGGTGAGTTGAATACCATGACTAAGGATCGGGAATGACTGACTATACGGACGCGCACGCACGGGCCGGGATTGACGCCCGGCTGCCAAAACTGGAAACCTGGCCGAATCATTTTCCGGGATACGAGATCACGATCGAGTATCCGGAATATACGTCGGTCTGCCCAAAAACCGGCCTGCCGGACTACGGAAAAATCACGATCCGTTACGAGCCGCGCAAGACATGCCTCGAGCTAAAAGCGTTGAAAATGTACCTGCTTGCCTATCGGAACCTTGGAATTTTCTACGAAAATGCCGTCAATCGAATGTTGCGCGACCTCGTGCAAGCAGTCCGCCCCGTTGCGTGCCGGGTCACCGGTGAGTTCACGCCACGAGGCGGATTGACGACGACCGTCGAAGCGGTATGGCCTCGCCGCGGAAGAAACAACCGCACTTCCAAGGCATAGACAACTTCCCACTCCTCAGCCATAATTCCGCACGTCCATTGCGCGGCTTGGCCGCCGGAAGGAGACTTATGAGTTTGAGTGCGACGCCGCTTCCCAATTCATCCGGGGACGAGCAGATCACGGAATCAGCTGCGCTGCCACGATGGGTGGTATTGCTTTTTGTTGTCGCCTTCGTGCTCGTGGCGTATTTGCTGTTCGCCAGCTATGCCGAACGGCAGGCGGTGAAGAAAGGTCTCGATGATGCGGACAAGAAAAGCCGCGTGCTCGGCGCAGAGCTCGAAAAGACGAATTCGCGCATCCTGGACTTGAAGGGCCAGCTGGACGTCACTTCGCAGAAATTGGGACTGACGCAAGACGAGCTGGCGCGCGCTCGCAGCCTGTCTGCTGCCTTGAAGCGGCAACAGCAAGAGAGCGATGCGAAACTTCGCGAGCAAATCGGCGCCGTGGAACAAGACACCAGCACGAAGTTCGGCCAGGTGGCGACGGAACTCAGCGGAACGAAAACTGATGTGGCAGCCACGAAGGCCGACCTGGAAGCGACCAAAGGAAAGCTGCAGAGTACGATCGGAGATTTGGGAGTACAGAGCGGTTTGATCGCGCGCAACCACGGCGAAGTGGAAGAGCTGAAGAGGCTCGGTGAGCGCGATATCTTCGAATTTGATCTCAACAAGACCAAGGAAGCGCAGCACGTCGGTCCGATTCAGGTGCTCCTACGCAAAGTGGATACAAAACACTACCGATTTACTCTCAACGTGGTGGCGGACGACAAGAGCATCGAGAAAAAAGACAAGACCGTCGGCGAGCCGGTGCAGTTTTACGTTCGCGGAGCGCGCGCGCCTTACGAAATCGTTGTTTTCGAAGTTTCGAAAGATCACGCCAAAGGCTATTTGAGCACTCCCAAGTCCGCGTCCGCGCCGGCCCCATCGAAGCCGGCTCCCGGGAATTAGCCCGGCGACGGTCAAGCCCGAGGTCTTGAAACGATCGCCGCGGAGGTGGCGCCTGTGATGATAAATCGCAACGCGACGCCCGGCTCGCGCCCTGTTCACGCCGCAATCCCGTTTCTTTTGCTCGTTCTCGCGGCCTTTCCGGCTCAGGCGCAAACTTCGGCCCTTCCCGACCGTTTGCCCGCCAACACAATCTTCTACGCATACTGGCTGGGGATGGGTTCGTTGACGAAGGCGGAGAAAACAAATCACGTCGTGCAGTTGTTTGAGGATCCTCAATTTGCGCTCGGCCGCGACGCCTTGCTGAAGAATTTCCGCAACAGCATAGCCAAAAACGGGCCTGCCACGTCCGAGCCGGAGACGGCCGAGGTGCTTTCGCTGCTCGACAATCCGGCGGTAATTGGGATCGTGCTGAATCCTGCGCCGGCGAAGACGGCCGCCGCGGATAAAGCGCCGCCTCCCGTTGGCTTTTTTGTCGTTTACGACGTTCACGGAAAAACGGCCATCGTTGAAAAACTGCGGGCTGCCAATAGCGCGAGCGGCAAGGAAGTTCCCACGGTAATGAGCTACGACTTCCACGGAACAAAGGTGGAAGCACGCGCCACCGGAACCGACGTCTCCTACACCGCACTCACGCCAAAGCACTACTTTCTTGCTGACCAGAAGGCGGTCATCGAAGACCTCATCGCCCGATTTGGCGCGGCTGAAAATCCCGCCGATTCGGTCACGCGAATTCCCGAGTACAAGGCGATTCGCGCCTTTGTTAGTTCCGACGCGTCCGTGGAGTATTTTGCGCGTATCCCGGACCTTTCCAAATCGCTGAGCCCCGAGCAACTGGACAAGCCGGGTGTAAAGGTTGCAATGAATTTGCACCTCGATCGAGTTCATGTGTTCGGAGGAAGCATTAGTTTCGCTGGCGAAGCCACGCGATTTCGCGGGGCCGTCCTCGGCGACACCTCCGCTGGAACAATTTTTGACGTTGCCGGCGCAAGCGGAACTTCGTTCGTCACGTGGCCAGTGGTGAGCGCCGGCCCGATCTTCGGAATCTCGCGATTCAACTTCCCGGCGATCTATCAGTTGCTGCGCGCTGCAGCCCTCCCTGTGCTACCGCCTCAACAAGCGGCGAGCGTCGAGATGTCGGAGAAAATGGCGCAGGGTTTTCTGGGCATGCCGGTGAGTGACGCTCTGCAGCTCTTCACCGGCGAACTTGCGTCTCAAACAGCGTTTGCAGACGACGGTTCATCGCTGAAGACCTACGCAGTCTCGATTCAGAAGCCGCAGGACGTGCTCAGAATCCTGCGCGCGGTCGGAGGCGGTTTCATCGTCGGCGAAGACACATCCGGTGACACCACATTTCTCGATCTCGTGTATCCGTACACGGATCCGGCGACCGGACAGAAGCGGCGTGATTTTTACTACGTAGCGGTGACGCCGACGATGCTCTTCGCGGCGCCCCGCAAGGCGGCTGTCCGCGAAGCGATGGCGCGGCTCAACGCGAAAACGGACGCGGCGAAGGCAGTGGGGAACTTCTCGAGTCCCGAATTCTCGAGCCTGCGCTCTCTGCTCCCCGAAAAACTCTCGGGATTAAGCGCTATTGCGATCGCGCAAATCCCATGGGACAAGCTTCTCTCGCGCGAAGCGCAGCAAATGGCGGACGCGGCCAAAAGCTCGAACTCACCTCCCCCATCCACCGACTGGCTGAAGGCAATCAAGCCGGAAGTTCTTACCCGCCACCTACACTTCGGAGTCAGCGGCTGGTGGAAGGACTCCAGCGGTATTTACTTTGACTCGTACGTTCAGTAATCCGCGATTCCGCCGCGCTCGTTTATTTTTGAGCTTCGTCCTCGCATCATCGGCTTTTCATTGGCTGATGCGCCCGTTGCAAGCGCAGGAGCCAACACAACCGGCTCCGTCCTCGATCCAGGCGACAACGGAAATCGTCAAGATCGACGTCAGCGTGCTCGATCGGCATGGAAGCTTTGTGAGCGGTTTGACGCAGGCGAGATTCCGGATACTGGACGACGGCGTCGAGCAGCCGATTGATTTGTTCGTCCCGGTGGAAGCTCCGGCGCAAGCCCTCGTAATGCTGGAGACAAGCCCCGCGGTGTATCTGATTCGGGGCGAACATCTGACGGCCGCCTACGCCCTGCTTGACGGACTGGCAGCCGACGACGAGATCGCACTCGTAACCTATTCCAATGAGCCTCAGGCCCGCCTGGCATTCACGACGGACAAGTCCGCATTCGCGAGTGCGATGGGGCAAGTTCAGTACACGCTGGGAATGGGCGAGTTGAATTTCTTCGATTCCATCTCGATCGTCCTCGACTGGCTCGCACCCGTGACCGGGAAAAAGGCGATCGTGCTTCTAACGACTGGACTGGACTCTTCGCCCCAGGCTCGTTGGGATGCTTTGGTTCAAAAGCTACGCGCCAGCGACGCAGTCGTGTTTTCAGTGGCGCTGGGTGGCTCTTTGCGTCGGCCGGTTCCGAAGAAGAAAAAATCATCGAAGCCGGCGCCCAGGCCGGACGAATCGGCAGAGCCACCGAACCCGCTGAGCTTCGCGAAAGCCGATGGCGACCTCATCGCTCTCGCGAAAATTACGGGCGGGCGCGCGTATTTTCCGGAATCAGCCGATGAATTCGTGCCCATTTATCGCGAAATCGCAGCTGCTCTGCGCCATGAGTATGTGCTTGGGATCACCCCTCAGCATGACGGCAAGTTCCACTCGCTCACCGTCCAGGTTCTCGATAGCGGCACCCGGCCGAACTCCGCAGCGTACAAACAGGCGGAATATTCAATCTTTGCGCGTGAAGGATATTTCGCACCCGCCCGTTAATCGTATAATCTCAATCGTTCGCTGTAATGATGCAAACCTGGGGTAGGAATTTGCGCATCCTTCAATTTGCTTTCGGACTTACTCTGCTCGCGGTCGTCGGCACCCAGTCACACCCCATATCGTCCGCTGATGCCCAGAGCCCGGCACAACAGCCTGCCGCAGCTGCTCGGTTCGCATTCGGAGGCAACGCCGCGGAAGTGCCTGCCGAGTTTTTGGATAGCCTCGTTTTTCTTCCTGTGGACGTGAACAGGACTCAGCCTTCTCTCTTCGAGCTGAATTCAACCTCTGCAACATCGTCGATCGGCTCAGCCCGCGCTGCGGAACTAGGGCTCGTAAGACTGCAAGATCCTGTTTTGAGCCTCCCTGGAGTCGATTTGCCATTCGCGGATTTAGCTGCCGTCGAAAAACCGAATTTCTCTGCGCAGACGGGACGCCAATATCAGGGAACGCTGGGCAACGACTTTCTGAGCCGTGTGGTGGTTGAGATCGACTACGCCCGGCAAACGGTGCGTCTCTACGACCCCGGTGCCTACAAATACTCCGGCAAAGGAACTGCCTTCCCTCTGAAATTTGAAGGAGGCACGCCTGTCGTTCGCGCGAAATTCCTGCTGCCCGGCCAAAAGGCTCACGAAGGTGATTTCGTTGTGAACACGGCTCTCGATGCTTCGCTCGTAATCTCGGAGCGATTCGCGGAAGCGCACCGCATGTTCGCTTCGCACCTGAAAACCATCAGCTCCTCGGACCCGGAGATCGCCGATGGAGCGAATATTGTGATCGGCCGATTGACGGAGTTTCAGATCGGCCACTATGAAGTTCATAGTGTAATTGCAGCATTCGTGAGCCAGAACCCGAAGTCAGGATCCGATGATAACCGCGCCGGTGTGATCGGAGGCGGGATGCTTCGGCGTTTCACCGCCATCTTCGATTGCGCGCACCAACAGCTCATCCTGGAACCAAACACTCATTTCGCCGACTACGAGCAGGAAGACAAGAGCGGCATCGCTGTGGTTGCGAGTGGCCCAGGACTTAAGACGTTTGAGGTCGTTTCCGTCCAGCCGGGATCTCCGGGAGCCGAAGCGGGAATCCTCAAAGGTGACGCGATTGCCGGAGTGGATGAGGAAGCTGCAGCGGACCTGACACTCGTCTCCATCCGCTCGCTTTTTCGACAAGTCGGACACAAGTACAAATTGCTGATTCAGCGCAATGGGCAAACGATTCCCATCACCGTCCAAATGCGCCGCTTGATCTGATTTACTTCGAGGACTACCTTTCGAATTTGTGAAGCGTCACTGCCATGCTGCGGAGGCGCGCGTCAACGGCTGCGAACACGGATCCTGGCTCAAACTTGCCCGTCTTGCCGCGTTTTCCGGCGCGAACGCCTGTCAGAATTTCGATGCCCTGCTCGATCGTTGCGACCGGGTAGATGTGAAACTTTCCCTTCGCCACCGCCTCGATTACCTCATCGCGTAGCATCAGGTCTTCCACATTCTCGGCCGGAATCAGAACGCCCTGTTTTCCCGTAAATCCTTTCAGTTTGCAGACGTCGTAAAACCCTTCGATTTTCTGGTTCACTCCGCCGATCGGCTGCACGTCGCCCTGCTGATTTACCGAACCAGTCACCGACAGCTCCTGCTGGATTGGAATCTCCGAGAGCGCCGATAGAATCGCGTAGATTTCCGTAGAACTCGCGCTGTCGCCATCCACTCCGGAATAGGACTGCTCGAAACAGACGCTTGCGGACAGCGACAGCGGCTTGTCCTGCGCAAACGTGCGCCGCAGATAGCCGGAAATGATTTGCACGCCCTTATCGTGAAAGCGGCCGCTCAAGTTCGATTCGCGTTCGACGTTGATGATTCCAAGTTTCCCAAGCGCTACTGCTGCGGTGATGCGCACAGGCTTTCCAAATGCATAGCCCCCAATTTCGAGCACGCTTAAGCCGTTCACCTGCCCGACGCGCGCTCCGGTGGTATCGATGAACAGCAAGTTCTGCTCCACCATTTCCCGAATCTTTGTTTCGGTAAGATTGTGCCGGTCGATTTGCGCTTCCTGCGCCTTCCTCACATGCTCCGCCGTAACTACCGTCGCCTTATCGTGCTTGGCGACATACGACGATTCTCGAGCTAGGTCGGCAAGATCGAAGAATCGCGCCGTGATCTTTCCTCGGCGGCCTGCCCGGCGGACGCCGTGCTCCAAAATCACCGCCACCGCAGTCCGGTCGAACGGGCAGAGTTGCTCGTCATCGCTGAGTTTCCGCAAGCGTCCCGCGTACTGGCGAATCACTTCTTCGCTCCAATTCATTTCTTCGTCGAATTCCACGCGGACTTTGAAGATTTTCTTGAAGTCGTCTTCGTAGTCGTACAGAAGTTCGTACATATCGCGATCGCCGATCAGAATGATCTTCACGCGAATTTCGATTGGCTCGGGTTTTAGCGCTGCCGTGCTAAACGGAAAAAAAACATCCACGGGCTGAATTTCGAGCTTGCCGTGATTTAGCGTGCGCTTCAGCGTCCGCCAGACGCCCGTTTCCGTCAGCGTGTCCAGCGCGTACATTACGAGAAAGCCGCCATCGGCGCGCAACAGCGATCCGCCGCGCAAATCCATGAAATCCGAACTCCAGCCGCCGCGCGTGTCGTAACTGCGGTGAATCGTGCCGAAAAGGTTCGCGTAGGTCGGAATCGTCTCGAAGATCACCGGAACTTTTTCTTGCTCGCCGTGCGCCAGAATTACGTTTACGCCATACACGCGGAACGGATCGCGGTCCGAACGCTCCTGGCGCGGACCTCCGCCGCCTTCCGACGGCGGCTGCTCGTCTTCCCCCTCCCGCTCTTTGAAAGGATCGAGGTTATCGAGAATGTGATGGCGCACTTCCTCCAAATACTCGGATATCTGCGGGCTCGGATACTTTTCCTTTAGCTCTTCGATTACGCCATCAACGAGTACCGAAGCCGCCTCCTGTTCGAGGTAACTCATTTCGCTCGCAAGTTCACGCGAAAGCGAAAGCGTCTTCCGGTACACGACGGTGAATTCCTGGCGAAACTGATCGTACTTTCGCTCGAGATCTTCCGCTGCAACGCTTTCGAGTTTCCCGTCCTGTACCATCTTGGGAATCTCTTCGATCGGAACCATCTGGCCTTCGAGAACCGGAAAAATCTCCGGCAGAGCTACAGCTCCCACCTGCATGCGGCCGAGCGCAAACTGTTCGCGGGCGATCCGGCGCGTGAAATCGTCCATCAATTCCTTTTCGCGAACGGTAAATCGCTCCACGATGCGAGTCTTCTGCCTTTGAAACGGCTCGCCCTCGAACACCTGCGGAATACGCCGCCGGAGGAAATCGATGCCCGATTCCACTTCCTTCTTGAACGCATTCGCCTGCCCGCGCGGAAGGGTGAGCAAGCGCGGACGGTCCGCGTTTTTGAAATTGTTTACGTAGCAGCGATCGGGAGCGGTCTCAGTCTCGAGGTGCATCTCCTCGACCATCCGAACGATCATCCCGCCGCGGCTCGTTCCGGAAAGGCCGCACACGAAAAGATTGTAGCCGGACGCTTTCAGCTCCACGCCCATGCGCAAGGCTCGCAGCGCACGGTCTTGCCCCATGTCGGTGATTGTCGGCTCCACTTCAGCCGTCGTCTCGAACGGGATTCGAGCCGGATCGCAATGCCAGCGAAGTTTTTCCGGCGGCAGGCTCGCGTGTTTTGAGTTGGAATTCTTACCCATACTTGATTCCGAAGGGCGCTACTCTAGCACGCCGCCCGTCCTAACTCCCACCCGCATCGGAATGGTGGTTTCTACCAGGAGCTGTGGGCGCGTACACGTCAAGCAGGCTTGCCGCACACGCGACGATGATGGGGCCCAGCACCACCCCGAGCATTCCGAAAACGCTGATTCCGCCCAGCACGCTGATAAAAACCACCAGGCCACCCATCTCCGCGCGTCCGCTGATCATCCAGGGCCGAATCACATTGTCGATCAATCCCACAATTACGCTGCAGAATAGAGCCAAAATAATGCCCCGGACGATGTGGCCTCCCACCATGAGGCTGATTGCCGCGGGAACCCAGATCAGCGCTGAACCTACTATCGGCACGAGTGAGAAAAATCCCATCATGACGCCCCAGAAAATGGGCGCGGAGATCCCCGTCAGACCGAACGCCAAGCCGCCCAACAGTCCGTGGGCGGCGGCCGCAACCATACTCGAAGCCACGCTCACAAATATCAGATCTCGCGATTCGCGAATCATCCGGTTTCGATGCACGTCCTCGAACGGGAGGATTTCGCGCAGCCTGTTCACGAGGGATGGCCCGTCGCGAAACAGGTAAAACATCGCCAGAATTGTTACCGACAGGTGAAATAAGAATGCCGCCGTATGCCGCAGCACTGCTCCGATCTGCCCTGCTACATAACCCGCAATCTGTTCTCCGTATTGATGCAGAGTACTGCCAAGGTCGCTGGACTCTGCTTCGGGAAGGTGCTGCACGATTCGCGCCCAAAGATCGTTGATCCACTTGTAGTGCCCGTTCGCGGCTCCCACTTGAACCGAATGGACAGCTTCGACGCCTTGCCGCACGAAGCCGAACATGATGAAGATGGTGGGAACAATCAGGATCAGAGTTACGCCGATTGTGCTGGCCACCGCCGCCGCGGTCGGCCCCCATTTCTTCGCTAGGCGCTCGTACATCGGGAAGAAGAGAACCACAAGAACCACCGCCCAGGCGAGCGCGGCCAGAAATGGTTCAAACACACGAAAAGCAAGGTAGGCCAGCAGCGCAACGATTCCATAGAAAAGCGCGCTGCCCAGTTTTTTCTGCGTGCTGCTTTCAACCGCCACGCGTTCTCTCTTTCCAATGCTTCGCAGAGAGACTGATAGTTGCAATCCGTGCGTTTGTCAACTGCACCTTCTGCCACGGCGAGCTATACCGTATGTTTCGAGTCACGCCGGAGTGGTACAATGCCCACAGGCTTTATCCGAGATCGCGATGCCGGATCCCACCTGCAAGCACGTGCGAACAAGGCTGATTGCGAAAGACGACGATTCGCAGTACGTCGAGTGCCTCGACTGTGGCGAAATTCTTGAGGCCGGCGAGTTCGATGCCAGCTCGAATTTCGGTGAGTCTCTTTCGGACGCCTAGAGCGCAACCCATACACGGAAAGGCGCGCTGGCTCGATGTCAACGGGCGTACAATGCGCTCAATCTCTCAAGGGGGGAATAGCCGTGTGGAAATCCGTTGTCGTTCTATCAGCTCTGCTGTTTCTTGGTTTCTCCTCGCGATCGCAGCAGGTGCAGAGCTCTCAGGGAAAACCCGCGGCTGCTGCAAAAGTTCCGCCGGAAGCGCTTAAGGTGCCGAATCCCGTGAAACCCGGTCCTGCGTCGATCGCAACGGGTAAGAAGAAATATGGCTACGATTGCGCCATGTGCCACGGAACGGATGGCGACGGGAAAGGCGATTTGGCGATCGATATGAAGCTGAAAATGGCCGACTACCGAGATCCTGCTTCTCTGAAGGCGGTCACTGACGGCGAAATGTTCTATGTCATCAAGAATGGCAACGCCGAGATGCCATCCGAGGTCGACCGGCTAAAGGATGAAGATATTTGGAATCTTGTGAATTACATTCGATCGATTGCAAAGAATTCGCCGGCGGCAGCAGAAAAACCAAAATCTGACGCGCCGTAAGAAAACCTTCACCGAGATCGATTGCTGGACTAGCCTTGCGTTCCGGCTGATGCATCCAATTTGGCCGCTCGTCCGGTCTCAACCGCTCAAAAAGCAAGCTCTCCGGCCCGCTACTGCCGCGTCTAAGCGGGGCAAACGGGGCGAATCTTCGGTTCCAGCGCGCGGGAACCACACCTCAGGGAGAGATGCTATGAAATGCTGGAGTCGAGTCTTGTGCTGGACTGCTCTGACGTTAGCGATTGGGGTTGCTCCTACCGGCGCGGCACGGGCGCAATCGGCGAGCGTTGATCAAGTCGCGGCGGACGGCTACTACAACGCAAAGGATTGGGCGAAGGCTGCGCCCGCATACGAGGCTCTGGCAACGTCGAATCCGAGCAACGGACAGGACTGGTATCGTTGGGGAGTGGCGCTGGCCGGAATCGAGCAGTATCAGAAGGCGATTGAATGTTACGACAAGGCCGGAAGCCTCGGCTTTCATCAGTACTCGGTGCTGATTCGCACGGCCAAGGCTTATGCGAAGCTCGGCGATCGCGAGAAGGCATTTGCAAAGATCGACGAAATGCTGAAGATCGGCTACGGGCCCGGCGAGATTTTTTCGACGGATCCCGATCTATCGCTGCTGAAGGACGATCCTCGCTTTGCGGCGGATATCGAGAAAGCAGACCGCAACGCCTTTCCCTGCAAGTACAGTGCGGAACACAAGCAGTTCGATTTCTGGGTCGGCGAGTGGAATGTCAAACAGACAGGAGCCGATCAAGTCGTCGGATCGAGCAGTATCCAGAAGATTCTCGGTGATTGCGTTGTGCTCGAAAACTGGACCGGTGGCCGCGGCAACACCGGCAAGAGCTTCAACATCTATGACGCGAACACCAAGAAATGGGAACAGTATTGGGTCGATAGCAACGGCGGTCGAATCTTCTTCTCCGGCCACCTCAACGGCACGACGATGGACTATTACGCCGATACGGACGAAGGCGGGAAGAAAGCGACGCGCCACCTCCAGTTCTTCAATGTCAGCCCGGACGAGGTCAGGCAGTTCAGCCAGCGATCCGAGGACGGCGGAAAGACGTGGTCCGTGGAATACGATTTCACCTATTTTCGAAAGAAGGCCGGCGACTGACAGCAGACTGAGGGGCGGAAGAGGCAAGCGCCGAAGATGGCAGAGTCTTACTGCTACTTGATGCCGAGCTTCTCGATGATGCGAAGAACGTCGGAAGCAGACACGTCATAGAGCGCGTGCTCATCCTCTTGCTCGAGCCGCTCGCGCAAATACTCGGCCGCAATGTAACTTGCTTCGCGATCCGATAGATTGCGACCCGCGCGCGTGCGAAATTCCACGAAGGCGGGATGTGCGAGTCCAAGTACAACGCCCTTTCCGTCAACAAAAAACTTACAATCCATTGTGTCGGCGTGGCGCGTGGCGATTCCGTTCCAGCAGTGGGAAAACCGGCAGCGGTACACGAAATCGGTCACCTTCGAAGGAACATCGAACGCGCCGATGAAGTCGCTCATCGCGCCGGCATTTGGAATCGTCGGATAAACAGTTTTGCCCATCGCATCCGTCACTTTCGCCAGATCCCGCTACTTTCGCGCGCCCACCGCTGTGGGCTGGGATGTTTGCGCATAACTTCGAATCGCGGCGCCGACGCCGGCCCCTGCGGGCACGCGGACATCCTGATCGAGCAGCGCTTTTTCCAGCGCGGCAAGGAACAAGAGCACGTTCGTCTTCTGGCTCGAGTAGCCCATCAAACCGACGCGCCAGAGCTTGCCTTTCACCGGGCCGAATCCACCCGCGATTTCGATGTTGAACTCATCCAGGAGTTGATGACGGACCTTCAGGTCGTCAACCCCGGCCGGAACTTTCACGCCGGTGACCGTGACGAGCCTCTCGGCCGGATTTGCGACGAACAATTCGAGCCCCATCGCTTCAATCCCGGCGACCAGCGCTCGCTGATTATTCAGGTGGCGTTCCCAGCGGGCTTCCAGGCCTTCTTCCAGCGCAAGCCGCAAGGCCTCGCGCATCCCGTAGATCAGGGAAATCGGGGGAGTGTGGTGATACGTCCGCTCGCTGCCCCACATCGTCATGATCGGAGTCAAATCGAAATACCAACTGCCGACCGGAGTCTTTCGCGCCCGCATCAGGTCTTCCACGCGCGAGTTCACCGTGATGGGCGCCATTCCCGGTGGCGCGCTAATGGCTTTCTGCGAACCGCTGAAGCAAATATCGATGCGCTGCCGGTCGACATCGAGCGGGCAGCCGGCGAGCGTCGCGACTGCGTCAACGACGAGAAGCGCTCCTAACTCGTCCGCTACCTTCCGAAAATCGTCGAGGCGCTGCACGACAGCCGTCGAAGTTTCACCATGCGCCAGTCCCACGAACTTAATCTTTTTGCCTTTGCCGGCCCGGCGCACCTCGTCCGGATCCACGGTGCGGCCGTATGGCGCTTCCACGCGAATCACTTTTGCCGGACTCCTCTCGGCGATCACTGCCATGCGTTCTGAAAACCAACCGTTCACGCAGACGATGCACTCGTCCCCTTCCTCGAGAGGATTCAGCACCGCGGCCTCGATTCCGCCCGAGCCGGAGGCAGAAACCGGAAAAGTGATGCGGTTCTGCGTCTGGAACACTTTCCGGAGCAATGTCTGCACGTCGTTCATCATCCCGATGAACCACGGATCCATGTGCCCCACCAGCGGCGTGGCCAAGGCGCGGTAAACGCGCGGGTCCATGTTCGACGGTCCCGGCGTGAGCATTAACCGAGTGGGTGGAAGGAGTTCGCCAATTATTTCGTTCATGAGTTCGTTCCTCGCAGCACGCTATAAGCCGGCCCTCGCGGGCAGCCCGGTGCATAGGTTCGGCGGCAAAGGGGGACGAAAAGGATGCCAACCGCCGCCCCTAGTCTCGCTAAATCCGGCTAGCTCGGTCAACCTCCAAAATGGCTCGGACGCACCGCGCGCAGGACTCGAATCGGCTCCGGCAACTCCTTGATGACCCCTCCAAAACGCGGCCCAAAATCGAATCCTGTGCCGCGCGGGGCGATCGTAAACCAAACCGAAATGTGGTGCTTTCTTGCTGTTAGCGGTTTCGCATCCTGTTCTCCGCCCGTGTTGAAAGGCCTATACCCCTATGCTAGATTGCCAAACTGGCCCCAAATCTTCATGACTAACGGAAAAATCTCGGCTGCCGACAAGGCGAAAATCTCCCGTGTGGAAGTGTATTGGCACACGGTGAAATACCGCACCGTCGTGTTAGTCGTGATCGCTTTCGTGGCGGTCGTGTTCGCTTGCTTTCATTTTGCCTTTCCTGAAATGGCGGCCGGTGTAATCAGCAAGATTACGAGCTCGATCACGGCGCCTTCTACCAATGAAAGCTCCACGGCAGCGGCCCGGCAAGCTCGCTTCGTAAACTTGGATGGAAAAGTTCAAGTGAAAAAGAGCAATTCGGTGCAGTGGGTCAGCGCCGACTATCAACTTTCGCTCGACAAGGGCGACCTGATCCAAACCGGCGGCGAAGGAGTCGCCCGCATTCAGTTCGCTGACGGCACCACGTACACTGTGAAGGGAGACACACTCGTCACCGTGGAAGATAACGTCGTGCAGCAGGACCGAGCTTCGAAAGTCGGCGTGCACATCACTTCCGGACAGGTCGATCTCGCGACCGGTTCTTGGGAAATTCCCGGATCCAAAGCGGAAGTTTCGTTTGAGAACGCAGTCGCCTCGGTGCGCGCCAACAGCCGCGCAGCCGTTCGCAGCGACCCAACCACGAATCAGCAGGAGATCACGGTTAATTCCGGCAGCGCAGAGCTGAATCGCGGCAGCGAGCATCTGAACATCGGCCAGTTCGAGCGCGCGACATTCCCGACCGGCGGCGCAATCACGAAGAGCCAGGTGCTGGCTCCGCCCCAACTGGATAAGCCCATCAATCTCGCTGCTGTCATCGTCGCCGATCCCAAGCGCGATCCGGTCCAATTTTCCTGGAAGCCTGTATCGACCGCCAAGACCTACGAATTTCAGGTCAGCACCACCTCGATGTTCAACAAAGTGGTGATGGAGAAGAAGACTTCCGCTTCCAGCGTGGAAATTTCAGGACTTCCGCCGGGAGACTATTTCTGGCGCGTCCGTGCGATCGACGAAAAAGATAACACCAGCGACCAGAGCGATCTTTTCAAGTTCATGCTCGCGGTGGCAGGCAAAGAGCAGGAAATGCTGCTCGAAGTGGACGACACCGAGCTCCATGGCAACAACGTTGAAGTGATTGGCCGCACCGAACCCGGTGCCGCCTTGATTATCAACGGCGAGCAGGTTGCCGACATACGTCCCGACGGGCATTTCCGCTATTTCACGCAGCCGATGGATCGCGGCAGCCACACGATCGTCATCACGGGCCAGAATCGCAGAGGCGGCACAGCAATCAAGAAGGTCGATGTGGTGGTGCCCTAAAAATTCAGCAGCCTCACTTGCATGCGCTGCCGCAGCAGTGCTCAAGCGGAGCCTGAGGGGGAAGCGTCACGTGACGAAAAGCGGCTACAACATGCGGTCGGTCTTCAGCCTGTTCTCTTCCGATCTGGCTATTGACCTGGGAACCGCGAATACGCTGGTCTTTGCGCGCGGAAAAGGGATCGTAGTCAACGAGCCTTCCATCGTCGCAATCAACAAGAACACGGGAGAGGTTGTCGCGGTCGGCCGCGAGGCCAAAGAAATGCTCGGCCGGACACCGGGCAACGTCGTCGCGATCAAGCCGATGAAAGACGGCGTCATCGCCGATTTCAAAGTCACCGAGCGAATGCTTACCTACTTCATTCAGAAGGCGCACAACCGCCGCGTGCTCGTTCATCCGCGCATCGTGATCGGAGTACCCAGCGAAATCACGCCCGTGGAAAAGCGCGCCGTCCAGGACTCGGCGTACCGCGCGCGCGCCAGCGAAGTGTATCTCGTCGAGCAAGCGATGGCTGCCGCCATCGGCGCCGGCCTGCCGATTGAAGAGCCCTCGGGCAACATGGTCGTCGATATCGGAGGCGGCACCACCGATATCGCGGTCATTTCCATGAGCGGCATCGTCTATTCGCGCTCGGTCCGTGTCGCCGGAAACGAAATGGACGAAGCGGTGATGCACTATCTGAAGCGCAAATACAATCTTCTCGTCGGCGAACGCACCGCCGAACAGATCAAAATTGAAATCGGCTCGGCATATCCGCTGGAAAAACCGCTCACGCTCGAAGTGAAGGGCCGCAACCTGATTGAAGGCGTGCCTCGCACCGTGACGATCGACGACAGTGAAATCCGCGAAGCTCTGTCCGAGTGCATCGCAACGATTCTCAATGCGATTCGTGTCGCCCTGGAGCGCACGCCGCCCGAGCTTTCCGCCGATATCAGCGACCGCGGCATCGTACTTACGGGAGGCGGAGCGTTGATCAAGAATCTCGACAAGCGCATCCGCGAAGAGACGGGCCTGCCTGTTTCGATTGCGGACGATCCGCTCGCTTCGGTCGTCCTCGGCACGGGAAAAATGCTGAGTGATTTCCGTCTATTGCGCCTGGTTTCGATCGATTGAGTTTCTGAAAGTAAAGATAACGGCGGGAACAATCCGGATTGGATTCGAGATCGGTTCCATCGGTGCTTGAACCTCCAATCTCGAATCTCTAGAAAATGCAAGACACGATCATTTCGCGCCATCGCCCCCTGAGCCTGCTCGCCGCTCTGGTCCTGCTGCAGGTCTTGCTGCTCGCGTTCCAGATCAAGCGGGAGAACAACGTACGCCTCGTTCGCTATTGGGCGGTTCAAACCCTTACGCCCGTCGAACGCGCCGGCACCTGGTCGTTTTCCAGAATCAGCGGCCTCTGGCACGGATATATCGGCTTGCAGGACGCTCGAACCGAGAATGAGCGCCTGAAAAAAGACCTGGATGCGCTTCGCATGCGCAACCGCGAACTGGAAAGCCAGGCGGCGGAGGGCGAGCGCCTGGCCGCACTGCTGAACTTCCGCGCCGCCCATTCGGAAGCTCCGATGCTTGCCGCCGAGGTGATCGGAGCGAGCGCCGATCCCACTTCGCACACGCTGTTCATCAATCGCGGCGAACGAGACCGCGTCCGCCGGAACTTTGCCGTCATCACTCCGGAAGGCGTCGTCGGCAAAATCGTCGAGGTGTTTCCGTCCACGTCACAGGTGCTGCTCATCAACGACAAGGATAGCGGCGTCGGCGCGCTTTTCGCCGCCTCCCGTACCCACGGAGTCGTCAAAGGAAGCGGCGACCCCAATCCGCGCATGGACTACATCGTCAACGATGAAAAGGTTGCGGCCGGCGACAAAATCCTGACCTCCGGAGAAGATCACATATTCCCCAAAGATCTGCCCCTCGGAAAGGTGGAGAGTGCAAAGCCCGGAAATCCCTTTCAGACGATATGGATCGAGCCCGCCGCGCGGCTCGACCGTCTGGAGGAAGTTCTGGTTCTCCTGTCCCAGCAGGAGCTGACGCCGAAGAAAACAGAAGAATCGCCAGCGGCAAATACTACAAATTCGGGCACGACGAAATCCTCCCAGCCGGCTGCGCCGCGCCAGTGACATGGCAATGACATGGCTACGATGCTGAGCACCGGCGCACAATCAGAATCAAATATCGAAGTACACAAGTATTACGGCGGCGCCGTCCTACTGGTATCTTTTCTCGCGCTCGTCATACAGGCTTTCCTTCACAAATACGGGCGCTGGGCGGAGCTTGTTGACCTGCCGTTGCTCGTCACAATCTACTTCGGCGTCAGCCGCCGCAATCCCATCACCGGAATGTTCTTGGGAGCCGCGATCGGAATCGCGCAGGACGCGTTGAGCCACGACAATCCCATCGGTTTGTACGGAATTGCGAAAACATGCGTGGGCTACGTCGCCTCTTCCGTCGGCGCCAGAATTGATACCGAGCACCCCGTCAGCCGCTTTGGGCTGATCTTCCTCCTGTTCCATTTCCACCAGATGGTACTGGCGATTACTCAACGCGTGCTGCTCGCTCACTCGATGCCCATGTTCACGCTTCGCCTTTTTCTCGATTCTCTCGTCACCGCCGGAGTCGGCGTCGTACTGTTCGCCCTGCTAGATCGTCTCCGCAAGCCGTTATAGGTCGCCCCCGTCAGTCGCTTTGCCGCCGCCTGTCCTTCAGGCCAGCTACTCCGGTGCATTCGTTTTGGGCACAATACAGTGACCGAAAGGACATCGCTGCCTTGCGGCTACCCGTTTGGCGGTGTTAGCTTTGAATGCCGCTTCGGGTACCGCCCGGATTGGGATGTCAGGGCGCATCAGGGCCAAGTGCATCACGGCCGAATACGACCCCCGCGCAGGAGTTCCGTTGCCATCGTGGAGTGATAACGATCAGAAAGTCCCTCAGGGCCGGCTGGCGCTGTTTTCCTATATGGCGGCTACGTTTGTCGTCCTGTTGTTGATCGGTTTCTGGAAGCTGCAGGTGGTGCAATCAGGGCATTTCTCCGATCTTGCCGAGCGCAATCGCGTTCGCTCGATTCCGATCATCGCGCCCCGCGGGCCGATGCTCGATCGCGAAGGCCGCGTCCTCGTCGACAGCTACCCTTCGTTCAGCATTCTTCTGCTCCGCGAGGACATGAAGTCCCTCGAAAAAAGCATTCCTCAAATCGTGGACGGCCTCGGGATCAGCAAGCAAGACCTCCTCCAGGAACTCGATGCGGCGAAGAACGAGCCCAAATTTCAGCCGGTGGTGATTAAGCCGGCGGCGAGTCTGGCGGACATCGCGTTCGTGGAATCCCACCGGGCCGATATTCCCGTGCTCGAGTTGCTCATGGTTCACCGCCGCCGCTACCCCCACGGCAAGATGCTGGCGAATTCGATCGGCTACGTTGGCGAAGTGTCGCCGCAACAGCTCGATCAAAGCGACGGCCACTATCGCCCGGGCGATATCGTCGGAAAAGCCGGCCTCGAGCGCCAGTACAACGAAACCCTCGAAGGCACCGACGGCATGCGCCGCGTCGTCGTGAACAGCGTTGGCAAAGCGATGCGCACGCTCGATAACGTCGAAGCCATTCCCGGCAAGCCCATTCAGCTCACGATCGACTACGATCTGCAGGCCATCGCCGAAGCCGACATGCAGGATAAGGAGGGCGCGGTTGTAGCGATGGACGCCCGTACCGGCGAAATTCTCGCGATGGTGAGCCGCCCCACATTTGACCCCAACGACTTCGCCGTTCGAATTCCGCCCGAAGAATGGGCCAAGCTCAATACCGATCCGGAGACGCCGCTATTCAATCGTGCCATTCAGGGTCAACTTGCTCCCGGCTCCGTTTTCAAGATTGTGATGGCCGCGGCGATGCTCGATTCGAAGGCCGTTCCGGAAAACACTACCGTCTATTGTCCCGGCTACGCGAGCTTCTACGGCCGCACGTTTCATTGCTGGCGCCCGCAGGGACATGGTTCGGTCGATCTCCACAAGGCAATCGTCGATTCCTGCGACGTTTTCTTTTACACCATTGGCCAACGCCTCGGCATCGAGCGGATCCACGACTACGCCGCTGGATTGGGCCTGGGCCACAGGACAGGGGTTGATCTGCCTGGTGAAGAAGCGGGGCTGATGCCTTCTGAAGACTGGGTCGAGCGCGTGTTCCACCATAAGTGGTACGCCGGAGAAACGATTTCGGTTTCTGTGGGCCAGGGCGCGGTGACCGTCACTCCGATTCAGCTCGCGCGCATGGCTGCTGCTGTCGCCAGCGCAGGAACGCTCGTTCAGCCGCATCTGCTCAAGAATCTCACGGACCTGAAAACCGGGCATTTCCCGCTTTCCGAGAATGCCGTGGAGCAGGTCACGCAGGGTCTGTACGGTGTGGTGAATGAAGGCGGAGGCACCGGCTATCATCTGCGCCTGCAAAACATCGATCTTTGTGGAAAATCCGGCACGGCTCAGTTGATGAGTTACAACGCAGCGAGCCGCCTGGGTAACAAGAAGATGGATGGCTGGTTCGTCGGATTTGCTCCGCGCCGAAATCCCGAAATCGTCGTTGCGGCGATCGTGCAGAACACGGTCGAACACGGCGGCGAAGCGGCCGGGCCGGTCGTGCGGGATGTCGTGAAAGCCTTCTACGACAAGAAGAACGCCCGGACGCAGCAAACGGCCACAGCCGGCGCTCCCCCGCTGCCTGGGCCCACGCGTCCGCTCGTCGCAACCGTCGGAACTGGAAACCCGTGAGAACGGCAAGAAAATGAAAGATCGGCCGCGCACGCAAGACTTTGACTGGGTTCTGCTTGCCATCGTCGCTGCCATCAACGCGATCGGTGTTCTCGAGATCTACTCCTCGACGCACGCCACTCCCGCCATGGCAGGCCTGCAATGGAAGCAGCTCACCTGGATCGCCATCGGCCTCGCCGGGATGTTTCTGATTTCGCGCATTGATTATCACACGCTGCTGGACCAGGCTCCCGCGCTCTACATGTTTGGGCTCGCCACTCTCCTTGTCGTGCTGGCCATCGGCCATTCCCGCTTCGGCGCCAAGAGGTGGGTCGCCCTGGGGGGCGGCGTGAATTTACAAGTGTCGGAACTTATGAAGTTGATTATAATCATTGTACTGGCTCGCTTCTTTGCGGAAGTGCGCACAGACCGGCTGACGCTGATGGACCTGGTCAAGGTGGCCATCCTCACTTGCGTGCCGGTAGGTTTGATTCTGATTCAGCCTGATTTGGGTACGGCGATGGTTCTGGTGCCGGTCGCAGTAGTTGGCGCGTTTCTTGCCGGCATTGAATGGAAGCACATGGCCGTCGGCCTCGTGCTGATCGCGCTGATGATCCCGGTCGGGTGGAATATGCGGCGGCATTTGAAGCCGTACCAGCAGCAGCGCATTGAAACTTTCCTTCATCCGGAGGAGAATCCTCGAGGCGCTGGTTATCAGATTCTGCAGTCCGAAATTGCAGTCGGTTCCGGCGGGTTTTGGGGCAAAGGATTTGGGAAGGGCAGCCAGAATCAGTTGGGCTTCGTGCCCGTCCGGTATTCGGATTTTATTCTGGCGGCGCTGGCAGAGGAGCAAGGTTTCATTGGAGTTTGCGTCGTCTTGCTGCTATACCTCGGCTTGATTCTGCGGCTCGTGGACAACGCGCAGAAGGCGAAAGATCGTGCCGGGATGTTTGTGGTGATGGGAGTCACGGCCATCCTGGGCTTCCACGTCCTGGTGAATGCGTCGATGGTGATCGGCTACATGCCCGTCACCGGCATCCCGCTGCCATTGATGAGTTATGGCGGGTCAGCGACAGCTTTTGTGTTTTTGGCTTTGGGCCTGGTGATGAACGTCCGCATGCGGCGCTTCGTCAATTAAGGCTTGGTTTGAAAGTTTTCGAAAGTGCTTGCAAGTTTTGAAAGAGTGCCCGGACTGCGCATCGATTTGACAGCCGGAATTTTCAATTTTACTTAGGATTGCATCGGGTGAAGACGGTAGTTATCCAGCCACACGGCACGTCCTTCCTGGGCGGCTCATCATGGCCACAACCGAATCGTTCTACGCGCCATGCCGGCCGAGCCCGTGCGCTCGCCCTGCCCACCGTCGTGCCCGCCGCCACTCGATGCCCATTGAGGAGTTTTCATGTCGAAGGAAATGGTTATCTCGGCGAACCCCCACGAGACACGGGTCGCCATTCTCGAAGAAGGCCAGCTCTGTGAATTTTACGTAGAGCGTGAAAAAGAATTTGCGTTAGTCGGAAGCATCTACAAAGGCCGTGTTACCCGCGTGCTGCCAGGCATGCAGTCGGCCTTCGTCGAAATCGGGCTCGATAGCGACGCCTTCCTGTATGTGAGTGACTTCCTCGAAGACCTCGAGGAATTCGACCACATCGTCACCACCGCCGAAGACAAAGTCCAGAAGATGCAGGACCAGGGCGGCCAGGTTTTCAGCGCCACCGCCCCTGCCGCGCCCGCGATTGAGCCGGCCGACGTCGAAGCGGCTCCGCTCGCTGCGAATGAGTATCCGCCTGCTGAAAATTACGCGCCTCCGCTTTCCGCGCCTCCGCCGACGCCTTCAGGCAATGTGGCTCCGCCATACGTCGCGCCCCCGTCCAATCGCTCCCGATATGAGAATCGAGGCGATAGCCGTCCCAATCGCGGCGGTGGTCGCGATTTTCGCGGTGGCCGCGGCGGACGCCGCGGAGGCCGGCCCGGCCGAGGCGGGCCAGGAGGCGGAGGAGGAAGCGACCGGCGCTATGGCCGCGAATTGCCTCAATCAAAGTATGCCTCCCATCGGCCGCATGATGATTCAGCGCCCGAATCCGCACCGCCCCCGGACGGTTACGTTCCCATCATCCTTCCCGGAGAATCGCTCGCGAAGTACAAAGCGCCTTCCTCGGCATCGTCCGTCGCGCCTCCGGAATCGGCGCCGCCGCTCACTCCTGCGAGTTTTCCGCCGGAGCCTACGCGCGAGTCTCTTTCGCCCGCGCCTCCGCCCGAACCGGCGCGTGCTGAATATCCGCGCACCTCATTCAATGCCTCATCCACCGGACTCGAGCCGCTTCCCGGTGAATCGGTCGCGAAGTGGAAAACGCGCGAGCCGCACGTCGAACAGCACCCCGAATCTGCCGCCGCTGCTCTGGAATCGTCCGGCGTCGCCAACTACGAAGCGCACGAGTCCTTCGCGCCGCGTCACAGCGGCGAAACCGAAATCGCTCACTTCGAAAGCCGGGCGGAATCGACGGCTTCATTTCCGCGGGAAGATACTCGCGCTCCAATCTTCAGTCCGGAGACGATCGCGGATTTAAGCGAAGATGAAGCTGCCGCGCTCACCGAACACGTCGCCGAAGCGCAAAGCGAGGCCGCAGCCCTTCAGACAGAGGAAGAGCGAGCCTTCCCCGCGACAGAAACCCCTGCGCCGCATGATCTCGACTCGGATGAACCGGCCGACGACGCCGAGCTACATGATGCTGACCTGCATGAAGAAATGCACGGAGACGTACATGTAGAAGCGCACGAAAGCGATCACGATCTCGACGAATCCGACTCTGAATCAGACGCGGACGCCGAAGCCGATCAAGCTCACGAAGAAGCGCACGCGGCAGCCGAAGCGCTCGCCGCGTCCTCGCCCGAACACGAACACGAGAACGAGCACGAGCATCTGGATGCGGCCCCGTCAGACGACGCGATGCCCGCAGAAAATGGTGCTGCGCCTTCGGCGGAAAACTCACAACCGCAGGACCGGCGGCCCTGGAATGCGCGCGTCCAAAATGATTCCCGCTCACGCATGCAGCACCCGTCGCGCCGCGGCGGACGTGACCGCGGTGGCCGTCCCGATCGTGGCGGACGCCCCGATCGCGGCCGTCGCCCACAACACACCTCCGGAGGCCATGGCCATCGCACGCCGCCGCGCCGCACCCAGCTCATCGCCGATCTTCTGAAGCAAGGCCAGGAAATCATCGTCCAGATCGCCAAAGAGCCGCTCGGCAAGAAGGGCGCGCGTATCACCAGCCACGTGGCCCTTCCCGGCCGCTACCTGGTTTATATGCCCACGCTCGATCACACCGGCGTCTCGCGCAAGATCGCTTCCGCCGAGGATCGCGCCCGCCTTCGTCATCTCGTCAACGAAGCGAAAGGCCAGGGTGGCGGAGGCTTCATCGTCCGCACCGCCGCTGCAAGCGCCACCGCCGAGGAAGTGAAAACCGACGTCGAATTCCTGATGCGCACGTGGCAGGAAATCAAATCCCGCTCCGAACAAAGAAAAGCACCATCGCTTCTGCACCGCGACCTGAATCTCGTCGAGCGCATTCTCCGCGACTACATGACTCCCGATTTCGGCGCCATCTGGGTCGATTCGGAAGAGGAATTCGCCAAGGTCGTCGAGTTCATGAGCCGCTTCCAGCCGGCCCTCGTCAGTCGCGTGAAGCTCTACACCAAGGAAACGCCGGTCTTCGAAGAATTCGGCATCCAGCAGGAAATCGACAAGGGTTTGCGTCCCAAAGTCTGGCTGAAATCCGGCGGCTACATCGTCATCAACCACACCGAGGCGCTCGTCGCCATCGACGTCAATACCGGCAAATTCGTCGGCAAGGGCTCGAATCGCCTCGAAGACACGATCGTCCGCACCAACCTCGAAGCCGTGAAGGAAGTCGTCCGCCAGATGCGCCTGCGCGATCTCGGCGGCATCATCATCATCGACTTCATCGACATGGAAGAGCGCCGCAATCGCGAAAAAGTGATGGCCGCTCTCGAAGACGCGCTTCGTACCGACCGCGCTCCTTCGAAAGTTCTGCGCTTCAACGAGTTCGGCCTTGTGGCCATCACCCGCAAGCGTACCAAGCAGGCTCTCGAACGCACTCTCTGCCAGCCGTGCCCCTATTGCACCGGCTCCGGCATGGTGAAGTCCATCCCCACCCTCTGCTACGAAATTCAGGCCGAAGCGCGGAAGATGGCTCCCGAAGTCGATTCCGGCAGCCTCACTCTGCGCCTGCATCCGGAAATCGCCAAGGCCCTCAAGACGCGCGAATCCTCACTGATTGAAGAGCTCGAGCGCTGGACGAAAAAGAGCATAATCATCCAGGCCGATCCCACTCTTCACTGGGAGCAGTACGACATTTACTAGAATTCCGTTTACAACGAGCGCCGCGGGACGACTGGTCCGCGGCGCTTTTCTTGATTTTTAGTGATTGGCGAATTTCCGGCGAACATGATCATCCCGCGAATCGAACCCCGCGACGAGCCGCGTTGGCGCGTGCTCTGGGACGGCTACAATTATTTCTATGGCCGCGAACCATCCGAGCCGGTCACGCGGCAAACCTGGAGCCGCATCCTCGACCCCTCGCATCCGACGAATGCCATCGTCGCGACGAACCGCTCCGAAGCAGTGATCGGTATCGCGAACTACCTCGTTCACGACGTCACTGCCGCGCTATCGCCAGTCTGTTACTTGCGGACCTGTTCGTGGATCCTAAGGAGCGCGCTTCAGGAGCGGGCGGACTTTTGATCGAGTGGCTGGTGACAGAAATGAAGGCACGCGGATGGTCCAGCTTGTACTGGCACACCAAAGAAGATAACTACCGCGCTCGCGGGCTCTACGACAAATTCACTCCTCACAGCGGTTTCCTGAGATACGTGATCAAGAATTCCGCGGCTTGACCGCCGTTTCAGCTCTAGCTTTCGCTGAACCTCTGCTCTTCGAACGGATCGCCATACATGTGATACCCGTTCTGCTCCCAGAACCCCGGCTCATCCTTCTCCATGAACTGCAGCCCGCGCACCCACTTCACGCTCTTCCATGCATACAGCTCCGGCACCACCAGCCGCACCGGATACCCGTGTTCCGCTGGTAAAGACTCGCCGTTGTGCTTCAGCGCGAAAAGCGTCGTCGGATGCATCAAATTCTCGAGCGGCACGTTCGACGTATAGCCCTGCTCCGCCAGCACCATCACGTATTTCGCTTCCGGCTTCGCGTCGATCAGCTTCATCACCTCCGTAAACGGCACGCCTTCCCATCGCACGTCGAACCGGCTCCAGCGCGTCACGCAGTGCATGTCCGCCGTCACCTGCTTCATCGGGAGCCGCGTGAACTCATCCCACGTAAGCCGGAGCGGCCGCTCCACGAGTCCGGTCACCTGAAAATCCCAAGTCCTCGGGTCGAATCGCGGCACGGTCCCCTCGTGCAGCACCGGCCATTTCAACGTGAGCGATTGCCCGGGTGGCAGCCGTCCCGCCTCGCGCATCACCCGCTCCAGTGTCTTCCGTTCGCTTCCTTCGCCAAACATCTCTTCCCTCCGCGCCGCTTATCCACAGTAAGGGCACGGCATGCCGTGCCCGCTCGACCACCGCCATCACTCTTAGCCGAACGTCATGCGAGCAAGCTTGCACTTGAGACGCTTTCGTTCGCGGTGGTCGATCGACTCCAATAGCCGGCGCATCAACCCGATGAACTGCTCTTTCTCGTACTTCTTTGATCCGGGCCCAGCTTCCGTCTTTTTCGTTTTGGGCATGGTCGCTATTTTACACCTCGAGGCGCCAGGTCTGCGGGTCACCCACCGCAAACCCGTGCCCCGACCGTCGGGTCATCGAAGTCCATGTGTTACCATACCGGTTCGCACCTAGCGAGTTCGAATCGGAGCCAGATTGCCCGCGCGCATCCTCAACGGTAATTCAATCCGCGACCAAATCTACGCCGAACTAGCGGACGAAATCGCCGCGCTCTCTTCCGCCGGGATCCGCCCCGGCCTCGCCGCCGTTCTCGTCGGCGAAAATCCCGCCTCCAAAATCTATGTCTCGAGCAAGATTGCCGCCTGCGAACGGCTCGGCCTCGCAAGCATCCATGTCTCCCCGCCCGCCACGATCTCGACAGCCGAGCTTCTCGCCATCATCGAAGACCTGAATCGCCGCGACGCTGTCGATGGCATCCTCGTTCAGTTGCCGCTTCCCGCGCAGATCGACGCGAAGAGCATCCTCGAAGCAATCGATCCCGCCAAGGATGTTGACGGGTTTCATCCGTTCAACGTCGGCCGTCTCGTCGCCGGGCGCCCCAATCTCGTCGCCTGCACGCCACTCGGCGTGATGGAAATTCTTCGCCACAGCGGCATCAAAATCGAAGGGGCCAACGCCGCCGTCCTCGGCCGCAGCGACATCGTCGGCAAACCGATGGCCCTCCTCTTGATGCATGCGAACTCGACCGTCACCGTCTGCCATTCGAAAACGCGCGACCTCCCCGAAACCGTCCGCCGCGCCGACATCGTTGTCGCCGCGATGGGTCGCGCCGCCATGGTTACGCCCGATTACATTCAGCGCGATGCAACCGTCATCGACGTCGGCATCAATCGCATCACCGATGCCGCGCAAGCCGAAAAACTTTTCGCCCGCTTGCCCGAACGTCTGGCGTCGTTCCGCGCCAGAGGCTCGGCCGTCGTTGGTGACGTTCATCCCGGCGTCGCCGAAGTTGCCGGAGCATTGACTCCCGTTCCCGGCGGCGTCGGCCCGCTCACCATCGCCATGCTCATGAGCAACACGGTGCGAGCAGCGCGGCTCCGCCGAGGTTCGCGCATTCACGCAACGGCACGCAATTGATGCGGCTTGGAGCTCATTGCAATGCTTAAGGTCGGACTCACGGGCGGTATCGCCTCCGGCAAATCCACTGTCGCTTCCATTCTGCGCGATCTCGATTGCATGATCCTCGAAATGGACCCGATCGGCCACGAGCTGCTCGAGCCGGGGCAATCCGCTTACGACGAAATCGTTCGCGAATTCGGCAATTCGATTCTCGGCCCGGGCGATGCGATCGACCGCGCGAAACTCGGCGCAGTCGTTTTTGCCGACGCCTCCAAGCGCCTGCGCCTCAACCAAATCCTCCACCCCCGCATCCTCGATGTCGTGCAGAAATGGTTTGCCGCGCTCGATCGCCCCGGAGGCCCCGAATTCGCCATCGTGGAAGCCGCCCTGATCGCCGAGACCGGCTTTCACAAGAATCTCGACAACTTGATCGTCTGCTGGTGCCGTCCCGAGCAGCAGCGCGAACGCCTGCTCGTGCGCGGCCTCACTCGCGAAGAAGCTGCGCTTCGCATCGCCGCCCAAATGCCGGCCGACGAAAAGCGCCAGCTCGCGGATGAGGTCGTCGATTGCTCCGGAACCATCGAAGACACCGAGCGCCAGGTAAAAAACCTGGTCGCTCACCTGAAAACAATGGCCGCCTCCTGAAGAAACATGCCACACCCCTTTCATCAGTAGGGGCACGGCATGCCGTGCCCAAACGCGCCGCACCGCGCACTCCCCATCCTCGCCC
>JBOGNA010000123.1:0-8776 GCA_050746925.1 Candidatus Acidiferrales bacterium
TATCGGTCGCCAACGAGTATTTAGCCTTGGAGAGTGGTCTCCCCAGATTCCCACGGGGTTTCTCGTGCCCCGTGGTACTCAGGATACCGCTTCGAGTTCGGTAAGCTTTCGGTTACGGGGTTTTCACCCTCTTTGACCCTGCTTTCCAGCAGGTTCACCTAGCCTCCGAATTGATAACTCTACTCACGCGGTCCTACAACCCCGGAATATAAATATCCCGGTTTGGGCTGTTCCGGTTTCGCTCGCCGCTACTACCGGAATCTCGTTTGATTTATTTTCCTCCAGGTACTGAGATGGTTCACTTCCCTGGGTTTGCTCGCACCCTCCTATATATTCAGAGGGCCGTAGCCTGGTTTTACCAGACTGGGTTTCCCCATTCGGAAATCCCCGGATCAAAGCTTGCTTGCAGCTCCCCGGGGCTTATCGCAGCTTGCCACGTCCTTCATCGCCTGTTGGCGCCAAGGCATCCACCGTACGCTCTTAGTAGCTTAACCATAAAACTTACCTAACACGTTTCGACCCGATCAGGATCGAAACCCGGAAACACGGAAAGTGGCGAAGAGTCTTGCAGCTCCTCGCTCCGCGTCTTCCGAGTGCCATGCATGGCTCCTTGCCTGGTTTCTACTGCCTGTCCAGGGAGGGGCGCACGACATCGCGCGTGGAAGCAAGTTCGCCTTTCCACATTGCGCTACTCTCGAGCAAAAATTTGCGGTTTATCACGCTATGCGAACCTTGAAATTCGCATAACGCGATGCCTACTTCCTTCAGTTGTCAAAGACCGTTCGCTCCGTTCATCAACTTCCGATCGGAACGTCTCCGCTCCCGGCGGAGTGCGTTTTCGGTTTTGGAGCCGAAACCGCAATAAAAAACCCGGCAACAAGCGCCGGGCACGTCCGTCCTATTCCTGGAGCCGCGTTTACCCGCGCAGCCTCCGGAACGGATATGCTCGATTCTCGTTGTACTCAAACCCGGTGCTTGTAACCAACTTCACCTCTGGTTAAGCGGCCTACCCGGTTTGTCAGGACAATCCCCGGCAAATCCGAGGTACGCCGACATCAGGAGAGTATAGCAAAGAAACGGATTTGGTCAAGTATTTGTAACAATTTTTTGAGGCAGTCAAATTGTGGATATCAGGGGTTCTGTGGAAAAGCGCGGCGCGCCTCCGTCGGCGAGTCCTATCGCTTGGGCCAGCGCAGATGAACGTCACCCGCCTTCGTAATTGCCGCGACAAAAGGCGGCCTGTACCTTCGGCACATCCTCTGTATCTTTCTTACCGCCAGTTCCAGCGCTCCAGCCATTTCACTTCCCGATAGGTTGCCAGACGCGAAGACGAACTCGCGCACTTGAGTTTCTTCCAGAGCGCGCTTTTCAAGGAGGTTATATCGCATTTGTTTGTCGGTCGTGAGCAAGACCCATCCCTTTTTGCCGACAAATGGCAGCCAAATCTCGTCCACGGTACCGCGCGAAAAATAGCTAAGATGGCGTTCGAACCGGATTCCGGATCGAGTCAGCGCTTCCTGGATGGCGGTGGAGTTACAAAGATTTTCATCGAGGTAGAAGACAAAGTCGTCAAGCGGCGGCCGGGAGCGCTCGCTCCCAGCGGATGGCTTCTTCGATTTTTTGCGGCGCGCAATCATATTCGGCCGCCAAATCCGCGATCGACTCCCGAGCGTTGAAACGCGACGCGATTATAGCAGTCGAAATACCCGTTCCCGCGATTACCGGCTTCCCAAATCCCACCATCGGGTTAATTTCTATCGATTTTGGTTCTGAGGCTCCGGGCTGCACAACGAATGGGAAAAACCGAAACATCCCCTTTGGATCAATCTCAACCCTTTGGAGGTGGATGCGAGAGAAATCCAGCCCCAATTGATTGTGGCGAGAAACGTTGATGATCTTCCCGAATTCTTCGACGAACAGGTCCTTGCTATCTGTGAAGAAAGCCCGGCTGATGAGGGGATGCGGGCGGGCATCTCGGGCATTTAGATTTCTGAGGCCGCTTCGGACTTTCGGAAGCTTAAGATCGTACATTTTTCGCATGCCTGCCAGCACATGGCATTCGAGCAAATTCAGAAAGCTCAGGCGCAACGGTTCGCTCTCGGCCGGCACCACCATCGGCGGCATTCTCTGGAACCCGGTCAGCCAGTAACGCAGCGTCTGATAGGGAACCTTCAGATAAACTGCGGCCTCTGACACACCATAGGCGGGTTCCTCGTACAGTTTGTTGTATTGCGGTGTCATGAAGGCCCGCTCCGCACCCGAAGTCACGTTCGAGCACCGTTGCTGCCTAATACTACCACTGCCACAAGCGATGTCGATTTGTTTATCCCTTGCGGTGCTTGAAGAATTCCACCTGGCGCAGGCGCTTTTCGGCTTCGGCTTTCGTCTTATACGGGCTGCCGAGATTTTTGCCGGTTTTTTCCGAAAACACTTTGTAGCCTCCCTTCACTTTCTTGATCATGGCGCACGGCCGATTTTATTTTCGGCAATTGCAGAACTGGGAGGCAATGCATCGATTGCTGTAGGGTTTCCCGCGACGAGAACAGTGTTCGCCATGGTTACCAAGTCGGAACAAGGCCCATGCGGTCTCCCGAGCCACTCGCGCGCGCAGCCGTGGCTAAGTGAGTCCCTAGGGATTCGTCACCTGTTCGGAGATGCTCATCTGCCGGAACGGGACGTAATATTTCTGCTCCCATTGCTGGTGAAGCGGGCTTTCCGCGTAGGCGTCGGCGGCGTCGCGGTCCTTGAATTCGATCGCGTAGGCCGCATTGAAATCGCGCGGCTGGATGCGGTCCGCCTTGATCCAGATATTTTTTACCCCCGGAACCTTGGCGGCCATTTCTTTCACGCCTTCCAGAGCGCGCTGTTTGTCGGCGTCGGAAACTCCCGGGTTCCATTTCAAAATGACCATGTGAATGATCGTCTTCGGCTGCCCGAATTTGTTCTGCCCCGCCACGTAGCCGCCTGCAAAAAGCGCCATCGCCATGAGCGTGGCTCCGAAAACCTTCGCTGCGGCGGTAATTTGAAATCGCATGATGTCTCCTCTCCTTCTATTGGACGCACGAGTCTAAGCGACGGCGCTCGTCCCGTGCAACTTCCGCGCACGATTCAGCGTATTCTCTGATAGCGTGGCGCGCGATCGAAAAGGCGAAGGAATCAGTCGCGCTGGCCCGCTCCGGGTATTTGTTCGTATTTGTAGATTGACCGGCTCGATTCGGCTTGAGTAGTATGCGCGGCAGCCGCTCGTGAAGCGGCGCGGTGTAAGGACGGGGCGAAAAGTATGTTTTGTTCCAAATGCGGGACGCAACTCGCAGACGACGGAGCATTTTGCACCAGTTGCGGCAACGCCGTGCCGCGCAGCCCGGACGCCGCGTCTCCCGCGCCCGAGGCTCCCCCACCGATTCCTGCTCAGCCGGTTCCACCACAAACCGCCCGGCCTGCGTGGCAAATGCAATCGCAGCCGCCGCAAACGCCGGTCGCTTACGCGGGATTTTGGCTGCGCTTCGTCGCCTGGATCATTGATTCGATCATTCTCGGCATCGCAGGCGTGGGAGTTTTCTTCCCGCTGTTCCGCGCCAATATTCACACCTTTGCCACGGATAATCCCTGGGAGCTTTACACTTCGGTCGCGCGGCCGATTTTAGCCATCCGGCTGCTCGGGCTGATGCTCAACTGGATTTACTATGCGTCGCTCGAGAGTTCCTCATGGCAAGCCACTCTGGGCAAGAAAGCGCTGGGACTGAAAGTAACCGATCTGGCGGGCAATCGAATTACGTTCGCGCGAGCTTCGGGCCGGTTCTTCGGCATGCTTGTTTCGGGATTCACTCTCATGATCGGATTCGTCATGGCCGGATTCACGGCGCGCAAGCAGGCGCTGCACGATATTCTCGCGGGCTGCCTGGTAACCAGGCAGCTCTAGTTTTTTCGGCGGCGATGCCGCTGCGATGAGGTTCCAATGTACTGCTCAAAATGTGGAACGCAATTGATCGAAGGCACCGCCTTCTGTTCCGGATGCGGCCAGCCCGTGTCCGGGCCACTCGCGCCGCCAGCCGCCTATTCCGCGCCCCCCGCCGGTGTGCCGCCCTACGGAAGCGCACCCACGGCTGTGCCGTTTGCCTCGCCCTATGCGGGGTTCTGGCTGCGGCTCGTCGCGTTCATCATCGACGCGCTCGTCGCCGGAGTCATTGTCGGGATCCTGTTCATGGTCGGGCTCATCTTTATCGGCGTCGGTTCTCTCACCGAAATGATCCGCGGGATGGAGCACTCCGATGAAGCGCCGCCGGTTGCCTTCATCCTATTGATTCTCTTCGTTTTGTCGGCATCCCTGCTGGCTCGCTGGATTTACTACGCCTACATGGAAAGCTCGCCCAATCAGGGAACTCTCGGAAAAATGGCGCTGGGGCTCATCGTTACGGATCTGCAAGGGCGCCGGGTCACCTTCGGCCGCGCCACTGGCCGCTATTTCGCGAGGCTCATCACCGGATTGATCCCCTGCGGCGTGGGCTACATGATGGCGGGCTTTACCGAGCGGAAGCAGGCGCTGCACGACATGATCGCCGGCTGCCTCGTCCTGCGAAAAACCTAGACTCCCCAGCCGTACCGCTCGGTGTGCGCGAGCGAATCGTGCATCTCCCCGCGAATCTGGTCCGTGAACTCCGAGCCGCGCAAAATCCGGCTGCCGGCCTCGGCGATATCCATCGTGCGGTACCCGTGGTCCAGCACGCGATCCACCGCCCGCTCGATCCACTCAGCCTCTGCACTCAAACCAAACGATTCCCGCAGCATCAGCGTAGCGGAAAAAATCGCGCCCAGTGGCGACGCCACATCTTTCCCCGCAAGCGTGGGCGCTGAGCCGTGGATCGGCTCGTAAAGAGCCGGGCCGTTCCCGCTGCCGCGGCTCATCGAAGGAATCAAACCGATCGAGCCCGCGAGTGCCGCCGCTTCGTCGCTCAAGATGTCGCCGAAAAGATTGGACGTGAGGATCACGTCAAATTGCTTCGGCCGCAGGACGATCTGCATCGCGGCGTTGTCCACATAGAAATGCTCGAGAGTGACGCGCGGATATTCCCGCGCGACCGCAGTCACGGTCGAGCGCCACAGCGCAGAAGTCGCGAGCACATTTGCCTTGTCCACGCTCGCCACGCGCTGCTGGCGCGCCGAAGCCCGCTCGAAAGCGTAGCGCGCCACCCTCTCGATTTCCGCGGATGTGTAGCTGGCCTCATCGCGCGCTCGCGATTTGCCGTTGTTGCTATGCAGCTCGTGCGCGCCGAAATAGATATCGCCCGCGAGCTCGCGAACGATTTCGAAATCGCAGCCGGCCACGCGCTCAGGCCGCAGCGGTGAAATTCCCTGTAGCGCATGCCGCAGGCGAATCGGCCGGAGATTGATAAAAAGGTTGAGCTCCTTGCGCAACCCGAGCAATCCGCTTTCAGGACGGTTGGCGAGCGGAAGCGAATCCCATTTCGAGCCGCCCACGGCACCCAGCAAAATCGCGTCCGCCGCGCGACAACCCTCAAGTGTTTCTTTCGGCAGTGGCGAGCCGAATTCATCGATCGCGGCCCCGCCGAACGCCAGCTTGCGAAATTCAAATCGGTGCCCGTGCGCCGCCGCGCAATCCTCGAGCATCTGCACGGCCGCGCGCGTCACCTCCGGGCCGATTCCGTCTCCGGGCAGCACTGCAATCGTCTTGCGAACTCCACCCATGTGTAAGTCTCCCTAATTTCAACTCGCTGCTGCAGCGCGTGGCCGAGGACGTGCCGCGCGGCTAGGTGGCGCAGGCGCGCGGCCGCGCCGCACCTGGTGAATGAACGAAAGCAGGTCGCGATCGGTCACTTGCTTCACCGTATCGGCGCGCTCGGTCGCCATCCGGTAGCACTCCGCGAGTTCGGTCGCGGAAGTCTCATATCCCAGCTCCGCCAGCCGCGCCCGCAGCGCGTTGCGCCCGGAATGTTTTCCGAGCACCAGCCGGCGGCTCGGCACGCCCACCTTTTCCGGCAAGATAATTTCATAGGTCAGCGGATTTTTCAGGATGCCGTCCTGATGAATGCCGGCTTCGTGCGCAAACGCATTCGCGCCCACCACAGCCTTGTTCGGCGGCACCGAAACTCCGGTAATCGCCGTAAGCAGCCGGCTGGTCGAGTAGATTTTCTCCAGGCGAATATTCGTCGTCGCGCGAATGCGGCTTTGCCGGACGTGCAGCGCCACCGCAATTTCCTCGAGCGACGCGTTTCCCGCGCGTTCGCCGATCCCGTTGATCGTGCACTCCACCTGCCGCGCGCCCGCTGCAATCGCGGCCAGCGAATTCGCCACGGCAAGGCCCAGATCGTTGTGGCAATGCGCGCTGAAGATGATGTGCGGATGGGCGATGAGCCGCGACCGCACCCAGAAAAACATTTCGGCATACTCTTCGGGCGTTGCGTACCCAACCGTATCCGGCAGATTGATGACCTTCGCGCCCGCTTCAGCCGCGGCCTGCGCCACGTCACACAGATAGTCGATATCGCTGCGGCTTGCGTCCTCGGCCGAAAACTCCACTTCCTCCGTATGCGCGCACCCGAAGCGCACCATTTGGCTCACCTGCTCGAGTGCCTCGCCGCGTTCGATCCGCAGCTTGTGTTTCAGGTGAAGGTCGGAGGTCGCAAGAAAGATATGCAGCCGCGGCTTCACCGCCGGCTCGAGCGCGCGAAGCGCCGCATCCACGTCTTCCTGGCGAGCACGTGCGAGCGCCGCCACGCGGCAGTTGCGAATTTCGCCCGCCACCGCGCGCACCGCCTCCAGATCCCCCGGCGACGCAATCGGAAATCCCGCCTCGATCACGTCCACGCCAAGCTGCTCGAGCTGCCGCGAGAGCCGCAGCTTTTCCTCGCGATGCATCGAAAAGCCGGGCGACTGCTCGCCGTCGCGCAGCGTCGTGTCGAAGATGTGGACGGTGTCCATGGACGCTCCTGAAAGCAGCCATCAGTGAAGCGCGCGCCGCCCATCGTGTCCAATTTATAATACTTGCGTGTACAATAAGATTCGCTTATACAAGGAACTGCCCGCTTCGGAGGGTCTGTGGATCTGGCTGCCTTACAAGTGTTTCAGATGGTCGCGCGCGAACACAGCTATTCCCGCGCCGCGGAAAAGCTCTACCGCACCCAGCCGGCGATCAGCATCGCCATGCGCAAGCTCGAAGACTGGGTGGGCCAGCCTCTTTTCGTACGCGGTTCCGGCGCCCGCACGCTCACCGACGCCGGCACATTGCTGCTCGAATACGCCAATCGGATGCTGAATCTGCGCGAAGAAATCCGCAAAGGCATGCAGGAGCTCAACGGCCTCGAGCGCGGCCAGGTTTCCATCGGCGTCAACGAAAGCTCGATTCACGCGCTGCTTCCCGCGCTCGATCGCTTCCGCAAACTGTATCCGGGCATCGAAATTCGCGTCCATCGCGTCTTTTCGCGCGACGTGCCGAGGGAATTGCTCAACCACCAGCTCGATATCGGCGTGATTTCCTACCTGCCCGAAGAGCGCGAGCTAACCACCGTCGAGTTCTACCGCGATTCGCTCGCCCTCGTCGTCTGGCCCGGCCATCCGCTCGCCAAGCGCCGCGATGTGGACATCTCCGCACTGGGCGGTGAGACGTTCGTTGCGCACATCGTCGAATCGCCCTACCGCCAGCGCGTGATTCAAATGTTTGCAAAGCACAAGGTTCCGCTGCGGATGGATATCGAGCTGCCCACGATCGAGAGCATCAAGCGCTTCGTCGAGATGAAGCGCGGCGTCGCCATCGTCCCGCGCATGTGCGTCGAGCGCGAAATCGCGCGCGGCGATCTCCGCGAACTGCGTCTCCGCCAGATGCGCATCGAGCGCCGCGTCTATCTCGTCTATCGCCAGGACCGCCCGCTCGGCGCCGCCGCGAAAGCGCTCGTCGAACTTCTTCGCCCCAAGTCGCCGCGCACCAGGCGCACGCGGGCGTAGTGTCTGGCAGTGGATGCTGCGTCGCGAAGGAGGCTAGCTCCCGCCCTTTCGCTTCGTGGCAAACTCATCCAGTGCTGCGGCCATCCGCGAAAGCCCTTCGCGCACCGTCTCCGTCTTGCCGCCGACGCCGATTCGCACGTGTTCCGGCGCCTCAAAGAAGCGCCCGGGAACCACGCTCGTATCGTATTTTTCGCGCAGCAATTGGCAGAACGCTTCCACGTGCCCGCTCGTAATCTGCGGGAACACAATCGTCCCCGCTTCCGGCCAAATCGCCAGCAAGTCATGCCGCGAATCGAGAAACTTTTTCAGCACCGCGCGGTTCGAATCGATCAGCGCTTTCGCGCGAGCCGCGATTTGCGGCAGATGATCGAGCGCTACCACGCTCAGCAGCTCGGCCGGATGCGCGGCCATCACACCGAATAAATCGTTCAGCCGCCACATCCTCTCCGCTAGCGCCGGCGTCGCCAGAATCCAGCCGCAGCGCAAACCCGAAAGCCCGTACGCTTTTGTCAGGCTGCTCGTCGCAATGAAATTCGGCCCTAGGTGGTACGCCGATTGCCCTGGCGAATCGAAGCACGCTTCCAGATACACCTCGTCCACCAGCACGTGAGCGCCAAGGCTCCGCGCGATATCGCCAACCAGTTTCAGCGCGGAATCGGGCGTGCGCACGCCGGTGGGATTGTGCAGATTGGTCAGCACGATCAAGCGCGTGCGCGGTGAAATCGTCCGTTCCACTTCGCGCGGATCGAGCTTGAATCCATCCTCAAATCGCCGCGGAAAGCGTCGAATCTTCGCGCCCAGATAACGCGCCACCGCGAGA
>JBOGNA010000124.1:0-12888 GCA_050746925.1 Candidatus Acidiferrales bacterium
GGACTTCCCTCACTCGTCCGGATGAATTCCGAGCCGATCGTTGTCTTCGCCTTCCTCGAGCGGCCGAATACACAATTCGGTCCAGTCCTCACTGCATTGGTAAACTTGATACGCAGGAAGGTCCTTCGCCTCTACCGTGTAGTCTCCCAGTTCCATCGACGCCGTATCGCTTGGGTCCGTCATCACGTAGTGGTTTCCTGTGCGCGCGCGAACTCGAAATACTTCCGAAGTTGGTTCGTAGTTCCCGTAGCTGAAGCAATAGCCGACGCACGCACGATCGAGAATGTGTTGGATCAAGACTCGCGAATCCTCCGGCTTGTGGATGCTTCCCATCACGCGCTGGTTCGGAGGCAAAGTCCTCACCAAGCGCTCCACGTGCGCTTCCATCCGGTTTACAGTCGCAGTGTCTTGATATAGAAAAGAAAAAAACACCATCGCGATTGCAGCCAGCGCAATCAGATGCCACTTGCGCGGCAGCATTGCGCCGAGGACGCAGCAGATAAGAACGGCCGAGACAGAAGTTAGCCGGCCCGTAAGCAGCGCCAGCGCTACAGGCTTATTCGCAGGCCGCACCCCATCCGGAAGCAGGAAAACGCCAACCTCAACGAGTAAGTACAACTGCAACGGGATCGCGTAGGCCCGCCAGACGTTCTTCCAGTCGCCTCGCCGCGCGATCGCATCCGTCGCAAGAGCTATCGCAATAAAAATACCGAGAAGTATTTGGACAATCCTGTACCGGTTACCGAAGAGAAGAAGCTGATCGCCGCCATGGAATATCGAGAGCGGCTCGTCGGCGCGGCTTACGGCAAAATGGGTCCAGAGATACGCGCGCACCAGGAATATGCCGGCAATCGCCGCGAGGAAAAGCAGCAGTTGAAAATGGGCAGGCCGTTGTTTTCGTTCTGCCATCCACACGTACCCGGCTGCAGCAACGAGCCACATCAGCCCCAGTGGATGCGCGAGGTAAATGAACGGCACGAACGTGATTGCTGCCGCTCGCTCCCATCCACTCCCACGCCAGAAAATTGCCAGAGCGAAGAACGCCAGTCCCAGCGAAATGTAGTAATTGAAAAAGCCAAGCTCGAACGTCCAGCCATACGCGACCATCGCCATCGCCGGAACCAGAAACCAGGGCGCCCGCCGCGCTGCGGCCGTCACGAGAGCGAAAGTTCCCCAGAAGAAAATCAAGATCGCCAAAGAGACGGAAATCTTCTCGCCAACAGGAAGCCCGAAGATCCGCCCGAGGCCGCTCAGGAGGTAGTCGAAAAGCACGTTGCTCCACGGATGCGCAAGCCACAGGCCGGGCGCTTGCCCGTGCTCAATCAATTGCGCGAGCCAAGCGTTATAGACATGGCTGCCGAGGTCCCCGGCTTCGATGTGGCGATGCCAGAAGCAGGGGATCAGAACAAGCGCAGAAATTCCAAGCGCCAATAGCCAATGAGCGGAAAAGAATTCTCGAACGGACCGCAGCACATCTTTCTCGGCCGGGGTCTCACCTGGCGACCGATCTGCGCTCGTGATTGTGGAGGCCGTCTTCAAGTCGGAGCGAAGTGGCAATCCTATTCTCTTTGCCTCGGCAACGGAATTCGACAAACATATCACGCCCTTCCAATCCGTTGGCATTCACCGTCCGAAATTGTGACGCCTGGATCGTAGGTGGCGAAATAGCGGGCCTACTCGGCGGAAAAACTAAGCGTCTTCTTCGACGGGTTTCGGTGCGTAGGGATACTTCGGCGGTTTCGGCATGTGCGTGGTGCGATACTCGTCCAGCTCCGCATGCGACAGGCTGAAATGGCTGTTCTCCGGATGATTCTCGGACGCCGCAAGCTCGCGATGCAGCTTGTGGGAGCAGATGTCCGGAGCATCCTGATATCGGACCAGGCGGGAATCGAAGGCTTCGTTTGGGATCGAAATCGTATATTCACGGGGTTCGGTGGCCGGCTCGCGGACCGTAAACGTATATTCCCGAACGCGATTCTTGGACTGGAAACCGACGAACTGAACGATGACGTGGGGTTCTTTCATCCTGCGATGGCTGCGAGCGCCTCTTGATTGGTTCTCGTTCGGTTCTGAATCTGACTAACTACGGCTGTCCGGGCACAAAAAAAGGCGGGTCAGCGTAAGCCGACCCGCCTTTTCTCGACTAGAGGCTAGTGACGTTGGCTGCCTGCAGACCCTTGGGGCCGCGGGTAACTTCGAATTCAACCGCCTGGCCTTCGTTCAGCGACTTGTAACCCTCCGCCTGAATCGCGGAGAAGTGGACGAAAACATCCTCGCCGGACTGGCGCTGGATGAACCCAAAACCCTTGCTGGCATTAAACCACTTCACTGTTCCTTGTTCTCTCACTGATGTACTTCCTTCTTTTTTAAGCTATTTGTGCTTCTCGACCGCCTCCAGCCGTAAAGCAAAAGAGGCCGCAAGTGTGAACTTGCAGCCCCTTCAATCGAATCTAAAGGTGTTACAAGAGCAACAAACGCAGACAAAACATAGCATGCTTCCCGTCAGAAACCTAGCGAATTGTTGACTCAACCTTGACCGGCGCGGCCTTCTGGTAACCCGATTCCCGCGGCACACATCATACTTCGCGCTCTCGGCCGCACGCGCAACCGGAAGGTAGCGTGAATAGAATTTATCTCCCGCGCAGTTCACGCTTGCAGTAGCACCCCTCTGTCGCCGGGCCGCAAATCCGTTTCCGAGAGTAATTATCGCGAAAATATGATATTTCTTTCTGCGAGCAGCGCTCCCCGCGCGGCTCCTGCACTTCTCCTCGGAGGTACACCATGAAGAATAAGACCCTGATCATTGTCGGCGTCGTCGTTGCTCTCGTTTTGATTGTGATTCTCATCCTGCCGTCGCTGATCGACGCAAACCGTTTCAAGCCCGAGATCCAGACCCAACTCGGAACCGCGCTGGGCCGCACCGTGCAAATCGGCAATATCAAGCTCTCGATTCTTTCCGGTGGCGTCGTCGTGGACGACGTTTCCATTTCCGACGATCCCGCCTTCAGCAAGTCGCAGTTCCTGACGGCGAAGGAATTGACGGTTGGAGTGCATCTGATCCCTCTGATTTTTTCGAAGCAGCTTGAAGTGGAATCGATCACGGTTGCGGACCCGCAAGTTTCGCTCCTCCGCAATTCCGCCGGGGTCTGGAACTACTCGAGCATGGGCGGTTCTTCGAAGGCGGCTGCCAAGCCTGCGAACGGCAGTGCGTCGAAGAGTGCAAACGGGCTGTCGGTGGACAAGATCGAAATCTCGAACGGGAAAATCACCGTTGGCACGGTGGGTTCGCACGCGAAGCCTTTGATCTATCAGGACGTGAATCTCAGTGCCAGCGATCTCTCCTACACCACTCAATTTCCCTTCAAGCTTTCGGCGAAGGACCCAAGCAATGGCGCGCTGAAGGTCGAAGGCAAAGCCGGCCCGATCGACCAAACGGATGCTTCGCTCACGCCCCTCAACGCAACGATCGACGTGCAACATCTCGACCTTGGCGCGGCCGGTGGTTTCGTGAGTCCCTCGGCGGGAATTGGCGGTCTCGTCGATTTCAATGGCTCGCTCGCCTCGGATGGAAAGCAGATGAGCTCGAAAGGCACTGTGAAGACGACCAAGCTCAAGATTTCCTCCACAGGCTCTCCATCCACGGTCCCTGTGAACGTCGACTACGACACGGTCTATGAATTGAAAGCGCAAACCGGCTCGCTCAAGCAGGGAGACATCCATGTCGGCAAGGCGCTTGCCCGGCTCACCGGCTCGTTCAATATCGCTGGAGAAACTGCTTCCCTCGCGATGAAAATGAACGGACAGGCCATGCCGGTGCCCGATCTCGAAGGGGTTTTGCCCGCCGTCGGCGTAGTGCTTCCATCCGGCGCAGCGCTGAAGACCGGTAGTCTCGATGCGAATCTTTCGATCAATGGTCCTGTGGACAAACTTGTGATCACAGGTCCGATCAATTTAACGAACGGCACGATCGCCGGCTTCAGCGTCAGCTCGAAATTGGGCGCGCTCGGCTCCTTCGCCGGCCTCGGCGGAGGCAACAAGAGTTCGGACACTGTGATTCAGAGCCTCAGCACGACGGTGCGAGTCGAACCGGCCGGAACGCACGCCCAAGATCTGAATGTAGTCGTGCAGGGAGTTGGGACGATTACGGGCGATGCGAATGTTTCCGCGGGCGGCCAGCTCAATTGCAAAATGGTCGCACACCTATCGGGTGGCGCAGTAGGAGCCGTCAGCCAGGTCGCTTCGTTGCCGTTCGGTGGCGGCGGTAAAGGAAACGGCGGCGGCATTCCATTTTCAATCACCGGCACCACGTCAAATCCGGTTTTTGTTCCGGACGTCGCCGGCATGGCCGGAGGTCTGGCGAAGGGTGGCGCCGGAGCGGCTCTCGGTGGCGGCAAGGCGGTCGGTGGTGCTGCAGGCGGCGCAGCAGGTGCACTCGGCGGCATGTTCGGCAAAAAGAAGAAATAACACCTGGGTGCGATTCGCTTGTACGGCGCCGGCAGGCTGAAACACGGCTGCGCGCGTGAACTCGGCGTCGCGGAACGGCTAGGAATTCGCTCCCTTTGACCTTTCAGACACCGCCTGCAGGCGCCACGCGCGATTTTGCACTATAATCTTCTCCGTACTTGGGTTCGAGCGATTCGCTCGAAGTGAAGCGGTCTCCTCTCTGCCGGGCAATCCCCCTTTCAAATGTTGGTCGGTGCGGGCAGCCTCGCGTTTGCAGCTCGATTTTCTCGTCGAGCAACGCGCCGCTGGCTCCTCGTCTATCGACGGTGTCCAAGACAGCGGAAGAAACAGGAGACGCGAATGAAACGGGTCCTTTTCGTTGACGATGAGCCCTCGGTTCTCAACTCGCTGAAGGCAATGCTGGGTCCGCAGGAGCCCCAATGGGACACGGCCTTCGCGCCCAGCGCGGAAATAGCGCTCGACCTGCTCGGCAAGTCTTCTTTCGACGCCGTCGTCTCCGACCTCAGCATGCCGGGAATGGACGGCGCGGCTTTGCTCAAAATCGTTTGCGAGCGATTTCCCACCGTCGTGCGAATTGTCGTCGCCAGCCAGCAAGAAATGAATTCTGCTCTGCGTGCCGTGCCGGTGGCGCATCAGTTCCTCTTGAAACCCTGCGATCCTCACATGCTGCGCGTTGCGGTTGAGCGAGCCACGAGCCTCTCGGACGTCCTGTCTAACAAGATGCTCGCCAGCATCATTGGCTCCGTGAAGGATCTCCCGGTTCTTCCCCGCACGTACTCGGCGCTTCGGGAAAAACTGGCCGATCCGAAATCTGCCGTGAAGGATGTCGTCAGGCTTGTCGAGCAAGACATTGCGATTTCCGCGAAGATCCTCCAGTTGGTCAATTCCGCCTTTTTTGGACTGCCGCGCGAGATTTCCTCGCTCAACACGGCGGTCAGTTACCTCGGCGTTGAGATGCTTCAGAATCTCGTCTTGTCGGCGGGAGTCTTCCAGGTATTTGAAAATGCCGCGGCTCCGCCGGGATTTTCGTTCGAGGAATTTCACGAGCATTCCCAGCTCGTGGCTAAGATTGCTTCACACATTCCCGCTCCGGCAGCGATCCATAGCGCTGCTGTCGTCGCGGGACTATTGCACGATGTCGGAAAACTGGTTCTCGCCACGCGCGCGTCCAAACACTTTGCTCGTGCATTGAGCGGAGCGGAAGAGGAAAAGCGCCCGCTGTTTGTGGTCGAACAGGAGCTGATGGGTGTTTCGCACGCCGAGGTGGGCGCTTACCTGCTCGGCATCTGGGGATTGCCGTGCCCGGTGGTCGAAGCGGTTGCGCATCACCACCGTCCGGCTCGCGTGCCTCAGGACACACTCGATGCCGTCGGAATCGTACATCTGGCGAATTTCCTGGCGCACGAGCATCCCGTTCGCACAGCGGCAAACGCGGAATCCAATGTGTACTTGAATCCGGAGACCGAATACCTCGACAAGCTGGGACTCACCGATCAGATGAAGGCGTGGAGTGAATTTGCGGAATCGGCGGCCGTCGAAATGCGCGGCGGACCAAGACGCGAATCGAGCCGCTCAATGGAAACAGCCAAAAAATAAACGCACGAGACCACCGCAATCCGGTTCCGCGCTGCGATGGTGTGTTCGCTGCCTCGCTACTGGACGTTGACGGATAGCGCCACCGAGTGTGACGTCGAGCCGATCGTAAACGAAACCCTCGCGTTCGAGTCGAGCCCCACCGGCGTTCCCGGGTTCCCGCCACCACCGCCCGGATTCCCGCCACCTCCACCCCCACCGCAAGCCGCAAAAGTCAGCAGCGTCGCGAAGACGGCTACGGCAAACGCCGCTTGCAGCATTCGGCGTCGCCGCAACAACGCAAGCGCCGAAAGCAGCGCGAGGATGCTCATCGCAATCACTGCATTCCAACCGAGTCCCGTGGGCCGCGCGCGAGTCGTAGGCGTCGCGCTCGAAGGAGCCGTCGTCGCAACGGTAAGCATCACATTCGCACTCATCGCGCTCGAACTGAACGTCACGCTCGTCGGCGACACGCTGCAGCTGCTCTCCGAAGGCAACCCCGTGCACTGCGGCACGATGCTGAATGTCCCGGTGAGCCCATTCATCGCCGTCAGCGTCAGCGACGTGCTCCCTGATTGCCCCGGCTTGGCAATCGTGATCGAAGCCGGATTGGCCGCGACAGAAAAGTCCGGCGCCGCAGTGATTGTGACGGTAGCGCTTCCTGACGAACTCGTGTAGGCAGTATCGCCTTTGTATGAAACCAGGATGGTGTCAACTCCGACGGGCAAGTTTTGGCTCGCAAAGCTGGATTTTCCGGTCGCATCCAGATTCGGCGCACCAATTCCCGCGGACGAGCCGTTGACCTGAATAGATAACATACCGGTCGGAACAGGTCCGCCCTGTTGAACCGGCGTGACCGTCACGGTAAACGTAATCACTTGGCCTTGTTGACCGGACGTGCTCGACGGCACGACCGACGTCATCGAGCTGAGTGAGTTTATGGTTACCAATAAGGGATCGCTGCCGGATTGATTGTTGTTTCCGTCGCCTGAATAACGCGCGATGATTCCATGAATGCCGGAAGGCAGCGAGGAGGTTGTCAACGCGGCTTGCCCGCCTTGAACCGCTACGGGAGCTCCTAGATTAGAGCCATCCAACAAGAATTGTACTGTTCCAGTAACCGGAGCGCCACCGGACGGCGTTGTAACAATGGAGGCTGTAAAAGTAACACTCTGGCCGGCCTGAATCGTTGTGTTGGAGGAGATTAATGTCGTCGTCGTAAGGAAGAACGCTGTGATCGTGCCAGTTCCAGTCGACGCTGCATAACTCGCGTCACCAGAGTATTTAACTGTAAAAGTATTCGTGCCTTGCTTGAATACGTTAGGCGGAGATGAGAGGTTCGCCCCTGAGTCCACTCGATGGGAGGCAATAAACTCGCCGGAAACAGGGGAACTTCCGATAACAGTTGAACCAATCGACCATGTGATTGTTCCCGTTGGGAGAATATCCGAATAGATATTCTCGACAATGAAGCCCGCACCTAATAAGACGCTTCCGTTAACGAAAGTGGTTTGACCTGTTTCGGCGGTGACCGCGGTGGCCACCGGAGTGATCGTCAGCACGTCGGTCACCGGCGAGGGAGCCGAATAGCTACTGTCCCCCGCGTAGGTAATTTTCAGATTGTGCACGCCGCCGGGAAGATCGATCAGCTGATCCTCCGCATACCCGTTGCTGTTCAGCCCGAACGTCCCGCCGTCCAGCGGTTTCGTGTTATCCGTCAACGTCACGGTTCCCGTCGGACATCCCGTGGCGCCCTGGGTGTTACCCGCGCACGCGTCGCCCGCGTGGCTCGTCACGTTGATCCGCAACAAGGATGGCGCAACGCCGAATGCTGCGCTCGTTGCGTTCGGATTCGTCAGATTCCCCGTGTTCGGATCGAACAGCTCGTATGCAATCGTCGCCTTGCTCGCTTCCGGCGTCACTTTCACGGAAACGGCCGTCGAATCGCTTGCTCCGAACGTCGCATCGCCCGGATAGTGTGCTGTCACCGTGTACGTGCCGCCGGGCAAGTCAACGAGGCTGCCCGTCGCGCGGTCGTAGCCCGGATTCGTCCCATAGCCTGTGAGGATCCCGAACTGGTCCTGATTGTTGTTCGTGTGGCAATCCGTCGTGCTTCCGGTGAAGCAGGGCATCGCGATCGTTCCGTTGGTCACGTCGTTGAAGACGCACGAGCTCCCCGGAGGCGTGCTCGAATTGCATCCGTTTACCGCCTGCTGCGCTGCCAGTTTGTACAACAGGTAATTCGGATTCCCCTGCCGCGAATTCGTTTTCTGATCGATCAGCGCCATGATGCCCGCGAAACTCGGCGCAGAGGCGGATGTGCCTCCGATGCCCACAATCGTGCTGTTCGGATTGTTGGGATCACAGTAGAGTCCTGAGCCGGCGTTTTTCGAGCAGATCACGTAGAAACTTCCATTAAATCCATTGCTCGCGAACAGCGAAACATCTGGAATATCGCGTTTGCTGTCATTCGGCACGCCGGTGCCGGTTTGCCACGAGGGCTTCGGATATCCGCCCGAGCAGCTCACAATGTCTTGCCCGTCACCCGTCGTGCACGAGCTTTTGCCTCCGCTTCCGCCCGTAGCGGCAACCGCGAACGACAGATTCGGATTGTTGCAGTTCGTCTCAGCGACTGAGCTCCCCGTCACGATCGACCATTCGGCATTCGTACAGGAATCGTTCCACGTCATTTCCGGAATGTAGCTTTTGGCAGAAGCGAAATGCGCGTCGTTCGTCGAATTGAAATAGGTTGTAGGGTTGCTCAAGTCGTTGAAATCGGTGCCCCCCACCGCGGTGGTGTACGGCGTCGATGCGAAGCCGCTCACTTGCAAGCCGAACCGTGCCGGATCGTCGCGATCGCAGCCGGCCGAGCCGCTGTCGCCGCTGGCCAGGAAGACGGACATTCCTTGCGCGGCTGCCTGTTGCCAGAGCTGATTGAAGAATTGATTGCCGGCGGTGCCGAGCGCCGCCTCGCAAATCCCATAACTTTCACTGACGATGGGCGCGAGATTGTGGTCCACGATGTATTGAGCGGCTAGATCGACGCCCAGCGTGGTGTCCGTCGTGGCGGCGACCACGAAATCGATGGTCGCGCCCGGAGCGATTGCGCTCGACCATTCCAGGTCCAGATCCGACTCGATTTCATCCGACTGCAGGCCGGGATCTGGCCCGTCCACGATGAAGACCGGATCGGTCGAAGTGATTCCAAAAAGAGCTCGAAACTTTTGCAAATCGACAAAATCGACGTCCGTCTCACCGACGACCGCAATCGTCTGCCCGGTTCCAACGACAGGCGGACTCGCATTCCAGACCGGCGATACGTTGTAAATCTTCGCAAAATCGAACGGACCCACGCCGTAGAACGTGGCGCCCTGCGAGAAGTTAGGCAGAGTGAAGAGTGGAGCGACCGGCGTTAGTGCGCTCGTGTCTTTCGATCTCTTAAACACGCCGACCACCTGATTCATCGCATGGCGCGGAAAATTGTGCAGCGTGAGAACGCCGGCGATGGCGGGCACGAGCGCTGTCGGAATCTGCGGGTCGCTCGCGTTCGCCCAGTGGTCTTCGTTGTTGACCGCGTACTTGTGGATTTCGGTATGGAAGGCGCTTTGCACTTGCGCGGCGGTCCCGGAGAATTCGATTACGGTGCGGCCGTTCGAGACTCTCGCGATCTGGAAGCCCTGGAGTTGCAGCCACGCTGTGACGGTCTGAATGTCCTGGTCGGCCGGGCCGAATTGCTGCCCGAACTGTTCGGGTGTGAGCCAGGCGTGATAGTTGGGCGACGACTTGTCCTGTTGCTGGTCGAGTAGGGTATCGAGCGCGGCTTCCTGCTCGGCGCTGCGCTTCAAAACGAGCAACATGCGCTGCATCGGCAGGCTGGCAGGAGCGGCGCCTCGATCGTACTTGGCCAGGGCGAGCGGGTAGGTGTTGCCGCGGAGAACGGTGAGCTTAGATTCCTCAACCGGCTGGGTGATGAGCGCGGGCTTGGGAGTTTGTTGTGCCGAGCTGCTCGCCGGCCAAACCGCCAACGCCAAAAGAATCAGAGGGAAGCATCGGACGGCATCACTGAAAAATCGGAAGACACGTCGACTCTGTAGGACTGGAGTTGGGAGTCTCATTGTTCACCTTCACCGGGATAGGAGCGAGAGTCTGTTTACAACAAGGGCAGGGATTAAATCAAGTATTAAAACAAATATGAGGTGAGCCGCCTCGAAGTTTTCGCCGCGCGTTCGTCAGGCCGCCGAGTTTGAGCCAACCATGCTAAACCATTTGACGAAGGACGTACTGCAGGATGCCTCCGTGCTGGTAGTAGGCGACCTCAAACGGGGTATCGACGCGTGCGGTAGCGGTAAACACCGTTTCTTTTCCGCTGGGATCCTTGGCGCGGATCTTCATTTTCTTGCGCGGCTCGAAATTCTGTGCGAGCCCGTCGATTTCGAAGATTTCAAGGCCGGTGAGGCCGAGCGTCTTGGGAGTTTCACCCGGCAGAAATTCAAGCGGCAGAACGCCCATGCCGACGAGGTTCGAGCGATGGATGCGTTCAAAGCTTTCGGCCAGGACAGCGCGGACGCCGAGGAGAATCGTTCCTTTGGCGGCCCAGTCGCGCGAAGAGCCTGAGCCGTATTCCTTTCCGGCGATAACGATCAGCGGGACGCGCTCGTCGCGGTACTTCATCGCGGCGTCGTAAATGCTCATTTTGTCGCCGCTTGGCTGGTGAATCGTCCAGCCGCCCTCGGTGCCCGGCGCGAGCATATTTTTCAGGCGTATATTCGCGAACGTGCCGCGCATCATCACTTCATGATTGCCCCGGCGCGCGCCGTAGGAGTTGAAGTCCTTCGGCTGAACGCCGTTCGCGATCAGATACTTTCCGGCCGGCGTGTCGGCGGGAATCGACCCGGCGGGTGAAATGTGGTCGGTAGTGACGCTGTCACCAAGCACGGCGAGCGCGCGAAGGCCGTGAAGGTCGCCGAGCGAGCCGGGCTGCTTCGCCATGCCTTCGAAGTAGGGCGGGTTCTTGATGTACGTGGATTTCGAATCCCAGGCGTAAAGGTCGCCTTCGGGAATCGGAAGAGCGCGCCAGCGATCGTCGCCCGTATATACGTCGGCGTATTCCTTGCGGAACATTTCGCTCGTCACCGATTCACGCATCGTGGTTTCCACTTCCTGCGGCGTGGGCCAGATGTCGCGCAGGTACACGGGCTTTCCCGACTTGTCGTTGCCGAGCGAATCGTTGACGATGTCGATGTCCATGCGCCCGGCGAGCGCGTAGGCGACGACGAGCGGCGGCGAAGCAAGATAGTTCGCGCGGCAGAGAGCATTGATGCGCCCTTCAAAATTGCGATTGCCGCTGAGGACGGATACCGCGACCAGGTTGTTGTCCTTGATTGCCTTGCCGATGGATTCCGGCAACGGGCCGCTATTCCCGATGCAGGTGGTGCAGCCGTAGCCGACGAGGTGAAAGCGAAGCGATTCGAGATAAGGCCAGAGGCCGGCCTTCTCGATGTAATCCGTAACAACCTTGGAACCGGGCGCGAAGCTGGTCTTAACCCACGGCTTCGTGCGGAGGCCGCGTTCGACGGCTTTCTTCGCCAGCAGGCCCGCGCCGAGCATCAGCGACGGATTCGAAGTATTCGTGCAGCTCGTTATCGCGGCGATGACCACCGAGCCGTCGGCTAAATCGAATTGGTCGCCGTTGTTTTTCACGCTTACGTGTTTCGGCGCGGCGCCGGCGAGCGATTTCACGAACGACGACTTCGCCTCCGTGAGCGGCACGCTGTCCTGCGGGCGCTTGGGCCCGGCCATCGTGGGCACCACGGTGGCGAGATCGAGTTCCAGGCGCTCGGAGAAAACCGGATCGGGAGTCTGGTCGGTGCGGAAGAGGCCTTGTTCCTTCGTGTAGGCTTCGACGAGACGTACCTGCTCCTCGCTGCGGCTGGTGAAGCGAAGATACGAGAGCGTTTCGGAATCGACGGGGAAAAATCCCATCGTCGCGCCGTATTCAGGCGCCATGTTGGCAATCGTGGCGCGGTCGGGAAGCGTGAGGCTCGAAAGGCCGGTGCCGAAGAATTCGACGAATTTTCCAACCACGCCTTTTTTGCGCAAAATTTCAGTTACGGTGAGCACCAAGTCAGTCGCCGTGGCGCCTTCAGGCAGTCGTCCATGCAATTTGAAACCGACCACGGCAGGAATCAGCATCGAGAGCGGCTGGCCGAGCATGGCGGCTTCGGCTTCAATGCCGCCAACGCCCCAGCCGAAAACACCGAGGCCATTCACCATGGTAGTGTGCGAGTCGGTGCCGACCAGCGAATCGGGAAAGGCGAACCACGCGCCCCCCTCCTGCTTCTTGAAGACGACGCGAGCCAGATATTCGAGATTCACCTGGTGGCAGATGCCGGTGTCCGGCGGAACGACCTTGAAATTCTGAAAGCCCTTTTGACCCCAGCGCAGAAACGCATAGCGCTCGATGTTGCGCTTCATTTCCAGATCGGCGTTGAAAAGGAATGAATTCGCGGAGCCGAATTGATCCACTTGCACGGAATGATCGATGACGAGTTCAGCGGGAAGAAGCGGATTGATTTTCTTCGGATCGCCGCCCAGGTGTCGCATCGCGTCGCGCATCGCGGCGAGATCGACGACGGCAGGCACTCCGGTGAAATCCTGCAGCAAAACGCGAGCAGGCATGAACGAGATTTCTTTTTCAGAAGCTCCCGCGGCGCTGGTGGGATCCCAGGTGGCGAGAGCACGAATGTCTTCGGGATGTACGAAGCGGCCGTCCTCGTGGCGCAGCAGATTCTCCAGAAGAACTTTGAGTGAGAAGGGCAAGCGCGAAGTTTTCCCGGCGCCGGCGCGCTCGAG
>JBOGNA010000125.1:0-27181 GCA_050746925.1 Candidatus Acidiferrales bacterium
GAGCAGAACGATTGCATAGTCAACCGGGTGAGGAAACTTCTAGATGCCAGCAGCGCATATCGGCACTTTTGACGACTGGGTAGATCTATTTCGCGTATGGCGGAACGACATCGGCGTCAATTATCCCGAGATTGAGACCAGTCAGTTTGAGGCCAAGTTCGGCCCCACGCGATCGAACGAGATAAAATTTGGCGCGTTCAAGGGACGCCCGAAGTGGCAGCGTGTGCTGCAGATTCCCGACCAGAGAATCCGCGACGGCCTGATGAACCTGATCGTATATCAAGGTGACACGGAATTCGCCTCGGTGGAGCAGCAGCGGAGGCTCTTCGCCCATTCGCCGAGCGAGCTGATGAGTCCAGAGAAGAGTGCGGTCTCCATGAAAGAGGTGGTACCGCAGCCGGAAGATATCAAGCTGGTGAACGAAATCCAGGTAACCGAGGCGAAGTGGGTCGAGCAGAAGGGGAGCATGGAGTAACCGTGCCTGCCCGCATTGAAACGGAAAACGCCGCGCGCGGATTCACCTTCAGCGAATTGATGGTGGCTGCCGCGGCGCGGGAAATTCGCGACGGCGAGCGCGTGTTTGTCGGCATGCGCTTGCCGATGCTGGCATTCCTCGTCGCCCGCCGTACGCACGCACCACGCGCGATCGGACTCTTTGAGAACGGCATCATCCGCGAAACTCCCTCCACCGAACTCCTTTACACGATGGGCGATCCGCCGAATCTGCGGGGAGCCACGCAGTGCGGTCAGATGCTCGACGTAATGGGGCTTCTGCAGCAGGGCCGCGTGGAAGTGGGATTTCTCGGCGCGGCGGAAGTGGATCGGTTCGGCAATCTGAACACCACATGGGGACATCGCAATCGCGAGATGCAGCGTTTGCCGGGCTCGGGCGGCGCGTGCGATATTGCATGCCTCGCGAAGCGCACGATCGTGCTGCTCGTTCACGATCGGGGGCGGCTCACGGAGCGAGTGAGCCACGTTACTTCGCCGGGGTACGGTTCCGGCAACGGATGGCGGCACGCGCAAGGGCTTCCGCCCGCGTCAGGACCATCCGCTGTGATCACGACGATGGGCGTGTTGCGATTCGGCGTGGACGGCGAATCGTTTCTGGCTTCCGTACATCCCGGGATCAGCGTCGAAGAGGTGCTCACAAATACCGGCTGGACTCTGCGGGTGGCCGATGAACTTATCGAGACGCAGCCGCCGAGCGATGCAGAATTGCGCGTGATGCGAGAGATCGATCCGAACCATTTCTGGACGCGATGACGATTCCCATCCGATGACCGGCGAATCCAAATTGATGACGATGCGCGAGGCGATCGCGCAGCATGTCCCGTCGGGATCGATGGTGCTGCTGGGCGCGCAGCTGGAGCAGATGATTCCCTTTGCCGCGGGGCATGAGTTGATCCGCCAGGGCCGGCGCGATCTGACGCTCGTCGGCCCCATCTCTGACATTTTATTTGACGAGCTGATCGGCGCAGGCTGCGTTGCGCGCGTGATGGCCGCGTGGGTGGGAAATGTTTCCGCGGGCGTTGGGTATTGCTTCCGCCGTGCGGTCGAACACGGAATCCCGCGGCGCATTGAAACGGTTGATTACTCGAACTTCACACTTGCGCTGTCCCTGCATGCGGCGGCGCTGGGTGTCCCGTTCATGCCGACCTACGCCACGCTGGGGAGCGATTTGCTGAAAAAAAATGGCAACCTGCGCGAATTCTCGTCGCCGGTGAGCGAGGAGAAGCTGGTGGCCGTGCGCGCGCTGCGGCCGGACGTGGCGATCATTCATGTGCAGCGAGCCGATACGCGCGGGAATGCGCACATCTGGGGAAGCTTGGGTGTGGCAGTGGACGGGGCTCGCGGCTCGCGCAAAGTGATCGTCGTCGCGGAAGAAATCGTGGAGCCGGGCGTGATTGCTTCCGATCCCAATCGCACGCTGATCCCGGGATTTCTGGTTTCCGCTGTTGTGCATGAGCCTGGCGGAGCGCATCCTTCGCCCGTGCAGGGATATTATGGCCGCGACCACGCGTTCTTCGGGCAGTATCACGATCAGACGCGCCGGGTGGAAGACTTCGAGAGCTGGCTCTCACAATGGGTGTTGCAGGTGGCCGACCGGCGCGAATACAGGAAGCTGCTCGGCGGCGAACGGCTCGACGCGATTCGCGTGAAGGAACATGCGCTCTCGGCGCCGGTAGATTTCGGATACTGATGATCGAAGAGATCCTCGCAAACATCGAGATTACTCCACGCGAAGTGAAAGAATGGCTCGAGCGCGGGCAGAAATTCATGTTTGTGGACGTGCGCGAGAAATGGGAGTTCGACACGTCGAGAATTGAGGGAGCCGAGTTGATTCCGCTCCGCGGAGTGCCAGGAAACCTGGCGCGGTTTGAGGACGCGGATGACATCGTTCTGCTTTGCCACCACGGGATGCGCAGCCTCGATGCGGCCGCGTGGCTGCGCTCGCAGGGAGTGGCCGGTGCGCGGTCGATGACCGGCGGAATCGACCGGTGGGCGGCGGAAGTGGATCCGAAAGTGCCGCGCTACTAAGGAAGCAACGGGATAGGTGCGAGCAAGGAGGGCCGATCCGTGAAAAAAATAAAGGTCCTGCACAAGCCGACTTGAACCTCCTGCCGCAAGGCAAGAGGTCTCTTGCAAAAAAAGGGAGTGCCGCTGGAATTTCGCGATCTGGATCGAGACCGTCTCACCGCCGAGGAACTTGATCGGCTGATCGGCAACCGCGACTATCGAGACTTTCTGAACACGCGCAACGAGCTGTATCGCAAGCTGAAAATGAAAGAGAAGCCGCCGTCGCGCGCCGAAGCAATTCGTATGATGGCAAAAGAACCGAACCTGATTCGCCGTCCTGTGATTCTGTGCGCCGGACGAATCGTGCTCGGATATGACGAAGAGGCCATCGAGAAACTCTAGCTCAATTTCCTGAGCGCAGCGGACCGGTGCTCATTCCCGGCGCGTTCGGCAGTCAATCATTTCCCGAGGTTCATTTGGCGCCCATCATCGACATTCACATTCACATCACTCCGATGGAAGGCTTCAAGGCCGAAGCGCAGGCACTCGTGCGCCGTGGAAGGAAGGACTTCGACGATGCCGTGCGGTTTGCGTCGAGCCCTCGTGAATTCCTGAAATTCATGGACAGCGCCGAAATCGAGCGCGCCGGGTTGATCAATTACGTCAGTCCGGACGTGATCGGATTTACAGCAGAAGTAAATGATTGGGTGGCGCGTTATTGTTCGACGGATCCGCGACGGCTGCTCGCGTTTGGGTCGGTCCATCCGAAGTATGTAGCCGATCCGGGCGCCGAAGTGGACCGGCTGAAGAAAATCGGTGTTCGCGCGCTGAAAGTCCATCCCTCGCACCAGCTTTTCGCTCCGAACGACTACCGCAACGGCTTCGGCCCTCTGCGAGGGATGTACGAACGCGCGCAGGCAAACGGAATGCCCGTGATGATTCACACGGGAACTTCCATTTTTCCCGGGGCGCGCAACGCATACGCGCAGCCGATGCTGGCCGACGATGTGGGCGTCGATTTTCCCGATCTCGTGGTGATCCTCGCGCATGGCGGCCGCCCGCTGTGGATGAACGAAGCATTCTTCCTCGTGCGGCGCCACAAGAACATGTACATGGACATTTCCGGGATTCCTCCGCAAAAGCTGATGGAATATTCTCCGCGCATCGAGGAAATCGCTGATAAGGTGCTTTTCGGCACGGATTGGCCCGGCCCGGGCGTTCCGGACGTGCGCGGCAATATCGAGAAATTCCGGGCGTTGCCGATTTCAGGAGCGGCGCAGCGAAAAATTCTCTACGACAACGCTGCCAGGCTCTTTCCTCTGCAAGGCTGATCGCAAGGCTGGCCCATGAACGTCAACACAATCGGGGTAATCGGAGCGGGCTCGGTGGGCCGCCGAATCGCCCGAGCGGCATTGCTCGGCGGCTATCGTACGATTCTCGAAGACGTGTCGTCCGATGCGCTCGATCAGGGGATGGCTCACATCCGGCAATCAATCGACGAAAGCGTCGCACGCGAGCGAGTCACTCGGCCGCAGGCAGTCGAGGCGCTTGCCAGGTTGTCGGCTGCGAGCAGAGTGGACGACGTGTGCCGCGAAGCCGATTTGCTGATCGAAACGGCGCCGGAAGAAATGGAAGTGAAGCTCGAAATTTTCACGATCTTTGACAAGTTTGCCAAGCCCGATGCGATTCTGGCGAGTCATACAGAGCTTTCGATCACCGATATTGCCGCGATCACATTTCGAACCGAGAATTGCGCGGGCATGCGTTTCATCTTTGGCGCACCAACCGAAAACAGGTTGGAAATTGTCAGAGGCGCAGATACGTCGGACGCAACGATTGCGACGTGCCTCGAGGTGGGCCACCGCCTCGGAATGCATTCTGTCGTAGTGCCGGACTCGCCGGAACTCGATGCGGGCGGTGAATCTGGCACGCAAGTTCGGGCGAAAGGCGTCGCGGAATGAACCTCGCGAATCGAATTGAAATCCTGCAAGGCGATCTCACGGAAGTCGCTGCAGACGCGATCGTCAATGCAGCGAACAACGATCTACAACTAGGTGGCGGAGTGGCGGGCGCGATCCGGCGCAAGGGCGGCGTGAAAATTCAGTCCGAATGCGACGAAATCGGATCGATCCCGGTGGGCGGAGCGGCGATCACCTCCGGTGGCGACCTGAAAGCGCGTTACGTGATCCACGCGGCGAGCATGGAGCTGGGCGGTCGCACTGACGCTCACGCGCTGCGAAGTTCCACCGCGCATTCGCTGCGAATCGCCGCGCAGAAAGGATTGAAGACGATTGCGTTCCCGGCAGTCGGAACCGGCATCGCCCAATTTCCATTGCGCGAGTGCGCGGAGATCATGCTGCGCGAGGTGGCAAAACATTTCGAAGGCCCTACGTCACTGGAAAAAGTGTCCTTCGTTCTATTCGACAAGGAAGCCTTAGGCGTTTTTCAGAGCGTGTGGAACGGGGTGAGAGAGAAAGGAGCGGCTGCGCCGTGACGCCGGCCGAGGAAATGGTTTTGAAGGTGCAGCATGAGCTCGGAAAGTACGAACATCCGCTTTTCGATTTCGCGGCGCGCGGCGGTACCGAGTGCGTCGAGGTGTTGATCCGCTTCAAGCCGGCGCGCGAGGATGTCCACGAATATACGTTTCAACTACGGCCGCGCGAAATCGAGCATTCGCAGTTTCCCTGGACGTTTCAAAAGCACCTCTACGACTGCCTGCACGACTACGTCATCGAAATGTTCACGTCGAACCCGCAACGGGAGAATTGACGCGGGTGCCCGGCGAACCATCACCGCTTGGGACAATCTTGGCGGAGCGAATCCGTTCGCGCGGCCGGCTTACATTCGCAGAATACATGGAGGCGTGCCTCTATCATCCCGAGCACGGCTACTACGCGAAGGCGGATCAGCAGGCGTGGCGCGACTACGTCACAAGTGTCGATGTAGCGCCGGTGTTTGGACGATTGCTGGCGCGCCAATTTCATCAGATGTGGGTGTTGCTGGGACGCCCGGAACAGTTCTGGCTGTTGGAGGCGGGAGCGAGCACGGGCGAGCTGGCGAAGCAGGTCCTGGATTGCGCGTCGGAATCGCTCGGCGAGTTCTATGGCGCGCTGCGCTACGTTGCCGTCGAGCGATCGGCGGCGCGCCGCGCGGCTCAGGCGAATACGCTCTCCGCGCACATCGCTCGAAGGCGTTTCGAGCCTCTCGCGCAAATGCCGGATGACATTGCTTGCGGCTGCATATTTTCAAACGAGCTGTTCGACGCCTTTCCTGTGCACCGCGTCGTTCGAGAGAACGGCGAGCTCAAAGAAATCTACGTCGCCTATGATGGCAATAGGTTTTGCGAGGAAGTGGGGCCAATTTCGTCGGCGGCAATCGCCACCTACTTTGCCGAGCAGGGAATCGAGATGAGCGAAGATCAGCTGGCGGAGGTATGCCTGGCGGCTTGCGATTGGATCGAGGAAGCAGGAAAGCAGTTGCACCGAGGATTCGTTCTCACGATCGACTACGGCTACGAAGCGCGGGACCTTTACAACGAGAGACATATGCGCGGAACACTGCTTGCATACGGACGCCACCGAGCGAGCGAAGACTTTTACGTTTCACCCGGCGCACAGGACCTGACGTCGCATGTGAATTTCACGGCGCTCGATGTGTGGGGCCGGCGAGGAGGCCTCGTGCGCTCAGGGTTCACGTCGCAGACAAATTTCCTGCTCGCGCTCGCAAGGCACACTGATTTCTCAGACCTGCACGCGCGTGGATCGAGCGAACACGAGCAAATCGCCGCAAGGCTGCGCTTCAAAACGTTGATTCATCCGGAAGGAATGGGAGAGACATTCAAAGTGCTCGCTCAGCACAAGGGCATTGATTCGCCGCGGTTGACCGGCTTCGAGCCGCTGTGAAACCTCAAGAAGAATGCTCTTCGGGCGGAGTCGCCTATTGATCGGAAGGACGCTTTTTGAGCACAGGCTTGTCGCTGCCAGATGCAGGCGGTGAGCCTGCCGGCGTGGCCGACGATCCATTGGTGCCGCCGGGTTTCGTCTCACTATCGGCGGGCGCCGGAGCCGCCGAAGTCGCGTTCACAGTTGCGTCGAGTGAGAAGGGCCTTTGCAGGAATTTTCCGGCTTCGGCCTGGGCGCCGGCGGTGTCGTCGTTGGTGTGCTGCGCGAGGCTGTATTCGTTCACGGCGCGCGCGCGCTGGTCGAGCAAGTCCCAGATTTTTCCGATGTAGACGTGGCTCCAAACGTCCGTCCATTTGGGATCGAGATCGCCGCTCAGCGCCGCGCGAAATGCATTGGCCGCCGCCTGATAATTTTTCTGGTAGAACATCGCTTCGCCCATCCGGAAATTCGCGAGGGAATTGCCCGCCTGCAAGTCGAGGGCGTGCTGGTATTGCTGGATGGCCTCGTAGTACTTGCCGAGTTCGGCGAAGGCTTCGCCGCGAGCGATGGCTGCGTGGACGCGCAGGCGAGGGCTTGATTTCAGCAGATTGTTGTTCGGGTCGATCACGATCCCATTCGGCTTCGGCCGCCCGAACGTCTCAATGATGAAATCGGAAGTTGTGCCACTAACGAGCAGCTTTTTGAACTCCGGATTTCCTTCCGTATCGACGCGGATCTCGACCGGCATGCGGAACGTATCGAGATCCTGGTGAATTTTCCCCACGACTTTGAATCCCTTTGCGGTGCGGTAGGTGATGTACTCGAGCTTGAATTCCGGTATGCCGGTGGAATTTAGCCATTGCGCGAAGAACGAAACGAGATTGATCGGCGGCTGCCCTTTCACAGGAGGCGGCGCCTTCGTTTTTGCCATCGCTTCGAATTCCGCAATCGTCGCCGTCTTGCCTTCGTGTTTCTTGTAGAAATCGCTCAGCAGCGAGGTGAACGCGTCATCTCCCAATTCCGTGCGCAGCATGTGGAAGACGAGCGCGCCCTTATCGGAAACGACGGAGCGGTATTCATTCGAGAACGTCGCGAGGCGCTGCGACTGCGCGATCGGCGCCGTATCCTCATACATCAGCGCGCCCACCGCAAAATCCTCGAGCGCCTTATGCAAGCCTGCGACCCCATCCGACATTTCGGCGTACATCGCCTCGGAGTAGCGCGAGAGCCCGTCGGTGAGCCACAAATCCGCCAGCGTTGCGGGCATCACGCGTTCGCCCCACCATTGCTGCGCGGCGAGCTGCGAAAGCAAACGATCGTTGCCCCGCGCGTTCCATTGCCGTGCGCTGATCAAAAGCAAACCGGGAGCCGCATAGCCTTGCAGGGTCCCGTCCGGCAATTGTGCGATCGTCCATGTTGGCGCCGCTTCGAGCGGACCGAACGAAGCGGAAAAGTACGGGACGATATGCGCGAGGGACGTCGCGTAGGTTTTCGCAGTGGGCGCTTGCGCGGGCGGAGTATAAACAGAAGCGCTCAACCCTTCCACTTGCACCGGCGAGAGCTGCAAGGCGCCAGCGACAAACGTTCCCACCGGCCCGGGAGTATCGCAGTGAAAGGTATAGGAAAATTTTGGCGTGTCGCTGCGTCCGAGAGCGGGCTGCGCCGTGGGTGGATCGCTCTTTCCGGTGCCGACCACAACAAAGCTATCCGGCACAATCAGCCGAAAGGTTCCTGTGTAACGATTCGAGGGAAAATTCGTGAGCGGAAACCAGCGCGCCGGCAACAAAAGGTAAGCGGAAGTCTTGTCGATATTCGCGAAGCGCACACCCTTGGTAGGGCTGTCATCCTCGCTCGAAATGGGGCCTGCATACTCGAACAGCAAGGTCACGTGCTTGCCGGGCGTGGCCGGTTCCGGCAGCCCCACGGTGATCAGGAGCGGCGAGCTGGTATCGCGGCTAAACTCAAGCGGCTTGCCATTCGGTTCATGAACGGTGGCGATCTTAAGGTCGGGATGCAACTCGACGACGACGGTCTTTGACACCTGATCGGCTACAAAGGCCACCTTCACGGAAGCAGTGATGGTCTGGTCGTCGGGATGGAGAATCACCTCGACGTAGTAATTCGTCGCACGGAAAGGAAAAGTGCGAGGCGACTGCGCCAGGACCGAGCTGGAAATGGCAAGTGAGGCGGCTAGTAGAGCAGCGAGTCGATGGATTGTGAACAAGAAAAAGCCTCTCTCGAACAGTTCGTTGGTCCTGCGTATGTAAGATACCAATCGGGCAGGCATAGTTGCCTATCCACAAAGATTACAACATCCCCGCGAAAATGTCCGCGGCACGCTCCACGGCCCCTCCGGCACCTAGCTTTGCCCGTACGTCAGCCAGGCCCGCTTTCATTTCTTCCCGCGCAGGTTCCGAATCAAGAAGGGTGCGAACCTCCCTTTCGACCGCCGCAGGGGTGAACTGGTCCTGAATCAGCTCGGGCACCGCGCGGCGCCCGGCAATCAGATTCACCATGGCGATGAAAGGTGAGCGCACCATCCGGCGCAGTACGAACGCGCTGGCGGGGCTGACGCGATACACCACGACCATCGGCGTCCCGAGCAACGCTGCTTCCACGGTGGCGGTGCCGCTCGCGACGATGGCGCAATCGGCGGCCGCAAGTGCGTCATAGGTCGCTCCTTCGACGCGGGTCACGGAGACATCGGATCGGGCATGTTGTGCGAAAAGTTCGTGTCCGAGCGACGGTGCGGCCGCCAGGACGAACTGAATCGCGCCGCCGGCCGGCGCTTCTCGTGCGAGTCGTTCGCAAGCTTCCATGATCCGGGGATAGTGCTGCGCGATTTCGTTGCGCCGGCTTCCCGGCAGAAGCGTCACGATCGGGCGCCTGGGGTCGAGTCCGTGGCGCGACGCAAACTCCTCTCGCGTCGCGGATGCGCGCACGACATCCACGAGCGGGTGGCCGACGAAATTCACCGGCACTCCCGCGTCGCGGTAGATTTTCTCTTCGAACGGGAAGATCACCACGATTCGTTCGACAAGCCGCTTGATCGTTTCGACGCGCCCCGCCCGCCACGCCCACACCTGTGGCCCAATGAAATATCCGGTGCGGATGCCGCTCTGTTTCAGGCGCCGAGCCACACCGAGATGCGTTCCCGGCGAATCCACCAGGATCGCGAGCGATGCGCGCCTTCGTGCGGCTTCGCGTGCCAGGCTGCGCTGCACGCCGATAACGGTGGGAATCTTGTGCAGCACTTCAGAGATTCCAACGACTGCCACTCGATGGTAATCGACGATCACTTCGACGCCCGTTTCGGCCATCCTCGGTCCGCCCATCCCGAATATGTGGGCGCCGGTCCGCGCGCGCAGGGCGGCGGCAAGCCGCGCGGCGTACATATCACTCGAGGCTTCACCTGCGGAAATCAGAATCTCGGGCGCGCTCATCGCCTATGCCCGCAGAGCAGCCTTAGCGTGAAGCGCGAATGAAAGACTGGTGGGGAAAGCACGACCCGCGTTGCCGCGCCGGTCATCGTCAATCGTCGGCTGGAAGCGGATGCGAGAATCCGGACGACCCGGCGCCGGGAATAGGCAACAAAAGTTCCTGCTCCTTGTATTGCAGCTGATACAAGCGATAGTAAATTCCGCGCAACGCCAGGAGCTCCTGATGCGAGCCCTGTTCGCGCAGCCGTCCCTTGTGAAACACGAGAATCCGGTCCGCGTGTTGAATCGTGCTCAAGCGATGCGCGATCACCACCGCCGTGCGCCCCTCGAGCAACCGGTCGAGAGCCTCGCGTATCAGCAGTTCGGTCTTCGTATCGACGCTCGAAGTGGCTTCGTCCAGAATCATGAACTTCGGATCGTGCGCCAGCGCGCGCGCGAAACTCACCAGTTGCCGCTGGCCAACGGAAAGCGTCGAGCCCCGCTCATTGACGGGCGTCTCGACGCCCTGCGCGAGCGACTCGATAAACGGACCGAGTCCCACCTCCTGCAAAGCCCGCTCGGTGGCGGCCCGGTCGATCGTTTCGGTGCCGAGTTTGACGTTCGACTCGAGCGTGCCCGTGAACAGGAACGGGTCCTGCAGCACGATTCCGAATAGCTTCCGGAGAGTTTGCAGATCGAGTTCGCGAATGTTCACGCCGTCGAGCAGAATTTCGCCGCGCTGCACGTCGTAGAATCGCAGCAGCAGTTGAATGATCGTGGTTTTGCCCGCGCCCGTGTGCCCCACGATCGCGAGCGTCTGCCCCGGCTCCACGCGGAACGACACGTCGCGGAGCACCCAATCCTCTTCCTTTGGATTCGCGCCGCCGTTGTACGCAAACCACACGTTGCGAAACTCGATTTCCCCGCGCGGAGCGGCAAGCGCGCGTGTATGCTCCGCCGACGCAATCGTAATCGGCTCATCGAGCAACCCGAAAATTCGTTCCGATGCAGCCATCGCCGCCTGCAGGATATTGAATTTTTCACTCAAGTCCTGAATGGGCCGGAAAAAGCGCTGCGCGTACTGAATGAACGTGATCAGCACGCCAAGCGTGAACGTCGCGGCAATCACGCGGATGCCGCCCACCCAGTAGAGCAGCGCCACGCCGGACATGCTCAGCAATTCCACCGTCGGATAGAAATATGAGAAAGCGTCAATCGCGTCCTTGTACGCTTCCATGTGCATGCGGTTCAGCTCGGCGAATTGGGCGCGCGACTTGCGCTCGCGATTGAACAGCTGCACCACCGACATGCCGCTGATCTGTTCCTGCAGAAATCCGTTGATGCGCGCGATCGCGGTTCGAATATTCCGGTTCGCGTTGCGCACGTGATTGCGGAAGAAATACGTCAGCAGGATCATGAACGGAAGCGGCGACAGCGTCACCAGCCCCAGCACCGGGTGCCACCGAATTAGAAACACCGCGAGTCCGATCAGCAACACGAAATCATTCAGCATTGCCGCGACGCCCGAAGCAAAAAGGTCGTTCAGCGCATCCACGTCTGTCGTCGCGCGCGTCACCAGCCGGCCGACAGGCGTGTGATCGAAGAAGCGCATCGGCAGGCGCTGCAAGTGCTCGAAAATTTCCTTGCGCAGGTCGTACATCGTCTTCTGCCCGACGGACTGCATGATGCGCATCTGCAGATACTGAAGCGCGAAGCTCGCCGCAAGCGATCCGAGGTAGGCAAGCACGATCGCGCCGAGCCCCATCAACGCCGCTTTTCGTGCGATTTCTCCCCTCACGCCGGGCAGAATGAATCGATCCACGCCGCGCCCGAATAGAAACGGCCCCACGATCTCCATCGCCGCCACAGCCAGGCTCATCGCCACCGCGAAGAAGACCTGCCAGCGGTACGGCCGCAGATACTTCATCAGCCGCTGCGTCAGCCGCGTGTCGTAGAGCTTGCCGAGCTTCTCTTCTTCCCGAAAGTCGCTCATTCGCGTTCCAACTCTGCTTCCAAAAGCTGTTTCTGATTCAGGTCGGCGTAGTAGCCGCCGAGCGCCAATAATTCGTCGTGTGTGCCTCGTTCGATGATTCGTCCATCGCGAAGCACCACGATTTGATCGGCGTCCTTCACGGTGGAGATGCGGTGCGACACGAGAATCGTCGTTCGCTCCTGCATCACGGATTGCAGACGGTTCAAGATTCGCTCTTCCGTGGAGGTATCCACGCTCGAAAGCGAGTCGTCAAGAATCAGGATCCTAGGTTTCCGCACGACGGCGCGCGCGAGCGACGTTCGTTGTCGCTGGCCGCCGGAGAGCGTGATGCCGCGTTCACCCAAAATTGTGGTAAAGCGCTCCGGAAAGCTTTGAATCTCATCGGAGATGCTGGCAATCTCCGCGGCCTCGAGCACGTGCTCGTCCATGGCGTTGTCCACGCCGAACCCTATGTTTTCGCGAATCGTTTCGCTGAATAGATAGGTGTCTTGCGGGACGAACCCGATCGCGCGGCGCAGTTCCGCCACGGGATAGTCCCGAATCGACCGTCCGTCGATCAGCACGGTTCCGGGCGGAGCTTCCCACAAGCGCGCGATCAGTGCGGCCAGTGTCGATTTGCCGCTTCCTGTCGGCCCCACAATCGCCAATGTAGAACCGGCGGGGACGTGCAACGAGATATCGTGCAGTACCGGTTCATTGGGCGGGTTGCCGCCTGCCGATGGATAGGCGAATGTCAAATCTCGAAATTCCACATCGCCGCGGATGGATGCCGCGCCGTCCGAACCGTCGGTGGTGCCGGTATCCGCGCCCGCCGAGTTTGAATGTCCGTTCGAGCCCGCCGCGTTCGGCGTCAGCAGTTCGGTATCGCGAATGTTCGGCTCAGCGCGGAGGACATACATCAAGCGCCCCATGGAAGCGGCGCCGCGCTGGAAGATATTCGTCACCCATCCCAGCGCGATGATCGGGAATATCAAAATGCCCAGAAAAGCGAAAAAAGACACCAACGTGCCGAGCGAAATCTTCTGATCGATTACCTGCATTCCGCCGCGGCCGAGCAGGACCACAAAGCTCACACCGATCAGCGCGGTCAACGCCGGAAAGAAAAGGCTCCATGTGCCGATCAGCTGGATATTGCGGTCCACGTAATCGCGGTTCGCTGCTTCGAATAGCGCGATCTCGGATTTCTCTTGCGCATACGCCCGGACCACGCGTACCCCGGTGAGATTTTCCTGCACGCGCGTCGAAAGCGCTCCCAGGGCCGCCTGAATCTTCTCGGAAAGGCGATGAATTGTCTGGCCGAAGTAATACACGGCCAAGACCACCACCGGAACGGGCGAAAGCACCCACAGCGTCAGCGAGGGGGAAAGCCGGATCATGAAATACAACGCCACCACCGACGTCGCAATCGTGGTCGCGGTGTACATGATGCCCGGACCTAACACCATCCGGACGGCGTTCAAATCGTTCGTCGCGCGCGACATCAAATCGCCCGTGCGATTCGCTACGTAAAATTCCGGATCCAGCCGGACGAACCGGTCGAACAGATCGTTTCGCAGGTCAAACTCGATTTCCCGCGACACACCGATCAGAATCCACCGCGTCCAGAACGAAAAGATTCCCTTCGTCAGCATCGCGATCACGATCGTCCAGCAATAGAGCGCCAGTGCGTGTCGGCTGAGCGGAGCGTAAAAGCTTAAGAACGGCGACAAGGTCGCCCGGGCGCTACCGGTGAGGTTCGTAAGGGGTTGCGGGAGTCCGTTGAGGCAGTCAGCGATGATTCCTTGAATCAATAGCGGCAGTGCTCCGACAATTCCCATCAGCGCGTCGAGAAGCAGCCCCAGAGTCACCATGCCCTTATAGCGCGCCACGTACGGCAGTAGCGGCCTCAGATTCTGCCAGCCGGACGGTTTTTTCGCCGGGCGCACGGTAGCGGTGACAGGTTGTGCAATCGCGTTCATTAGTGGACCTGCATCTCCGGTGATTCAAGATTCCGAGTTTCGCCGAGAAAATGTTCGTAGGTGCGGTCGAGCGATTCGTAGAGCTTCAACTCGGGATTCCAGCGCACGCCCGTAGTCGCGATGTATCCGCCCACAGGCTTGGCCAGCGGCGTGAAGTACATCGCCAGTCCTTTATCGTCGTGCTGCTCGAACTGAATGCGCCACGCAGGAACCGGTGCAATCGGTGTTCCGCCCAGGTAGCCCTTTGGGTTCTGCAAGTGCTCGTCGCAGCGGAACACTTCTTTCCACTTGCCGTCGTCATTTTCGAGCACCACCGCACGGCTCACCAGCGTTCCCGGCATTACTCCCTGCGGAGTTGACTTCAGCCGGTTCACCGCGAACACTCCTTGCTTGCCATTCTTCGACAGGTCTCCAAACGCGAGCACTTCCGTCTCCGAACCCAGCGCCGCTTGCGCCGCAGCCTGAATATCCGGCGGAGTTGCTGGTTTTGCCGGGACTGCCGGTTTCGCGGTGCCGTTCTTCGTCGATTCCACCGAGGACGACATAAACGACCTGTCGCACCCCACGCCGCCGAGCGCTACGAACGCGGCGGTGGCGATCACAGCGAGTGTTTTCATGTGCCGGCGATTGTAACTTCGATGATTCGCATCGGCGAAAAATTCCAGAGGTGTGTTGTGCCGCGTGCTCGCCCAGCAGCGATGGTCGCTCATGCCGAACGAGCCGCCAGAATTTCCTCAATGCGCGCTTCGAAATTTTCCTCGCCCTCCGACCACAGTTTCAGCCGCTCCACGGGCACAGCCTTTTCGATGCGCCGGACCCACTCGAAGAGTCTGCGAATATTCTCGGTGGTTTTTTCCTGGTAGTTCCGCAGATTCTCGGGCCGCTCCATCGCCGTCAGAAACCGCGCTTCCTCCGGGCTTTGCGGAGGCGCTTTCGCCGTCTGCCGGAATCCCAGCAGGCCGGCGTGCCCGGTGAAGAAATGCTCGAAGCCCAGATCCACCTCCAGGTGGCCGAATTCGTGCCAGAACCCCTCGTCATAATCTTCGCCGTGGCTGAAGAGCGCCAGCGGCTGCGGCTGCAGTTGCCAGCGCGCCACCGCATCGTCGAACGTCCAGAGGTCCCAGCTCGACCGCACTTCGTACGCGCAATCGCTGTTCTGGTGATCCTTCGCGATCTCGATCACGCCGTTCGCATCGAGCGGCACCGAGCGCAAATCCTGCTCCAGGACCGGCGATTCCGTGGCGTCCACCGCGCGGACCACCAGATAACTGAATCCGGGCGCGGTCGCTGAGAAGGGAACTGTCGCGAGCAGTGCGCCGAACTGCTCCAGAATGCGCGGCTCGGAAAAATCCTTGCACCAGATGCTCAAGTAAGCCTGATTGGACATGGCCCGGCCATTATACCGGCATCGGCGCAGAGGCCGAAATTCGGATCGGATCGCAGACGGGGAAAATTCGGAGGGCTGCAGCTACTTCTTCGGCTTCGGTGATTCGTCGTCTTCCTCGCTCGACCCGAAATCGGCGGAAAGGCCGAGCAATCGATTCTTCAACGTGTCGCCCATGCCCGAAAGCACGTCGGAACAAGTATCGCGCAGGCGCTTTTCCGCCGCCTTCGCAATCGTATCGAGCACGGTCTGCGAATGCTGCCCAAGCGTCGTGGCCGAAGCCAGCAGCCAGGAATTCGACGCGTTTTCCAGGCGCCCCTTGTACTGCTCGATGGAATCGTCGGTGGATTTCTTCAACTCCTCCATCCACGCCTTTTTCTCCGCTTCCTGTTGCGCCTGCCAGGTTTCGACGAGCGGCATCAGCTGCGACTGCAGATAGACGCGCGCCTGTTCCACGCCGTCCAGCATCCGATCGTCGAGCTTCGATTGAAATTCTGCGAGCGAGCCTTCGCGATTGAACTCCATGTCCGAGCGCGCTTTTTCGAGCGCGTCTCGCGACGTCTCCTCAAACCGTTTCAGCGATTCCAGCGTGACGCGATTCACCTGGTTTGCAAAACTGGCCGCGGCAATTTCGGCGTTTTCGCCCAGCTTGTTGCGCTCCCGGCCGACTACTTCCTTCGCGGCGTCTTCGATTTGTGCCTGGCTGTGCTCCACGTACGTCCGCCGGTAGTGATCGAGTTCGGAAGCAAGCAAGCGCGAGGTTTCCGCCGCCCGGTCGCGGAGCGAGGTCGTCGCTTGGTCCACCGCGCGCTCCATCGACGTCTGCATGGTGGTCTGCGCCTTTTTCTGATACCACTCGGACGCTTTCAGCAGCGCTTCATACGTGCTGTGCTCGGCCTCGGTTCCTTTGCGCTCGATCTCTTCCGTTAGCCTCGCCACAACCTCTCGGCTCGCCTGCTCCACTTCGGCCGGCAGCTTTGCCGTCTCCTGCCGCAGCCGTTCGAGCGATTCCTCCACCGCCTGCTCGGAGGCTTTCCGGGCGCTCTCACGCACCGTGTCTTGCACTTGCGTGGCGTGCTGGGAAATCTGCTCGAACTGCTCGAGCACGCTGCTCCGGAACTGCGCCGATTGTTCCGCCACTTCCATCGCTCGTTCGTTGAGCGAATGGTGAATTTTGGCGGCGTGCTCGGAGACTTCCTCCACATGCCCGTGCGCCGCATCCTTCAGCTGGCCGGCCTGTTCGGCGATCTGTTGGATCTGCTCGATCAGCGCCGTCTGCGTTTCGGCGGCTCGTTCTTCGGCGCTCGAAAGTTGGGAAATTACTCCGTGTGCATCGCCCACCTTCGAAGCGAGATCCCGGTCGAGTTCGCCGGTCAGTCGTTGAACCACTTTTTGTGCCGCGGCTTCGAGCGTCGGCTCGATCTGCTCGGCTCGCTCGGAAATTGCCTGGTCTGCCTTGCGCCCAATTTCGCCGTACTTCTCAGCAAGGATGCCGTCGAGCCGCTGCTGGGTCGTTTCCAGCATTGACCGAGCGGCCGATTCGAGGCGCGATTTTGCTTCTTCCGCCCGCGCTCGTTCTTGCTCCAAAGTCGCCTTGAGTGATTCGGCAGTGGTCCGCGCAGCTTCTTCGAGGTCCCTCTTTGTTTCTTCCGTGCGCGCCCGTTCCTGCTCAAGGCTCGATTTCAGCGACTCAACATTTGAGTGGGCTCCGGCGACCACCTCATCGAGAGACGTCCGCAGGCTCGCTTTCCTCGAATCGATGTCCTGTTGCGCCTGTTCGACGGCTGCCTTCGAAGCATCGTTGAGCTGCGTGCCCAGTTTTTCCGACGCGCCGGCCAGGGCGGCATCGAACGCTTCTTGCCAGCGCCGGTTCACTTCCGTCACCTCGGCGTTGGCCTTCTCCACCGTCTGGCTGCGAATATTCTGCGCGGTGTCTTCCAGGCTCTTTCGCCAATCATCAAGGTGCTTTTGCGCCGATTCCGGCGACGACAAAATATCGAGCGACGGTGAGGACGCTTGCCGCGTGCTGATCGCTCGTTCCACCGCCTCTTCCACCGCGCTCTTCAGGTTCTGCGTTGTTGCTTGCTGTGCGGCCTCGCGCGCAGCCTGCTCGGCGACCGTGCTCACCGCTTCCTGCACTGCGTTCCGAACTTTCGCGTCGAGATGCTCCGCGCTCACTTCCGTTGCTTTGCGTGCTTCTTCGACAATCGATGCCGTCCGTTGCGCCGCCTCCTGAACCACCTTCTTTACCGACGACTCGGAAACCCGCTCCATCGAAACCTTGATTGCCTTCTCGACCGCTTCATGGAGCTGCACGTCGAGCTGCTGGCGCACGATCGTCATTTCCTCGGCGATCGCCGTCTCCGCGCCCTTGCGCAGCGACTTGTCGAGGTTTTCCTTCGCTTCCGTCACCATCTTCGCCATGTGCCGCGCAATCGTCGCTTGCGATTCGGGCGAGGAAGCGGGCACCACGTGAATCTTGCTGTCGGCGACGGGCAGGTTTGTCGGCGTTTGTGCGGGTGTTTGTGAGGAACCCTGTCCGGGAGTCGAGGCTGCTGGAGCAGCAGACGCAGTCGGAGCTGTGGATGGCTGCGCAGTCGAAGCGGGCGAAGCTGATTGCTCGGAGCCAGAAATGGTCTCGAACTCCACCACGAATTCGGTTGCCGCCGAACCTTCCGAGCTATTGCCACCGATGGATGCGGCCCAGTCATCGGGCGGAAAAGCGATGCCCCAGACGTTCGCGGGAGTCTCGAATTCAAGACCGATCTGAAACAGCTCGCGTACCGTGCGCGGACGCTGCACCCAAACGACTCGGCCCTGTACCGAATGGGCTGGCAGACCCGCTTCCGGGCGGGGAATATCCAGCTTCACCATCGAATTCTTGGGAACGTAGTGTTTTGATTGGTACTTACAGCCGTGGCAATTCACCATCACCGTCGTGGTGCGTTCCTTGAACGGCTGCCCGAGCGCATCCACACCCGTGACCGTGAGTGGCACAGCCTGCACGATTCGCGTGCTGCGGCGCTTCTGCGTGCCGGGATCGTTCGACAGTGCGGATTCGTTCACCCAAGCCTCCGGGGGGCAATTTCTAAGGGTAGCACTCTGAAAGAACGCGGTGGAACGGAGTGGCGGGTTGGTGCGAAAGGGTAACTTGGACGTTACGACGCTTGGCCGCGCCTCGTCCGCGGGACCCTAGTGCGTAGCCGTGGAACCGCGGGAGGTGCCTAAGACTGCGTCCTTCAGTTCCTTGGCGATCCAGAGCGGGCCCACGAGGAAATAAACGAGGCCCTGGAAGAAGGCCGGCTTGTTGCCTTCGATCCGGTGGCCGGCGAAGAGGAGAACCCATCCCGCGATGAACAAAGCCAGGCCGATCCGCCAGTGCGTGAAGCAGGCTAGCGCGATGCCCGCGAGGATGATGGGAATCCCGACTGCGTGCATTACTTTGTTCCACGCGTTGGTGTGCTCGTGGTCGTACTGCGCCATGTACTGGTTCAATGATGGCATCGCGCCCTCCGGGCTAGTTCTTCCAGAATCAGATATACGCCCGGCGGCTATTTGGCGCAAGGTGCGGCTACAGCGTTTCTGGCTCTGCGCTCAGCGATATGCTCGATAGCAATTTACGCGATCCTTTCGCTAGAATAGCGCTCCTGCTTGGGTTGTGGCCTTCCGGAAAGTGAGGCGTCGTCCAGGTGTCAAAGCGAAAGTGGATCATTCTCGGCACGATCGTTGGCGTGCTGGTGCTGGCGGCGGTTGTCACTCTGTATTTCCTTCACGGGCCGGTGCAGCGAATCATCCGGAATCAGACGATTGCGTATTTGAAGACTCGATTTCATAGCGACGTGGAGATTCAGGATTTCCAGGTGTCGCTGCGGCCGAACGTGCATGTGGTCGTTACGGGCGTCGTGTTGCGGCACAACGGCCGAACGGACATTCCTCCGCTGGTTGAGATTCGGCGGCTCACCTTGGATGCGAGCCTTCTAAAGCTGCTCGGCAAGAAAATCAATGTGAGCAGCGTGCGCCTGGAGGGGCTGCAAATTCGTACGCCTCCGCGCGGAACCGGCGGGCAGCATCTGTTTCACGCGACGGATACGGACCTGGCGGCGAAATATCCAGTGGTGATCGACGAAATTCTCGCCGACGATGCGATTCTTTTGCCGCTACCCAAAGATCCCAAGAAGACGCCGAATCCTTTCTCGATTCATCACCTCGATATCGAGAATTTCCGGTTCGACCAGCCGGCCCATTTTCACGCGATCCTTACGAATCCAAAACCGCTGGGCGAAATCGACTGCGTTGGATTGTTCGGTCCGTGGAATGCGGAGGAGCCGAGTGCGACTCCGGTGGACGCGAAATTCTCGTTCTCCCACGCCGATTTCCGCACGTTGAAAGGACTTTCCGGATTCCTTTCTTCTCAGGGCACATTCAAAGGTCCGCTCGACTACCTGGAGGTCGAAGGCGCGACGGACATGCCGGACTTCGCATTACGCACGGCGAGCCATCCGCTGGCGCTTCACACCGATTACTCGGCGATCGTGGACGGGACGAACGGCAATGTGATCCTGAAGAAAGTGACGGCGACATTTCTGAACACCATTATCGTGGCGCAGGGCGAAGTAGTTGACTTGAGCACCGCCAAAGGGCGCACGGTGAACCTGAACGCCGTTTCGCAGAAGTCGCGCGTGGAGGATCTGCTTACGCTCGCGGTCAAGGCCGACAAGCCCTCGATGACGGGCTCCGCAAAACTGAATACCAAGATCCTGATTCCGGAGAGCGACGAAGATGTGATCGAGCGGATGACGCTCGATGGGCAGTTTGCGATCGGCGAGATTCGTTTCACGAACGAAGAGATCCAGGACAAGATCGATACGCTCAGCCACAAGGCGCAGGGCAAGCCGCAGCTGGGCGCCGAGGGCACGCAGCTTTCCGAGTTTCGCGGGAAATTTACGATGGCCAATGGCGTGGTGAAGTTTTCAAATTTGAGTTTTGGAGTCGAGGGCGCGTCGCTCTCGATGGCCGGAACGTACAGCATGGACAGCGGGCAGCTGGACTTTCACGGGAAATTGAGGATGAACGCGAAGCTGTCGCAGACGGTGACGGGGACGAAATCCGTTTTCCTGAAAGTGGTCGATCCATTCTTCCGCAAGAATGGCATGACGGAAATCCCCATCAAGATTACCGGAACGAAGGACGAGCCGAAGTACGGCTTGGATCTGCACGATCCGGGGAATCAAGAACCGTCGGGCGGCGGAGCGAAGGAATAAGAGTGCAAAGCGCTTTCCTGGGAGCGCTTGCTCCTCGGTTTCGGTGGGCGCTACAACCACGCTGAGATTCTTCGGCCATCCTGATCGGATGCCCTCAGAATGACAAGTTCTCGAAGGCGCGAGCAGGAATTCATTTGGGCGCTTTCGGAAAGTTTCGTGCAGCAAGCGCGCGAGGCCGGCGGTGATCAGAGATCGCGGCGGCCTTCCATGGCTTTGCTCATCGTGACTTCGTCGGCGTATTCGAGATCGGAGCCGACTGGAATTCCCATCGCGATGCGCGTGACGTGAACGCCGAGCGGCTTGATTAACTTCGATAGATACACAGCGGTGGCTTCGCCTTCGGCTGTCGGATTCGTAGCTACGATAATTTCTTCCACCGCGCCGCCTTTCAGGCGCTCGATCAGGCTTTTGATTTTCAGCTGGTCGGGGCCGATGCCTTGCAGGGGAGAGAGCGCGCCGCCGAGAACGTGGTAGAGGCCGCTGAACTGGCGCGTCTTTTCCACGGCTTGAATGTTCGTGGCTTCCTCCACCACGCAGATGATCGCCTTGTTGCGCGTGGCGCCGGTGCAGAAGAGGCACGGATCGGCGTCCGTGATGTTGTTGCAGACGGAGCATTCGCGGATTTTTTCTTTGGCTTCGCGAATCGCTTCGGAGAGCGCGAGAGCCTGTTCGCGGTCGGCGCGAAGCAGATGAAAGGCGAGGCGCTGGGCGGTCTTCTGGCCGATGCCGGGAAGGCGCTTCAATTCTTCGATCAGCCGATTCACGGAGGGCGCAAAATCAGGCATGTAAGATCCGTTCCAGAGATTTTTTTGCCGGAAAAGACGAGAAGGGAATCGGAGCTGAACTCGCGGGCCCGACTCTTAGAAATTTCATCCGGATCAGAAGAGCCCAGGGATTTTCATGCCCATGATGCCGGGCATGCCGCCGGCGAGATCTTTCACCTGTTTGGAAAGCTCGTCATCCACACAGCGCGTAGCTTCGTTCACGGCGGCGAGAACCAACTCCTGCAGCATTTCCTGGTCTTTACTCTTGAAAGTGTCCGGTTCGATGCGCACTTCGGTGAGTTGCTTCTGGCCGTTCATTTTCACGGTGACCATTCCGCCGCCGGCCGAGGCTTCGACGACGAGCCCGTCCATCTTCTTCTCGAGCGTCTCCTGCACCTGGCGGAACTGAGACAGCATTTGCTGCAGAGCTTTCACTTCCATGGGTCATTCCTCGCCCGGGCGCTTGATTTTGGAAATCTGGCCGCCGAAACGTTCCAGCATCGCCCTAACGATCGGATCCTCTTCGAATCGAGCCCGCAACTCAGAAGCACGACCCACTACGGCTGCGCGGCCTGATTCAAGTTTAACACACACGCGGAGCGGCTGGCCGACGACTTGGTTCAAGACTGTGCGCAAACGTTCCATCGGGTCGCGCGACTGCAACATTTCGGCGAGAGCGCGGCTTTCGGTGGGGAAGAAGAGACGAAGTTCACCGCCTTCAATTTCCCAGCGCGTGGCGTGCTCGACCATGGACCAGAGAAACTTCTGATTCTGCAACGCAGCCTTGATCGCATCGACTTGCGCGGAAGCAAGGCCGCCGGTTTCTTCTTCGGCGGCGCGAGCGACGATGCGCGGCGCGGACGCCGGAACGGGCGCAGGAACTGGCGCGGCGACGGCGCGAGCCGGCGGAAAATTTGCGAGGGGCGCCGGTTCGAGAGCTGCCAATTTTGTTGCGGAAGGAGCTGCCGCCGGCGGCGCTGATTGCGGTGCGGGAGCCGGAGATGGCGCCATGCGGGCAGCGGTGGCGGCGGACGCGAACGACGATGGAGCGGTGGATTGCGCCGCGGACATCGTGCGTGCCGGGGTTGCGCTCGGCAAGGATGACGAGCCAGCGGCGCGAGGAGATTCTCCACGCAGCTCTGCAAGAATTTCTTCGAGCGGCGCTAGGCGCTGTGCGTTGACAAGGCGCAAAAGACCGAGCTCGAGGTGGAGACGCGGGTCGGGCTTGCGGCGGAGGTCGTCGTCGGTGGAAAGCAGGATTTGGAAGAAGCGAGTGAGATCTTCTTCGGTGAAACGGGCGGCTTGCTCGGCGAGGCGCGGGCGCTCATCGGGAGGAGCCGCAACGAGGTCGGAATCGGCGCCACAGACGCGAGCGACCAGAAGATTGCGGAAATGGCGAATCGATTCGCGGCAGAAGTGCTGGAGATTTTGACCGTCGGCGATGAGGCGATGGACGAGGGTGAGAGCGCGCTCGGCGGATTTGCCGCCGATCGCTTCGACAAGATCGTCGAGAATGCTTTCGGCGACGACGCCGAGAAGCTCGCGGACCTGCGTGTCTGTGATCTCGTCGCCAGAGTAGGCGATGGCTTGTTCGAGAAGCGAGAGGCCGTCGCGAAGGCTGCCTTCGGCGGCGCGAGCGAGAACGGCGACGGCGCCCGAATCGATTTTGAGATTTTCAGATTTGGCGATGCGCTCGATTTCGCCGGCGATTTCTTTGAACGTGAGCGCGCGAAATTGGAAGAGCTGCGCGCGCGATTTAATGGTTTCGACGAGATCCTCGGAGCGGGTGGTGGCGAGGATGAAGACGACGCGTTCGGGCGGCTCTTCGAGAGTTTTGAGCAAGGCGTTGGAGGCTTCGTCGGTGAGCTGGTGCGCTTCGTCGAGAATCACGACTTTGTAGCGGCTCGACGCGGGTGCGTAGCGGACCATTTCGCGGAGCTCGCGGATTTGATCGATGCCGCGGTTGGAGGCGGCGTCGATTTCAAGGACGTCGAGCGATGTGCCGGCGGAAATTTCGCGGCAGGAGTCGCAGGTGTTGTCGGGCTCGGCGGTGGGACCTTTTACGCAGTTGAGCGCTTTGGCGAGGATGCGGGCGGTGGTGGTTTTGCCGACGCCGCGAACGCCGGAAAAGATGTAGGCGTGAGCGACACGATTGGATTTGATGGCGTTGGCAAGGGTTTGCGTGACGTGCTGCTGCCCGACGATCTCGGTGAACGTTTGCGGGCGATATTTTCGAGCGATGACTTTATAGCTCATGGAAGGTCCGTGACTCGTGACTGGTGATTCGTGGTTCGTGAATTGGAGCGCTGGAAACGCGCCTCCCGAAAGAAATTCGTGGTTCGGTGATTGCGCCGGGCGCGTGCGCGGTGGTGGCGCGAGAGGGCACGGCCCGCCAGCAGGCGGCGCGGCAAGCGTGCCGTGCCCCTACGGCGAAGAGCTTCGGTGCGTGCGCTGAGATCCTACGAGGCTTCGAGCGATGGTCCATCGTGCGCTTAGAGCTCCTCAGGGCAGGTCCCTTGCAAATGGCTTGGAGCAAGGAGGAACTTCGGGTGATCCGCGGCACACGAAGCTGACCCGTTACCGTTGCTCCCTTCCGGGCCTGGCGGGGTTCACGGGGAATCGTTGCACAGAGCCCGAAGTTCCACCGATTGGCAGTCGCGGCAGAAAAAAAATCTTTACTGCCGGACTGCCTGGGAAAGTCTAGCACAGGGGTTGGGGCTGGAGAAATTTTTGGGCGCGAGGCTGCGAACGCGGAATTGAAATTTTCGCGGTGTGAAGGCGAGGCGCAGCCGAAAATCTTTACTTTTCTTTGATAGGAAAGGATGCCGCTGCTTTGCGTTATCGCGGCGAGGGGGACGCGAGGCGTCAAACGCGATGAAGGCGGGAATTTCAAATTTGAAATTTCAGATTTGAAATGAGAGGCGAGGGCGGGGAGAGATTCCTCCACTGCGGGCCGGCCCGTTCGCTATGCGAACGGAAGAAAAGCGAGCCGGCCCTACGGTCGGAATGACAGCGAACGGCGGACGGCCGAGGGTGGGCAAGGATGGAGGGAGCTGTGGAAATGGCTGCGCGGGCGGGTCCCGCCTGAAAGCCGGAGCGGCAAGCTTAGACCCGCCTTTACTGAAGGAGAAAGATGGGGAGAGCGGGAGCGAAGGCGATTTCAAATTTGAAATTTCAGATGACGGCAGAGGCAACGGCGGAAAGAAGAGTCAAAGGCGCCGGCAACGGCGGAAGGAAAAGGCAAAAGAGCCGGCTGGAAGCCGGCCCACCAGCAGGCGGCGCGGCAAGCGGTACGAAAGGCGAAGAGAATCAAGGGATCTGGCGGGCAAGCCCGCCATTGAGATTGGCGGGCAGGCTTAGAGCCGCACCTACTCGGGGGAGGTGTTGATTGCTGTAGTGAGTGGAGAGACGGAATTTGAGGGGCCTAGGGAGTAGGTGACGCGGAGGAAGCGAGAGGCGTCGCGGGCTATGAAGGCGATTGTTTTGGCGTCGGGGAGGTAGTGGGTGTTGGCGACGGAATCGTAGAGGCGGCTTTCGTGGCCGTCGACGTTGACGAGGTCGCGGTCGCCGTCGGCGCCGAGCACTTCGTAGGAATAGTGGCGGGCTTCGGGGTCGAAATCGAAGCTGGAGAGGCCGAGAGCGTTGTATTCCTGGCCCGAGCGGCCGTCGAGAACGGCGGAGCGGAGAGCGCGTTTGGTGTGAGCAGCTTGAAATTGCTGGCCGCCGCTGATGGTTTCGTAGGCGAGATGAGAGCCGTCGAGGCTGATGGCGATCCAGCCGACGCTGGTGGCACCGTGCTTGCCGGAAGCGACGGTGCGGACGGGCTTGTTGTCGCGGACTTCCACGAAGTCGCCGTTTTGACGAGCGACGTAGGCGAAATGCTGCGAATCCTGAGTGAAGATGACGGGGCTGAGGATTTCGTCGAAGCCGGGGCCGGTGTCGGGGCCGACGAAGACGGCGACGTCGCCCTTATCGCGGCGGGCAGCGTAAACAAGTTTCCCTTCGGGATTGAACTCGGGAGTCGAGACGCCGTGAAAGTCGGCGTCGATATCGCGGACGCCGCCGACCATGATTTCACGCGAGCCGCCGAGAGCGGACCATTCGCCAATCATGCCTTTGCCTTCGTAGTTGCCGACCGATTGGCCGTCCAAAATCATCGCGCCGAGAATTTTCTGCTTCTTGAATCCGGCTTTGGCGTTGGCGCCGGCGTAGGCGTAGTGGCTGCCGTCGCGACTGAACGCGATGTAGCTGATGACTTCAAAGCCCGGGCCGGATGCGCCGTCCACCGCGTGGAGCCAGTTATTTTTGATTCGGCCGGAAACGAAGAAGCGGCCGCTGCCGCGGCTGAAGCCCAAGCTTGAAAACCAGATGTCGTCGAACTCGGGGGCGAGTTCTTTGCCGTCCACGACGGCGACCCATTTCTTGCTGCGGCGGGCGGTGAAGGCTAGGCGCTTTCCGTCGGGGCTGTATCGGGCGTAGGAGATGTCGTCGTATTCCGCGCCGGTTTCGGCGCCGTCAACAACGAGGTGGCATTTTTTATCGCGACAGGCGCAATAGGCGATGGACTTGCCTTGCGGCTGGAATGAGATCGAGGTGGTGCGGGTGTAGCCGGTTGGATGTTCCTCGCCATCGAGGACAAAGATCCATTCGGAAGAGCGCTTGCCGAAGAAAGCGAAGTGGGACTCGTCGCGGGAAAATTCCAGGAATTTGATTTCGTCGAAGGCGCCGCCTTGCTGCTTGCCGTCGAGGCGGACGGTGCGTTTGTCGCCCTGCTTTTCGACCCAGGCGAGATGGTGATCGGAGACGGTGGTTTGCTTTACTTCGGCGCCGGGAGAAATTTCGGCGAGCAGGTCTTCGTGGAATGCGGAAGAGGAGGGCTGAGCGGGTTGGGTGGGCGGAGATTGCTGGGCGCGGATAGGCGCGGCGATGGCGATGACCATGACGATGACGAGAAATGCGAAGGCTAGGACGGCGTGGAGGAGGATTTGTGCCGGGAGCATTGGCCGGCCTGGGAGGGGCATGGGTGGCCTCCTGGGAGTGCACTCTGCTGCAAGGGCCGATTTTTTGACGAAAGTGAAACTGACGGGAGAGTACTCCGGGTGGGGTGGGAGGTCAATTGCGGGCGGGTCGGAGAAAGGCGATTTGAAATTTGAAATTTTGGATTTCAGATTGGGGCAAAGGCGGGGAGGAAATGCAAAAGAGCCAGCAGGCGGCGCGGCAAGCGGTACGAAAGGCAAAGGCAAAGGCGCCCGGCTGAAGGCGGCCGGTACAAAAGATACGGGTGCGGGTTAGGGGGAGCTGGCTTTGCGGGATTGGAAGCTGGCGATGGCTGTGGGCTCGTCGTCGAAGTGGGGGATTACGTTGAGGAGGCGGAGCATCTCGAGGACGAGTTTCACGTTGCCGCGCGGGTGAAGCAGTTTCAGGGTGCCCTGGCGATTGCGGAGAGAGACGAAGGCGCGGACGACGGTGCTGATGCTGGAGCTGTCGAACTGGGAGACGCCCTCGAGATTGAGGAGGATTTGGCGCGAGCCGCCGTCGATTAATTTTCGGATGTTGGTGCTGAGAGAATCGTTGGTGGGACCGATGGTGGCGCGGCCCTGGAGGTCGAGGATTGCGACGTCGCCGGAATGGCGGACTGCGATTTGGAGGCCCATGCCGTCACCTGCCCAGAAGGAGATGTTGGCCTGCGTAAGTATAGACGTTTGGAGGGCGGCGGGCTAGGAGGCAGGGGCGGGGGTTGCCACGGAGGCACGGAGGCAGGGAGACACGGAGGCAGGGAAGCCGGAAGGCGATTTCAAATTTGAAAATTTGAAATTTCAAATTGTTGGGCGGAACAGCGGAGGTGTGGAGGCCGGAGCAAGTGCGCCCGCCTGAAGTGTACGGTGCCATGACATCCTTTACAGTCGTTGCCGGGACATCCTTTACACCTCGGTTAGAGTTTTCGGCCAGGGGGGCCGGAGACGATGCCGTGGAAAAGGACGAACGTGGACGAGCAGCGGAT
>JBOGNA010000126.1:0-47652 GCA_050746925.1 Candidatus Acidiferrales bacterium
CATCTAAGCTGTCCACGTCAATCCATCAGGAGGCACACAATGAAAGAAACCAAGTTCACCATCCGCGCCATCCCGGAAACAATCTCGCGCTCCGCCCGCGCCACGCTCAAGTCTCCACAATACGGCCATCCAGCCCACGCCGAATTAGCCGGAGGAACCGGCCCGTGCCGACAATGCCTGCGAACATTCGAAGTCGGCCAAGAGCGCCGAATCCTGTTCACCTACAATCCCTTCGACGGCGTCGATCCGTATCCCTCGCCCGGCCCGATCTTCGTCCACGAAACGCCTTGCGCCACCTACTCGGCGGCGAACGAATTCCCGGACACTCTTCGCGCATTGCCGCTCATGCTCGAAGGCTACGGCCGCAACCGATGGATCGCCGCGCGCGAAAAAATAGACGACGGCGCGGCCGAAGCTGCCATCGCAAAAATTTTCCAGGATCCCGCCGTCGAGTACATCCACGTCCGCCACGGCGAAGCAGGCTGCTTCATCGCGCACGTAGCCCGCTCCCCGCAAGCCACGCCCACAATCTAAGCAGCACGCGCTGCCCGCAACCGGCCGAATCGAGATCTCCGGCCCGAAGCCGCGCGCAATCGTGTACACTCCCCGTGCTTTCGGTCCGGCAACGCGGGCCCCAACGCCACGAGCGCCACAACCATGTTCATTGCCTTGACCCTTGTGCTCGTCATCGCCCTCATCGGCAGCATCCCGCGCTGGCCGCACAGCCGCTCCTGGGGATATATCCCCAGCGCTGGGGTGGGTCTGGTGCTGCTCATACTCCTGATCTTGTTTCTGATGGGGCGCCTGTAGTACAGATTTTGCCGTATGTGCAGGCGCACCGGCCTGCTATAACCTGACGGCACGAAACGCCGCAAAATTCCAACCCGAGGAGAAAAGAAAAATGGCACCCAGGAAATGCGCTCACCCGATCTGTAGTTGCCAGGTCACCGATGGAAAGTATTGCAGCACCGAATGTGAAGCCATGGAAAAGACGCCGGACGTGAACTGCACGTGCCCCCATCCCGGCTGCAAGGGCAGAACCGAATAGTCGCGGGATTCCGATCGCGCTCTGGTAAGGATTCGCTCGGCCGGTGCGATCGGCCCGAAGGAGCTTTCACATGCTACGCTGGGCGGTAATTTTCCTGGTCATCGCAATCGTAGCCGGCATTCTCGGATTTGCCGGCATCATGGTGGCGGCCGCAGGACTTGCCAAGCTGCTGTTCTATCTGTTCCTGATCCTTTTTCTAATCACGCTGATTTCAAGCCTCGTCAAGAAAGCCTGAAGGCGGCATCGCGGAGCGAGTGCGCGCTTGTGTTAGACTCCCGCCTGCGTTTTTTCACGCGGAGGCTCCATGAGAGTGCCATCAGCGCGCACAAGGCCAGGTCCGTGGGCGAGTGCGTTCATCCTTATCCTTTGCATGGCGGGCGCTCCGCTCGCCCATTCTCAATCCGCGCCTGCGCTCTCCCCCGAGACGCGAACTAAAATCGACCGCGCCGCCGAGGACGTTCTCCGCACTACCGGCGTGCCCAGCGCTTCCGTCGCCATCGTGAAAGACGGCCAGATCGCCTACCTGCAGGCGTACGGCGATGCGCATGTCGATCCTCGCACCCCAGCGCGCCCCGCGATGCGTTACAGCATCGGCTCGATCAGCAAGCAGTTCACCGCTACCGCGATCCTGCTGCTCGCCGATCAAGGCAAGCTCACGCTCGACGATCCGGTCGGAAAATATCTGCCCACTTTGACCCGCGCCAATGAAGTGACCATCCGCGAAATCCTGTCGCACACTTCCGGCTATCAGGACTACTGGCCGCAGGACTACGTGCCGCCATTCATGACCCATCCCATCAGCGCCGAAGAAATCCTGAAGATCTGGGCGCACAAGCCGCTCGATTTCGATCCCGGCACGAAATGGGAATACAGCAACACCAACTACGTCATCGCCGGATTGATCGTCGAAAAAGTGAGCGGCACGCCGCTGCTGCAATTTCTGAGCGCACATATTTTCAAGCCGCTGGGCATGGAGAGCGTCGCGAATATCGACCAGGACAAGCTCGGCGACACCGATGCCACGGGCTACATGCGTTACGCGCTCGGCCCGCTTCGAGTGGCGCCCAAAGAAGGGAAGGGCTGGCTCTTTGCTGCCGGTGAACTCGCCATGCCCGCTGAGGATCTGGCGAAATGGGACATCGGCATGCTCGAGCAGCGCCTGCTGAAGCCCGCCACTTACAAGGAAATGCAAACCGCGCTTCGCCGCAAGGACGGAGTCGGCGTGCGCTACGGCCTGGGAGTTTTTGTGGACACCAATTCAGGCCGCCGCATCCTCGAGCATGGCGGCGAAGTTTCGGGGTTCTCCTCCGAGAACATCGTGTTTCCCGACGATCGCGCCGCCATCGTCGTCCTGACGAATCAGGACTCGACCGGTGCGCCATCGGAAATCGGAAATCAAATCGCGAAAGCGCTCTTCGCCGTCGATAACGCGGAGTCCGCGAGTAACCAGAAACAGGCTCAGCAGATCCTCGAAGATTTGCAGCATGGAAAGATCGACCGGTCGCTCTTCACCGAAAATGGCAGCAGCTATTTCACCGACGACGCGGTCAAGGATTTTTCCGCCAGCCTCACCGCCCTGGGCACGATCGAGGGGCTGACGCTGCAGCGGACCGGCCATCGCGGCGGCATGGACTATCGGCAGTATCAGGCGAAGTTCGCGCAGAAGATGGTCGAGCTATCGATCTACGCGATGCCCGACGGCAAAATCGAACAATACGAAGTGATTGTTCCCAACTAAACGGCTGCCCTTCGCGTTTGCCGGATTTCCGCGCTATCCGACTTTTACGAATCGTAACGCCGCGGAATTCATGCAGTAGCGCAGCCCGGTCGGCTCCGGTCCGTCGTCAAACACGTGGCCCAGATGGCCATCGCACCGCCGGCAGGATACGGCCGTCCTCGCAACGCCGAGGCTGCGGTCCTCGACCTCGTCGATATTCTCTTTCGCGATGGGCGCCCAGAAGCTGGGCCAGCCAGTCCCCGGCGCAAATTTCGTGTCTGAGCTGAACAGCGCTGTGTTGCAGCAAACACAGCGGAAGATGCCCTTGTCGTCCAGGTTCCAGTATTCGCCGGAGAACGGAATTTCGGTTTCCGCATTTCGTGTGATGTAGTACGCGCCGCTGCTTAGCTGTTTCCGCCACTCGTCATCGCTTTTCACAATCTTGGGTACTTGAACAACACCCAGTCGCTCGCCTCTGTCCGAAAATTCCACGATCGCCACGATCGGTGGAGGTCCTGCGGCCGCAGTTTTGGCCGCGAGCGAACCCGATTTTCTAAATCGAAGTAGCCCCAGGCCGCAGACGGCTGCAACCAGTATGCCGAGGAAAACCCGGCGCGTCGTCGCGCCAGACGATTCGTCCTTGGCGAATTGTGAATCGAAAGGCATATCCTCTGATTCTACATAAACGGGGATTGATCCACTCGCGATTTAGTAGCCGCTCGAGCTTCCATCGGCGAGCAATCCGTAGAACTACGTAGGCCGATCCGCAGTTCTACTACGGCATCTCTCCCTTTTGGGTAGCACCGCGAATTGACGCTAATGCCCGCGGCGTCAGATAGTTCCGCGCGCACTCTTATCAGGCGCCTTTAGCAACAAACTAACGCAAGCTGGCTCGGCGCCATTCGAGCTGCCCAATCCCGAGCGAGAAAGCAATTCTCGTCTCCGGCGGAGGGCCTAAACGGAATGTGCAGTCCACGCTATCTTCTATCGCTCGCAGCACTCACACTCTTTGCAACATTCCTTTTCGCGAGCCAGCCTTCGCACTTCTCCAGTAGGGGCACGACATGTCGTGCCCGAACGACCCGCAGCACCCTCGAGCAAACGCAGCAAACTGCACAGGAACCCGTTCAATCAAATCCGCCTGACGCTCGATTCCCAATCCGGGAACAACATTCCACCCAGCTATCGCTCCCGCTCACCTTCGAAGCCAACCTCGGCCAAGCCGATCCGCAGATCGCATTTCTCGCGCGCGGGCAACGAATCTCTACGTTTCTCACACGCACCGGCATCGACCTCGAGTCCGCGCGCCGTTCGATTCCAGGGGGCCAGCCCGCCCGTGTCCACCTCGAATTCACCCGCTCCGCGAATGCTTCCGCCGATGCCACAACTCGCAAAGCGCACCCCATCGCATGGTCCGGCCTCGAAAAACTCCCCGCCGAGGGCAACTATTTCATCGGCAACAATCCCCAACGCTGGCGCACCCACGTCCCGCACTTTGCGCGCGCGCAGGCACGAGCCGTGGTTCCCGGCGTTGAACTGATCGCCTACGGCCGCGACGCGCAACTCGAATTCGACTTGCGGGTCGCCCCCGGGGCAAACGTCAAAAACTTGAGGATCAAGATCACCGGTGCGAAGGATGTTCATTTGAATGCCGAGGGTGACCTATCGCTCCAGTTGGGTGCAACACGAATCCGAATGCGCAAGCCGGCTCTCTACGAAGAATTTGAAAGCGGGGAACTGGCGATTCCCAAATTCATCGCCGGTCATTCGCCATCGTCGCGGTCGCCCATCGGCGGCTCCTACGTCCTCGAACGGGATGGCTCGGTCGGGTTTCGCATCGACGAGCGCCACGCCGGCGCTACGCTCGTTATCGATCCTTTACTCACCGTGAAATACTCCACGTTTCACGGCGGCACCGGTGAAGACACTGCCAACAGCATCGCCCTCGATTCCTCGGGCAAGATATATGTCGGAGGAACCACCGCCTCGGCTTCCACGTTTGGGGAAATCGTGACGAAGCAAAACGGCCCCGGCGGCGGCTCCGCCGATTTCTTCGTCGCCAAAATTGATCCCACCATCGCCGGCCCGGGTTCCCTCAAATACCTCACGTTTATTGGCGGCAGCGGCGCAGAGGCCGGCGGCATGATCGCCCTCGACAAGTCCGGAAATCTCGCACTTACGGGCACCACCACCTCTTCCGATTATCCCGTCAGCGATGGGAGCACCCTCACCACCGGCCCAAACGACATCGCAGTCACCGAACTCGGCCCCACGGGCGCCACTCTCGTTTATTCGACGCTCTTCGGCGGCAGTGGCGCGGAATCCACGCAGAACCCTGGCGGTATCGCGTTTGATCAGGCGGGCGAAATTTTTATTGCTTCGGACACCACTTCGACGGATTTGCCCGTCACGGCCGGGGCGTTTCAAACCGCGAGTGGAGGCGGCACGAGTGACGGCTTTCTCGGGGTAATCCGGCCAGTCGTCACCGGCGCGACGCCGCACCTGAAGTACTGCACCTACCTCGGCCTCGCCGCGCAGGTCGGCATCGGTGGAGTGGCCGTCGATGCCGGGGGAAATGCCTACGTCGCAGGCTTCACCTCCAATCCGGGCGCAACGTTTCCTTCGTTGAATGGGTACCAAACCACATACGCTGGCGACCCGTTCGATGCCTTCGTAATCAAGATCCGCCCGTCAGGAACCGGTGCCAGCGATCTGGCCTATGGAACCTTTCTCGGTGGTGCGGGTCTCGATAAAGCTCTCGCAATCGCGCTCGGCGCGGCGATGCCGGCCACCGCGTACCTCACTGGCACCACGCAATCGACGAACTTTCCAACGAACGGCTCCTCTGCCGCCGCACAAGCGAAATTAAAGGGAACTGCGAACGCTTTTGTCGCCGCGATCGCTCAGGACGCCACCACAGGGATGACTTCTCTGCTGTATTCCAGCTATCTCGGCGGCACGCAATCGGATTCAGGGCTGAGCATCTCGGTGGCGGCGCCCAACGCGGTGTACGTTTCGGGCAAGACTACCTCTTGGGACTTTCCCTGGCTGGATAATTTTCAGCCCTTTAACGGAGATGGGGACGCATTCGTTGCAAAGCTCGATCCCACGTCGTCCGGCCCCGCGTCATTGTTCTACGCCACGCCACTCGCAGGCACCGCGCCGCCTGGAGGAAAGGCCGTTACGGACGGCAATGCGGTTGTCGCCACCAACGCAGGGACCGTCTACGTAGCGGGCCGGTCAACCGCCGCCGATTTTCCTCGTTCAGGGGACCCTGGCAACGGACTGCAACTGATTTGTGCGAGTTGCCAGGAGCTACCGCCAGCCGCCGATGCGTTCGTGCTGGCATATCAAGAGAATGCGACGCCTTCACCGAGCGTTTCTTTCACGGCTCTGAAGATCAATTTCGGCGCGCAGGCCGTTGGCGCGAATAATATTCCGCCGCTTTTCGCCAATGTTCTCAATACCGGTGATGCACCGTTGATCGTCACAAGCATCGCGATCACCGGCCCGAATAGCTCTTCGTTTTCGCTCGTCGGCACCGATCCTTGTATCGGCACTCAACTTCAACCGCGCGCATCGTGCGCTTTCGAGGTCGGCTTCACGCCGTCGGCCGTCGGTCCGCAGGAAGCTTTCGTCACTGTCGCCGATGACGCGCCCGGAAGCCCGCAGGTCCTCGCCGTCGTTGGCATCGGCAGTGGTCCGTTCGCAGCGCTTTCTACTTCCAGCATCAATTTCGGCACTCAGCCGGAGGGCTCAACCAGTCGCGCACAGCAAATCACAATCGTAAATCAGGGCAATCAGGACCTGCACATCTCAAATCTCGTCCAGGCCGGCGCCAATCCGAATCAATTCGGCCTTCAGGGTGACACGTGCGGGGCGGTTCCGATTCCATCCGGCAGCGAGTGCAGCGTGAATGTCGTATTCGAGCCGCTTGGGACGGGCCCCTATCAAGGAGAAATCGATGTGATTGACGACTCCGGCGGCCTGACGGGCGCGAAGCAGATCGTCACGCTTGCCGGCGCCGGCGTAGCCGCTGCGCCGATCGCAAATCTATTGCCTCAATCGCTGACGTTTGGAGTTCAGGCGGTTGCCACGGTCAGCGGTCCGCAGTCGGTGACGCTCCACAATCTCGGGAGCACCGCGCTGGCGCTGACGCAGGTTGGATTCAGCGGGCCAGACGCCGCGAGCTTTGCAATCGTTGCGGCGGGTACAACTTGTCCCTTGAACAGTGGAACGATTGCGATTGCATCCGCCTGCACCGTCACAGTCGACTTTGCTCCGCAATCGGGCGGAGCGAAGACCGCCAGCCTGAGCTTTACCGATAACGCCTCCGGCAGCCCGCAACTCGTCACGCTGACTGGCTCGGCGACCGCGCCGACGATCTCCATCTCGCCCATCAGTATGAATTTCGCTCCCCAAAGCGTCGGGACTGCGAGTGCGTTGCAGAACATCACACTCACGAATACCAGCGCCTCGGCAGTATCCATCAATCAAATCGGGTTCACGGGCGCAAACGCCACGGACTTCAGTGAAAAAGACAATTGCCCGCGCAGCCTGGGCCCTGCGCTCAATTGCGTGATCGGCCTCACGTTTCAGCCGCTATCGGCAGGGAACCGCGCTGCCTCGCTCGTGATCGCTGACGACGCGGCAGGGAATCCGCACGCAATCGCGTTGACGGGCGTTGCGACACAATCAGCCGTCTCACTCTCGCCTTCCAGCCTTGCGTTCGCAAGCCAGCTGGTCGGTGTCTCTTCTTCAGTCAAAATCACCGTCACAAATTCCGGCACCGGCGCTCTGGTTGTGTCCGGCGCAACAATTTCAGGCGCCAACGCTACCGACTTCACCGCCAACCACGACGCCTGCAAGGGAACTGTCGCCCCCGGCGCGGCTTGCATTATAAGCATCAGCTTCAGTCCTACAGCGACGGGTGCGAGAAACGCCGTGCTCGTGCTGACAGATAACGCCGCTGATTCTCCACAATCCGTACCGCTCACCGGCACCGCCATGGATTTTGCAATCGACCCTCCCACCCTCGGCACCACATCCGCCACAGTCACCGCCGGACAAACGGCCACCTACCAGCTCGATATCCAATCACTGAACGGGTTCGCCGGCACCGTGTCATTCACATGCAGTTGGGAAACCGCCGGACCCACCGGAGCCGCCTGCTCCGTCTCTCCCGCGATGCTACCGGTAGCCGCAAACGCCTCCACTCCGTTCCAGGTAAACGTCACCACCACGGCCCGTCCGCAATCCGCGCACACAACTTCGCCACCAACCCTAACCGCATCCGGCCCGTTTGGTCCCCATCCGCCGTCGCCGAGGATCCCAGCGCCTTTCTTCGTTCTCATTGCCGCAGCTATTTTCGTCGCGCTCGTAACCACGCGGCACCGCCAGACGCGAGCGAGACCAGTGAAGCGAGGCCTCCATCCCCGGGGCAAACGGCGGGCGACCAACTCGGCCGCAAGCATCGACACCCAACGCGACGGATGCCAACATCAGCACGGGCATGGCGCGTTCCGTCTCCACCGTCACCTCAAAATTGCCCCAGCAACCACCGACTCGCAATTCCTCTTCGCCACAGCCGCCCTAACAATCGCCCTACTCCTGACCGTGATCACATTCGCCTGCGCAAAAGGAACCACAGCCACCAACACCGGCGCAACCGGTACCCCAGCCGGGACATATACAATCACCCTCTCCGCATCCGCTCCTACCTCCGCCTCCCCCCCGACGCCCTCGCACAGCCTCCATCTTTCCTTAATAGTCCGGTAGCAAGCCCGAACGTGACCCTCCTAGTCGCCTCAGCGCCACCGCTCTGACCCACCAGCCGCCAAGACCCGCCAGCCACTGCTAACATAATATTCATTAGCGGCGTGCAAGGCTCAAAGGAAATGGGCATCTGCTTGGGCGTTGGGAATGGCGCCGGATCTTCTGTGTCCCATTTGGCGGTGAGGTTTGGTCAGCGGCAGTGACTGGCGGCGCAGAGTAGCCCGGCGGAGACGGCTGCACCGATGGCTAGCCAGTGGGAGTTTCGGCGTAGGCGGAGCCAGAGGGTGCCGCCTTTTGCGGCGGTGACGGCTGCGTCGCGCTCTCGGGTTAGGGCGGTGATTTTCTGGGCATTGTCGGCTGCGTCTTGTTTTGCGGCTGTGAGTTGGATCTGGCAGGTGCGACACTCCTGCACGAAATCGAATAGAGGCTTGAGGTCGGCTGTGGGGATTTGGGCGGCAGATGAGGTCGGCGCGGTGGCGGGCGGAATGAGGGGTTGCGCCGCTGCGTGAGGACTCGACTCGTGGAAATTGGCCGTTCCAGCATCGTGGGCTGGATCCGGAAGGATCGACAGGGCCGGGGTTGCTTCGGCTGGGGCGATGGTGCCGCGGTTGTTGGTGTCTTGGCTTGTTTGCGACTGAGGCGAGGAGTTGGAGGAGAGTTGTGCATCGGGGGCGCGGCTGCCGAGCTGGGACTGTGGTGTTTGTCCTGGGTGCACCGACGACTGTTGTCCCGATCCCGGCAGCGCAGACTGGGTCGCGCTCGGTGCGCCCCCCGCGAAGGCTCCTCGTTGAGACGGATGAAGCAGGGCATTCAACCATGTCTTCGCGGAGGAGGCCGTCTTTGCGGAGGAGGTAGTTCCCTGCCGCGCCGCAATCGGAGCTAGCCTCTGCGGAGCGGTTGGAGTTCCCTGCTGATCGGCTCCCGAATTTGTGGCGGCTTCAGTGATGGTATTGGGGTCGGTGTGTGGTGTGCTTGCTCGGGCGTTCGCGCTCGATTCATTCGACAGAGTGATTGGCTGCGGAAGTGGGAGGTATTTCGGGAGCTCTCGCAGAATTTGTTCGGGGGTCTGAACTTGGCGTTTGAGAGATTCAATCTGGGCCAGGGTGTCTTTCAGAGTGGCGTTTCGATCGCGTTCGCGAGCGTCGGCTGCGTCGAGGACGAGCTTTTGCGACGCGAGAGTGGATTGGAGACGGAGCTGGTCATCGTGCGAAGAGAGCCAGGCGTGGAACGCGAGAGTGGCAACCAGGAGTGAGATGCACACGGCGAGAATCTCGATCGTTCGGCGCGTCATTTTGCACTTCCTTCATCGATATCAGATCGCTCAGGGCCGCGAGTGCCCGACCTAGCGGACCTAAGGCGGAATTCTGTAGGATCGCGTTGCGAGTAGGGTTGGGCGATTGGACGACCCGATTGGGCGGCGGTCGACAGATTGGGATGTGGGGCGTGCGGGTGAAGGTCTGAAATTCTATTTGGCGGTCGCCTGGGGGGCGGTGGGCGGAGCCGGCGGAAGAGACACCTGAACGAGCGCGGAGGGCACAGATTCGAGGCCGTTGGCGAAGGCAGTGACGTAGTAGCAAGAGAATCCGATCAGCGGCGCGGTATCGGTGAAGGTCCCGGCGGTGACGGTTGTGGTGTTGAGCTTGATGAATCCGCTGGGTGAGCCGGTCGGACACTGGCCTGGGTTGCGGTAGATGTTGGTTTGAGGAGTGTCAACAGAGTTGGTCCAAGTGAGCGTGGCCGAATGCTGGGCGCGGGCTGGCGCCGCTAGAGCCAGCAGAACCGCTACAAACAGAAGTGCTGAGCGAACTTTCATTTCTTCGAACTCCTTTCGACGCGAACGAAGTGAGAATTCATCTGACGTCACCGAAATTTGTAAGACTACGTGAAACTGCGTTCCCTGCTCTGAAAGTGGTGCGTGCGACGCACTCCGCTGGCCGCACGCTTGGTAGCCCGTCATCCGCCGAGCGAACGGCCGGCAATGGAGGCGCGGAGTTCGAAGCAGTGCGAAGCCGAATCCACCGGTGTCGAGCGCCTGAACACCACCAAGAACGAAAATCAGCGAGAGCCCAAATCATAAATGCAGTGATGGGTGACGAGTGTCCAGAACGCGTCCCGCAAAAGTGCCGTTCGCCGGCAGAGAACCTCAGGGGTTAAAACCCTGAACTGCTGCTGATTTTCGGCACGGCCGAAGCCGTGCTCTGACGCAAACCGCTTATGAGATAGCTGCTGGTGATACGCGCGGGTTCAGAAATGTGGAGTGTGCGCGAAGCCCGCTACCAATCCTGGGCTGCGCGGTTGCAGGATAGACGCCGGCTCAACGGTAATGCGCAAGGCGCTCTAGAACCTGGTCAGCGTACTTGAGATTAGCTCCGCCGTTCCAAAGCTTGAGCGCGTGAGCGTTGTCTCCGCTCGCAGAAATAAGCTTCGAGCTGAGAACTACGCAGCCGATATCAAGTCCCCTGGCAGGGTCGCAGAGCGCGGCCAAGCTTTTTCCCGCAAACCCGTGCTCCCGCGCTACCTGGCCCATCACCTGCATCAGACCCCAGGAAATCGAGCGGGCGACTTCTTCGGTGGCGGGCAGGCCGAGAGGCGCGACATAACGAGCGCGAAATTCAGGCTCGTAGCGAATTGCGCTCGGATCCCACGCGGATTCCTGCTCGACGACTGCGCTAACGAGCGCAGGATCAAGTGAGTGTCGGGCGGCTGCGAAACGCGCTAGCGCGATGAGGTCAGGATTGACAGGCATTTGGTCCATCTCGAAAGCGCCGCGGGCGGGACGCTAGCTGCTGTGACCGTTGAGATCGATCCACCGAATGGGGGGCGCCGAAGCGCGGTCAATTCCCTGCTTGTCGCATAGCTTCCCCAGCAACTCGTACATGTGCGGGAGATGATTTGCGGCCATGTCTTCGACGAACGCCCGAGTGATCTCTTCGTTGCGGACGCGGCGATAGATCCACCGAACAAAGAGAACGAACTGAACGAGAGACGTAATCGCGAATGGCCATGCGCTGGATTCGATGAGTTTCAGCATCGGCGGCACGTTGACCAGGCCCAGGCAGCTAGCCGAAAAGCGAAGCGATGCTGGTGCCTACACCGAAAAGACTGCCGAGGCCGCCGGTTGACGAGCCTCCGGAGGCACGCTGGCGCACGCCGAGCAGTTGCGAAGGAATCCCCATCGCGTGGCCGAGAAGATTCGTGTCGATGCCGTAGGTCTGGCCGAGCGCGTTGAGGCCGGCGAGTTGATCTTTCGTTTTCTGATTCGCGAACGCGATTTGGTTCTGCTGGGCTTGGCTTGCGAGAGCTTGGGCCTGTTCGCGGCCAAGCTGCGCGGTGAGTTCGGGAGCAGCCGCCGTGTCATTTGTGGCAGCGGCCCGATTGGCGGCGCGCTCGCGGAGAGCGTCGAACGCCGTGTTTGCGGAACCCATACTCTGTTGCGTGATCGCCGATTGCTCGGCGGGAGTGTAACCGGGACTCGTGAGCAGGTTTTGAATGGTGGGCAGGAGTAGCGAGCGGTCCTGCGAGCCTTCCTGATTCGATTGCGAGATGAGCTGATTCTGCTGCGCGAGCTGCTGATCGGTGAGCTTGCGAGTGGAATGTTGCGCGCCTCGAGACATGGAAACTCCTTTTGGATCGTAATGGGTGACTAGCCGTCGGCGACAGAAGCGGCTACCTGTTGCGGCGAGTAGCAGATTCTCAAATGCATTTCTCGCACAGGCGGCGGCAATAAGGCGCCCACGCATTGTCTCGAAGCCAGCCGAGAGCCTCGAGGCGGCGGCCGAAGCGGTTCGCGATTTGCGGCGGGAGCCAAGCGTGTGCGTCGTCGAGGCCGCGGGCGAGAAGATCGCGTTCGCCGGCGGCGTGGAGCGCGAGGAGCCGGGTGTAGCGGTCGCGTGGCGTGCCGGCGGCCGGATCCGCCAGCAAGTACATCTCGCAAGTGAGCCGCGCGAGCGAGGCCATGACTGGGGTGCCTGCGCCGTCCTCTACGACGAGCTTCGAAATGAAAATCGGATCGGCGAGATCCGGGAACCGGTAGTCGGAGCCTTGCAGCGCGTGGATGCGGCGGAGCGAGTCCAGATCGGTTTCCTTGAATTGGCGGACGAGCATGAAATCAGAAAACGCGGTGGCGCAGGAGCGGATGTGCGCGAGCTACGGCTTCGGTTGCGTCGAATGTTGTCGCGCCTGGCGGAACCCCGTGCGATGCGAGTGCTGATTGAGCCGCGACGGAAATTGGTTTCGGGGTGAGCGGATGGGGCAGAGGCTCGAATGCAGCGTCGTCTTCGAGCGCGAGATGGACGCCTTCGTCGGCTTCGATGAGGACGAGGATCGGAGTGGCGGCGGAGACTGCGATGGCTCGTGCTACGGCGTGGCCATCCGCGGCGGGTTCGAACCCACAGCCGACGGCGGGCAATTCCCTGCTTGATGACGCAGCCGTGATATCTGGGCGTTCGGGCAGGGCGTGCCGTGCCCCTACTGAGACATCGGGCGGGACGCCAAGCGGGACTGTGGCGTTTTCGGAGACGGCAAGCGCGAGCCAGTGCGAATTGGTGAAGCGCGCGGCGTGGCGCTGCCAGTCGGCGAGTGTCGTGATGTAGTAGCGGCGACCGTTCATTCGAACCTCATGAGCTGAAGGTGTAATTGTGAGTGAGGACGCTTGCGGCATAGCGGCCGGCGAAGAATTGCTGGTTCGGCTCGCAGCTGATCGTGACTTTGCGGCCGTCCTCGACGATCGTTTCGATTCGCTGGAGCGTGACGCGGCCGAACCGGCCGACGAAGACGTCGCTGAGGCAGAGGCGCTCCGCGCGCATGGGCGAACCATCGGCGAGCGTGAAGATGTGATGCGGGGTCACGTCGAGCACTTCGGCGTTCGAGAAATGCAGGCGGATAAACGTATCCGCATCGCGCACTTCGTGGCGAATGATGCGCGTCCAGCCCTCCGTTCGCGCGCCCATCGCGGCGGCGGCGATTTCCGGCGCGCTCATGCCCGCCGTGGCGCGCAGGATCGCCGGGCAGCGCAAATGTTCACCGACCCTGCACGACTCAATTGCGACGGTGCCGCGCTCTTTTGTGAGCACAAGTGCGCCGGCACGCAAACAGCTTCCGCTGCCACCGCCGGAGCCTCCGCCAGTCCCCGAGCTCGTGGTAGCGGCAACCAGCGCACCTTGCGAGAGCGGAACACGGCTTTGCAGTGACTGTTGCTGCGCCACGGCGTTCGTCTTTGCCTCTTGTGCGTTTCCGGGGGAGCCCGCGCCGCCTGCGACCCATCCGATTGCCAACGCGACGTCATCCCAGTAAGGATAAAAATAGTACGTCGTGCCGGCTGCCAGACCCGTAACGGCCAGTGAACCGTTCGGGATCGTAGTCGCAGAGCCGTCCGCGCGAAGAATTGTGAGAGCGGACCACGTCCACATGATGCTTGATGTTGTCGAGACGTAGGTGAGCGAACCGGACCACGTGGGCGGAACGGAACCCTTCATCAGGACGCCGGATTTTGTGGGATCGATCTTCCCTGCCGTGAGCGCACCGGAGGTGACGCGCGCGAAGAGCGACCCGTCGGTTATCTGATCGTCGATGCTCCAGCCTTGATTAGGACCCAGCGAAGCTTCCGCGAGGCGCTTCAGTGCTTCGTAGAGCTGCGGATTGGTGCGGCGAAGCGATTCAATTTGCGGGACGGTCAGCATAGGATTTTGGCCCCCGAGTCACAGAAGCACGGAGGAATGGTTTTCCGAGCTAGCCACAAATTATCTGCCGCTTGGCAGATAATCGTCAGATTGTTTATCCGACGAGAAGGTGATACACTAGGCTCGCTTGCACGTAATGGCCTGATTCCAAGCAATCTAGGAGTTCGTCGATGGCGCGCCGCAAGAAAATATCTACAACAATCTCACCCGAAAGCTATGCGTTTCTTCGCGCTTTGATTCGCTCGAGGAAAGCTGAAAATCTTGCACAGGCGCTGGACTACGTTCTCGACGAAATTCGCCGCGCCGACAACCGGGCCCGCCTCGAGGCAGCCACCGCGACCTACTACGAAAACGCTTCGCAAGAAGCGATCCGCGAGGAAAACGAACTTGCCGAAGCGTCCTCGAAGGCCGCCGGGGAAATTAATCTCGATGAGTAGCGCGATACCCTCGCGCGGCGAAATCTGGAGTGCCCATATCGGCGAGCCGCCCGCGCTCCACTGGGTAGTTGTGGTTTCGCTCAACGCACGGAACCACCGCGCCGGAATTGGCAGCATTTTGATCGTTCCCTTCAGCAGCAAACTCCACGAAGGCCCCACCACGATGATTCTCGATTCGCAGGAGACCGGGCTGCCGAGGAGATCGTGCTTGCGCGCGCATTTCATTCAACCGCTGACGAAGTCGCGGCTCGTCGAGCGATTGGCGAGGCAACTTTCCGGCGCGCGCATGCAGGACTTATGCGTTGCCATTCGGCGATCATTCGATCCCGATGCGCCTTATTGAAGCGGGTGGCGATGTCAGTTTGTGCCGCGGACGACGGCGAACGGGTCGGGCTTGGCCCACGGGACGAGCTTCGTGATCGAAAACCAGGAGCCGACGGCGTTCGTACCGAGTTGTACGGAGATGCGCTCGGAGAGCACGTTCGTGAATTGCTCCATGTCGCGCGCGGCGGGAGAACCAAGCGTCCATGTGCCGAGAGGCGTGAGCGTGACGTCCCCTGGCGAAAATGCGGAAAGAGCAAGCGAACCCGCACCCTGCACGTATGCCGTGAGATACCCGAAGAGATTTCTGCCGCTGATACCGGTGCTGGATAGATATGCGGTGGTGTAATAGGAATTGATAGCGACGCCGTCGTCGGAGAATTGTCCCTTCGTGAGGGCGCGGATTTTCGTGCTGCCGTCATTGAAGCCGAAGAAGATTTGCGCGATTCCGGTGGAACGTTCGATCAGGCCGCAGGAATTCGCGGCGATGAACCAGGGCGCCCATTTGCGGGAACGCTCGGCTGATGAAAAAACGGCGACGAGGGGATCTTGCAGTCCCTCGGTGAAGTCGAGCATCAGGATTTCGTTCGGCTGCGTCGCTGTTCCCATCGGCACACCGACGAGAATCCGTTTGTGTTGGGTATCGACCTGGACCCAGATATTTTGGCTGTATTGCCAGTTGATCGCGTCCCACGTGGGCTGAATTTCCTGCGAGAGTTTTACCGGCTCGCCACCATCAAAATAGTAAAGGCCCGATCGTCCTGCAATCACCACCCACTCCTCGCCAAACCCAATTCCGTGGGCCGACGGAGTGCCGACGGCGTTGGAAACTTCCTCCACGCTCCAGAGCGACGGCTCGTTCACGCCATCCGTGGCCGTGACGTACAGGCTGCGCTCTTTGGCAAAATACAGATTGTTGCGCAGCTTGAATGCGGCGCGAATTCCTTGCCCGTTGTTCGCGGCGATCTCCATGATGCCGCTCACGCCGTCGTACGCTTCGGGCTCGTCCGTACCGGAGGCGCGAACGAGCGATGCATTCTGCGCCGCTTTCGTCTCGAAGACCTCTATGCAATCGACGACAAAAGACTCGCCGACCGGGCCAGGCGTGCCGTCGCCATAGACTTGCAGCACAAGGTCCGAAGGCAGCGACGATTGCGGCGAGAATAGGTCCGCGGTGAATTCCTGGTAGCCGGTGGTTGCCTGCGCCGCCGAGACCGAAAGCCCCGTGCCGATCAATCCCAGGGTAGGGCTGAAGGCGTTGATGTGCAGCGTGCCTGCCGTGAGGTTGAAACTGCGCTTGATGCGAGCGCGGACGGAATAATCCGTGTTCTTCGCGAGCAGCGGATTCCCCGCCGTATCGGAAACGGCATTCTGCGAAATCAATCCGCGAATCAGAGTGGTGCCGTCGCCCGCGATTCGATACGCGTCGCCCCAGATGACATCGAGCGATTCACGGCTGCCGCCGGCTCCGTTCGTCGGATCGAGCTGCCAGCCGAGCGGACGGCCGCTGACGGCCGGGTCCCAGCCTCCGTCAAAGGAGAGATTATTCCAATTCGACATTTTCGAGCGTTCGCCCCACCAGAAGAGGCGTTCGGCGTAGTCGATCACGCCCAGTTGATCGGGCAATTCGATCTGCGCGAAGAGATAATCCATACTGACGCCGCTGAGCAGGATCGTGTCCGAGAAATCGACTTCCAGTGACGTGGTCGTGTTGTCGTTGACCACCATCGACGCCGGGACATGGAAGAAACTCGCGCCGCCTTCCGCTGTGAATGCCAGCAATCGCTCGACGACGTTCGAAGGCCCGGTGGGAATATTTGTGACGCTCACCTTTTTCGATCCGGCGGCGGCCCAGGAAGTAACCGGCGACGGCGCTGTCCAATAGCCCTGGCGGGTGACGAAGATGACGGCGCATTGATGCACGCCCGGTGAAATGTTTCCCGCGTTTACAGAATCTGCGACCGCGGCGCCTTCGCCCGCGCCCACCTGGCTCACTCGATCGAAAAACGTATCGTCGAATTGGCGCGGCAAATCGTGGCCCACGAGACCGTCCGAGAAAGCCATGTACTCGCGGCCGAAATGAGTGGTGGAATCAAAGGAAAGGTTGGGCGCAAGCCCCGCCGTGACGACGGAAAGCGTACCCGGCGACGTTTCCTTATAAATCGTCCCCTGCGAATCGAGAACGATGAGCCGCTGAACGAGATTCGTCGTGATGTAGGTCTTCAGCGAATTCACCGTGGGCGTGCCACCCAGCGGCGGAAACTGAGAGACGAGACCCGGGCGCGTGCGCACTCCGCCAGGAAAGAAATCCACGTCGGCGACGTCGGGCGACATTCCCGCGGGTACGTCGGACGGGTCGAGCAGCGTGACCCAGGTTCCGAAAATCGTAAGCGGCAGCGGCGAGAAAGTTTCAATCGACATAGGTCCGTTCGCAGTTCCGGCCTCAGAGACGCAGAGGCACAGAGTGAAAAAAAACGGGAAGCGGCCAACCATGATTAGGCGCCAGCTACTGAAAAGAGGAAACGCCTACTGCAGCTTCTTGAAGATTCCGTAAAACGTGATGGAGTCACCGGCGATCGCGCCGGGGTAGGCGCCCGCGACGAGCTCGGGAAATGCGCCGGCGCTTGCGCCCTGCTGAAAGATTTTTACTTTGTTTGAATTCATCGCGGCGCCGGGAATGAAGACGTAGTCGTAGCCGGCGATCCCGTCCATCCAGGCCGCGCCACTGATGGGCGGCTGCGTGGAGACGATGCCCGGCGACTGCGAAAGGTCGAGCGTGTCGCCATTCGCCGAGTAATTCCCCGAAGCGGCGATCGTGCCGGCCACATGAATGCGCTTGCCATCATCCCAGGTGTCGACCAGCGAAAATGTGAGTGCCATGTTTCCTCCTCGAATCTCACGTGTAACGAGATGCCGCTCCGATGGGGCGGTGCAACAAAGCGAAACGCGTCGTGCTATGATTTGTGCTTTGCGACGCAACCCGAACGCTTGCATGCGAATCCAAACGCACGAGTTGTAAGCAGCCCTTACGGAATCTGGGCTCTTCGGCCCGACTTCGGGGCACTCAAACGGAGATTGTTTTGCGGCGACTGCGAATCGTTGGTGCTCTGGTAGTGATCGGTGTGGCAGTGCTAGCGTATTCACTTCCCAGACTCGCGGCGCAGAGCGCTTCCGCCAGTCCGGCAGCAAACACTCCGATTGTTGTGGCGAGCGGGTTGGCCGCACGATCTCTTGCAGTGACGCCCACGACTGGTCAGGACTCGGCAGCCGCCGAAATCTATTTCACCGCGATGGACCGTCCGAACCAGGTGCTGACGCTCGCGTCCCTAAATTTCGCGGCTGCCGCTTCTTCCGGTCCGCGAGTGGCGGCCGTGGCAGGAAGCGGCACGACCGGATCTCTGGGTGATGGTGGAGCGGCCACGGCGGCGGAACTCGACTTGAAGCTCGATTCACCGTACATGCGCAGTGGTGTCGCGATTGCGGCGGACGGCACGATGTTCATCGCCGACACGCGGAACGCAACCATTCGGCGGATTGCCGGCCCTGTCGCGAGCGATGCGGCCGTGATTCGCAGCGTTGCTGGAAAATGGGGTCCGCAGCAGAACGTCCATCTCGTCGAGCCGATGGGAATCGCTCTCGATCGCGTGGGCAACCTCTATATTGCCGACCCCGGAGCAAACGCAGTACTCGTACTGCACGATGCGACTGCTGCGACGCCTGGACGTCTGGAGGTCCTGGCGCACGTCGAGCAAGCCGCGCTGGTGACTGTGACGGGCGATGGTAAGCACGTTTTCGTTGCCGCCCCCGAAACGGTCGCAGCGTTGAACATCGATGCTCGCACGCGCGAAATCTGGAAAGTCTTCATCGGTGGAAAATCCGCGCCGCCATCTCCAACGGCAGCGGCAAGCGCCGCCGGCAGCGTTTGCAAATCGACAGCCAGTGGCACACAGCCGTGCCCTTCGGGAATCGCCGTGGACGGACGCAGCAATCTTTTTGTGGCAGATCCAACCGGCGACAAGATCGTCCGGATAGACGCCGTCTCAGGGCGCGTCACCACGGCTGCGACCGACATCTCTGCGCCGGGTGAAATTGCGTTCGACGCGAGCGGGAATCTTTTCATCGCAGAGCAGGGTCGCAACCGCATTATCGAAATCAAAGGGCTGGGCCAGCCCGTCTCGAACGTGACGCTCACGCCGCCTCCGGCGCCCGTGCCTCCGGCGGGAGTTCCCTGCCCCGCGATCGCGCCGCCTCTGGGATTTGTGACGAACACGAACTTCTGCGCCGAGCCGCTCGCCGGCACAACGCCTACCGCCGCGTTCACGGTGACGAACAACACCAACGCAGACCTTACGAGCCTGAGCTGGACGACGCTCGGGATCAATCCCGCGGATTTCATCGTTGTTTCAACCTCGTGCACGCCAACGTTGCACGCCGGATCGAGTTGTACGCTGAACGTCGGTTTCGCGCCAACGGCCGCGGGTCCGCGCACGGCTACGCTCGTCGTAACCTATGCCGGTACGGCGCCCCCGCTCGTTTCGGCGCTTGCTGGAACGGGCGAGGACTATCAAATCACCCTCGCGAGCGGACAGCTGACGGAGATTTCAGTTCTCGCGGGTGATGCGGGCACTTTTAATTTGCAGGTTGTGCCCGATAATATTTTCACGGGCACCGTAAATTTTGTTTGTCCTGGAAATATGCCGGCCGCGACAACGTGCTCCTTTTCGCCCGGAAATTCAGTAAACGTGACGGTTCCCGGTACGCCGGTGCCGTTTTCGGTGAGTTTCCAGACGAGTCCCCGGAAGGCCACAAAGAATTTGACCGTCGGAGGGCCGGCCTCGGGAACTCCCGGCCGATCGGGGCCGGCGACGAGCCAGCGCAAACGCCTCAATCCCGCGCTGATTCTCAGCGTCGGCGTTCCAGCGCTCGTACTGTTTATTTTGTTCGCTTTCGCGTTTGCAGTACCTCGCCGGCGAAGTCAAGTCTTGCGCTTGGCGTCGACGTTCGCTCTGCTCGTGAGCTTTGCGGCAATTCTGGACGGTTGTCACAGCAACGATGTGACCGGAACGACCGGTACGCCTGTTGGCTCGAGCAAAATGACCGTGCAAGGCGCCACACAAGGCGCCTCGCGCGGGATCACCGTGACGCTCGACGTCGAATAGCCGCCCGCTCTTCCCCTCACAAGTAGATCACTCTGCGGCGATAACTATAGGGTTTGCGCCTGCGGCCCTTCACTTGTTCAGGCCGCACGTAGCGCTGGATCAGATTTTCGGTGGCCATTTGCGCCGTGCCCAGCAAATCCTGCGCGAGAGCGCGTGCTCCGCGCGATCGGGCGGCCAGCGCGGCAGTTGCAAATCCCAGCGGATCCGTTGCCGAGCGAATCTGCACGGGGTCCGTTCCCAGCGTCAGTGCCGGTAGCGTCTTTTCGTAGCGCACGCGAACGGTGATCGCCTGCGTAGCGCCAATCAGATTTACCTTGTCCTCGCGCCATTCCCACAGCCGCAAGTACGTGCTCGGCTGAAGGTTGAGCATTCCTCCGCCGCTCGTGAATTTTTCCATCGGAACGAAGACGTCCGCCGTATTCGCGGTGGCGCGTTCCCAAAGTGCTTGCGGCATCAAGCAATCGGCAGGCAGCTGCGGGCTGGATACGTCGCTTAGTTCGGTGTTGGTGATGCCCATCGTGGGATCGAGCTCGAGGTCGATGTCCTGCTGCTCGGCGAGCACGCTGACACCATTCTCGGCGAGCTCACGCTGGAGTCCGCGATACGCCGAATTCAGTAGCGGCATCAGAAGCGCGTCGGTGAAAACCGCGGCCGACGAATCATTCACGAGTGCGCGCGCTAGGTTGAGCGCGTCTTCGGCCTGTGAATAGGCGGTTGTCGGTACAACGGGCATCGGGGCCTCCGGAAATCAGCGACGATTGGTGCGTGGGAAGTGATGAGTGCGAGACATTCGGTTATGATTCGGACGCTAGTTCAGTGACGGCTCTCAATTCGGAGGACACATGGCTTCTGGAATTCGAACGCATATACCGCCGCCCGGCGGATTTGGAGTGTGGCCCTTCAGCAGCGGCGTGCTGGTGGGCGACACGTTCTACATGGCCGGACATCTGGGGCTCGATCCTGCTACAAAGAAGATTCCGGCGGAAATCGAGCGCGAAGTTCATTTGCTTATGGACGGCATCCGCGAGACGCTCGGGAAAGCCGATCTGACGATGCAGGATCTTGCGTACGTGCAGATTTTCTGCTCGGATGTGTCGCTGTTTGAGCGGTTCAACGCCGTCTATCGCACGTATTTCCAAGAGCCATTTCCCGCGCGCGCATTTATCGGGTCCGGTCCGCTGCTATTCGGAGCGCACTTCGAAATTCAGGCGATCGCAACGGCGCCGTAAATAACCGCAGATTCCGGCCGGCGATCCGGATGCGCTTCGGTGAATAGCATGATCGTGCTTGGCTCGCGAGCGGACACGGCATGCGGTGCCCCTACTGAAATCCAACGTCGGAATCGCGTTCGCGCGGCCTTCACTGATTCACCGCGGGGATTTCTTTCTGCAAGAACGGTACCTTGGCTGCCGCCCAATCCATCATGCTGTCGCCCGAGAGGCCGAACATCGCGGCCGTGGCGTGTCCGGGCTCGAGCGTTAGATTCACCGGGAAGCCGATACCTCCGATCAGATGTGTGGCCGCGTCCGGATGCGCCATCCAGTAGGAGAAGGCTGCGCCGTTGACGAACAGGCGGATTGCGAGGCTCAGCGCGTTGGTCCGCAGCCATTCGAGGCGCGTCTTCGTGCCAGAAAGTCGCGATTCGGCCGAGAGGCTCGCGCGTTTCAGCACGTGCAAGCCGTGGCCGGCGGCGAAGAGCGCCCAGAGATGCATGGATTCGGGTATGTGCATTTTGGTAGTACAGGCAATCCCGTCTGTGCCGCAAGTCGCTAAGTGCCGGCGTTTGCGAAACCAGAGGACGGAGGAATCCGTTCTTTGTTCTTTGTGGTTTGCCGATTAGCGCGAAATCGAAAGAACGCGACTGCGTGAAAACCAAGCATCCGCGACCGCGCCGCGTAGCGAAGTTGGCACAGGCAGGATTGCCTGTGCTACTTGAAACGCGCGTACGGCAAATCTCATCGTTCCGCCACATCCGCGCCGAAAGCGCGAGTCCAATTGCTCTCTATCTGACTCAGGATCGCCGGATAGACCACCCATTTTCGAAATGGATCAATCAAGGCCATATACACCAGTGTGAGCCATCCCCGATTACGTACGTATATGGCGAAATAGAAGCGATACCCTTCCGATGTTTCCGCGAGTGCGCTCAGCGCCGCAGCGTGAGCGGTGCGGTTGACCAGTTCGACCAGCGCCTCATTCTCAAAGCTGTAAACCACGCGAAACAGCCCCTCGCGTGTCCCTGCGGGAACGGCCGAGCGCGCGCGATCTTCGGGCGTCAGCCGTTCTGCGAACAACTCCTTCGGAGTCTCACTCTTTTCGCTGTCCCAGCCGAGAATCCGGCCAATTAGAAGTCGCAAGCGGATCAACAGGCGCGTCGGCAGCGTGAATTGCCCGCCGGAGCCCTTTCGCTTCGTGCGCTCGAGAAACTCTTGCAGCGTGATCCTCTTCCGGAAGGCCGGCAAGTCCACGGCCCATACGTCGCGCAGCGCCACCCCGGCAAGGAAGGAGTGAACGCGGAAAGGCTGCGCGAGAAATTCCGGCGGCGAAATCTTGGGCATAATCTATCGTAAGAATAAGTGCAAACGAACGGTCATGGTCAATGAATTTAGTTTGCCCTCGCGTCTTTTGTTTGTGATTTTAGTTCGGATTGCCGATGCAGAGCCAGTTGATGGTGTCGGTGCCGCTGGATTGCGTGAGCGTGAGCGACGACGCGGACGGCGTGACCTTCACCGTGGCGATGGCCGACTGGTCGTTCGCGACGCAAACGGGCGTCGAGGTGAACGCCGTGGGAAATGTGACGGTGGCGGTGCCGCCCGAAAGCGCAACGGTGCCTGCGAACTGGCCCGATGCGCCTTGATTCAGGTGCTGCGAAATGGCGAGCGAGCTATACACCGCCGAGCCTCCCGAATCGCGCACCGGCGCGCTACGGATATCCGGCGTTACGGGGCCCTGGCTGAGCACCACGTCGTCGAAGTACATGAAGTTGTTCGCTGCGGCCGTGTTTTCGAGCAGAAACACTCGCATCGAGTGCGTCACGGTGGTTGAATTCCCATACGCATTGGGAACGCGGAAAATCACGCCGTAGTTTCGCGTGGGCGTCCAGGCGTTTGCAGTAGAGACTTGCCAGTCAGCGCCGGTCACGTTGCAGTTGCAAGTGATTCCGTTGTTGTAGGTGAGGGATGCGTTGGTGGATTGCCAGTTCCCCGTGCTGGTCGAGGTGCCGTCGTAATTTGCAGGAGCGAGCACGCGCGCATTCGATGACGCGGTGGTGATGCGATCGGCTTCGGTGCAGTTGGCGTCCCAGTAGAAGCGGAAGCCGGGACGGAAATTATTTGATGTGGACGCCGAGGCGACGCGAAACATCAGCGTGTACTCGCGCGTCGCGTCCATCTGGATGCATCCGGAATTGAGACCAAGCCCGGCGGTGGCGCCGTCGCCGACGCGTACGTTGAAGGTGCCCTGCGTGTAGGTATCTACGCCAGGATTCGCGCCCGCGCTCGTCTCCTGCAGATAAATTCCGCTGCCAGCCTGATTGATGCTCGTACCGGAGACGCCGCCCCAGTAATACAGCGCCGTGGAATTTTGCCAGCCTTCGAAGCCCGCGTTGCCGACAAGATTATCGCCGCCGAGATCGTTCATGCCGTAGTGCATCGAGGGAAGCCAGTTGTGGCCGTTGTTATCGATCGCGACGGTGGACGTAGCAGGCTCGTTCGGATTCACCTGGTTCGTGTTGCTGATGGAAAGATAGGGATCGAGAATGTGAATTCCGTTAGCGGATCCGTCGGAGGGAAATTGCAAGCAGTTGTAAACTTTTTCGCAGCGATTGTTCGGGCCGAAGGTGATCGAGAGCGCGCCGACGATGTTGTAGCAGACCTGGCCAAACGCGGCGGAGACCGCTTCGCAATCGTTGCCGTAAATTTCGTCGTTGTCGGGATAGTTGCCGCTCGAGTCCTTCTTGAAAACGTAGCCGAAGGAAGAGGCCGGCGCGAGCGTGCACACGTTCTGCTCGATCACGATCGCGTTATAGACGCCGGCGAGGCTCACGCACGTGTCCCCAGTCGAGTTCAAGCCAATGTTGTTGTGACGGATGAGGGTGTTGGTGCCGTCGAAGCCACCGGTGGACGTGTCGCCGAAAACGCCGTAGGAAGTGCCACCGGTGCCGAGCGCGAGGTTGTTGCTTTCGACGATCGAGTGGCCGATGCTCGTGAGATCCACGACTTTTGAATTCGCGCCCGTTGCCGCGAGATACATACCGACGATGTGAACGTAGTTAATTTTCGATGTGCTGGCATTCGGCTTGTGTACGGTGGTGCAGCCGGTGGTCGCGCAAGAAATAAATCCGGACGTGTCCGGCACGCTGATGGTGCCGAGGCCGCTTTCCTGATAACCGTAAATCGAAGCGCCGTCCCCGAGCAATTCGATCGCGTCGTTGGTTGTGCTGTCCGTGATTGTCAGCTGGCCCTGGCCCCATAGAAGCGTTGTGCCGGCGGGAATCGCGATGTGTGCTGAGCCAGCAAGTGTGCCCGTCATCCCCCGGGCATCACAAAGGCTCGAGGTTGTGGAAGCGGCGGTGAGACACGCATTGATCTTTGCTGCGGCGTTGGCACCGCTAAATCGTTCCGCTTTTTGGACGAGGTTCAGCGAGTTCACAGCCGCGCTGCCGTTCACGTCGAGATTCGATTGCGGGTTGGTGGTGTTGACGCCCAGCGAGGTGGCGGTGAATCGATGCACGGACTTCATTGTGTTCACCGGCGGACTGAGGTCGCAGCAGCCGACGAAGCCGGTGTCGGTAAAACTCGTGGTCGAACCACCGAAGGCGAATGCGCTGCGCGGCGAGTTTTGAAAATTGGCAGCCGTGTTGCGGAACACGCAGTAGCCGGTCACGTTTGCTGGGCCGGGAGGCGGAAGAGTCCAGGTGAGGTTGACCGCATTGTTTGCGCCCGAAACCACCACGCCCGCGGAGAATGCGGAGGGTGCCGACTCCGCGAAGCAGTTCGTTGCGCCGCTGGCCGAGCGCACCCAATAAAAATAAGTCCCTGCAGCGAGCGTGCCTCCGGTTATGGGCGTGCCGACGATATTGGTGGGCGGCAACACGCTCGCGAATCCAACGTCGAGCGCCTCCTTCGCAGTCTGGTACACCTGCTCCGTGTATCCGTAACTCGCGCCATCCGAGAACAGCAGCCCGTTCACGGAATCAATCCCGACCGAAGCGTAGTTGCTTCCAGACGACGTGGCCCGCAGAGGCAAGCCTGTAGTGTCTAAATTCATGAACGCATCGTTGCGGAGACGATCGTTCGCGTCGCTTACGTTGACGCTGTAGTCGAATCCGTTCTTGTTCTGCGACGTGGCATTCCCGAGAGAATTTCCGCTGCCGTCCACCACAGCCGTCACGCAACCGTTGCAGTTGGTGATGAAAATGTTATCGACTTTTCCGGACGTCTCCCGCACCGCGACGGCGCCGCCAGCCGGACCTCGTCCCGTCGAAACGTGATTCATGGTCACGCCGCTCACTGTGAGACCCGCGGCATTCACACTCAGCACGGCAGTGGCCGGATTTCCCGCATCGGATGTACTGACATGGTCGAAGGTGATGCCATTGACGGGCCCGAGCGCGGCGCCCCCCTGTGAGGAGAACGACAAGACGTCCGTAGCTGCGTCTTCGATCGTGATATTGCGGAACACCAGGCTGCCGGCTGTCCCGAACTGGTTGGCTCGCTGGATATATTGCATTCCGCCGCCGGCGCCGATGATGTCCTCCATGGTGATGAGGCCGTCGAGCGGAGCTTCACCGCCAAGCGGAGTCTCGCCGGAAAAGATTACGATCGGGGTGGTGTTGCTGCCATTTGCCATCAAGCAGCCGCCCTTGTACCAAATCCAAAAACTGTTTGAAATCTTGAGCGGCGTGTTATCCGTGAGTCCGGTGGTGGCATTGACCGCGAGGCAAGCGTTACGGAACGAGACGTTAATCGTTGCGAAAATCGAAACCGCCTGGTTGTAACCCAAGATCGAGAGGTTTTCGAGTGTGCTGTAACTCGGAAGTGCAAAGACCGGAGCGCTGTTCGGGCTAGCCCCTGGGACAACGAGCATTGCGACCATCGGCGCGAATGGAAATTGCTGAAGCTCGTAAATTTGAGAGACGTTGTCCCCCACGAGATGGATCCCCCAGCACTGCGGGGACGGGGTCGAAAATACCGACGCAGTAGAAGGATTCTGGGGCTGCAAGACTCTGTAGTAGGCAGGTGGCGCCGGGAAAAAGACGCTTCCGCCCCCGCCCGCTGTGTGAACCTGGCACGCCGCGTTGATCGCGGCCTGAATCGCGGCCGTATCGTCGGTGGTGCCGTCGCCTTTTGCGCCGAACGCCGTCACATCCACTCGCGGACGCGGTCCCTGCACGGTCTCGTTTCCCGACACGCTCAACGACGAAGGCGTGAAAGCCCCCGGATTGAAATTTGTCGTGGTCAGAGTGCCGGCAATCGTGGCGTTACCGCCGACCACCAGGTTACCTCCAAGCGTCAAGCCGAATGCCGAGATGTCGTTTCCCGAACCGCTCGAAGAAACATCGGGCGGCAGAATTACATCGGGATACGTGATCGTGCCGGTGATGCCGGGGCCCGTGATTTGCAATTCATAGCGGCCGGCGGGCGCATAAAAATGGTAGTTGCCGATGCCGTCGGATTGGAAAGGATTCGGCGCCGGAACGGTGAGGGTGGCGTCGGTGGAGATCGTTGCCAGCGGTGAACACGGTGTGCCCGTCGCAGTTGCGGTGCAAACTCGAATGGTGGCCCCGGAGACGGGATGTCCGGCCGGGCCGAAAACAACATCGTCCTTGCGCGAGCCTTGTGCGCGAACGGAAGGAGAGGCGAGAGCGATAGCAGCCAAGACCGCCGCCACGGCGTAGATGAGCGCACGAGTGCCAGACGTCCTATTCATCACGGGTTCCTTTCTTGAGATGTTCAAGGCTTAGGTGCTGCGGACGTACCGCTACTGTCGCTTCTTGTTTTCCGATTGCTCGGAGATTTGCTTCGCGGGACTCAGATTCACGTTTGCGGACGTGCCCAGGCCGTGCTTGGCGGCCTTTTCCGCATCGAGGATCGCGCTGCAATGTTTGCAGACGGCGACTCCCGATTTCACTTTCTCTCCGCACGCCGGGCAATCGCTCATGCGGCTGGGAATGTAGGCCCACTCACGCTCGATGCCGAGCGCGATCGCGGCGCGTCGATGCAAATCAGAAATTTCGCGGAACGAATGGCCGCGGGCCCACATCGTGTCGCCATCACCGACCAGCCGGTGATAGTACGTGTCGCGGCGTGCAGCGGCAGCGGCGAGCTCTTCGGACGAAGGCCGCGCGCCGGCACAGACGAAGATTCCGTGGTCGTGGAGATCCTGCAGCAGATCTTCGGCGATGTCCCGCGCCGTGATCGTGAAGGGAAAGCGGCGATTGTCGCCAAGATCGAGCGCGTCGCCACGCGATGTGATCAGAAGCAGCGCGTACGTTTCGCCCTTCGCACAAGCGGGAATGTGATAGACGCCGTGTGTGCGCGAGATGTACCAATCCTGGTCGGAGATGGAGGCGATGGCCGCGGTGGCGGACGTATCGTCGTTCGCGCGCGTGTCAACCAGGATGTCGCGCGGCCCGCGGGAGTTCATTGTCATATTCAATTTCGTTTCCTTTTGACTGGTGGTTCGATTTCGTGCTTGAACGACGGTCGTTACGCACTGGCCGGCACTGTGCCGTCAAGAACGTCATCAACGTCGCGATCCCAGTCCATCTGATGGCGGGATTCGCGTTGCGCTAGCGCGCTGCGCAATTCCCATCGGGGTTGGCGGCGCGACCATTCCACCGCTCGTACAATCCAAGCGCAGGCCGCCGACGTGAGCGGCATGAATTCGCCCGACGGCGATTGCAGCGTGAAGCAGTGCTCGTATTCGCCGCGCGAGGGGTACGGACCGAGCGCGGGGACGCGAATGCCGTCTTCGGTTTCGGTTGTGCGCGCGCGCCAGTCTTCCGGTGAGCCGTAGGATTCCGGCGGCATCCAGCGTTCGATGTGCCAGCGGTCCACGGGCAGATATTTGGGGACGCGGCGCATCTCGATCGATTCGCGCGTCTTGTTGCCGCTGGAATCGTGATCGGTCCAGCGGCCGCCAATCCACGTAAGGCGCGCGCCGCCCCACACGACCCGGAAATTCGGCTCGCCGTAGCGATTCGTTCCGCCGGCTTGCCTAACGCGGTCCTGGACGTGCGCTGGCGTCTCGTGTGTTTCACGTGTGACGCGAATCCGCGAGATTGCGCTCAGCCGCGCAGCGGGAGATCTTCGGATCATTGATCGGCGGGTGCGGCGTTGGACACAAGCAAGATTACCCGTGCTAGTGGATGAATTTTGGGACGGCGGCTCTTTGCAGAGCTGCCGCCCCTTTTCGCTTCGCTGTGATCCCCGGGTTGCTCGTACGTCCACCGGATCGCGCTTCGTCAGAATCTCTTGCGAGATCGGAGAGCGAGAGTCGCGAGTACGCGGCAGGCAGTGCGAACAGTCCGTTGAGAACGCGGCGAGGACGAACTTCTAGTAACCGGACGGAATCGCGAGATTGTCGATGAACGCGCCGCTGCGGGGCGACTCGTTCCACACCTGAAATCCCGTGACGAAGTAGAAGATGTACGCCGACGCTAAGCCACCGCTGGTCCCGTAAATCGGGAACACAGTTTGCCCTCCGACGTCGTAGAAATCGATGTCCTGCATCACGGCGCGGCCCCAGTGCGAAAGGTCGAGAAAATCCACACGCGACTGGTTGGCGTTGATCGAGGATTTGATCGGGACGCCCGCCATCGACTTCTCACCGGTGAAGAGCAGATCGAGATCGCTCGCGCGCCCGCCCGCTCCCTCCTTGATGATTTGCGAAATGGTGACGCCAAGCTGCTCCCACTGATGCTCCTGCTCGAGCGAGGTGTAGGCGATCAGCTTGCTGACTTGATTGGAGCCCAGCGCTTTGCGGACTTTGTTGATGGCGAGACGCACGGCGCCGGGAGTGAGCGTGGAGTTGTTGCCGTTCACGCGAGGAGTGGCGAGTTCGACGGGATACGTGGCGCGATTCAGGTTGAGCCACGTGCCGGTGGTCGCGTTCGACTGGTGATAGAGCAAGCCGAAAAGCGAAACCGGCTGAGCGCCCGTAAGCCCGTCGTGAACGATCACGTCATTTGCGGACGTACCCGCCGGAACAGCGTCCACCGTAATCGTGCTGCCGAAGGGATCGACAGCCGTCACGTTGCACGACCCGCGATTCGTGGTGAGCGTCGGGTCGTACACCTGAATCGTCTGGTTGTAATAAACGAGCACCGAGCCCGGCGGCTTGGCCATGGTGAACGTGGTCGAGGCGATTGAGCTGATCGTGCCGAGCACGCCATTGCCGTTGGTCTGCATCACCTTGTCGAGGAACGATCGAAATTGCGCCATCGCGTTTTTCACTTCGCGCTTGGCGGCGTTCTCGACGGCTTTTTCGGGGGCGTTGGAAGCGTATTCGACGAGCTTGGTGATTTCGACGGCGTGCCGGAAGAATACGGGCGTCACCTGCGCCACGTCGTACACCGTCCCTGAACCGCGGCCCAGGTCGCCGCCGTCCATATTGGCGAGGCCGGCTTTACCTCCCGGGCGAATTTGAAGCGGCAGGCGCATGTTGCGCGAGCTGACGCGTTCCACGTCGCCGCGCTGCTGGATCATCGTCAGCAGGATGTCGTCCCGCTCGTACAGCAGCGGAAGCTTGTCCCGGACTTTTTCCAGTTGCAGCGCAACCGATTGAGAGTTCTGCATCTGTGCCATGTGATTGAATTCTCCCTTGGGATTGGAATTGTTCTACGCGGCGCGATTGCGCAGAGTAGCGATTGAAGAGAGCAGCGCATAGAGCGCCGCTTGATCGATGGAGCGGGGGTGTCCTCCTCGGACGAGTTGCTGGCGGAAATCGTTAGAGATTCAAGATGTCGGCATCGGAGAGGCGCGAATAGTCGAGGTCGCGAGGCGACACCGATCGGCGGCCGTCATTCGCTGCGCCGCTTGTCCCGGCGATATCGATTCGGCGTTCGGCGGTGCGCTGGCGCGTGCAGCGCTCCTGGTTGGCGCTGATGAGAGTGGACGTCCATTCGTTCAAGACGCGCTTTGCTACTCCAGGCAGCACCTGGCGCGCGCGGCTGGTGATCATCGAAACGATTGCGCGCTGGTGTTCCGCGTCGAGCGAGCCCGAGCGAAAGGCATCGCGCATTTGCGCCGCAAGCTGGCGGTTCGAACGCAGCGCCGAGTCGAGTTCCCGGTAAATCTCGCCGACGACGCGCGTGCGCGCGCTCTTTGAAACACCCTCCGGCAACAGCCGCTCGACTTGCGCTTCGATCGCGGCAACGACGCCTTCGACGGCGGATGCGTTTGCGGCACTCAGGAATTCAACTTGCGCTTCCTGATCGGCGGCTTGCGAGCGATGGTTTGCTGGTTGCAATTCGCGGTTGTGCGAAGCCGCGAGCGCAGAATCCGATTCATTTGGCAATTCGTGCAGTGTCGCACCGACCGTCGTGCTCTTTCCTGCTTCGGAGCTGGTAGTCGTTACGGGTTGCGGCTCTCTGCGGCTCGGGGTTTTCGCGGCGTATTCGCCGATTGCGCGCGCCAGCGATTGGAACGCAACAGGATCCAGATCAGAGATGGCTCGTGCGAGCGCCGCATGATCGTCGGGCCGCCGCGAGAAGAAGAGCGCATCCATGCGGTTCAGGTCCGCGAGGAGCGTAGTTGCGTGGCGCGCTTCCTCGGGAGTCGCAAAGGCTTCACGGTACGCGTTCGCGTCGTGCCAGGCCTTGCGCAGTTCGGGGTTTGCGTCAAATGCTGCGCGCAGATTGGCGGGTTCGGCTTTGGCAGCCGCTTCCACCCCGTCCGATTCGCCTATCTCGTTGCCGGTGGCGGGACTTTTTTCGCCGGTTGCTGGTTCTTGCGAATTCGCGGGCCCGCTTCGACGTTTCATGGAATGCTTTGCGGTGTCTGTAGAGCCGACGTCGAGCGGATCTGGATTCGAATCTCGCGAGCCGCTGAGCGACGGCGAGACGATGCCGAGAATTTCATCATCCGTCGCGCGGGGAGATGGCGTGGAACGAAGCGGCGCGGTTGCAGGCGCAGCGTTTGTAGCTGTTGTCATGAAGTTTCTCCGGTGATTTGCGCGGCCGCCATCGCGCGGCACTGGCGCTGAGCAGCCTCGGCAAGGGGCTCAAGTACAGGCGATGTTTCGCTCTGTGCACCTGTACTTTTTCAAGGGCTGTTGGCCGCCGCGCCGCAGATGACAGATACAAAGAGACTTAGCTAGTACCGAGGGAATTTGCATGCAAAGTTTTCAGTTTGAAACCAAGGTACTATTTCGCTGGCCTTCGCTGGCGTGTAAATCTTATGGCAACGGGGAGCACGTGGCACGAGTCCTGAGGAAGCGCCCCTGAGATTCTGAGGTGTAGCATGAACGTTCCCACGACCTCCGCAGAGGCCCGCGGTAAATCATCCAGCTCCAATTCCAATTCATCTGGTATCGAACGCCGCCGGCGGAAGCGCGCGAAGATTTCCGCGCAGGTGCACGTTCGCGTGGCGAACTCGCCCGAACCATTTGAAGAAGTGTGCAAAAGCATCGACGTCTCTCGCGACGGCCTGCTGTTCATGAGCGCCCGCGCGGGCTTCTGGAAAGGCCAGCAGCTCGAGGTCACATTCCCGTATTCGAATGCGGCCACGGCGCTGAACACGCCGCAGGTTGCCGAAGTGGTGCGCGTGGAAACCGCGACCGGTTCGCAACACGGCGTCGCCGTTCAGTTCTCCGCAGCAAAAGCGGACGCGCGAAGCGAAAAGAAAGGCGTGCAGGCTGACCCGTTTGCTCCGCCTGCGAGTGCGACGAAGGCGCCTGCGACGGCGAAACAGCAATCGGTCGTGCTGGCCGTCGAACCCGACCAGCGCACCGCCGACATCATGCGCAATCTTTTGCAGAATGACGGCTACACCGTTGTGATCGTTCCGACGGCGCAAGCGGCGCTCGACGTGCTGCGCACGACGGTACCAGCTGTATTCCTCGCCGAAGTGGAAGGCGAGGACATGACCGGCCACGATCTCTGCCTCATCATCAAGCGGAACGATCGCCTGCAACACGTTCCCGTGATCTTGCTGACGCGTTCGGCGCAACCCGCGGATTACTCGGCGAGCCACCAGCTCGGAGCGGTGGTTTGCATGGCGAAGCCGTTCAAGCCGGAGCGCCTGCTGCACGTGGTGCGGCTCGTCGCACCGCCGCCTTCGCAGAAGAGCGCTTACGGCGCGTCGAAAGTCTCCAACAGCTCAATCGAACGAACGCTGTAGGTAGTTCAGGCACTCTTGCCTGCGCCCGCGTGGCAGACGGCGCAAATCGAGGACTGCAACTCACTCTGCGCTGACTCGTATCGATTTTGTCGGTGCGTCCGGCCGCGCCGAACAGAACTGTGCCGCCGTCTCCTCGAATTGGGTCCGCTCGTTCATAGCTACTTGTCGCACAGGCGAGAGTGCCTGTGCTACCTGACTGCGCCAGGTTTCTGTAACAACGCGCCCTGCTGCTTCAGCACGTACGATTTGTGCAGCATCGCGTGCGCTCGCACATTCGCATAGCCCGCCGGCGCTTCGATTTTCGCAACCTGCCCCGCATCGGACGAGAACCAGCGCATGCAGATTTCGAGTTCGACGGCGTGATTGTCCGCGAATTCGTCCGGCACGATGCTGGGCAGGACTGTCTCCAGGGCGCCTGGACTGCCGCCGGCCATCGAGTTCCCTGCTCCAAGAGGATCGGCCTCAGCCGATCGGACGATGGGCGCTTCCGCGACAAGCTGCGCGATTTCGCGATACTGCTTCGTCCGCGACTCTTCGTCGGGAATTACCAGTTCTTCCAAACCAATCAGCCGTTTCACGAGCGCCATATTTTCCGGATGCGCCAGAACGGCTTGCATTTCCGGATCGGGATTTGCGAGAAGTTGCAACAGGACGGCACGCTGTTGCGACCAGAGCGTGGGGTACTGCTCATCTGTTTCGGGATAGCTGAAGAGATTGCCCTTCAAGTCCGCGAGGCGAATCCATTTCGATTCGAAAGCCGCGCCGGCTCCGAGCAGCGTGACTTCCACATCATTGGGCCGGTTCCTACGGAAACAATCGACAGCCAGTAACATCACATCCGCGTGAAAGAATTTCATGCGCCTCCAGACAAGCCCGATTCGGCCCATCGCCTGGTCGCGCGCCATGGCGTAGCCTGCGGCTGTATCGTTGTTGGCCATTGCACCGCCAAAGAGCGCGGGAAATGCGCCGGTAAGGAATTGCGCCACAGGTCCCATCAAGTTGGCTGCGTGTTGGGCCAGATCGGGAGGTACTTCCGCGGCCGCCGGTTGGAAAAATCCAGACGCTAGCGATTGGCCCGGTTTCGCGCGCGCCGGGTAGTGCGCTCCCGGCTCCGCGGTCTGATTTTGCAGCGCGTCGAAATCGAGGACTTCGCTATCGGCGTAAATAGGCGGGATGCCGTATTCGTAGGTCTCGATCTGCAGATTCGAGAGCGTGTTAAAACGCTCCTGCACGCTGATCAGGGCGTCGCCGAGCGCGGGCCGGCCGCTCGAACCGTCACCAGGCAGAGCGTGAAGCACTCGCCAGTGGTCGTCCATATTTTCGTTGCGCGATTCGCAGTAAGCGTCGCCGGCAAATGCGACATATGCACCGTCAGGGAAAAGCTGCAGAAGCTCGTCGCGGAGAGACTTATCGTCGAGCGCGAAGAATGCCCACGGCCGCAGCCAGGTGCGCTGAAATGTGATGAGATTAATGTTGAAGTCGCCGCCCTCGGTGAGCGGACCACCCTGCGATTGCGCCAGGCGCGCGAGTCGCTCGTATTCCTGCGATCCGGTGGCCACGGGCGACCCGATTTTGTCGGCCGCATGCGGATAGGCGGCGCGCAGGCGGGCTTGATGCACCTCCATGTTCCATTGCAGGTAGGGATACTCGTGCATTTCGTTCGCCCACGGCGGAGTTTTCAGCTCCAGGCCGCCAACGGTCGTGATCACTTCCTGCCCGTTCGGCACGCGCAAGCGCGTTTCCGCAGCAGGAACTGTGACCGTTTCGGCGGCGACGAAGTTTTCTTCCGTGAGCAGTGCGCCACAATCGGGGCAATTCGGCGCTCGGCCCATCTGCTTGGCCGTTTCACCGGCGCAGTCGGGGCAAACGTAAACATCGTCGCCGATTTTTACTTCGCGCGCTCCGATTTCCGCCTCCGGATGAAATCCGAAGCGCTGGCCATCGACGACGAAGCGCACATACGCTCCCACCTTGCCGTCCGTCCAAAGATTGAAGGCTTCATCGACGATCAGATTTCCGATGCGATTATTGCGCTCCACAAGCGCGGCCACTTCCGTGGCAGCTTTCGCGGCAGCCACATCCTCTTCCGCCTGAGCCGACGCCGGGAAAAAGCGGACGCGCGGCACGTCTTGCGAGAGCACGGAAACGATCGACAACCCGAAAGCCTGGTAGATATTCGTGACGAATTCGTAGCGCGGCAAGTCTTCGATCGACCCACCGTCCGTCAGTTTCTGCTCGAACGGCAAGTGCCAGTTCTGGTCCTGCTCGCTCCACCACAGATATTGCAGACCGCGCCAGAATTGGTGAGCCTGCTTGATCCGGCGGATTTCCTGGCGCCGCGTGGATTCCGATTCGTTGGAGAATTGCTGCACGATTCGGCGCAAGCCTTCCTGCAGGCGCTCGGGAAGCATTTCATTGTTGGCGCCGAAGGTTGACGCGGACTGCGCCGGGCCTTCCACGGGAACGATCGCCGCGTTGGCTCGCTGCGTGGAATCGTACGATGCGTTATCAATGAGCATTCGTTTTCTCTCTGGGGCTAACTTGAAAGTCACACGCGATTTCGGTGCTGACCGGGGCGGAAGCTACAATGGATTCATGAAATTAGGATTCCACGACCTGCTATTCGCTTTCGTCGGACTTTCGTTCTTGTTGGCAGGAGTTTCGATGTTGTTCGTGATGCGTCAATGGAGGAAGCTCGGACTGACCCCTGCCGGCCGCCTAAAAGTACTTTCTGGCCCACGCCCGCAAGACCCAGACGAGCTATTTATGTGGCGATGGTTTTTGTCTTTCTGTTGCGCGACTCTTCTCGGAGTGCTCTTTGTGCTCGGCCTGGTGTTCAGGTCGTAGCGAGCGACGGATGCACAGGCAAGAGTGCCTGTGCATCCGAAATGCACGACAAAGCTGCGTTGGTCGGCCGAGTTGAGGGTTGGCGGTGCACGCCGTAAATTACATTTGCGGAAGCTGCAGCCCACATTCGCGAACGGCTACTCGATGACGATCGAGGTGCGGCCCAGGGCGATGGCATTGGCAATGCGTGCTGCGCGCTCGTCGGTAGTGAATCCCAAAATGCAGTGTATGAAACGCACGTTGTTCAAATCCACTTCCCCGCCCTCATAGCGAAGCCGTGTGCCGATGAATGTGACGTTCTTCCAGTGAACGCCATCGATCGTCTGCGTGGCGCCGGCAATGGTTACGCCCTCGACGCGCACGTCGTCCACAAAGAGGCGTGACGACGGTGGCTCCAGAATTTCTGAAGTGGACGGCATATTCGTCGCGTCCAGAAAATCTCCGCCAAGCGACGCCGGGTCAAGCTTCGTCCCCGCGGCAAGAGTGCGCGGAGCGCCCACCATGATGTGTCCGGGCGGTGCCTTGTCCGCGCCATCGGCCCCAGAATTCGGCGGCGTCGCGTTTTCGGCCTTTTTCCCGTTTGGCGGCGTCCGAGGCAAAAGCAAATCCACCGTGCTCACAGCGGAAGGCGCGCCGGCCGGAGCGCGTTCGAGAGCAGATCGCGACTGCGCAAGCTCGATTCGGGCGAGCGTGACGTGCTCGGTGAGCCGCGTATTTTCGTGGTAGGCGACAAGAATCTGGTCGAGTTTCGCGATCACAGTCTCGTAAAAATCCGGTGGCGCAGGATACGCGTGCATCCGTGCAACGCTGAGCATGGAGGTTGCTCGATCAATCGCCATTTCGGTCTGCGTCACATCGCCTTCCGACGCGTGCCGAACCGCTTCGTCGAGTGCGATGCCCACGTCCCGCTGCCAGCCAACCGAGGTGGAAGCGCCCGGCGCAGTCGGCGTAGCGGCGAGTGTTTCAGCGGTTTTATGCCGCGAGTGCAACGCGTATAACACGCCCTGCCACGCGACGGTGCCGGTAAGTATGAGACTGAGAATTATGAGAATCGGCCGCGCGAACCAGGGCACGGGAATTCTTTCTTTGCGCCGCGTCCATCGGCGTGCCCGGCCGCTTGGTGATTCGGAGATTCTGTAGGTCATTGCGGTCGATCTTCTGCGTTGACTGGTTCCCCCGCTCTCGCCCTATCCAATATACGTCCTTCCTGCGCGTTCGGTTACATCGGGAGGGCGAGCGAACTGCAACCGGCGTTCAGCGCTGTGATGCGGACGGCCGCGTTCGTGCCGTATGGTTTAGTCGCCACAATCCTTGCCCAATTCGTCGCTCAGAAAATTTGTCAGGTCGCGATGATCTGCGAAGACGTGTGTCTCCGGCGCAGGACGTGGCACCGATATCTGCGATTGCCCGCGACCGCCAACAGACCTCGAATCGTTCGGCTCGGAATTCCCGGCGGCGTGCCGGTGCACGCGAGCGACAAATCCTCTTTGCGCGAGGCCCGAATGCGACGGCACCAATTCGGCGGCTTCGATCTCGACTCGGTGAATCGGGCCTGGAACATTGGCTTCGGATTGGCCGCCTTTGGCCGAGGCGTTCTCACCGTCATCGGAGTCCTGCGCGCTTTTGCTCGCATGCTCAAGCGCCTGCATCGCGGCTTCCGCTTCGCGTGCCGCTTCGAGCGTCTGTCCCACGATAGGATTCATATGGTAACGACCGCGGATGAACGGCATGTTGCCTCCTAGGTAGAAGATTGTGTGCGTCGGGTCGTGCGGAGCTGCGCTTTCGGCAACCTAGATGTGCGCGGGCGGCAGAGGCTCGGCGCCGACCTTCTCTTTTGTCGCCGACTCGAATTCCAGCATGCGATTGATTTGCTGCCACGAACGCCGGCGCATCGGTGCAATCACATTCGGTGCAAGAACCGAACCGGGGTTGCGCGCGGTTGCTGGTTTTGGTTGACGCGAGTGAATCGCGCCCGGCTGCGATGGATTGATCGAACTTGGCAGAAACGAATCGGCCTGCGACTTCACGGTTAGAACATCGGCTTCCGAGGCCGTCACTGGAGGAATGCCGGCGATGCCGAGAATCGAATTCAGTAGCGCGCGATTCTCTGAACGCAGCCGCGCCACTTCGGCTTCGAGCATGCGCGTGTATCGCGTCGTCGTGATGCGACGCCATGCTTCCCGTAGGCTTATTGCCATTCCATATCCTCGGTGGCTTAGTGACTCTGTGGCGAGCACCTATCGGTGGCGCCGCAGAAATGAAACTGGCTGCGAGCGGCGCGATTCTTCGAGCTGCGCCTGTCGCGCCTGAATTGCTCGAACCGTGGGATCTGCGGAAACAACGCGTGCTGCAAGACGCGCCTCGTACGGTAGCCGCTCCACCGCATTCGACGATCGCGCCCCATAGCGCGACTTCAATCCGTACCGCGCGGCGTCGGCGGGATCGTCGCCGTCCATCTTCTCCACGTCTTCCACGCGAGACATGTCGCGGACCAGATTCGGAATCGTACGAATCAACTCGATACAGTTGCCGGTGATCATCCACTCACCGGCGTCCAGCATCTGGTACATCAGCATCCAGCCGCCGACGCGATCGTTGTCGGCCGGAATCGGCCGCGGGAAGCCGGCATCCGCGAACACGTCGCCCATCTGGTCGGCGATCGAGGCCTCGTCGGTGCGGCGCGCAAAGGCATCCGGCGAGAGATAGATAGCATCGATTTTCTCACGCGAGCCGGCAGAGTCCGTGCTGCGCGCGATGATTTCGCGCGCGAGATCGCGCGGAGCGGTGCGATGCGTGACGTGCTCACGATAGGTTGCCACTGTCGATCGCCGCGGCTCGGTTGGCGCGGAGAAAGGTTGCCGCCGCTCGCCAGATGCCCAATCGTTTGCAACTGCTGGCATCGCGGCGCCGGCGCTATGCGCGCCGGGCGTCGCGGAATGCCAGTAGCTTGCGGCGGGATGTTCGAAACCCCAGTCGATCGAAATCCAGCGCGGCCACCAGGGCTTCCAATCAATTTCTTCTGCGCGAACCACATGACGCGACACATCGAAGCGGTCGAAATACTGTCCGGCGAAAACATCCCAGTCGCCGTCGAGAAATGCACGCCGCAGATGTGACGGAAGCGCGACGAGAGTCTTCCGGTAGTTTTCATCCGTGGCGTAGATCGGATTGTCGGTCACGCGCGCAGGAATAAAGTCGTAATCGGACGGATCGTACGCGTCCGGATTTTCCATTCCCGCAGCGGGCTGCTTATCGATCCAGAGCGCCTTCACCCACGCATGGCCGAAATTTCCGGGATTCGTTGCGCCGGCCATGTTGGGAAATGTGCCGGGAACGGGACATCGATTGCGGCTGGTAAGGAATTGCCACTGCCGCAGCGTGAAGAGCGTGAGTTCGTCGATGCCGATGAAAAGAAATTCCGCGCCCTGGTATTGGTAAACATCGTTCTCGACCTGGCAGTAGCCGAAGCGAGTGGTCGAGCCGTTACGCCAGGTGACCACATGCTTTGCTTCGTTGAAGCTTGAGTAGATCTCTCGCGGAACGTCGCGGCGGAAATAGAGCAGCAGCGATTGCTCGAGTTCAGGAAACGTGCGCCGCAGAAGGAGCGTATTCACTCCGGCGTTCTCGTTCGCTTGAATCACCGCTTCCATCAGCAACGCTTTCGATTTTCCGGGGCCCGCCGCACCGCCGAAGAGGCGGTACTTCGCGTTGGCGCCGTGAAACGCCTGCTGCTTCGGGAACGCCTGGTAGTCGAGAATGCAGGGAAGGCGGTCGGGAGTTTCAGTAGCGGCGCGATTCGCGGCTTCTTCGAACCAGCGTTCGAGTCCGGAAGTGACGGTTGACATGGCTGGGGGTAAGCGGCACGCGGCACAACATCCAAATCACGCGCTTTTGGGTTTCTCGGCGGGAACGGCGGGTGGCGCCACAGCGCTCGCGCCGGCCGCGAGCGCGCGAATCTTTTTTCCAATGAAGAAGGAAGCGGCGCCACCTACGAAGGAAGCGGCAATCGGCAGATGGTGAAAACTCAAAACGGCGCCGATTCCGAACGCGGCAATTCCTCCGAGCTGCATTCCGTATCCGATGGTTGTCTTGCTTGCGCTCATGGTGCCTCCTCTGGTGCGGGTTTCACTTCTAGTACGGTGATCGCGGGCTCCGCGGGAAGTTCCAGTTTCTGCTTGGCGGAACGGTCCGGACGCGCCACACAATGAATCAGAGTGATAGGCCCCGATGCATCTCTCGCGTCACGGTCGCCGGCTTGCGGTGAATCGAGGTGCCGGCTGCATTCTTTGAGAACATCGACGAGGAGCTTCTGCACGCCGCCGTCACCGCGCTTCGTGCCGGAGAGTTTATCGAGTACGTCGGCATACGTTGCGCCGACTTTGTACTCATCAAGGCCGCTCCGGCGCATTGCTTCGCCGATCCGGACGCGTCCGCGCGACGCGGGCGCGGCAGTTTCGACGCTCACAACCAGGCCGTTGGCCGGCTGCGCAGTCTGCGGCGTGGCAGCTTTACGCTTGGCTGCTTTCTCCCTCGGAGAGAGGGCGTTTTGAATCATATGCCGCTTCCTTTTCGGCGAGGGCTTGTTCTTGCTCGAGCGGGGACCCGCGGCGTTTTTTGTTTTCGGCATGGCGTTTCACTTTGCAAGACTTCACACGGGGAAACTCGGGAAGCCTCGCTCGATTTTGAATTCCCAACATCGTTCCGATGAATGCATCGTAATGCTTCGTGCAAAAAAGGCCCCCGGCCCGCCGATCACGTCTGCAGCGAATCCACCCAATGCCCGGCTCGACGGCGGTGATGAATGCGGCGCAGGCAGGTTTGGATCGACGCATGAAGCAATCAAAAGAAAAGCGGACGCCGTATTTTAGCCGAGGATTTGAACGGTGATTCCGGTACCTCCGGTGATGGAGGAAATCTTGGCGCGGATGAAGTTGCCGCGGACGCCCGACACCGTGCGGGCTTCTCCGGCGGCGACCGTCGAGGTATCGAGCGTCGCGTACTGAGCTTCGGCGTCGCTTATCGCTGATTGCAGCACGACGCTGATCGCCGAAGGCGCCGTGCCGAAAATCGTCTGCCAGCGGACGCTGCGGCCGTTCTCGGGAAATCCCGCGTAGCTGGGCAGAGCGAACTGCTGGCTGGCCTGGCCTGCTGCGGGCGCTTCGCTGTTAAACGCCAGGGCCACGTCGCCTGGAAATATGGAATACGGAGGAACTTGCGCGTTGTAATTCGGCATGAATTTCTCCTCTTCGAAAACGAACTGCCGTTGGTTGTCGGTGTGACTGCTTTTCGTCCAAGGCGATTTGCAGGAGCAACAGCTTTTCGAGAGCTGCTGACATCAGAGCGGAGCGAAGCCCGTCAACGAAACGCTGGATTTAGATATTTGCTGGAATGCCGATGCGGTTCGCATCAGCGCTTTACGAGGCTAACAAGAAAACTTTTACGCGCTTTTCAATTCAATTGCAACTGGTTGTTGGTGTGAAAATCGCTAATCGAAAGCAGCTTCACAACTTACGGGTCAATATTTTTTCTTACTCCGGAGCGTCGGGCGGCGCCTGCTCTTGATCTTGCTCGTTCGGTGTGAGTGCCGGCGCGGGTTTCAGCGTGATATCGATTCCGCGCTTGTGGTTCACGTCCACCGTACGCTGCATGTCGATCTGCTCGAGGTCGATCGAATTCTCGCCGCCGTAATTCGTCATGTAGTGGAGCTTTCCGCCGGCCACCCAGTAGTCTGTCAACGCATAGACGGTTCCGTCCTTCAGGAACAAGACTACGTCAGGCGAAGTCGCCGAGGTGTCGCTCTCCCCCGCCGCTCCCGCTGAGGGATACGCATACCGGCTGGGATTCGATTCCTGCGAAGGCGTCCAGGCACCGCTTGAATCGTCATACATCAAATTGCCGTATGCGCCGCCGCCATTGTAGTAGCCGTTGTTGTAGCCCGAGAGGCATCCCCAATAGAGGTCACAGCCCCATCCGTATCCCCAGAATCCGAGCCCGGGGAAAAATCCGGAGCCGCAAAAGCCGGGGAAAAATCCATTGAAGCATCCGCCGCCAAAGAAAAATATCGGTTGGAAACGGCGCACCGGAAATCGCGGGATGTGCGGCGGAACGGGCAGCGCCCTGGCGCCAACGGCAGGGCCGCGCATCGCCGTCGAAGGACTCAGTGGGCCTCGCATTCCCCTCGGTTCGGCCAACGAAGTCGTCGCGCGCGAACCGCCCGCGGCCGGTTCGCCGAGCGAAACGAAGTGACTGGAAACAGGCTGTCCGATCGCGCGGATTGTCCCGTTGGGCGGATTCTGCCAGCGACTGTTGCCGCCGACGAAATGCAGAGGAGCCGATGCGGAACGAGCGCCGGAGCCAGAAACGAAAGTGCTCGAAGATCCACTGGCAACTCTAGCGGCCGATGCGCCGCCCGATCCTACTGCGGATGAACCGCCGCCATAGCTTGCGGGCGCGCCGCCGCGAGAGCCTGCCACCGGTCCGCCGCCACCGCTTGAATGACCGCCGCCTCCGGAGTGTCCTCCACCTCCACCACCGTGTCCGCCACCACCACCGCCACCGTGCTGGGCGAACGCCGGGAGCGGAGCCAAAGCAAGAATAGTCGAGAAAATAATTCCGGGGAAAATACGCGATGACGTCGGTGAACTCTCACTTGCAAGACTGCCTGCGGTGCCAGGGCCCATGTTATCCACCCTCCTCACTCCCTGTGACGAGCGAAGGAGACATTGCTTCCAGACTCTAATACATTCGACGTAGCGCCGCATGCATTGGTTGCAATGGCGCTGTTCAGGCCAAGCCGTGAACGGTAAACTGTCGAATCGATGATTCCTTTTCTACATCTCGGCTGGCTCACGATTCCTACCTACGGACTCTCGGTCGCGTTCGCGATGCTGATCGCATTTTACGTGCTGCGAGCGGACCTGAGGCGGCGCGGAATTGAGGCTGATGCGGAACTCTTCATCGCGATTCCCTGTATCGCGGGAATGGCGGGAGCGAAGCTCTATCACGTGCTCGAAACACCTGCCGATTTCTTCGCGCATCCATGGAGCGAACTTTTCAGCCAGTTTGGATTCGCGTGGTTCGGCGGCCTGCTGGCGGGATTTGCGACGTTCGCTTGGATGGCACGCCGCCAGCGAATTCCGCTGCTGACCATGCTCGATGCCGGCTCTCCCGCCGCCGCGCTCGGCTACGGAATCGGGCGGATCGGGTGCCTGCTTTCGGGCGACGGAGACTACGGCATTCCTACTTCCCTGCCATGGGGCATGAGCTTTCCGAACGGCTTGGTGCCAACCACCGAGCGTGTCCATCCGACGCCGATTTACGAATTGCTGGCGGCGTGCGTGATTGCGTGGATGCTGTGGCGAATCGGTGCGCGGCAGATCGCGGTTGCAGCGAATCAGACGGATTCCGCGAGCCCGCGGGGCGAGGTGTTCGCGGCGTACCTCGTGCTTACGGGCATCGCGCGCTTCCTCGTCGAATTCATCCGCATCAATCCGCGATCGTTCCTCAGTACGACGCCGTTTGCGATGACGAATGCGCAAGCGGCGAGCCTTGTGTCAGTTCTTGCGGGTGCCGCGCTGTGGTGGCATGGAAAAAAACGCTAGATTCGCATGACGCTAGAGAGCCGTACTTTGCGTGCGGTCGGGGATTGTTGCCACGGGTGAGTAAAGCGTCGCTGAGTCCGAAAAAATTCGCTTCAGCTCCCAATCGAGTTCGGCTAGTTCAAACGCGCTCTCGCCCATCGTCCTCGTCCCGCGTTCGACGACCGGGAGCCACACGTGGCCTTTCGAGAGTGAAACTTCCACGAAGAGAGAAGCGGATCGACGGGCAATCTCTTGCGAGAGCTCGTAGCCCGTACCGTCGATGAGGTGTTCGGTCGCAAGAATTACATCGAATTGAAGTGTGCGAAGGACGGTTCGCGCCTCGGCGATTGAATCTACGGAGTAGGATCCCCAGCCGTCGCGGCCGAGTCTGTCGATAAGCGGGCCCAATCGGGAGCCCGCGAGACCGACAACCAAGACTCGAGCAGGGCGTGCGATCATGCGATTCCCCCCGAAAAATGGCATTTACGAGCCTGCTTCCAGGTCAACTGTCAGGTCAACTGTCACGTCAACCGGTCAATGCGGAGAGAAGAGTCCCTGTGGGGTCGATTGCAACGACCGAGCGCGGTCTCCCTACCTTGCCGAAGCCACGCACGGCCGGTTATCTGGGCGTGCGGAGGCACGAGTGCCGGACGTAACCCCGGCAAGATAGCTGCTCCAGTTCGCAGTTCCCGATCAGTATATCGGGCACGGCGACATGGAGCATTAGAGACGCTCCCCTTCCAGCTAGGGAGCCACACTAGGCCTGGAGCAGAGCGATTACAAGTCGGGACAATACTCAATTTGAGGGTACGAAGTATTACGTAATTCCCCGTGATATACCTTCACAAAACCCTTGACACGTTATTAACCCAGAAGTAATCTCAGCGACATACTGACTTTGACTCTCCACCCCACCTGGGGGGGAGCAGAGCCGAAGGCTGTTCCTGTGCTTCATCGAGAAGTTGCCGCTAAATTCAGAAGCGGCCGCACCCGCGATTTTGGCGGTTCCCGTCTCCCTATCAGAATCGAGAGAGATGTCACAGCGCCAGGACAAGCTAACGAAGGGACCGCCTCCGAATCCGGCGAAGCCGGAGGCGGCTCCGAAGCCGACACCCGCCCGGCGTTCGACTCGCACCCGGGTTCCGACACAGTCTCGCCGCCATGCTCGGCCGCTCCAGCACAAACAATCCCGCGCGCCGCAAGGCCCTGAATCAACCACTCATACTCTGCACGAACTCCTCGGCTCCATCGTTGATTTCGCCGCCGAGTTCAGCTCTACGGGCTTGCTGCTCAACAGATGGACAACAGACAAATCGCTTCTGCTTCGTCCAGTGGATCAGATGCTTGCCAAGCGTTTGCGCGATTTGGTCGGTGACGAGGCCTACAAGTCTTTTCGGGACGTTTTTCCTCGCGTGCATCGCACCGGCAAAGCGGAGGACTTTGAGTACGTGCTTAGCCTCGCTGATGGGGAGCACTGCTTTCTGGCACGCGCGATACCGATCGATCACCCGGACGGTGATTCTCGAACCATCCGCATTCTCGTTCAGGACATCACGCGCTGGAAACAAACCGAAGAGCATTCCCACAAGATAGACGCTCTCCTGGCCCACACACAAGAACTCGCGAACGTCGGAAGCTGGGAATACGATACCGAGCCCCGCACCTTTCTTTGGTCCGACCAGATGTACCGCATGCTGGGATTTGAGCCCAGCACCGAACCAGTTGCACTGGGACAGGCTTGCGCGTTGTTTCATCCTGACGATCGAGCGCGCGTCTGGCAGGACGTTCTGGCTCTCATTGAAACAGGCCGCCCGCTCGAGAACGAACTTCGCTTCGTGGCGGCGGATGGAACTGCCCGCACGTTTTACTCTCGGGCCATTCCCGTCCTCAGCCATGATGGAAAAGTTCACCGAATCCGGGGAATCTCACAGGACATCACTGCACGCAAGGCCGCTGAAGAAAAGCTGCGGAATAGCGAAGCGCTCCTGGCGCAAGCCGAGCAAGTGGCGAATCTCGGTAGTTGGGAGATCGATTCCGAAGGGCATTTTCCGAACTGGTCCGAGAATCTCTATCGGGTCCTGCAAATCGAGCCCCAACAGCAGCCGGCTCCTCACGACGAGTTCTGGAGCCGCACTCACTCGGACGACGCAAAAAGGGCCCGCCACGATCTACAGCTAGCGCTGACGCAAGGACGTGCATTCGAACATGAGGTGCGCTACACGCGCCCCACCGGCGACCTCCGCACTCTGTTCGTACGGGGCATGCCGATTCTTGACGCCGGCGCGGGAGGTGCGCGCATCGTCGGTGTGACGCAGGACGTCACCGAGCAGAAAGAGGCCCAGCGAGCTCGCCGCGACAGCGAAGAGCGCTACCAGCTTCTCGTCGATGCCCTGAAGGACTATGCCATTTTCACGCTCGACTGCGGCGGGTATGTGACCAGCTGGAATCTCGGCGCCGAGTACATCCACGGATACAGGCCCGAGGAGATTCTCGGCCGCCACTTCTCCTGCTTTTATCCAACCGATGACATCGCCAGCGAAAAGCCGATTCGAGAACTGCAACAGGCTCTGAAGGGCGGACAGCTCGAAGATGAAGGCTGGCGGGTTCGCAAGGACGGATCGCGCTTCTGGGCCGACGTGATGATCAATTCGCTTCGGGAGGATCAAGGGGTTCTAAAGGGATTCGCCACAATCACTCGCGATATGACGGACCGGAGAAACGCCGGCGAAGAACTCCGAAAGCGACAGACGATGCTATCCCAGGCAGAGATCCTCGCGAACATGGGTAGCTGGGAGATCGACGCCATTGAGAACTCCGCAACTTGGTCCGACCATCTCTTCCGAATGCTGGGTATCGATCCGCCCGCGAGCCCAGCGTCGCTGGAAGAGATATGGAACATTGTCAAACTGGAGAATCTTGAAGACACGCAGCAGGCGCTCGCCAAAGCGATCCAGCACGGCCAAACCTTCAATCACATCGAGCGACACCGCTCGCCCAATGGCCAGATTCGGATCCTTCATTCCCGGGGAATCCCGATTACCGACCTGCGCGGACGCACGATTCGGCTCGTCGGAACAACCCAGGACATCACCGACCGGACACGCCGTGAAATCGAGTTGCGCGGCCTTTCGCAGCAGTTGTTGAACGTCCGCGACGAAGAACGGCGGCGCGTGGCGCGGAACCTCCACGAAACCGTCGTGCAAAGCATGGCGGCGATGAAGATGTTGCTGGGCCGTGTGGGAGACCTGACTCCCAAGTCAAACAGCCGCGCGCGAAAGCTGATCCAATCCAGCTCCGAGACCGCGGACGATATCATCAGCCAGGTCCGCACCATTTCTCACTTGCTGCATCCTCCCTTGCTTGACGAGGCAGGTCTCTACCCCGCGCTCAATTGGTACGCACACGGGTTCTCGGAGCGGAGTGGAATTGTGACGAAAGTTGAAATGGAGGAGCATTTCGGGCGCCTCGCGCAGGAGACTGAACTCGCCATTTTTCGAGTGGTGCAAGAAGCGCTCACGAACGTCCACCGGCACTCCGGCAGCCCGGAAGCGACGATTCGCGTTCAACGAGATGACGACAGCGTGCGAGTAGAGGTGGAAGACCGGGGCCGCGGCATGGCGCAATCCCGCAGCATCGCGCCGCAGGAAATTCGCCTCGGCGTCGGCACGGCCGGCATGCGAGAACGGGTTGTGCAATTGGGCGGACAATTCGAAATCAAGAGCGCACCGGACAAAGGCACAACGGTGTGCGTCAGGCTGCCAATATCTCAGGCCCACACGAACCTATGAGTAGAAAGGAGACTCACATATGACAGTCGCACAGAAAACGTACAAGGTACTCGTCGTGGATGACCATGCGGTGGTCCGCCAAGGAGTTCGCGATCTACTCGAGACCCAGCCGGGAATGGAGGTGTGCTGCGAAGCGGCCAATGGTCTCGAAGCCGTGGAGCAAGTAAAGCGAACCAAGCCCGACCTCGTCCTTCTGGATCTGACGATGCCGGAAATGAACGGCCTCGACGCGGCCCGCGCAATCCATGAGGCGGCTCCGCAAACCGACATTCTCGTGCTCTCGATGCACTTTTCAGAAGAGATTGCGCGCGAAGTATTGCGAACCGGCGCGCGTGGGTACATGTTGAAATCCGACGCCAACGCGGAACTCGTCACCGCCATTCAGCGCGTCCGCAGAGGCGAGCAATATTTTACAAGCCGCCTCGCAGCCACAATGGCGCAATCCTTCGCCCAAACGACGGGAGAGGCTTCGGATGATTCGCCGATTGCCGGCGCTCCTCTCACTGCCCGCGAAGTCGAGATCGTGCAGTTGCTCGCGGAAGGGAAAAGCAACAAGGAAACAGCGGCGGCTCTGGGCGTATCCACCCGCACGATCGAGAGCCATCGCAATCACATCATGCACAAGATGAATTTTGAGAGCTTTAGCGAGCTCGTGAAATTCGCGATACGCAAGAGCCTCGTCGAGCCGTAGATTCGGACCAGCGCAATCCCGTATCGACACACCACTGCCTCGGAGCCTTTTCAGGCTCGAGGCATGGGCCCAGATTGGCAGAGATCTTCGACTGGACTACGCGGTTGCTTTCTTCACGGATTTGCGACGGCCTCGGCGGCGCGTGGGCGGCTGCGCCGGGGGCTCGCCGATCAATTCAGCGGTCCAAATGGAGGTAACGAACTTCTTCACGCCATGATTGTCGAAATCGATCGTCGTGCGCTCGTTATTGGATTCCGTAACCACTCC
>JBOGNA010000127.1:0-4337 GCA_050746925.1 Candidatus Acidiferrales bacterium
GAATATGCGTGGCCGGGCAACGTGCGAGAGTTGGAAAACGCGGTGCAGCGGGCCGTCGTGCTGTCCGAAGGACAGACGGTGGATGTGTGGCATCTTCCCGGCGGAGTCCGCTCGAACCCATCCGAGCCGGTGCTGATCCGCTCGTACGAGGAAGAAGTGCGGCAGTTCAAGCGGCGCCTGCTTCTGCGGACCTTGCAGGAATGCGGCTGGCGCAAGGCGGAGAGTGCGCGAACGCTGGGCGTGGCGCGCGGCTATCTGCACAGGTTGATCAATCAGCTCGAGCTCCGGCAGAACGACGAAGATGGAATCGCCGCGGGCGCGCGCGAGAAGCTGCCACCTTCGAAGCTCATCATGTAACGAGCGGGCGGCTCGACGCCGATGCAATCCCCTTCTTCCACATCGAAAGTCGCCGGTGCGACAGGCGATACCGGAGCTACCGTCTTCATCGAGCGCATTCTCCTGCCCTATTTGCGCGACGCCCAGAATACGGACGGCGGCTGGGGATTTTCGCGCGGAGCGGCAAGCCGCGTGGAACCGACGGCGTGGGCATTGCTCGCGCTTTCAGAACTGCACTCGAATCAGCAAACGGCGGACGCATCGGCGCGGGGATTCTCCTGCCTCGAAGGATCTCAACTGTCCGATGGGTTCTGGCCGGCCGTCGTCGGACAGAATGAAGGCTCCTGGGTAACGTCGCTCGCGTGCTGGGCTTTGCTAGTACGCGGCGAGGCAGCCGGGCAAGGAGCCGCGCGAGGTATTGAGTGGCTTCTCAAGGAAAAGCCGGGAGATGCGGGATTGCTGTGGCGAATGGCTCGGCGATTCACAGGCAGCAAGCGAGTCGCGCCACAAAATCCAGACTATTTTGGATGGAGTTGGACGCCAGGTACGGCGAGCTGGGTAGAACCGACGGCATATGCGCTGATCGTGTTAGATCACGCAATGAATGGAGGATCGGCTGGCGGGCCAGTGCACCGGCTGCCCGCAGGCGCCGTCACGCGAATCGAGTTTGCGGAGAAAATGCTTTACGACAGGATGTGTCCTGGCGGCGGATGGAATTGCGGTAACCCGCTTGTGTACGGGGCGGCCGGTGAGCCGCAGGTTGGTCCCACTGCGTGGGCGCTGCTCGCGTTGAGAAAAAAGGCAGCGCGGCCTGAGGTTGAGAAAAGCGTCGAATGGCTTTGGATGAATCGCGGCCAGATTCGAAGCACGGAATCGATGGCTCTGACTCTGATTGCGCTTCGCGCACACGGGAAAAACGATCCAGCGTTACGAACCGCGCTGATCGATTTGTGCTTGAACGATGAAACTTTGTGGACAGTCCCGGCCGCCGCGTGGACAGCGCTTGCGATGAGCGAAACGAGCAGCTGGTACACCGCGCAAGCGGAGAGGGGAGATTGAAGATGCCGCGAATGGCGCCGACACTTCTGCCTCCTTTTTCGCGGCCTGCTTCGCGGGTCGCGATTCGGCGCGTCGAGCGGTACGAGGCGGATCTCGGAGCCGTCCTTAGCGAAACGCTTCACGAATTCGATTTGCCGGTACGTGGCAAGACGGTGTTGTTGAAGCCGAACCTAGTGGCGCTGGATCCGTTGAGAACTACCAACACGCATCCGGCCGTAATCGCGGCGGCGCGCGAAGCGTTTCTGCGGCTCGGCGCGGCGGAAGTGCTGATCGGTGACGGACCGTCGATGGACCGCGACACGCAGGCAGTGCTTGAATCGATTCATCTGCGCGAATATGCCGGTCCGCTCGCGCGCGTGTTCGTGGATTTGAATACCGATGATGTGGAACGGGTGGCGCTGCCAACGCGCGCATCGCGGCTCAAGGAACTGTATCTGCCGAAGACGGTGCGCGGCGCCGATTTTGTGGTTTCGATGCCGAAGATGAAGACGCATCACTGGGCAGGCGTGACGCTGTCGCTAAAAAATATGTTCGGAGTCGTACCAGGAGGGTGTTACGGCTGGCCGAAGAATATTCTTCACTGGGCGGGAATCGATCGCGCGATTCTGGATATCAACGCGGCCGTGAGACCGGATTTCGCAATCGTCGATGGAATTGTGGGCATGGAGGGGAACGGACCGATTGAAGGAACTCCGAAGCCGTGCGGTGTGCTGGTTTGCGGTGACGACCCGGTGGCAGTGGATGCGACCTGCGTACGCATCATGGGGCTGCGGCCAGAGAGAGTCGCGTATCTGGCGAAGGCCGCAACGCTGCTCGGGCATATGCACCCGGAGAAAATATCGCAGTTGGGAGAGAGCATCGAGAGCGTGCGTACGCCGTTTGCAGTTCTGGATGCTTTTCAGACGCTGCGGCAGAGCGCGGGCAGTGTGAAATGGAACGTGAACTGCGCATGAACCATCTCAAAGCAAGCGCGGGACTTATCGTGTGTCACCTAATGGGGACGGCGAAGGGCGAATGAGCGAATCGCAAATGCCAATCCGAGCCAGCGCGGCTGCGAGCAGAGCCTCAGATGGCCTTGCGCTGCCTGTAGCCATCGGCGTTCGAGACGCTGCTCGTTCGCGAGTGCGCGCCGGCATTGTGGCTGTTCTCGGGCGCGCCGTTTCGTTTCCGGGAATGCTCGCAGCATTTCTCGTAGGCGGCGTATTCACCTCCACCAGAAATTTCCCGGTGGATCCCGACCTGTGGTGGCACGTAAAGGTCGGCGAAAGCATTCTGGCGACGCTTCGATTTCCAACCACCGATCCCTACTCGTTCACGGTGCACGGCCAGCCCTGGCTCGCCTACGAATGGCTCGGAGAAGTCGCGCTTGCGGCAGCGCAGCGGATCGGAGGACTTCGCGGCCTCGAAGTTTTGTTGGTGGCCCTGGGCAGCGCCGTGATGCTGGCGATTTACGCTTTCACAACAATCCGGGCGAAGAATTCGAAGGCGGGTTTCGCGGCAACCGCCATACTGCTCAGCCTCGCAGCACTGTCGTTTTCGCTCCGCCCACAGATGTTCGGCTATCTGTTCCTCGCTCTGACGTTGATTGTCCTGGAGCTGTTTCGAGAAGGCCGGCGGAATGCGGTGTGGTGGCTGCCGCTCCTGATGCTGCTGTGGGTGAATACGCACGGTTCGTGGATCATCGGCATGGGCGTGATTTTCGTGTATTGGATGAGCGGCCTGGTCGAGTTTCACGCGCCAGGACTTGAGGCAAGGCGCTGGTCTTCGGATGAAAGAAAGCGAATATCGTTGGCGTTTCTCCTTTGCGTCTGCACGCTGCCGATTACGCCGTACGGGACGAGGATTGCCATGTCGCCGGTCGAGTTTGCCGCTTCGCTGCCGCTGAATATCGCGAACATCCTCGAATGGCAGCCGATGCAATTTAGTCTGGCGGGAGGAAAGATTTTTCTCGCGTTGCTGCTCGGATTCACGCTGGTCCAGGCTTCGGCCCGATTTTCGTGGAGGCTGGAGGAATTCACGCTGTTTTTATTCGGAACGATGATGGCCTGCCTTCATATTCGTTTTCTGCTCCTGTTTGTCCCATTTTTCGCGCCGATCCTTGCTGTCATCATTGCGCGTTGGATGAAAGTGTACGAGCCGCGGAAGGACCGCCTGCTGTTGAATGCTGTCTTGATCGCCGGGGTGGTGACGGCTGTTGTGCATTATTTTCCGACGCGCGCTTCGCTTCAGACGATCGTCGCCGAGCATTGGCCTGTGGCCGCCGTGGACTATCTAAACCGGCATGAAATTCCGGGACCGATGTACAACGCATACTTCTATGGCGGCTATCTGGTGTGGTCGCGCGGGCCCGAGCACAAGGTTTTCGTCGATGGACGCGGAGATTTGTACGAGCGGGGCGGGGTTTTCGCCGATTACTTGCATATCGCTCATCTCCAGCCGGGCGTGCTTGGTGTGCTGCGCCACTACGGAATCCAATCGTGCTTGCTCGAGCGGGATGAACCGCTCGGATCGGTGCTTTCGGCCTCGCCCGAGTGGAAGCGGATATACGTCGATGGCGTTGCTGCGATCTACGTCCGCAACGGCGGAAAGTGACCAACTTTGGCCCGGGTCGGCCACGTCACCAAAACAGACCGATTCGGGAAGTGGGTGTCAACAAGCAGTGACGGTCGGGTGAAATTGCCTCCGCAGGCGTCTCTCGGGCGCACGTAATTTACTGATTTTGTGACGCTTATGTCGGTAGCGCCAAACGATAAGTGGCGTTGTAGGTGCAGAGTAGTTTGTGGCGGATACCGCCAACTTTAACTCATCTGAGAGGACGAACCAAATGAAGAAGCTACTTTCGCGGCTGTGGAATGAAGAGGGCGGTCAGGATTTGACCGAGTATGCTCTGTTGCTGGCGCTGGTCGCGCTCGGGGCAATCGCGGCGATGCAAGGCCTTGGGT
>JBOGNA010000128.1:0-20156 GCA_050746925.1 Candidatus Acidiferrales bacterium
CTTGGGCACTACCACTTCATTGTCAACCATCACCGGCGATTCGAGCGATGCGTGAAAGATCTCGCCCGCATTGTTTTTCGAGGAATCCACTCCCTCCACCATTCGCACCGTCAGCGTCGCGTTGGCCGGCACGTCCACCTGCTTTGGCTGCGGTGCAGGGGCGGGAGTGGCCGACGCCTGTTGTGCGGCAGTCGCTGCCAGCACGGCGGACTCCGGCACCTCCGGCGTCGAATCAGGTTGTAGCGAGTGGGCCACCGCCGCACCCGGCACAGGCCGTGTGTTGTCTTGCTTTCTGGCGGAACCAGATCCCAGCAAGACGGCGAAAGCCGCAATCGAAGGCACGAACGTGCGTCCCATCATTCCCTCAGCCGCACTCCGCCACCAGGCGAAGAACCGGCGGAACCTTTCTGTGTGCAAAGTTGGTGCTGTCCAGTTTACTACGATGCATTCCCAACTCTAAGTGCTGTCTGGCGATCCAAGCGAGTCCAAGGTTTAAGCCTACTCCGGCAGCCACTTTCACCACCGGTCCGGTGTCGCTCCCTTTTTGAGTGAGATTCGACGCAACTTTCCGACCGCCTTCGTGTTTCACCCTCAGTAGTCGAAATGGGTGTGGCCCTAATTATTTGGCAATTTTTCGGGTGAAAAGGAGATTTGCAATGCGCATTCCGAAGAGTACGGGTGTGTTCGCAGCATTGTTCGCAATTCTTGCACTTTCAAGTTGCGGAGGGGGAGCCTCAACCACTGCACCACCGCCGCAGCAGCAAATGGGCAGCATGTTCACCATCGGAACGGATAGTCCGACGCTTCCGAGCGTCGTCTCCGTACAGGTCCAGATCACCAGCGTTCAGCTTTCCGACGGCACCACGACCGTCAACCTCTTGAACGGGCCTCAGACTGTGGATTTCGCAAAGCTCAACGGCCTGCGCAGCCTGCTCGATCTGGAGGATGTCCCGACCGGAACCTATACGTCGGCCATCATTTCGGTCGGCAGCGTCACGATCCAGTATCTGGATACGACGCAATCTCCGCCCGCGCTCAACACGATTTCCGCCAACGTATCTCCGATGACCGTCACGCAATCGCTCAAGAATCCGCTCGTTTTGGCCAACGATGATCTCGTGGGCTTCTTTATGGAACTCGATCTAAGGCAATCGATCCAGACCGATGCCAACGGCAACGTTAACGGCAATTTCATTCCGACGTTCGACGTGAAAGGCCTATCCGTGGAGGACGCCGACGCGCAAATCGATTGCTTCTACGCCGGAGTCGTCAGCGTCAATCCGGCCGGGAATCAGTTCGTGATTCAGGGGCCGCGCGGCCGTCAATACACGGTCGATACCACCGCCTCAACGAACTTCGACTCCGATGAAATGCCGTCCAGCTACGACACGAACACGATTGTCGAAGTTTCCGGCACGCCCAATCGCGTGACGCGCGACATCACCGCGAGCGAAGTGGAAGTTGTTTCGAAGGATCACTTCTTTCTCGAGGGTCTCGACACGTTCGTTCAATCCTCCAACGGGCAGGCGAGCGGCCTGAACATTTACGCTCGCGCCGAGCTTCCCGCTCTCGATGGTTATCCTCTCGGGCAGCTCGATACGATTCCTCTCGTCGGAACCGAAAAGTATATGATCGCGGATCTGCACATTCCGCTCACGTCGCTTCTCTTCGGTCCTGGAAGCCAGCTTGCCGGACAGCGCGTTCTCTTCGGCGGCAAGCTGGACAAGACGACGAGTCCGCCGTCGGTCGTGGTGCATCGAGTTGTGCTCGAGCGCCAGGGCCAGCGCGGCCAGTGGGTGGTCGGCAGCACGAACATCCAGAACGGCAACAGCGGTACGTTTAGCTTGAATGACAATTACCTGGCCGGTGTTTTGCTTCCTCAGCCGCTCACGGTGCTGTCCACCAGCTTCACGAACTACATCAACCTCAGCGGCCTTTCCGCTCTTTCCGGAGGCCAGCCGATTCACTTGCGCGTCGTCGGATTCATTCTCATCAACCCGGCGGCGAACAATTCTCCGGTGATGGTGGCCCGCTCCGTCGAGCAGCTGAACAACTAAGCCTGCATTTCAGGTAGCGTCCTCTGAGACACGGCTTCTCTGTTCGCGGAGGAGCCGTGTTTTTTGTTTGCGCATCCTCATCGTTTGTCATTCTGAGCGAAGCGAAGAATCCCAGCCGCCCATGCTTGGCACAGCCGGGCCAGCGGCACCGTTTTCTCTTTTCCGGTTGCGCGCCGGAGCGACTGAGCTAGAATCGCCCTCATGCAAGACCCACGCAGCTTCTCGGATTTCTGGCCCTACTACGTGCTCGCGCATCGCCAGCCCGTGACGCGCACTTTTCATTCCGTCGGCACGCTCACCGGCTGGGCGCTCATCCTCGCTGCAATCCTGCTGCACCGTCCCTGGTTCATCCTCGCTGCTTTCGTCGTCCCGTACGCGCTCGCATGGTTCTCGCACTTCTTCGTCGAGCACAATCGACCAGCCACATTCGGCCACCCGCTTTGGTCCTGGCTCGCCGATCAGAAAATGGTAGCAATGGTGCTGGCAGGGAAGATGGGCCGGGAAGTGGAACGGTGCGCTGCGCTCGAATCCGCCGCTGCGCCAAACTGAGGAAGGTTTCCGAAACGAACGAATCGCCTACTCGATCTTTTGTGCGATTACCTGTTTTCCACGCACCTGAATCTCGATGGCCAGCGGCGGCCGCACCGCAGCGCCCTGGACGATTTCCCCGCGAACCAATCCCGCCGGCCCGGTCCCGTACTTTGTCAGATCAAAAACGCCGCGGTTGCACGGGTCGCCCACCATCGGATGCGAGCCACGATAGCTGTATTCCGAGCGAAGTTTGTCCATGTTCGTCACGAGTTCCATTTCGCAGGTGCCGTACGGTTCGCGCAACGAGAATCCCCAGTAGATTCCGCCCGGCAGGTGAACCACCATCGCCGGCACATCCTGCGAAGTCATCGGGTCGCGGAAAATGAATTTCTTCGACGACCACTCTTGCGCCAGCTCGCTCGTGGTTGCGATCTCACCCGGTCCCACCGCCAGCTTTTCAGGCGCTTTCGCCGGTGCAGCATCCGCGGTCGGCTGAACCGCCGCCATCGGTTCGGGGTCGCCTTTTTCTTTTGCGGACGTGCCTCGCATCCACCACACCGCGACCAGGCAGACGACGATCACACTGGTTGCAGAGAGAATTACCCACAGCGGAGGCATCTGCATGCTGGGAAGTCTTGAGGGAGCGCGAACCGCTTCCGGCTCTGCGGGCTCGGCGGCCTTCCGGGCCTCGGCTTGGGGCGTTACGCCGGGTATGTTCGGCTGTTCGGGTCTGAATGGATTATTGTTCATTCCATCTCCGGCCGCTGGGTTTCCGGAAGGGAATATTCAGATTGGGGTCGTCGAGGAAAAATTGCAAGGCGCGATCACGCTCGAGTGTTAACGCTTTCGCAAGGCGCCAGCCCGAGCCCGAATTCCATCTGGCGTCATTGATTTCCGCTCAGGCAGGCCGCCGTTCCAATCGCACCGAATGGTGCGCCACATATTCATGCAGGTTCGCGAGGATCAGCAGCAATTCCAGCATTCGATCGCGCTGCTCTGGATTCGGATCCGCCGCTCCTTCTTCGAGGTTCTTCACCGTCGAGAGCGCATCCGAGAGAAGCCATTCCAGGCTGCTCGCCTTCACCAATTGGCCCTGACGGCAGCTCTGCATCGCATGATCGGTGCGGAGGAACGCCTCATCCAGAAAATGGTCGAGGCACAGCTGCTCGCCCGAAAGACTCTTGGGGATTGGATTCGCACACTCGGCCCGTTGGCAGACTGTTCCGGCAACAGCGGCTGTCATGACCCACCCCGTGGCCTCGCAGGGTTTTCCGCAAGGCGTGTGCGAGAAAGACTAGCACAATTCTCGAACTACGCACTCGCGCCTGCGCCAAAGTAGCAATAGCAACGAATCGGCGCCCCTGCGGGGCTGCGTCGTGCCGTTTGGCTCGGCCGGCATCGTTACAGGATGCGGATCGTCCCCGAACTCGTGCTCAACTCCACGCGCACGGTACCGCCGCCGCCGACTTTTCCGCGCAATTCGTGCGTGCTCAAATTGCCCTCCACGGAAACCTCGTGCTTCGTCTCGATATTCCCCGAGCTCGACTGCGCCGACAACTCAAACGCCGCGTTCGCCGGAAACTCCACCGTAACGCTTCCCGAACCCGTATGCAGTTTCCAATCGCCGGTCGGCATGCCTTGCGCATTAATTTCGCCGCTTCCCGTCGTGACGTGCATGGCACCCTTCGTGCCCTTGATTTGCACATCACCTGAGCCTGTCGAAATTTCCACGTCGCCCGCCGCCGTCTGTTCGAGCGTCACTTCGCCGCTTCCGCTCGACGCATTCAAGCCGCCCGCAATTCCAATCGCTCGAATCGTGCCGCTTCCAGAGCCGGCGCGCGCGTTGCCCTTGATCGCGTTCAGTTCCACGCCGCCCGATCCCGTTCGCGCGTGCACTTCGCCGCCGATGTTGGAGATTTTCAGCTCTCCGGATCCGCTCGTCGCTTCCATCGGGCCGGCGATGCCATCGACCGCCTCGTTGCCCGACCCCGATTCCGAATGCAGCCGCGTTTGTGCCGGCACGATCACTTCATAGCTGATCGAAATGCCGCGCTCGCGATCTCGATCGTCGAAGTGGCCGATCCGAATCGTGGTGCCGTTCTGCTCGATCGGTGGATTCGTTTCGATGTCGTGAATCCGCGCGTTCGCGTCGCCGCCCAACCACGAATGGTTCGCGCGAATCGTTCCATGAACTTCCACCTTGCTCGAATCTCCGGCCTTCACGGTGATATCGCCCGACCCGGTCTGAATCGTCAGGTCCACGGCGCCCGTAACGCTGAGCGTGCGGTCGAATCGGCCCTCTTGATCCGCGAACGCCGGCATCGCCGCCACCGCAGCCGCGATCGTCAGTATCAGAAAAGCAGGGAATATGCGCAGACGGCTCCTCATCTCCATTCCTCCTGTCGAAAGTTGCCCCAGCCTGCATAGGGATACGCAGGACGGCCCGGGAATGTTCACGCGCAAATCAGCGGGGTGTTTACAGCGAGACTACGCGTCTGTTCCGTGGCACTTCTTGTATTTCTTGCCCGATCCGCATGGGCACGGGTCGTTGCGTCCGACTTTCGCCGCCGCGCGCACCGGCTTGGGAGGCTCTGCCTGCGCCGCGCCTGTCTGGAATTGCATCTGCGCCTGCTGCCGTCGCTGCCGCCGTTCCATCTCTTCCGGCGAGAAATTCGAAAGTCCGCGCGGAGGGCGAGGCGCGGTCGCCACGCCAGGATCGGCCGGTGCCGCTGCTGGGCCTTCCGCAGGCCGCACGAGAAATAGGAATCGCACCGTTTCCTTGTCGATGCGGTCCATCAAATCGTCAAACAGCGTGAACGCTTCCTTCTTGAACTCGACCAGCGGATCTTTCTGCGCATACCCGCGCAGCCCGATTCCTTCCTTCAGGTGATCGAGGCTCAGCAGGTGGTCCTTCCACTGTGCGTCCACGATATCGAGCAGGATGCGGCGCTCGAGCCATCGCATCACCTGCTCGCCGAATAATTTTTCCTTTTCCTCGTACCGCGCGTTCACTTTCTCGATCAACGCGTCGGCCAGCCCGTCGTGATTCAGCGTGCTGAAATCGATGCCCACACCTTTCGGCTCGAATCCGAACTGATTCAGCACCTCGTTCGAAAATTGCGTCACGTTCCACTGATCGGGATGCTGGTCGCCCGGGCAATAGATATCGACCAGCTCGAACGCGATCTCTTCCGCCTTTTCGAGAACCAGTTCCTTCTGATCGGCCCCTTCGAGGATTGCGCGCCGCAGCGAATAGATCGTTTCGCGCTGCTTGTTCATCACATCGTCGTACTCGAGAAGATGTTTCCGCGCTTCGAAGTTTTGCGCCTCCACCGCTTTTTGCGCGTTCTCGATTCGCTTGCTGATCAACCGCGATTCGATCGGTATTCCTTCGGTCATTCCGAGCCGGAACATCAGCGCCTTCACACGTTCGCCGCCGAAAATGCGCAGCAGATCGTCTTCGAGTGAAAGAAAGAATCGCGACGAGCCGGGATCGCCCTGCCGCCCCGCGCGCCCTCGCAACTGGTTGTCGATGCGTCGCGCCTCGTGCCGTTCCGTTCCTAGAATGTGCAGCCCGCCCATCGCCACCACTTCGTCGTGCTCCGCGCGGCACTGCTCCGCAAACTGATCGTAGATCGGCTTCCACTGATCGAGCGGCACCTGAAAAATCTTGCCTTCCTGCTGGAACAAGACCATCGCCGCGCTCGCCGCTCCGCTCGCGCCATTTCCGCCCGCACCCGCCGCAGAGCCGGAACCTCCCCCGGCGCTGGCAGCAGCCGCATCCGCCTGCGCCGCCGTTTCCGTTCCCGCCGGCGCTCCAATCACAGCGCCCGCAGGCATGTACGGCATCGCGAGTTTATTCTTCAGCGCGTACTCTCGGGTCATCGCCTCCGGGTTGCCGCCCAGCAGGATATCCGTCCCGCGGCCGGCCATGTTCGTCGAGACGGTCACCGCGCCCTTGCGCCCCGCCTGCGCGATGATCTTCGCTTCGCGCTCGTGCTGCTTCGCGTTCAACACCTGGTGCGGTATTCCAGCCTTCTTCAAGTGCTCCGCGATTTTTTCCGACTTCTCGATCGAAATGCTGCCCACCAGCACCGGCTGCCCGCTCTCAAAATACTGCCGGATGCCGCCCACCTTCGTGTTGTCTTCCTGCAAAATTCCATTCACCGCCGCTTCAAATTTCTCCGCCTCGGTGCGGTACACCACGTCGGAATGTTCCACGCGGATCAGCGTTTTATTCGTCGGAATCGCCACCACCTCCAGCTTGTAGATCTTGTCGAATTCCGGCGCTTCCGTTTCCGCCGTTCCGGTCATGCCCGCCAGCTTCTTGTACATGCGGAAATAATTCTGAAACGTGATCGTCGCGAGCGTCTGATTTTCCCGCTCGATTTTCACGTTCTCTTTCGCTTCCACCGCCTGGTGCAGCCCGTCCGACCACCGGCGTCCGGGCATCTGCCGTCCCGTGAATTCATCCACGATAATCACTTCGCCGTCTTTCACCACGTAGTCCACGTCGCGCGAGTACAGCGTGTGCGCGCGCAGCCCCTGATAGACGTGATGAATCACGTCCATGTGCGCGGGATCGTACAGGTTGCCGAGGCCCAGCAGCTTTTCCGCTTTCGAGACGCCCTCTTCCGTCAGCGTCGCCGTCTTGTGCTTTTCATCCAGCGTGTAGTCGATATCCTGGATGAGCTTCGGAATCATCTTGTCGATCTTGTAGTACTTGTCCGTCGATTCTTCCGCCGGCCCGGAAATAATCAGCGGCGTTCGCGCTTCGTCGATCAAGATCGAGTCCACTTCATCGACGATCGCAAAATGATGCGCGCGCTGCACGCAATCCTTCAGATCGTATTTCATGTTGTCGCGCAGGTAGTCGAACCCGAATTCGTTGTTCGTTCCGTAGGTGATGTCCGCCGCGTACGCCGCCCGCCGCTGCGTATCCTCGAGATCGTGAACGATCACGCCCACCGCCATCCCCAGCAGCTTGAAAATCGGCCCCATCCACTCCGCGTCGCGCCGCGCCAGGTAATCGTTCACGGTCACAATGTGGACGCCCCGGCCCGTCAGCGCGTTTAGATAAGCGGGCAGAGTCGCCACCAGCGTTTTTCCTTCGCCGGTCTTCATTTCCGAAATCTTGCCCTCGTGCAGCACGTATCCGCCGATCAACTGCACGTCGAAATGCCGCATCCCCAACGTCCGCCGTCCCGCTTCGCGCGTCACCGCAAACGCCGTCACAATCGACGGCTCGAGCGCTTCCTTCAGCTTCGCCTTGATGTCCGGGTCGTTGTCTTCCACGCCCTCCAGCCGCGCCTGCACCTCTGCCTTGAGCTTCGGCGTGTACGCCGCCAGCTCCGCATCCGTCAGCTTTTTCATCGCCGGCTCGAGCGCGTTGATCTCGTTCACCACCGGCTGAATCAGCTTGATGTCGCGCTCATGCTTGGTCCCGATAAATCGCGCAACAACGCTGTCAACTATTCTCTCGACGTCCATATGTCCCTAGTTAGATGCCTTTGCGGCGTGCGGCGAAACGATTCCACCAAAACTCAGCCTACTATTCTATCCGCTACCTCGATTTCACGCAAAGCACCACGCTCAACTCGGTAGCCACGACGAATCGCATCCAATTCGTCGTGGGCATTCGGTCTCTCCCGCGCGCCCGCCTGCCCGACGCACCCCGCCTTGCCGCTCCCACGCCGCCAGTCTATGATGATGGTTCGCATCAACGCCTAAATCTCGAAAGGATCTCCATGCCTCCCGGACCCGGACAAATGCCAGGAATCGGCCCAGCCCAGCCGCCGATGGACAAGAAAGCTCCCATTCCCGGCATTAAGAATCTCATCGCGGTGGCTAGCGGCAAAGGCGGCGTAGGCAAGACCACCGTCGCCGTAAACCTTTCGCTCGCGCTCAAAGCACTCGGCGCGAAAGTCGGGCTTCTCGATGCCGACGTGTACGGCCCCAACGTCCCGGTCATGCTCGGCACCGTCGAACAGCCCCGCGCTCTCGACGAGCGCACCATCATTCCCGTCGAAGCCTACGGCATCAAAATGATTTCGATGGGCCTGCTGAACCCCGGCGACAAGCCTCTCATCTGGCGCGGCCCCATGCTTCATAGCGTCATTCAGCAATTTCTTCGCAGCGTGCAGTGGGGCGAAATTGATTACCTCATCGTCGATCTTCCGCCCGGCACCGGTGACGTCCAGCTCACTCTGATTCAAAGCGTCGCAATCACCGGAACCGTCGTCGTCACCACTCCTTCGATCGTCTCGCTCGCCGACGTTCGCAAAGCCGTCGAAATGTTCCGCCAGGTCCACGTCGAAATTCTCGGCGTCGTCGAAAATATGAGCTACTTCAATTGTCCCCATTGCGCCGGCCGCATTGACGTCTTCGGCCACGGCGAAGGCCGCCGCATGGCCCAGCTCTTCGGCGTCCCATTCCTCGGCGAAATCGAAATCGACCCGCAAATCCGAATCGGCGGCGACACCGGCAAGCCAGTAGCCTCAATGGGCGAAGACGCCCCAGGCGGCAAAAGCATTTTCGCGGTAGCTCGCAACGTAATCGCAAGAGTAGACACGGTCAACGCGAGCGCCACCTCGCCAGTCGTCCAGATTTTGTAGTTTAGTAGCACAGGCAATCCTGCCTGTGCCAACGTAACAATGGGCGAGGATCGGACATTTCAGTACAGTTCGCATTCGTTGCTCTTCGTATCTCCGGCTTGCCCTGAACGAAATGAATGGACATATCGCCGGCTCTTTTGGGACAACCCCCGTTTGCCAACGCGCAAACCATTCTGCTAAATTCTCGGAGGCTCGATTCATATACGCGTTCTAGCGAGTTCAGCGCCGACGAATGTTGTCGCGAATTGTAAGGCTGATCAAGATGCGCGAGATCGCGATGGATGGCGGCAGCTGGGAAGTTTCCAGCGATGTTTATGATGCTTTCTTCAAGGCCGTCGGGGCTCCGGCTTGGCACGGGCGAAACTTTAACGCACTTCGTGACAGCATCGCCAAGGGCAGAATAAATGACGTCGAAATCCCGTACCTCATTAGGATAAAGAATTACACGTCGATATCAGTAGACGCGAAGCATATGGCTGCCGACTTCGTTGACTTAATTCGGGAACTCCACGAATCTGGTGTACCGGTAGATGTCCAAGTCGATGACTGATTTTCGACGACAATCCGGCGCGAGCCAATCACCATGACCCCCAAAACCTTCCGCCGCATCGCCCTCTCACTTCCCGAAGCCACCGAAGGCTCCCACTTCAGTAACGCCGACTTCCGCATCGCCGGAAAAATCTTCGCCACTCTCGCGCTCGAACACCAAGGCTACGGTGTCCTCCTTCTCACCCCCGACCAGCAAGCAGGCATGGTCCAGGACGCACCCGAAATATTTTCCCCGGTCCCAGGCGGCTGGGGCGAAAAAGGCGCCACCCGCGTCCGCCTCGCAAAAGTCCCCGCCGACATCGCCGAAGCCTCCCTCCGCACGGCCTGGAGCCGCAAAGCCCCCAAACATCTCCTCCGCTAGCGCCGTCCCGGTTTGTGGACCGTTAGCGCCGTCTAGTTTTTTGCACCGCACCGTCACCTCGGTTTTTGAACCGCCGCGCCGTCTCCGTTTTTTGTACCGCCGGCTTGCCCTGATGAAAGAAGGGCATCCTGCCGGCGCCTTTGCCTCAAGTAACACAGGCACTCCTGTTAGCCCTGAGGAGCGAAGGGCCGCTGCTCCTCCTTCCGATTCCACACCGCAATTCTTGTCACTCCGAAATCCCTGTGCTAGCGTCTCCTCCGCAAAGGAGAACCAAATCGTGCTTCGCACCTACCGCGGCCGCGCCCCCAAAATCGACGCCACCGCCTACATCGACACGCAAGCCGTCATCATCGGTGACGTCATCGTCGGCGCCGACTCCAGCGTCTGGCCCTGTGTGGTGATCCGTGGCGACGTCAACTACATCCGCATCGGCTCCCGCACCAACGTGCAGGACGGCTCCGTCCTCCACGTCATGCGCGACACGCACCCGCTCATCCTCGGCGACAACGTCACCATCGGCCATGGCGTCGTCCTCCACGGCTGCACCGTCGAATCTCGCTGCCTCATCGGCATGGGCTCGATCATCCTCAACGGCGCCAAAATCGGCGCCGGCTCCATCGTCGCCGCCGGCACTCTCGTTCCCGAAGGCACCGAAGTCCCGCCCGGCAGCCTCTTCATGGGCCACCCCGGCAAATTTCGCCGCTCGCTCACCGACGCCGACCAGGATTCCATCGACGCCTACGCCCAGCGCTACGTCGAGTACAAGGAATCGTATAAATCCGAAACGCCGTGAATAGTGACTCGTGACTCGTGATTCGTGACTCGTAAACTGGAGTTCGATGTGAGTTTCGTCCGCTCCTTTGACTTGGTAGCCACGGCGAACGTAGTTCTCGCCGTGGGCCTTGGCTGTTGTTCTTGCCTGTGCGTCTTTGCAGTTCGTACCGCCGGTTTACCCTGAGGTGCGAAGGCATCCCTGCTTGCCGCGCCGGTTGATGGCGGGCCGGCGTTTTTGACTTTGTAGCGGCGGCCTTCACGCGGGCGCCTTGTTTTCGTAGCGCCACCCTTCAGGGTGGCAGGTGTTGACTTGGCCGGTCACGTCCCACGTTTCCCGCCCACGCATCTTGACGTTTGCGCTCACTGTCTCGTGCTTCGTGCGGTAAAATACTCCGATGCTCAAAGCCCCAAATTCTAATCTTCAGCCTCGATGACCGAACGCCGCCAATTCCGCGCCATCAAGGGCACTCGCGACATCCTCCCGCCGGACTCCGCCCTCTGGAACCGGTTCGAGCGCACCGCCCGCGAAGTCTTCGAATCCTACAGTTTCGGGGAAATCCGACTCCCGGTATTCGAGCAGGCGGAATTGTTCGCAGGCGCGGTAGGAACGGATACCGATATCGTCTCAAAGGAGACATTCAGTTGGAATGAAGGCGGAATTTCTGTCGAGTCGATATTGCAATCGAATTGGCTACTTAGTCGCCAAGGAAAGCTGCAAAAAGTCTATGTGCAATCCCGATCGTCCCGACTTCCGGTTGATCTCCTTGTGCAAAGTAGCGAAGGCATCGCAGTAGTGGAATTTAAACGCAGAGTTAGAGACAGGGCTGTGATTGCAAAGTTATTGGAGTACAAAGCCGATTGCGAACGACAATTTCCAGATGTTCCAGTGGTCCCGCATCTGGTGACAGCAGAGCAACTCCCCAAATTTCTCCGTGAAGAAGCGGTCGCGGCGGGCATTGATGTCGAAGTCATGGCGCTTGAAGAAACTGAGCCGGAGCAAACGATATCGCTTCGCCCCGAAGCCACCGCCTCTGTCGCCCGCGCCTACATCGAACACAACATGCAAGCGCTCCCCGGCAACCAAAAGCTCTACTACATCGGCCCAATGTTCCGTCGCGAGCGCCCGCAAAAAGGACGCTACCGCCAGTTCTATCAAATCGGAGCGGAAGTACTCGGCCAGTCCGACGCTCCCGCCATCGACGCCGAAGTTCTCGAAATGCTGCTCGTTTTCTTCAAACGCGTCGGCCTCACCCGCACCACGCTCTACGTAAATTCCATCGGCGACAAAAACTGCCGCCCGCAATACGTCGAGCTTTTGCGGAGCGAACTCCTGAAGGTGAAAGCAGACCTGAAAGAAGACTCCCAGCGCCGGATCGAAACAAATCCGCTGCGCGTCCTCGATTCGAAAATTCCCGAAGAACAGCCCATCATCGAAAAGCTGCCGCGTATCTCCGATCACCTCTGCGACGATTGCCGCGCGCACTTCGCCAAGCTCAAAGACGAACTCAATCTGCGCGGCATCGACTACAAGGAAAACTGGCGCCTCGTCCGCGGTCTCGACTACTACACGCGCACCACATTCGAAGTCACCGCCGAAGGCCTTGGCTCGCAGAATGCCGTTTGCGGCGGCGGCCGCTACGATGGACTCGTCGAACTCCTCGGTGGCCCGCCGACGAAAGGCATCGGCTTCGCCATCGGCACCGACCGCTCGATTCTCTCGATTGAGGAAAGCGGAAGTGCGCCCAAGCCGGACGGCCTTGCGGTGTACGTCGCGTGGATGGGGATCGCCGCGTACCCAGCCGCCGTGTGGATCACGCGAAAATTGCGCGACACCGGCCTGGCGGTCGAGCTGCCCCCCGAAGAAATGAAGTTCAAGAAATCGCTGGGCCTGGCGGATAAACTCGGCGCGCGCTACGCCCTGATTCTCGGCGAAGACGAAGTCGCTTCCCGCACCTATACCCTGAAGCGGCTCGCCGATGGCGACCAAAAAAAGCTCTCGGAAGCGGAATTGCTCGAGTATCTGGAATCGGAGCGGAGGGGATGAAATCGCGATTTCTAGTATACGGTGGCGCGATTAGAAATCAACGTAAGTTGTTGAAAACAAAGGCCCGGCACCCTTTCTAATATACTGTAAATGGGCTCTGGCGCGATCGCACCAAAATCGAAAAAGGACGGCAAAATTGCTCGAAGCTCTCGGAAATCTGAAACGCACAAAGTATTGCGGCGAGCTCCGCGCCTCGGACGCCGACAACGACGTCGTCCTGATGGGCTGGGTGCATCGCCGCCGCGATCTCGGCCAGTTGATTTTCATTGACCTGCGCGACCGCGCCGGAATCGCACAGATCGTTTTCAACAACGAGCTGCACTCGGAAGCACACGCGAAAGCCGAGGAGCTGCGCTCCGAGTTTGTCGTCGCAGTCGAGGGCCGTGTGATTCGCCGCCAGAAATCGAATCCGGAAATTCCGTCTGGCGAAGTGGAAGTGATGGCCACGCGCCTGCACATCCTGAACAACGCGAAAACGCCGCCCTTCCAGATCGAAGACGATGCGAACGCCAGCGAAGAAACTCGATTGCGCTATCGCTACCTCGACCTGCGCCGGCCGCGCCCGCATCGCAATCTCGAACTGCGGCATCGCGTGATTCTCGAAATGCGGAAGACGATGGACGAGCTCGGCTTCTTCGAGATCGAAACGCCGATGCTCACGCGCTCGACGCCGGAAGGCGCGCGCGATTATCTCGTTCCCAGCCGCATACATCACGGGCAGTTTTACGCGCTGCCGCAATCGCCTCAGATCTTCAAACAGATTCTGATGATCTCCGGAATGGACCGCTACTTTCAGGTCGTCAAATGCTTTCGCGACGAGGACCTGCGCGCCGACCGCCAGCCGGAATTTACGCAGCTCGACGTCGAGATGTCGTTCCCGCGCCAGGAAGACGTTTTCGGCGTCATCGAAAAGGTGATGGAGCGCGTCTGCGGCGTCGCGGGTGTTACCGCGAAAGGCCCGTTTCGCCATCTCGACTACAAAGATGCGCTGCGTCGCTATGGCTCGGACAAGCCGGATCTGCGCTTCGGCATGGAGTTGCACGACGTCACCGAATTCTTCGAGCCGGGGCGCGCGACGATGCACATCGAGGGAAACGTGCAGGCCGTCGTGGCGCCGGGCGCGGCGGCGTGGTCACGCAAGCAGCTCGACGAACTCGGGGAATTCGCGAAGGCTGCCGGCGCTCGCGGCGTTTACACCGTGAAAGTCACGGCCGAAGGCATCAGCTCGCCGCTCGAGAAGACGCTCGGCGCCGAGACGCTGAAGAAGCTGGCCGAAAAGCTCGGTGCAAGAGCAGGCGATCTGATCGTCGCGACCGCCGCGAAAGATCAGGTCCCTCACACGGACACTTCGCTCAACGTCGCCGGGCAAATTCGCCTGCATCTGGGCGACAAGCTCAACTTGATCGATCGCAGCAAGTGGGAGTTTCTGTGGATTACGGGCTTTGCGCTCTTCGAATGGAGCGAGCGCGATAAGGCTTGGGTGAGCGCGCAGCATCCGTTCACTGGAATCGTCGAGGAGGACATCGAGAAGCTCGAAACCGCGCCGTGGGAATGCCGCTCGAAGGGCTACGATCTGGTGCTCAACGGCGTCGAGCTCGGCTCCGGCAGCATTCGAATTCATCGCCAGGACGTGCAGGCGCGCATGTTCAAGGCGCTCGGCCTCACCGACGAACAGGCGCGCCAGCGATTCGGATTCTTTCTCGATGCGTTAACCTACGGCACACCGCCGCACGGCGGCATCGCCCTCGGCGTCGATCGCATCGTGATGCTGCTGGCTGGTGAAAAATCGATTCGCGAAGTGATCGCGTTCCCGAAGACCACTGCCGCCCAGGACCTTATGGCCGATTCGCCGTCGAGCGTCGATACCGATCAGCTCGACAATCTCGGCATCGCCATCAAGAAGCCGAAAGCGGCTGGTGAAGGAGTTTCTTAGGGGATCGGAGCTCTAGCTCCGACAAGAGCGTTTGCGGCGCGAGGGAAAACGTGGAGGCTTCGGCCACCCGCAGCGCCCGAAGACTACGGCGAATTTTTCGTTTTTTCAGGAGGCCGGGGCTTTAGCCCCGGCGTATAGTCGCGCAAAGCGGGGGCTTTAGCCCCTGAAGGAAGCTTCGGTATGGCAACACCGCGCCATCGGACCGCGCCGGGAAGCTCGTATTTTGTGACGACGAAGTGCTGGCAAGGCCGGAGCGTATTCCAAGTGAGTGAGAACGCCGAGATACTATTGCGAACAATCGTTAATCACCGGGATCGGAAGGCTTATCTGCTCCACGAATTCGTAATTATGCCTAATCATCTTCACTTAATTCTCACGCCCTCCGCCTCAACGAGCTTGGAGAAAGCTGTGCAGCTTATCAAAGGAGGCAGCTCATACGCAGTCCACGAAGAACGCGGTCAAAAAATGGAAATTTGGCAGGAAGGTTTTCATGATTGGACGATCCGCGGCAGCGACGATTGGCTGTCAAAGGCAGAATACATCCGAATGAATCCTGTTCGCGCAGGACTCGTCGCGAGAGTTGAGGAGTGGCCATACTCCTCTGCGAGTGGTCACGTCGCCATCGACGCCGTGCCCGCCCAATTTCAAACCTTCTCTTCAGGGGCTAAAGCCCCATCCGCGCAGACGGAAACGCCGGGGCTCAAGCCCCGGCCTCCTAAAGAAAGTAACGAATGAGCCGGATTCGCATACTTGCTGAGAATGTCGCGAACAAGATCGCGGCGGGGGAAGTTGTCGAGCGGCCTGCTTCTGTGGTGAAGGAGCTGCTCGAGAATTCGCTTGATGCGGGGGCGCGCTCGATTCGGATTGAGGTGGAATCGGGCGGAAAGCGCATGATTCGCGTGATTGACGACGGCAGCGGCATGAATCACGACGACGCGCTGCTGGCGTTCGAGCGCCATGCGACTTCGAAATTGCGCACCGCGGACGATCTGCTCTCGATTGCGACGCTGGGATTTCGCGGCGAAGCATTGCCGACGATTGCCGCGATTTCGCGGCTGCTGCTCGAGACCCGCACGCCGGAAGAAGGGGAGGGAACTCGTATTGAGTTCGCCGGCGGCAAACTGCTGGGCGTGAAACCGGCGGGCGTGCCGACTGGGACTTCGATCAGCGTGGCGGATATTTTTTACTGCGTTCCGGCACGGCGCAAATTTCTGAAGTCGGAGACTACGGAGCTTGGCCACATTGCTTCGCTCGTCACGCACTATGCGCTGGCGCACCCGGAAGTGCAGTTCCTGCTCAAGACGCCCACGCAGGAAATACTGAACTGCTCGCCCGTTGAAAAGCTGTCCGAGCGTGTGTATCAGATTTTTGGCCGTCAGGCTCTCGACGAGCTGATGGAGATTCCGGCGAACGAATCGCCCGTGCGAAGCGCGATCACGGAGCCTGCGATTGAGGCGGACGAGCAGGCTGCGACTCTGCGCGTGACCGGATTCACCTCGCGCCCCGAAGTGCAGCGGACGAACCGCAACGGGACCTACATTTTCGTGAACCGCCGGCTCGTTCGCGACCGGCTTTTGCTGCACGCCATCAGCGAGGCTTATCGCAATATCGTTCCACCGGGCGTGTTTCCCGTCGTGCTGCTGTTCCTCGATTTGCCGTACCAGGAAGTCGATGTGAACGTGCACCCCGCGAAAATCGAGGTGCGCTTCCGGCATCCGCAGTTCATTCACGATTTTACGCGCGACGCGATTCGCCACGCGCTTTCGCTGGCGCGGCCGATTCCCGGCTTTCCCGCCGCGCGCGCGGCTGCGGCCGCCGCCGCTCCGAGTCCGCTGGGTGGTTCCTACGGCGCGGTGAACGGAGCCGCCGGCGAACCGGCGATGAACGCAGCCAGTGCAGCCGCCGCTGCGAGCGGTTTTGCCGGACCTCCTCGCGCGGAAATTCCAGTGGGATTTTCGCCCGGCTCGGCGTATCGCGAAGACCTCGCGCTGACAGGTGCCCCCGACCGCCCGCTCGCTCAGCGTCTGCAATTCGGCGAGAGCGGAGGCGCGAATTTTCCGTTTCCTCCGCAACGGGACACCGCAGGCATCGCAGAGCAGACTTCGCAAGGAGCGCCCGAATCCGGAGGTACGCTTCCATCGCCCGAAGCGATCGCGGAACTAAAGCCGCTCGGGCAGGTAAGCAGCAGCTTCATCGTCGCGGTGAACGGCGAAGGGCTCTGGATCATCGACCAGCACGTGGCGCACGAGCGCGTCCTTTTCGAGCAGCACCTGCGAGCCCGCCGCGAAGGCGAGCTCGGCGGCCAGCGGATGCTCGTGCCGCTGATCGTGGAGCTGAATCCGCGGCAACTCGTCACGTTCGAACAGATCGGCGACGAGCTGCGCGCCAACGGCTTCGAAGCGGAACTGATGGGAGCGAGGCAAGTGGCAATCCAGGCGGCTCCAGCGGGAATCGCGAGCAGCGATGCGGAAAAGCTGCTGTTTGAAATTCTGGATGGAATCGCGCGCGAGAATCAGGCCATCTCGATCGACTCGCTGCAATCGAAGATCGCCGCCTCGACAGCCTGCCACGCGGCGATCAAAGTGAACACGCCGCTCGACGGCAAGAAAATGGAATGGCTGCTCGGTGAACTGGCGAAGACCGAATATCCCATGAGCTGCCCGCACGGCCGGCCGGTCGTCTTGCGCTATTCGATTCGCGAGATCGAGCGCGCCTTCAAACGGATTTAATTTCGCTACCGCGGGACAAATGAAAAACTTGATTATTGCAATTGACGGTCCCGTGGGCTCTGGGAAGAGCACGCTGGCGCGACGCGTGGCGGATCTGATGGGCTACGTTTATATCGACACGGGTGCGATGTACCGCGCGCTGGCACTAAAGGCGCTGCGCGGCAGCTTGTCCTTCGAGCGCACCACCGATCTCGAAACGCTTGCGCGCGGCACGCGGATCGACTTGAAGGTGATGGATGGAACGCAGCAAGTGTTTCTCGACGACGAGGACGTGACGACGGCGATTCGAACACCCGAAGTGTCGCAGGCGGCGTCCAAGATTGCGGTTGTTTCCGGCGTGCGGCACGTGCTCGTCGCCGAGCAGCGGCGCGCGGGGCAGCAGGGCGGAGTGGTGATGGAAGGGCGCGACATCGGCAGCGTCGTGTTTCCCGATGCCGATTTGAAGATTTTTCTCACCGCGTCGCCCGAGACACGGGCCGAGCGGCGCTATCACGAGCACCAGCAGAAGGGAGACGCGATCGATCTGCCGCGCACGCTCGATGAAATTCACGAGCGCGACCGGCGCGATCGCGAGCGACCGGCGTCGCCACTGGTGCGAGCGACCGATGCCGTGGTGGTCGATAGCACCGCGATGGAGGCGGAAGAGGTGGCGCGGCTCGTAGTGATGCTGGCAAAAGGCCGCAGCGCCCACCAGGCGAGCTAGCACCAGCCGATTTTCTTGCCGAGCTGGTGCGAACGCACGCTTTGAACTCAGCGAGCGAAGAAATTAGTACACGCCGGACAGCAGGTTTTTCGCCCATTCGACCGACTGGATGTAGATCTCGGGAATCGCGGCCTCGGGAACCCGCAGGCGCTTTGCATCGGCGGCCAGCGCATCCCAGCAGCCCATTTCATATTTCAGCGCGAGGTCGAAGAGTTCGCGCAGCTTGTTCTTTTCACCGAGCAGCGCGCCGCGAATTTCTTCGCTGATTGTAATTTCCGCAAGAACATCCCGCATCTGCATGTCGAGGACCGCGTCGATCGCAGAGAGCAATCCGAGCAGAAAGAGGTCGTTGGATATTTCTCCGAGACTCGCGAGCGATGCAAGCGACTCGCAGAAGTGAGCGCGAATGAGCGGAAGCATGATCAATTCGGCCGGCTTTTGGTCGCCCATGCAGGCAATCGCGACGACAGAAACCCAGCGGCGTACGCCGCGCTCGCCCAGCAACGACAGCGCATGGGGAATCGATTTCACCTGGGCGATGAGAGGAAACGCCGGAGAATTCAGGTAACGCAGCAGGCGATAGCTCAGCGAAGCTTCCGCTTTGATTCTTTCGCTTACCTCGTGCACATCCATGTCCGGCCGATTCACGGCCTGAAGGACGAGCAGGTAGTTCAGTTTGTTCGACGGAATGTCGTGCCGGGTGAGCATTTCCGGGCGGCTGAAGAAGTAACCCTGGAAATAGGAGTAACCCCATCCGAGCGTGCGCTGAAAGTCCTCGTGCGTCTCCACTTTTTCTGCCACCAGCCGGACGTCTTTCTTTGCGAATGCCTTCGCCAATCGCAGCTGTTCAGGCTGGGGCGAAAGCAGCACGTCAACTTTGATGAATGCGGCGAGTTCCGTGAGGGGAAGCCACGCCGGAGATTCCTGGAAGTCGTCGAGCGCGATCAGATAGCCGGCATTCCTCAGGCGGCGGCACGCGGCCACGATCTCATCGTCCGGCTCGATCGACTCCAGGATTTCCAGCACGACGCTGTTTGCCGGCAGCGTCGCGGGGAAGTCGCGGAGGAGAAAATCGCGCGTGCAGTTGATAAAGGCGCGCCGGCCCTGCGTCAGCCGGTCGATCCCAAACAGAAGAAGATTGTCGATGGAGGAAGCAGCGGCGGCTTCGGGATGCGAGCCGTCGAAATAATTTTGCGGGCCGGAACGGAACAGCAGTTCGTACCCGTAAACGACCTTTTCGGAATTGAAAATGGGCTGGCGCGCGATGAATTTTTCCACGGACACTTTCTCCTTCCCGTTTGGGAGGCCGTCAAATTGTTCGGAAGGGGAAAGACGCCGAAGCTGCCAGTGCTGGTTCCTACGCCGGACTCGACATGGAGGAAAGAAATTCCGCGTTGGCCTTGGTCTTCGAGAGGCGGCCGAGCAGCAATTCCATCGCTTCCACGGTAGAGAGAGGGCTGAGTACCTTTCGCAAAACCCAGATGCGGTTCAGTTCGTCCGGCGGAAGCAGAAGCTCGTCCTTACGCGTGCCGGAGCGATTGATATCGATCGTCGGAAAGACGCGCTTATCGACGAGCCGCCGATCGAGATTGATTTCCATGTTACCGGTGCCCTTGAATTCTTCGAAAATGACGTCGTCCATGCGGCTGCCGGTATCGATCAGCGCGGTGGCGATGATGGTGAGCGAACCGCCTTCTTCGACATTGCGCGCGGCGGCGAAGAAGCGGCGCGGGCGCTGCAAAGCGTTGGCGTCGATACCGCCGGAGAGCACTTTGCCGGAGGGCGGCGTAACGGCGTTGTAGGCGCGCGCGAGGCGCGTCACGCTATCGAGCAGAATGACCACGTCGCGCTTGTGCTCGAC
>JBOGNA010000129.1:0-62583 GCA_050746925.1 Candidatus Acidiferrales bacterium
GAGCAGATATTTGTGATGCTGAGTTCGGGCGGCGAGCCGCTGCAACTTACGAGCGACGCGGGCGACAAATCCGTGGATAGTTTTTCGACCGACGGTACGGAAATATATTACGGGCGGTTTTTGGGGCAGAACGAATCATGGTCCGTTCCCACGCTGGGCGGAAAGCCGACGCGTGTGGTGGGAGGGTATGCCGCGATGCCCTCCGTGGATGGCGCGTCTCTCTTCTACACAAAAACGGGGAGCAGAGCCGTCTTCCGCTCCGACCGATCCGGAATGGGCGAGGAGCAGGTGTACAGCTGGACGACAAAAGTATTTCCGGTCCGGCGAATCCTGCCGTTTCCGGACGGCAACCGGTTACTGGTGGTCACCGGCGACACCGTGAGCTTCCTGGAAAATGCCACGGCATTCGAGTTGGATTTGTCGAAGCGATCGGCGGTTGATTTGGGGGTGATGCCCGCGGACGCAACCAGCGTGACGTGGGCCGAACCCGGAAAAACGGTCGTATTCGCCCACACGGCGAACGGGCTGACGAACATCTGGAAGTACAGCTTGAGCGACAAGGCAATGACGCAGGTGACTCTGGGGACAGGGCCCGATACTTCCCCGATGCCGGACCCGGGCGGAAAAGGAATTTACTTCGTTAACGGAAGACTTTCCGGATTCTTGACTCGATACAATGTGCATTCGAAGGAATCCACGGATATCGCGCCAAACGGCACGCAGCCGGTGATCTCGCCCGATGGCAAGCACGTGATCTATGTGACGATCCCCGCGCCAGACCGAACGGAGATGTGGTCGTCGAACATCGATGGCAGCAACAGGGTGAAAATTGCATCCGGAATTTCTGTCGCTACCGGATTCTGGGCGGCTGACAATTTTCATATCGCGTTCGTGACGGAAACACCGGGTGCCGGGGATACTCCCTACGTGGCGGGACTCGATGGCAGCAGCATTCGCGCGCTGCGATGGTCTGGCGGGAGCATCCAATCCGCGTTTTGGAGCGAGGACCAAAAAACCATTTTCCTGAATGTGTTTGAAAAGGGCGCGGCCGCGGGATCCATCTGGAGGGAGAATATCGAAGGCTCGACCCCAGAATTGGTAATCGAGGGCTGCGGCTTTGCGTTTGCCACCGCACCGGGCGAAAAGTATCTACTGAATATAATCGGCGGGGGCGAGAAGACCGGAATCTATGAATATTCCATTGCCGAGAAGAAATGCACATCGCTTTTGCCCGGCGTGGTGACTTTCGGCATTGAGTTCGCACCCGATGGAAAGTCTTTCGCATACGCCGTACCGGCGGAGCACGACGTGACGATTTACCGCCAGGGCTGGCAGGACGGAAAGCTGATCGGCCAGCCACAGGTAGCGCTGAAGCTTCCGTTTGCATTTCCTCTGATCGCCGGCGGCAACGCGTACGATATTTCGCGCAATCTTTCGGACGTGGTGTATGCGCGCGTGGGCGGGCACGCGGATCTCTACCTGATGAGCCAGAAGTAAATCCAGACTCGAAATTGAATTTGTGCCGGGCGCGCGTCATGATGGATAGGTGCGTTCGGCGGGTTGGGTGATGAGCGGCGGGAGGTTCAGCGTTGCGAGTGGGTGAGGCGGACGACGTGAGAATGAGAGTACTGAGCAAGGTGCCGCAGGCGACGCTGGCGTTCTGGGCGGTGAAGATTCTGGCGACGACGGTGGGCGAGACAGGCGGAGATGCGCTGTCGATGACGCTGAACCTTGGCTACGCCGTCAGCTCGTTGATATTTCTGGGATTTTTCTGCGTGACGCTGGCCGCGCAGATGACGGCGAAGCGGTTTCATCCATTGTTTTATTGGGCTGTGGTGGTGGCGACGACGACGGTGGGCACGACGACGTCGGACTATCTGGATCGGACGGTGGGGCTCGGCTATGTGAAATCGTCGATCCTGCTTTCCTGCGCCTTAATTGCCGTGCTGATTGCTTGGCACTTCTCGACGGGCCAAATTGCCGTGGATCAAATCACCACGCGAAAGAACGAGCTGTTCTATTGGGTCACGATTCTCGTGTCGAATACTTTGGGAACGGCGCTGGGCGATTTCGTCGCCACCACGACGGGGCTTGGATTCGAACGAGGAGCGCTGGTATTCGCGGCACTCATCGCGGTGGTGGCTGCGGCCTACTTCTTCACCAAAATTCCGCACAGCGTGCTTTTCTGGGCGGCTTACAGCCTTACGCGGCCGCTCGGAGCTACGCTTGGCGATACGCTTACCAAACCGCATGATGAGGGCGGCCTCGCGCTGGGGCGGATCGCGTCTTCGCTGGCGATTGCAGGGGCGATGGTGGTTGTTGTCGCGCTGACGTCGCGGCGCGAGCGAGAACACGCCGCTTAACACTGAGGCAGTGCCTGGATTCGTGCTGCCCGTTTCCCCGGTCGATCCAAACGGCCGGGCTACGGAAGAGCCTGGTGCTTTCGTTCCTGCGCGGCTTGCCGTACATCGGCGGGCCTGCCCAGATCGCGCCAGTAGTATTCGTCGGCATGGAAGGCGAGGATTTTTTCCTCCTGCGCGGCGAGACGCAAATAGGAGCTGATGATCGAGAAAACGCCTTCTTCGGTCAGGAGAGCAAAGAGCCGGGGAGAAATCACGTGGATGCCGCAAAAAGCCAGCGGCTCGGCGACTCTTGAGGTTCGGACGATTTCGTCTTTGCTGCCGGGCCCGGTGCGACGGCCGCAGAGCTGATCCTGCGAGTCAAACAGCAGGTAGCGTGAAGTCTCGCGGTGTTGGACGGCGAGGGTGGCGAGAGCGCGATTTTCCACGTGAAATTGTGCCATGCGGTTAAGATCGATCGTGCTGATCACGTCCACATTGTGCAAGAGGAAGGGCGATTCGGCGTCGCCGGAACCTTCCAGGAAAAAACCGGCGGCTTTTTTCAGTCCACCTCCCGTATCGAGCAACACTTCTTCGCGGGAAATTTCGATGCGCATCCCGAAGTTATCGTTTTTTTTTAGATAGTCGATCACCATGTCTGCGAAGTAATGGACGTTGACGATCACTTCGCGAACGCCGCAGGCGCGCAAACGCGCGAGCGCGATTTCAAGCATGGTGCGGCCGGCGACTTCGACCAGAGCTTTGGGACGGTCGCCGGTGAGCGGACGCAAGCGCGTGCCGAGGCCGGCGGCGAGGATCATCGCTTTCACTTGTTGAGATTCTCCAAGCCAAGATGGCGGACGACTACGTTTACACGTTTTCTTCCTTCCACATTCAGCCGCTTGGCCAAGTGTTCGGCGAAATAGACGGAGCGATGCTGGCCGCCGGTGCAGCCGAAGGAAACGGTTAGGCTGGTGAAGCCGCGGCGCAGGTACGTGCCGATGGACGCATCGACGAGCGATGAGACGTTCGCCAGGAATTGGTGAGCGCTTTCCTGCTGATTGAGATATTCGATGACGGGCGCGTCTTTTCCCGTGAGCGCTTTGAATTTTTCTTCCCGGCCGGGATTGGGGATGCTCCGGGCGTCGAAGACGAAGCCACCGCCGTGGCCAGTCTCGTCCTGCGGCAGCCCCCGGCGATAGGAAAAACTGAAAATCCGGACGGTGAGATTTTCCTGGCCGGGAGTGGCGGCCGGCAATTCTTTTTCGGCCGAAATGCTCCCCGGCGCGCCGGTGATGGAAGCAAGGTTCCGCAATTTTTCCGACTTCACGATATTTGCGAATGCGGTCATCAAAGTGGGAAGTTCGATCGGCAGCGCGGTGTGGTGAAGCAGCCACTCGAGATTATTCAGCGCGTAGGGGACGGATTGCAGGAAATGAGATTTGCGTTCGTAGAAGCCGCGAAAACCGTAGGCGCCGAGAGCCTGCATGATGCGGATGTAGACGTAGGCGTAGTAGTGATGCATGAACGCGGTGCGTTCGAGCGGGATGAAATCGCCGAGGCGATCGAGGTAGAGATCGAGCAATTCCTGTCGAAGCGCGGGCGGCAGGTCGGCTTTGGCGTCGTAGAGAAGCGAGGCGATATCATATTGAAGAGCGCCTTTGCGGCCGCCTTGATAATCCAGAAAGAAGGGATGAGCATCGCGGATCATGATGTTCCGGGACTGGAAGTCGCGATAGAGGAAATAATCTAGATTGGCGCTGAGCAGGAATCGAGTGAGGCGATCGAAATCGTCTTCGAGGGATTGCTCGTTGAAAGGGATCCCGGCGAGGCGCAGGAAATAATATTTGAAGTAGTTCAAATCCCAGGCGACGGATTGGGCGTCGAAGACGGCGCGCGGGTAGCAAACTTCGTAATTCAGGCCGCGTCCGGCTTCGATCTGAAAGCGGGGCAGGACGGCGACGACCTTGCGGTAGATGTCGATGACAGGGGGAGCGATCATCGCGCCCTTGCGATTCGCGGAGAGGAATTCGAACAAAGTAGTGTCGCCGAAATCTTCTTCGAGATAGGCGCCACGGCTGAGGTTTTCGGCGTAAATTTCCGGAACAGGCAGACCGTAGTTCCGAAAATGCTTTGAGAAGGCGAGAAAGGCGGCGTTTTCTTCACAGACGTCGTAGAGGACGCCGATGGCGGTGCGTTTTGCGGAACTGAGGCGGATAATTTTGCGCCCTGAAGCGCTCAGCGTTCCGTGAAGCGGCTGCACTTGCGCCACGGGCTCGCGGAAATGCTGCTCGAAGAGATTTTTGAGAACGTCGATCAAAGCGCCAAGCCGCCCTTCGCGGTGAGGATCCAATTTCAAATTTGCCGTGCGAAACAAGTCTAGTCGGTCAGACGCCGCACGGCGAGAGGCCAGGGAAATAAAGGTCGAAAAAGATATCACGCGACTTGGCCCTCCTGACAAGATGCCGTGCCGAGGTCCGCGTGACATCTCAAAATAACGCGCTGGCATCGCAGTGCGCAGGGTTTATACTCGCGGCCATTCGCTCGCCGAAACGAGACTAATCCTGTCCACCCCAGCCATTCCCGCCGGCGCTACCAAATCGAGCATGGTTTCGAGCGACTGCGAACCCGTCCGATTACCCCGCGAGCGGCGGCTGAAGCTGCTGGCGCTGATCTGCATCGTGTACTTCACGACGTGCGGCGGGCCTTTTGGTCTGGAGCCGCTAGTGGGGGCGGTGGGACCGGGATGGACCGTAGTTCTGCTCGTCGTGATGCCGCTGGTGTGGAGCGCGCCGCTTGCGTTGATGGTGGCGGAGCTGGCGACGCGGATGCCGGATGAGGGCGGCTACTACGTGTGGGTGAAACGGACGATGGGGCCGTTCTGGGGAGTGCAAGAGGCGTGGTGGACGATGGGGTATTCGATCGCGCTGCTGGCGATCTTTCCGGTTCTTTTCGTGAGCTATTTGGATTTCTTGATCCCAGGATTTGGCCTTTCCGCCGACCCCGCGCACGCGGCCCGCGGGGCGGCGATTCGCTGGTTGGCGGCTGTGGCAGTGATCGTGTCGGCGACAGCGGTGAATCTGCGTGGCGCGAAAAATGTGGGAAGGTGGGCGAAGTTCGGAGCTGCTTTCGTGACCGGAGCGTTTGCAACGATGGTGCTGGCCTGGGTGCACAGGGGACCGCCTATGAGCGGCGTGACCCACCTGGTGAGGAGCGACCTGGCGGGAAATCATCGCGGGGCGCTGCTGCTGGGCTTGTCGGTGATCGTGTTCAATTTTTCGGGGTGGGACAACGTCTCAACCTACGCCGCGGAAGTGGACGAACCGCAGCGCAACTATCCGCGCGCCGTGCTCGGGGCGCTGGCCATTGTGGTGCTGAGCTATTTGCTGCCAGTGATTGCGGGGCTTAGCGTGACGACCGATCCGGCAAATTGGACTGCCGAAGCGGGATGGCCGGTGATCGCGAGCCTGATCGGAGGGCGCTGGCTGGGTACGTTGATCTCGGTGGCGGGGCTTGTGTCGATGTGGGAACTTTTCGGTGCACAGCTTCTGTATGTATCGCGGCTTCCGTACGTGCTGGCTCTCGATGCATGGCTGCCGCGCACGTTTGCGAATTTTTCCACCGGCGCGGGAGCTCCTCGCACGGCGATTCTGTGGCTGTGCGGATTGACGGCGCTCTTTGCGGGATTCTCGTTCGGAGGACTGGCGGTGATCCAGGGGGTGCTTTACACGGGCGCGCTGACGCTGGAGCTGATTGCGTTGATCCTGGTGCGGAAGAAGAAGGTATCGGCTCCGGGATGTTTTCTGGTGCCGGGGGGAAGGTGGGGTCTCGCGTATGTGTGCGTCGCGCCAATGATTGTGGCGGCAGGCGTGCTTGCGGCAACGTTGCGCGACGGAGGGTCGTATCCGAATCAGCTGCTGGTGGTGGGAGGAGTGGCGGCGAGCGGTATTGCGATCTATCTGCTGCGGCGTCGAGGAGCGGCGCGATTGACTGCGGAACGCGGCGACGAGCGACGTGCCGATTCGGAAAAAAACGCTGCGAGAGAAAACGCTTGAGGGGCGACGAAGCGATCGCCGCAGCCGAGCGCGGATTGACAGAAGCAGTGAAGCAGCTCGCGCGGCGATGCGGCGGAGTGGTGCGAGAGGAGGAAGGGTTGCTGCTCGTCGCGGGTAATCATCCGTGCCCGGTGCTCGTGAACAGCGCGATGCGAACCGGAGTGATGGAAGCGGGTGAGGTGCTTCGGCGCGCGGCAAAATTTTTCGGTGAGATCGGAAATCACTGGGAGACGTGGGCACGCGAAGGAACGGATGAAGACATCGAGAGAGCGGCCCAGTCGGCAGGAATGCGCGCGGCCGCGGAGTTGAGCGGGATGATGCTGTTCGAAAAACCGGAGGCGCCGGAGGCGGGCACGGAAGTGGCTGTCGAGAAAGTGGAAGAGATGCGAGGAGTGCGCGAGTTCACGAGCGTGGCGGCGGAGGCTTTTCAAGACGAAGCGCCGGGGTTACCCGAGCTGGTGCGGGCGATGTTTTCCGATCCGCGCTCGCTGATCGCGAGTGACACGGCAGCATTCGTGGTGCGCGAGCGGGGTGAACCGGTGTCTGTGGCGATGACGATCGTAAGGAAATCGGTGGCCTGGATCGGCTGGGTGGCGACGCGACCGGCTGCCCGGGGGCGCGGCCTTGGGAATTTGGCAACGGCGGCGGCGAGCCGGGCGGGATTCGAGATGGGCGCGGAGTGCGCGTCACTGGAAGCGACGAAGATGGGAGCGCCCGTCTATCGGCGGCTCGGGTATCGCGAAGTGATGCGCTACAGGACGTACTGGCCTGCGAATTTCCTGAAATGAGGTGAAGGGCATTTCAGCGCAACGGCGCTGGAATGCACTATGCTGCCTGCGGAAATAGAGGCAAGGAGCCTTCAATGCACTCGACAAATTTCTCGCGGCGCGAGTTTTCGCGGCGGATTGGCCGCTCTCTCGGAATGGCGCTTGCCGCTCCGTCGCTGCTGACTGCGGCGAAGCCGGTGGTGCGGCCAGACGAAGTGTCCGGCGACGCGCCGAGCGGCGGACCCATCCTTCTGAATTACAACGAGAGTCCCTACGGGCCTTCACCGAAGGCGCGCGAAGCGTTCTCCTTATGCGCACAAGCGGCAGGGCGGTATCCGGACAAGTCGTACAGAGAGGTGCAGGATGCGCTGGCAGGGCTGCACGGAGTGCGACGCGAAAATATTCTGCTCGGGTGCGGCTCGACGGAAATCCTGCGCGTCGCCGATATGGCGTTTTTGGGCGCGGGCAAGAACCTGGTAGTCGCCGAGCCCACATTTGAGGCGGTACTCGAATACGCGCGCGTAACCAGAGCCCAAACCGTGAAAATTCCGCTGACGGCGGACTTTCGGCACGATTTGGCGCGCATGGCCGCGGCCTGCACTTCGAAGACCGGCATCGTGTACGTTTGCAATCCGAATAATCCCACCGGAACGATTGTGTCGCGCGAAGAGATGGGTGCGTTCTTCGAACGCATCCCGGCGACGACGCTGATTTTGGTGGACGAAGCGTATCACCACCTTGTGGACGATCCTTCGTACGCTTCCGCGCTCGCCTGGCACGGGAAATATCCGAACGTGGTGGTGGCGCGCACGTTTTCGAAAGTGTACGGGATGGCGGGGATGCGGCTCGGCTACGCCGTCGGCGCGAAGGAAACGATTGCGGCGATGGACGAATATCGCAATCAGGACAACGGGAATTCGGCAGTGCTGGCAGCGGTGCTTGCGAGCCTGGCGGATCAGGCGCACATCACGGAAACACAGAACAAGCTGATCGCGGCGCGCCAGTGGATCAACGCTCAACTTGCAAACGAGGGCCGGCGGTTCATTCCGTCGCAGGGAAATTTTCTGATGATCGACATGGGCGGCGACGTGAAGCCTTTCATCGAGGCGTTTAAGGCGCGCGATATTTTGGTTGGGCGGCGGTTCGCGTCGATGCCGAATTTTATGCGGGTGACAATTGGGACGCAGCCGGAAATGGAAGCGTTTATGGCGGCGCTGCGGGAGATTGCCCCGGCGGGCACGGCGAAAGCGGCCTGAGCGCCGGCAAAAACCATTGTAACCACAGATGAACGCAGATAAACACAGATAGACAAGCAGAGATCGACGAGGAGTACGCTTCGAAGAGAATTTGAGGATTGCGCTTCGACGAGAAAATCCCGGACGCCCCGAGTCCCTACTCGGCCTGCCCCGCCCCTGCGAGGATCCTACCTGGTTCGCCTCAGTCCCGCGGCGTTGCTACGACGGCTACGCCGTTGCGCCCGCCTGGGCCGAGCCCATCGCGCGCCGCTGCTGGAAACATTCGCGGCAATAGACGGGACGTCCCTGGGTGGGCTTGAACGGAACTGTTGTTTCCTTACCGCACTGCGAGCAAACGGTTTTGGTTTCGACGCGTTGAATGCCACCGCCGGAACCCGCACCCTTGCCCTGTGCGCGGGTGGCCTTGCATGCTTTGCACCGCTTGGGCTCGTTCTTGAAGCCCTTGTCGGAGAAAAACATCTGCTCGCCGGCCGTGAAAACAAACTCGGCGCCGCATTCCGCGCACTTCAGGACCTTATCGTGGTATTCCATTGCGCTGCTCCACCGTGCTGGGAGAGGACTGGCAGCGAGCAACTCACGCCAGACGATCGGCAGGAAACGGCCGCTCGCGCGGCAATTCCTGCGTCACGTCTGGCACGAACTGCTTAAATGGGCCCAAGTGATGTTCGCCTAATCCTGCTCACGACGTTGCTTTTTGCGGAGACGCTTACGCGAGAGAGCTTCCTTGGCGCGACGCTTTTCCCCCGGCTTCATGTAGTAGCTGTGCTTCTTGATTTCCTTGATGATGTCCTCCGACTGGACTTTCCTTTTGAAGCGCCGGAGGGCATTCTCCAAAGATTCGCCCTCTTGAATGACAACTTCTGCCACGCGTATTCACCCCCGTCCCTATGGATGTTTGAGTTTGTCTTGCTGGATTCACACCAGTGTAACCGGTAGACACCCTGACCGGCAATCAGCAACTTCTATCCAAGGCTATCCCCCAAGTCAAGGGATAAATTGTATAAGCCTCGGAAAAGGGCGTTATGTAACTAGAGCGTACACGTTGCTGGAAAGCGAATAGGCTGGAGGGTGGCCGGAGGCGCGCGAGCGGTCGCCGCCTGGCCGATTGAGATTTATGCCGCGCCAAAAGCACTTGCTATAGAATGGCGTTTCGGCCGATTCTGGCGAAGGACATACATTCATGCCCGCGATGCGCAATGTTCTCGGTGTCCTGCTGGCCGGCGGCCAGGGCGAGCGGCTTTGGCCGCTGACGCGCGACCGCGCGAAGCCGGCCGTTCCGTTCGGCGGCGTGTACCGGATCATCGACGTCACGCTTTCGAATTGCCTCAATAGCGATTTGCGGCGCGTATTCGTTCTGACGCAATACAAAGCGCTCAGCCTCAACCGGCACGTGCGGCGCGGCTGGTCGGTGCTGATGGGACTGGGCGAATTCATCGAAGTGCTGCCGCCGCAGATGCGGGTTTCGCAGCACTGGTATCTGGGCACGGCCGACGCCGTGTATCAGAACATCTACTCGATCGGCAGCGAGCAATCGAACTACGTTTTCATTCTGTCCGGCGACCACATCTACAAGATGAATTACCAGAAGATGCTCGAGCAGCATGTCGAGGCGGGCGCCGACGTCACCGTGGCGACACTCGAGGTCGATATCGAGGAAGCCGCCAAACGCTTCGGCGTGATCGAGACGGATAAGAATTGGCGCATCGTGGGATTTGAAGAGAAGCCCGCGCACCCGAAGTCGTCACCGATTCACCCGGGCAAAGTGAACGCCTCGATGGGAGTCTATCTCTTCAATACGCAGCTTCTCGTTCCGATTCTGATCGCCGACGCGGAAGATCCCACGTCGTCTCACGATTTTGGCAAAGACGTTCTGCCGCGCATCATTGATAAATACCGGGTGTTTGCCTTTAACTTTCAGGACGAAAACAAGAAGGACTACTCCTATTGGCGCGACGTCGGAACGATTGACGCATACCATGAAGCGAATATGGACCTTGTCTCTGTGTCGCCGGTATTCAACCTGTACGACAAGAGCTGGCCGTTACACACATGGCAGCAGCAGTATCCGCCGGCGAAATTCGTTTTTGCCGATCCTGAACGCACCGGCACCGCGATCGATTCCACGGTGGCGGGCGGCTCGATCATTTCCGGCGGGCGCGTGAATCGTTGCGTGGTCGGATATGACGTCCGCGTGAACAGCTACAGCGAAGTGGAAGACTCGATCGTTTTCAATCACGTGAACATCGGCCGACGCTGCCGGATCCGGCGCGCCATTATCGATCGCCACGTGAGTATTCCCGAAGGCACCGTGATCGGATTTGATCCGGAAGCGGATCGCGCGCGATATTCCGTCAGTGACAACGGCGTCGCGGTGGTCGTTCGTCCCGAATCCATGCTTGAAGAGCCTGAATAGTACGGCTTCCCTTCTGCCCCGCGGACGAGGCTTGATTTCGATGCATCCCATCTTGAAAAAACTCTCCGGCGGAGATCGCCGATCGATTGGCCGGTCGAACGAGGTTGTAGCGGAGGTGCTCGCTCACCCGGCACTTTTTCGCCATGTGTTTGCCGGCATCGAGAGCGACGATCCGGTCCTGCGCATGCGCGCCGCAGACGCCGCCGAAAAGATCACCGCCCAGAGGCCGGAACTTCTTCAGCCGTTCAAGCGGAGACTGCTTGCGGTGGCAGGCAGCAGCGATCAGCAGGAAGTTCGCTGGCACGCTGCGCTGATGATTCCCCGGTTGAAACTCGCCGCGAAGGATCGCGCCGTGGCTGTGGATATTCTGTTCGACTATCTGCGCGACCGCAGCAGCATCGTCAAGACATTCGCGATGCAGGGACTAGCAACGCTGGCAAGTACGGACTCATCTCTCCGCGCAAAAGTTCTCCCGCTGCTCGAAGAACTGACCGAAATCGGGACGCCGGCCATGCGCGCACGCGGCAGAAAACTCTTGCAGCACTTGAATCGGCAGCGCACAAAAGCATAGGATTCTGCACGCTCCGGCAGGAGCGGCGATCACTCGGGGGGGTGCAATGTCCGCGAAAATTGTGCAGGTGCATGGCCGCGAGATTCTCGATTCGCGCGGCAATCCAACCGTCGAAGCGGACGTGCGCCTCGAAGGCGGCGCGCTCGGCCGTGCAGCCGTTCCTTCCGGCGCGTCCACCGGCGAACACGAAGCCAACGAACTTCGCGACGGCGACAAATCGCGCTACCTCGGCAAGGGCGTTCTCAAAGCGGTGGGGCATGTGAATGCCGAGATCGCGAAAGCCGTGGCCGGCATGGACGCGTCCGATCAGCGCGCGCTCGATCGGCGAATGATCGAAGCGGATGGGACGCCGAACAAATCGAAATTGGGCGCGAATGCCATTCTGGCGGTTTCAATGGCTTCTGCGCGCGCTGCGGCGGTGGCAGCGGGCCAGCCGCTTTACAAATATCTAGCGCGCTATTCGAGCGACGCTTCGGCGAACACTCTACCTGTGCCGATGATGAATATTCTCAATGGCGGGGCACATGCGGACAATTCCGTGGACGTGCAGGAATTCATGGTGATGCCGCTGGGCGCGCCGAATTTTCGCGAAGCGCTGCGCTGGGGCGTGGAAGTCTTCCACAACTTGAAAGCAGTGCTGAAGAAAAATGGATATTCGACGGCGGTTGGCGACGAAGGCGGTTTCGCGCCGAATCTGAAATCGAATGAAGAGGCACTGGAACGCGTGCTTGAAGCCATCACAGCCGCCGGCTACAAACCCGGCGAACAGATTGCGATTGCACTCGACCCCGCGTCCAGCGAGTTTTACGACCGCGCGACAAAGAAGTACGTCTTCAAGAAATCCGACAAGTCGCAGCGCACGTCGGAAGAGATGGTGAAATTCTGGGAAGGGTGGGCGCGCCAGTATCCCATCGTCTCGATCGAAGATGGGCTCGCCGAAGACGATTGGGACGGATGGAAAATCCTCACGCGTGATGTGGGCAAGAAAATCCAGCTGGTCGGTGACGATGCCTTCGTGACCAACCCGAAGATTTTCGCGCGCGGCATTTCCGAAGGCATTGCCAACGCGATTCTGATCAAGCTGAATCAGATCGGCACTGTGAGCGAAACCATCGAAGCCGTCGAAATGGCGCGAAAAGCCGGCTACGCCTCGATCATTTCGCACCGCTCGGGCGAGACGGAGGACGCGTTCATCGCCGATTTCGCAGTCGCCATGGGCTCGGGCCAGATCAAGACCGGCTCCGCCTCCCGCACCGACCGCATCGCCAAATACAATCAGGTCCTGCGAATCGAAGAAGAACTGGGCTCCGCCGCTCGCTTTCCCGGCCGCAAAGCTCTTGCAGTTCACTGACCGGACCGCCAAGGAGCTTTACCATCCGCACTTACAATCTCGCGATGATCGGATTCGGCAACGTTGGCAAGGAATTTGTGCGCCTGCTCGTTGCGAAACGCGCCGAGCTCCGCGACAAATACGAAATCGATTGGAGGCTTACGGGCGTTGCCTCGCGCCGCATCGGATGGATTGCGGATTGCAATGGTCTCGACACCGAGGCGCTGCTAGCGCACCAATTCCCAACGCTGCCTGCCTGGAAAGTTCCGCACAATCTGCATCAGTGGCTCGCAACGGCCGATCCGCAAGTGTTCCTCGAAGCATCTTCGCTCGACTGGCGCACCGGCCAACCCGCGATCGATCATTTGAAAGCGGCGCTTGAATCGGGCGCGCATGCGATCAGCGCGAACAAGGGCCCGATCGTGCACGCCTACCGCGAATTGCGCGATCTCGCGAAAGGACGGGGCCGCCGATTTCTTTTCGAATCCACCGTGATGGACGGAACGCCGATTTTCTCGATGTTTCCGCATTCCCTTCCGGCGACCGAGCTGCGCGGATTTCGCGGCGTTCTGAATGCGACCACCAATGTGGTACTCACCGAAATGGAAAAGGGGCTCACGCTCGAGCAAGCCGTGAAGAAAGCGCAGGAAATCGGCGTTGCGGAGGCCGATCCCTCGGATGATCTCGACGGCTGGGATGCCACCGTGAAAGTCGCAGCGCTCGTGATCGTGCTGATGGGCGTCGATATCAAGCTCGACCAAATTGAGCGCACCGGCATTCGCGGCCTCACGCCCGAACAGATTCGCGGCGCGCGCGATTCCGGCATGCGCTACAAGCTAGTTTGCCGCGCCGAGCGCACCCCGAGCGGCGTTCGCGCCAGCGTCAAACCCGAGCCGTTGCCGCTCTCCGATCCGCTCGCGCTTCTTGACGGAACCACGTCGGCCATCCGATTCGATCTCGACGTCTTCGGCCTCTCGATCATCGAGCACAAAGCAGCCGTGATCGCCACCGCCTACGGATTGCTCGGCGATTTTATCCGCGCCGTCGCGAACCCGTCGTAAACTACGAGCGCCGTTATGAACGCACCGAGCACTCTGCCGGCCGCCACCACGCAATTCGACACGAACTGGGTCCGCGCGCAGTTCCCTTCGCTCAAGCTCGCCGTGAACGGCCACACCGCCGCATTCCTCGACGCGCCCGCCGGAACGCAGGTCCCGCAGCGCGTGATCGATGCCTTCCGCAATTATTTCGAAACATCGAACGCAAACAACGTGGGCCAGTTCCTCACGAGCCGGCGCACGGACGAAACAATTCACAATGCGCGCGTCGCGATGGCCGATCTCTTCCACTGCACGTCCGATGAGGTTTTCTTCGGCCCCAACATGACGACGCTGACGCTCGCTCTCGCGCGCGGCATCGGCCGCGACCTGAAACCCGGCGATGAAATCGTCGTCACCACGCTCGACCACGACGGCAACGTCGCTCCCTGGCGCGCGCTTGAGGATATCGGCATCGTCATCCGGCAGGTGGACATTCGCGAGGACGACTGCACGCTCAACATGGACGACCTGCGCAGTAAGATCAATTCGCGCACGAAACTCGTGGCCGCCGGCTACGCATCGAACGCCGTCGGAACGATCAATCCTGTCGCCGAAATCGTTCGCCTCGCGCACGAAGCCGGCACGCTCGCGTTCATTGACGCGGTGCACTATGCCCCGCACGGCTCGATCGATGTCCACGCGCTTGATTGCGATTTCCTCGCCTGCTCGCCATACAAATTTTTCGGCCCGCACATGGGCTGCATCTACGGCAAGCGCGAACTGCTGCTGCGATATCGTCCTTACAAAGTTCGCCCCGCTCCGGCCTATCTGCCCGACCGCTGGGAAACGGGCACGCAGATTCACGAAGGACTAGCCGGCGTCACAGCGGCGGTGGATTATCTTGCGGATCTGGGCCGCCACTCCCATGCGGCGGCGCCGGAAAATCGTCGCGCTGCGCTCCTTAGCGCTTATCGCGTGATCCGCCAGCATGAGATGGCACTCGCCAAGCGAATGATTGCAGGCTTGCTCGATATTCCCGGGGTGCGTTTCTACGGCATTTCTGATCCCGCGCGATTCGAGGAGCGCTGCCCCACGGTAGCCGTTCGCGTGAAGGACCTCACGCCGCTCGCCTGCGCCAAATTTCTCGGCGACCGTGGAATCTTCACGTGGGACGGCAACTACTACGCGCTCAATTTAACCGAGCGCCTCGGCGTCGAAAAAACAGGCGGCCTGCTTCGCATCGGCCTGGTGCATTACAATACCGCCGAGGAAGTGGACCGCCTGTTGGACGCTATGCGCGAGCTGGCGGATTCTGCTTAACGTCGCCGGGCACGGCATGCCGTGCCCCTACTGTCGAAATCTCCTGTGCGGCAGGATTCGCGAGCGTGACGCTTCCTTCTAGCGCTACTTGTTGATGTCTTCCTTCGCTTCGAGCTTCTTCACCTGCGCCTCGAGAAACGGTTTCGTGCCGTCATCGGGAGCGCCAACCATTGCGGCCTTGGTTTCCTTGATCGCGTTGTCGTAGTCGCCTTGCGCGCTATACACACGCGCCATCCCGAAATGGCTGATCCAGTCGTTCGGGAATTTCTTCGCGTTGGCACGATAGGCGGCATACGATTCGTCGAGCTTCTTGTCGCGTTGAAGCTGCCGCGCATAACCGTACGACTGAATCGCATTTGCCTTTTCGAGCGCTTCAGTGCGGAATTTTGCAGCCTCTTCTTTCCGGCCGAGCAGATCGAGCGCCCGCGATTTCGTGATCAGGTTGTCGTAGCGTTCTTCGACGGCGATCGACTTGTCGGCGTACTTGACCGCTTCCTCGAGATTCACTTTGTTGTCCACGAGCCACGTCGCGGCATCGTTCCAGCCGTCCCATCCGTATTGCACCAGACCGCGAAGCTGCTTGTGCAGGCTCGCCTCCACCGCCTCATTCACGTTCACCGATACTTTGAATGGCACGGCGATCTTGTCCCAGCGCATGGTTATCACCGCGGAATCGGGCTTCAGATCGTCGAAGTCGTACGTCAGCGCCTCGTGAAGGTCGGCCGCCTGCGGCTTCACGGTCACCCGCAACGCATCCTCGGCCTGGTCATAAGTGAAGCTCCCCCACGAAGTGGCCGCCTTCGAAAAGATGACGGTCCAATCGCCCTCGGCCGGAATCATATGCAGTCCGTAGGTGCCGCGGTCGAGCGGCTTGCCATCGATCGCCACCGGTGTCGTGAACGTAATCGTTGTGTTTTCATTCGCGCCCGCGCGCCAAGCCTTTCCGTACGGCTCGAGGCCGCCGAAGATCTTCCGGCCATTTACGAGAGGCCGATGGTAATTGACGGTGATGTCCGTCACGCCGATTCGCTGTTCGATCACTGCGTGCTGGCTCTGGCGCGGCAAGTCTAAGACGAGCGACTGCGCGCGACTCGCCGCTGCGCCGAGCAAAATGCCCAGAAGCAAACCCATGCATTGAAGTCGTTTCATCGAAATCTCCTATCGAATTCGCCGGGCTTGCGCTCTCATAGCTCGAAGCCCTTGCATCCAGCAACAATGGCACACGTCCGCGCGCGCCGCCGTTCGTCGATTCGCTTAGACGCGCCAGCGAGCGGTTACGTAAGCACGCTGCCCCGTCGGCGCTTGCATTCATTTGTTCCCGTGCTAGCCTACCGTCTCCACCATGGCGAAACGTCCGAAACCGATTGTGCTCACCATTCTCGACGGCTGGGGCTATCGCGCCGAAACCAAAGGAAACGCCGTCGCCCTTGCGCGCAAGCCGAACTACGACCGGCTCCTGACTGATTTTCCGAACACACTCATCCACACCTCGGGCCCGTTCGTGGGACTCCCCGAAGGACAAATGGGCAATAGCGAGGTGGGCCACCTGAATATGGGTGCCGGCCGCATCGTTCACATGGACATCACGCGCGTGGATGCGCTCGTCGCCAGCGGAGAACTTCTCCGCCAGCCCCTGCTCCTAGAAGCCATGCAGCGAGGCCGCGAACGCCAGCTTCACCTGATCGGGCTGCTGAGCGACGGCGGCGTCCATTCGCACATCCAGCACCTGTTCGCGCTCTTGCGGATGGCGCGAGACAATCAAGTCGCTCGCGTGTTCGTTCACTGCTTCATGGACGGCCGCGACACGCCTCCCAACAGCGGCATCGATTTCCTCCGCCAGCTCGAACAAAAAATGCGCGAGTACGGTGTGGGACAAATTGCCAGCGTGGTGGGCCGTTACTACGCGATGGACCGCGACAATCGCTGGGAGCGCATCGAGAAGGCGCATCGCGCGATGGTTCATGGCGACGCTGAAGCAAAATTCAGCGATCCGATCGCCGCCGTGCGCGCGAGCTACGAAAAGGGCGTCACCGACGAATTTATCGAACCCGCCGTAATTACCACCGAAGCCGCGCCGGGAAAGCCGGCTGCGCCGCGAGGCCTGATTCGCAGCAACGACGCCGTGATCTTCTTCAATTTTCGCGCCGACCGCGCTCGCCAGATCACACGCGCTCTCGTGGAACCCGGCTTCGACAAATTCTCTGACGCCGCGCGTCCGACAAACCTGAAGTTCGTCGCCATGACTCAGTATGAGAAAACCTGGCCCTGGCTCCAGTACATCATCGGACCGGAAAAACTCGAGCACATTCTCGCGAACGTGTTCGTCGAGATGCAGTACAAAAACCTTCGCGTCGCCGAAACTGAAAAATATGCGCACGTCACATACTTTTTCAACGGCGGCATCGAGAAACCATTCTCCGGTGAAGAGCGCGTGCTCGTCCCTTCGCCGAAAGTTCCCACCTACGACCTCAAGCCGGAAATGTCCGCCGCGGGAGTTGCCGATGCCGTCGTCCATGCCATCGAAAAGGGCGATTTCGACGCCATCATCATGAACTTCGCGAATGCGGACATGGTCGGCCACTCCGGCAAACTCGAAGCGGCAATCCAAGCGTGCGAAACCGTTGACGCATGCCTCGGCCGAATCTTTCAGGCTCTGCGTCCCCGCGGCGGAGCCTGGATCATCACCGCCGATCACGGCAACGCCGAGACGATGATCGATCCTGTCACCGGCGGCCCGCACACGTATCACACGACGAATCCTGTCCCGTTCATTCTCGTCACGGAAGATGGGGAACTGCAGCTCAGCCCCAAAGGCTCGCTGCGTGATATCGCCCCCACGCTTCTCGGCGTCCTCGGCCTCCCGTCGCCAACGGAAATGACCGGCCGCGATCTGCGCATCCTGCCCAGAAAATGAAACCCGTCTTCATTGCAGACGGTACCGAATGGTCTCAGCTGGGATTCTTCGCTTCGCTCAGAATGACGGGCGGGAGGCTTTGCTACGGCAAATAGGTGAGTTCAGTGGCGCGAGAACGAAGATACTCGGTGTACATTTTGGCGAGTCGGACACGAACACTGTACACCGGCGTAACGAACAACCTGCTGCTGCGTGTAATTCAGCACAAGCGGAGAGAAGTTCCCGGCTTCACCCAGAGATACAATGTGACCCGATTGGTTTACTTCGAGCAGTACGTCGGAATCGGATTGACAATCGCGAGAGAGAAACAGATCAGAGGACTCTTGAGGGCGAAGAAAATCGCGCTGATCGAATCGAAAAATCCGGAATGGAAGGATCTGTCTGAAGGCTATATCTCGGATTACGCACTGCAGACCAAGCATTAGAGGAATTGTCACAATTTCCAGCGTCCACATCAAAACACCTGTCATCCTGAGCGAAGCGAAGGATCTCAGCGTAAGACTTCGCGCACCGTTCGGCGTGCAGCTCAATCATCCGGTTGAGGTCGGCACATGACGCCGCACCCACGCACCACGCCCGCTCAAACAAAACTTCTCATCTGCGTCTCGCACCCGTTCGCGCTCTGGAACCCGCCCTCCGATATGCCGGAGCGCATCGGCGCGCGCTGGCTGGAAATGCGCGTCGTCCATCTTCCGAAATACGATCGCCTCGCGCAGGAACTGCCCGACACCGACATCTTCGTCGGCTTCTCGCTTCGCCCCGAACAATTCCCGCTTGCGCGAAAATTGAAGTGGCTGCACTCCACAGCCGCCGGAGTGGGCCAGCTGATGTATCCCGAATTGCGGCAGAGCGGAATCGAAGTGACGAACGCGAGCGGCGTCCACCGCATCCCGATGGCCGAGCACATTCTCGGGACGTTGATCGCACTCGCGCGGCGCTTCCCGGATTCTTTCCGCCATCAGCAGAATTCGCACTGGGCGCAGCACGATTTATGGAGCGCGCCGGTTCGTCCGCGCGAGCTTCGCGGCCAGATTCTGCTTTTCATCGGATTTGGCGCGATCGGACGCGAAGTGGCGAGCGTGATCCGGCCGCTGGGAATGAGGGTCTGGGCCGTCACGCGCTCCGGCCGCGCCGAGGAGGGACTCGCGGAGCAAGTAATTCCCGCATCGAAGCTTGCCGAGACGCTTCCGCAAGCGGATTTCGTCGTCCTCGCGGCGCCCGAGACTCACGAAACACGCAAGATGATGGGCGCACGCGAATTCGCGCTCATGAAACCTTCGGCCTATTTTATGAATGTGTCACGCGGCGCGCTGGTGGATGAACCCGCGCTGATCGCCGCGCTTGAAAAGCGCCAGATCGCTGGCGCGGCGCTCGATGTGGCGTCCGAGGAACCGCTTCCGCCCGAAAGCCCGCTGTGGAAGCTCGACAACGTATTCATCACGCCGCATATGAGCGCCGTCAGCGAACATCTATGGGAGCGGCAAACCGATCTGCTGATGGAAAATCTCGAGCGCTGGTTCGCCGGAAGAGAACTGCTCAACCGTGTCGATCTGGAGCGCGGCTATTAGAATTTCAGCACACCGTTACTGACTTCCGCCGCCCGTCCCCGCCATCACCTTCGGGGTATATCCGTTCCGCGCGTACACGATCGTTTTCTTCATCTTGCCCTTCTTGTCGGGCAGTTGAAGCAGGTTGCCGCTGTCGTCCACCGCCTCGACCTTCAGCTTGTGGAATTTCCCGTCCGGAGGCGTGGTTGGCGAAAACCCCAGCGAATACTGGCTGCGAAGGAAGGATGCGACCTGTCCAAACACCTCAGGCATTTCACCTTGAAAGCGAGGGAACCAGGCGTAACCGCCTGTCATATTTCCGAACTGCGTCAACTGATTCTTCGCCTGCAGGTAACTGACGCCGCCGCCCGTCGGCGTGCGCAAATCGATATCTTCTCCCATTCCCACTGCAAAAATCGGCGTGTCCGATTCCTTGAGCCGCTTGTAGGTCTGATCGAGCGTGTGTTTGCTGAACGTGTCGAAGCCCGTCGCCAGCAGCAGAATGGCCTTCTTGCCTTTCACTCCATTCAATTGGTCGAGCGTCTCAATCACTGCGTCAAACAGGCAAGCTTCGTGGAAACCGGGCACGAATAATTCAGAAATCGCACGTTGAATATCTGCCTTGTTCTGGGTGAAATCCACGGTCACTTCCGTCTTGATGTCAAATGTCTTGAACGCGACCCAGTCTTTTGGGTTCAGGTGCTCCAGAAAATTCCACGCCCACGTTTCGCCCTTGTATCCAAAATACCCTTGCCAAAATCGTGCACTGAATTCCATCAGCATCACCACCGTAATCGGCGCGTCGGTCGGCGCGAAGTTCGTCACCTGCTGCGGCTGCCCGTCGTCCAGAATCCGGAAATTTTCCCTCTTGAGGCCCGTCACGATGTTGCCGGCGTTGTCCGTCACAACCGCATCGATATTCACCACGTTCGCTTCAACCGAAATCGCCACTTGCGGCGCGGACTGTGCCTGCGCGGGTGGACCATTCTGTTGGCCGGTCGGTGGCTTCGTCGGCTCAGGCTGTTGCGCAGGCGGAGCTTTCGTCGGACCTTCCTGCTGCTGCGCGTGTGCCGTCCATGCGCCCGGAGGCACACCGAGCACCGCAATCAAAGCCCCCACTAGCATTACCCGCGCCCATCCGTTCATTCGCATAATCCCCCGCATAGTCCCCTCGTATAGCTCGGTTGGATGCTGCCACGGGGCTCAATGGATGGTCAATTGCAATCCAGAAAACCGCCCCTCAGCGTCACCCCGGACCGCCGCAACCCCCATGCTAAGATGAATGACTTCTTGTATCACTTGGCGGTTTCAAAAATTATTCGGAGGCAAGCGGATGGCGCGGACGGCTGCTCGAATTTCTCTGCTGATGCTCGCTACGTTTTTCTTTCTCTCAGGCTCAAGTTTCGCGCAGTCCCGCAAGCAGGCTCTTGCTGCTCCGCCACCTCCGGCGGCGAAACCCGCGCAAGCTTCGTCCACTCCCGGATTCGATCTGCCCAAGCTTGAAAGCGACGCATTGACCTGGTTCGAGGGACTTCTCCGCATCAACACCACGAATCCCCCGGGCAACGAGCTTGTGGCCGCGAAATACGTCGCCGACATTCTTAAGAAAGAAGGAATCAACTCTGACGTCATTGAGACCACTCCAGGCCGCGGTTTCCTCGTCGCGCGCCTCTCTTCTAGTGCCGTGCCCGATCCTTCGCGCGCCCTGCTTCTGATGGGCCATCTCGATGTGGTGGGCGTGGACAAAACGAAATGGACCGTCGATCCTTTCGGCGCGGTCGTGAAAGACGGCTACCTCTACGGTCGCGGCGCGATTGATGACAAAGCGATGGCCGTCGCGAATCTCGCCGTTTTCATCGCACTGAAACGGTCGAGCGCGCGCCTGAATCGCGACGTGATCTATCTCGCCGAGGGCGACGAGGAAGCAGGCGGCCTCAATGGAATGAAAGTCGCCGTTGACAAGTATTGGGACAAGATTGCCGCGGGCTTCGCCATCAACGAAGGCGGCTACAACGTCGAAAAAAGCGGCAAGCTCGTGTACATGGGCATCCAGGCCAGCGAAAAGGTCTCCGTAAACGTGGACGTTATCTCCACCGGCACTTCCGGCCACGGTTCGCTCCCTCTGAAAGACAATCCGGTCGTCCATCTCGCCGCCGCGATCGCAAAAATCGGCGCGTACGAAACCCCCGTGCAGATGAATTCCGTCACCCGCGCCTATTTCGAAGGCCTGGCGGCGGTCGAAGATGAAGAAACCGCCAAGTGGATGCGCTCGCTTGAAACTTCCGATCGCGGGGAACACGCCGCCCGCTACCTTTCGAACGAAAACGTCCTCTGGAACTCCATGATGCGCGACACGATTTCTCCCACCATGCTGCAGGCCGGCATTCGCGCGAACGTGATTCCGTCCGAAGCGCGCGGAGTGCTGAACATCCGTCTGCTGCCGGGCGATATGATCGCGGTGCTGCTCGCGAAGCTCACGCAGCTCGTCAACGATCCGCAGATCCGTTTCGAAGTGCAGCCCGGCGCGGGAGAAGCGGCTCCCTCATCATCGCTCACTTCGGATCTCTACAACGAGATCACGCGCGCAACGAAGCAGCAGTTTCCCGGCGCCGCCGCCATTCCCTTCATGTCACCGGGCGCCACGGATTCCTATCCGCTGCGCATGCGCAACGTGCAGGCCTACGGCCTGATGCCCTTCCCGCTCGTCGAAAACGATTTCCTGCGGATGCATGCCAATGATGAGCGCATCCCGCTCGAATCTTTCCGCAAGGGCGTCGATTTTCTCTACACCATCATCAACGACTTCGCGGTTTCGCACTAAATTTATGACAGACCGACGGGCCAAGATTGTCTGCACGCTGGGACCGAGCAGCTCGACTCCCGAACTGATCGACCATCTGGTTCGCGCCGGCATGGACGTGGCGCGCCTGAATTTCTCCCACGGTACTCCGGAAGAACACGCGGCGCGCGTCGCCGCCGTACGGCGCGCCGGAATTCACTACGAAAAATCCGTCGCCGTTCTCGCTGATCTCCAGGGTCCCAAAATCCGCACCGGCCCGCTCGAACGCGGCGTTCCCGTGCAATTGCACTTCGGCCAGAAATTTACGATTACGACAAAGAAAGCCGTTGGCACTTCCGACGGCGTCAGCACCACGTTCCGCGCCCTGCCTCATGTCGTTCACAAAGGCGACAGAATTCTGCTCAGCGACGGCAATATCGCTATGCGCGTTGTCGCCACGCGCGGCGAAGACGTGGTCAGCCAGGTCGAAAACGGCGGCGAACTTCGCGAGCATCAGGGCATCAATCTACCCGGCGTAAAACTGAAAATCCCCTCGCTCACGGCCAAGGACCGCAAGGATCTCGTCTTCGCGCTTTCATTGGGAGTCAATTACGTCGCGCTCAGCTTCGTGCGCACTTCGCGAGACGTTCGCGCCGCCAAAGCCGCCATCGCACGCGCCGGCAAAAAAGCGCGGATCATCGCCAAGCTCGAAAAACCGGAAGCCATCGACAATCTCGCCGAAATCCTTGCCATCGCAGATTGCGTCATGGTTGCGCGCGGCGATCTGGGCGTCGAGATGAGCCCGGAAAAAGTGCCGGTCGTGCAGAAACACATCATCACGCGGGCGCGCGACGCCCTCATTCCCGTCATCACTGCCACGCAGATGCTCGATTCGATGCAGGAAAATCCACGCCCCACGCGTGCCGAAGCGTCCGACGTGGCCAACGCCATCTTCGACGGCAGCGACGCTCTCATGCTCTCCGGCGAAACCGCCGCCGGACATTACCCGCTCGAATCCGTCGTCATGATGGACCGCATCATCCGCGAAGCCGAGGCCAATGCCACCGACATTCTTCGCCCGGCTCGCACCGGCGACCTTCACATCAGCGAAACCATCGCCGAGGCCATCTGCCACGCGGCCGAAGAGCTGCGCATGAAAGCGATTGCCGTCTTCACGGAGACCGGCGGCTCCGCGCGCCTGGTTTCAAAATACCGCCCGCGCGCGCCCATTATCGCCTTCTCGCCGAATCAGGATACGCGCCGCCAGATGAGCCTGCTCTGGGGGGTGCTGTCGCGGAGCATCTCCCGCGTTCACGATATCGACCAGCTCGCAAAAATTGCCGAGCGCCGCTTGAAGCAGGAACACCTCGTCAAAAACGGAGACATCGTCGGCATAATCGCCGGAACGCCGCTCGGCACTCGCGGCACCACCAACCTGATGCGCCTGATCCGCATCGGCAGCTAACTCTCCGCAACAATCCGTGATTCTGCTTGTTCTGACGAAGGAAGGGAGCCCATCCGACCAGGCTGGGCGAAGAATCCCAGCGTCTCCGGCAGGCACTGCGTTGATCACGCGCGTAGATTTCCCTCGGCAACAAATCCCGCTTGAACTCCCCCGCCCACGCCGCCTACCATCCCTACCGTGCCCGACACCGTGTTGCAAATGTCCGGCGTCCACGCCGCCCGTAAATTCCTCGAAAAATACCTCGCGCCCACGCGCCTCGTTCGCGCACCGTCGCTCGACTACGCCTCGGGCGCACAGGTTTCGCTCAAACTCGAAATCGAGAATCCCACCGCCACGTTCAAGGTTCGCGGCGCGCTGAATGCTGTGCACCACCGAGCGCAGCCATCCCGCCTCGAAGGCATCGTCACCAGCAGCACCGGCAACCACGGCGCGGCGATCGCCTACGCCGCACGCGAAATGAATATCCCCGCCCGAATCTACCTTCCCGAAAAGCCCAATCCCGTGAAGCGCGATCGGATCGCGCAGCTCGGCGCAGATATCGTCGAAGCGGGACGCGACCTCGAAGAAAGCCGCCAGCACGCCGCGAAATTTGCCCGGGCGCGCGGTTGGCCGCTCATCGTGGATGTGGACGATCCCTCGATCGCTGCCGGCGCCGCCACAATCGCCTGCGAAATTCTGGAGCAAGCTCCCACTACCGATGTCATCGTGATCCCAGTCGGCGACAGCAATCTGATCCGCGGCGTGGCATTCGCCGCCAAACAAATTCGCCCGGCAGTGCGAATCATCGGCGTCCAAGCCGAAAAGGCTCCGGCCTACTACCAGTCCTGGAAAGAACGCCGGGCTCTCAATACCGAATCCGCCGACACGATCGCCGACGGCCTCGCCACCCGCACCACCACCGACGACAACGTTCGCCAGCTCATCGAACTTGTCAACGATGTCCGCCTCGTCTCCGACGACGAGATGCTCCGCGCCATCGTTCATCTGCTCCTCAACGAGCACACCGTAGCCGAGCCGGCAGGTGCAGCCGCCACGGCAGCATTATTGAAATCAGGAAAGGAATTTGCAGGAAAGAATGTGGTGCTGCTCGTCACGGGCGCGAATATCGCACCGGATATTTTGCGCCGCGCCGTTCAAGCGGTCTCGTAGCGCCGGCGTCTCGCCGAATCCTCTTAATCAGTAGGGGCACGGCATGCCGTGCCCTCTCGACCGTACTCGCGATCGTCCCAACGTGCGGGCAAGCGTAAATCGCGGTTGTGTCATGATTTCCCGCTTCCGCTCATGCTCGCGCCCAAGCCCTGGCGACGCCAACCTCTTACTTCCAACCTCGAGCCCTTAATTCACCCAACTATCCGGATTCGAAGGCGGCTTTTCCTTGTGATCGCGCACATACACATCAAATTTCTTCTTCAGCCTCCGCCTTTGCCAATCCGAATACGTATTGCGAAACCCATACAAATAAGACCCGCGCCGCAGATAGACGTACCCGACGAGCATCCCACCCAGATGGCAAATGTGGCTCACGTTGTCGCCGCTCGCCCCGATCGTCGCAAAAAATTCAATCGCTCCCATCACCGCTACGAACACGCGCATCGACACCGTCACCGGCAGCGGAAACACCCACACCTGCCGGTGCGGCATCACCACGGCCGCCGCCAGCAGCACTCCAAAAATCGCGCCCGACGCTCCAATCGTCGGCACCCACGCGCTGCCCTGCCCGTGCGGATCGAGAATCAATTTCACGATTACGTTGATGATTCCCGCCCCCACTCCGCACAGAAAATAGTAAACGTAAAATTTCTTCTTGCCCCACATGTGCTCCAAATCCTTGCCGAACATGGCCAGGTAGAGCAGGTTGAGCAGAATGTGCATGATTCCGGAATGGAGAAACAGGTAGGTGAACGGCTGCCAGATGCGAAATCCGAAAACAACCGCGTAGGGAACCAGCCCGAACCACGTCTGCCAGAATCGCGCGCCCCCTTGCGGGAACAGCAGCGCCGAAAGTTCCTGCAGCACGAACACTGAAACGCACGCGATACAAATTGTCTTGATGGCAGGCGGGAAATAATCAGTCAGGTCGAAACGGTAACCATATCCGCGGCGAAAATCAGCGCTCACAGCTTCCAAGTCTAAAGCCCAAGCCCGGAGGAGTCAAAGCCGCCAGGGGGTTCTCTACGTGTACCCTAAATGACCACACAGTGCCTCTTTTCAGGTGCATGGAATGGGACAATATTGTTCAAGAGAGAAGAATAATTTTTCAAAATGCGCAGAAATTGTTTACCGTAATTTTCAAAATACCTTTTTGACAATTACGAAACTGTGTTTTTTGTTGTGAAGAAAAAATGCGCGCGTGACCCTACGGTTACGCCGGTCGTTGCAAGAATCCTGTTCAAATGAACAGTTCAAGACAGGAAGAGATTTCAAGAAGAACAATTCAAACTGATTGCGAATGTTCACGGCGCGCTTTTAATGCTGGAAACGAAGAATCGGACCGATCTACCCCTGAGTTTTGGTTGGTCAGTTCTCCTCCCGCAAATTGGAATCGGTCTTAATTTCGTCCTGTCCTACCCTCGGCGTGTGTCGAATTAGTCGCATTCGTCGCATTCTGAGATAGGTGGTGATAATCCCTGTTACCAACAGTTATCCCGCCGGACGAGGAAAGCCCCGCCAGTCAAAGGCCTTCCCCGCTGTGCGGGATCTAACCGTTTTTCACCGAGGCCTGACGCAAACGAAGTTGATGGCGTCATTCGTTGCCCCGGTGCCCTTGTAGCGGGTCTGAAGCGGGTAAGGGCAGAGCGGGCGGGTGCCTCCGGTCGGGAAATTTTGCGCGACGCGGGGGTCAAACGGCGCTCCACTCGGAAAGGGCGACGCGGTATTTGTGTTCGCGGCGATGATTTGGTCCGGCGCAACACCTTTTTCCACCCAGTTCGTAATTGCACCGAGGAGATTTGCGTTGAAGCTGGTGGTGGCCGGGCCGCCGCCGCAGTGGGCCATATTCGGAATCAAGAATAGCCTGGCAAAATCCGGCGCGCGACCACCCATCACGGCATCGAGAATCGTGTAGTACTCGACGAGATCGACGCCGGAGAAAATGCCGTCGTTCACCGAGTCGTACATGATCATCTTGCCGCGGTGATTCTTGAACGGGAAAAGAAAGGGCGACGGGCCGAAGGGAGTGCCGGTCATAAAATCCATCGCACTTTGCGGGTACTGGCGCGTGGAAGCATAGATTTTCGGCGCATCGGTATCGAAGTTGTAGTGGAAGATGACGGCTTCCTGCCCGTTCGGTCCGGCAACAGGCGTCACGTTGGGCGGAGTCGTGAAGATCATCGGTACAGCGCCGGCTCCGAGAGTCAGATTGATAGCGGAGTTGGTGTTCGGCGCTCCGAATAAGGAAACGTTCCAGGCCTGCCAGCCGGCGCCGAATGCCGACGGTGGATCCCAAATGCCTGCATCCCAGAACCAGCTGGTATAAAGCGGCACGCCGCGCGAATTCCTGGGGCCCGCATAGATTCTCTTGAGCGCGGTGACTTGGCCTGCCGTCAGACACGTACCGCCGTTCGGGGTGTTTCCGTGGGCGCCGGTCGCGCTGCAGGTGTAGGCGGCCAAGGCGGGATAGACTTTGTCGTTTGTGCAGGCCAAATAATTGTCGACGATCCCGTCGACCAGCCCGTCGAGGTTGTCGCACGCGCTTAGGATTGCCGCCGAAGCGACTTCCAAATCCTGCGATTGAAAAGTGGGCGCCACGTAGGGCTGACCGTTCACGTCCGTGCTCGTTGCCAGAGGCGCAAGCTGCTGTTCGTTCCAAGCCTCTGCGACCGCGGCGCGAGGAAGGTCGAAGCCCGGGTTGCCCGCGACGAGTCCGTCGAACATTTCCGGCTCACGCTGCGCTGCCACCATGGCATCGCGGCCTCCGTTCGAACATCCCCAGAGATAGGAATATTTAGGATTTTCGCCGTAATACTGCGCGATGATAAGCTTGGAGATGGCCGAGGTTTTTTCGATGCCTTGATAGCCATAATCGACGCGGGACTGCTCGTCGATTCCGAAGTGTCCGGTGCCTCCTGCGTTGCTGTCGTCGTCAATCCAACTAAACGCCGGATTGCCGGGTGCATCTTCGTGGCCACCATCGTCGGAAGCCACCGCCCATCCCTGGCTCAGTTCGGTGCCGGCGCTGCCCTGCGGACTGCCGACGGATCCGTCGGTGCCGCCACCGCCCATCATTTCGAAGCGACCTGCCCAGTTATCGGGGAGGTTGAGCTCGAATCCGACGCCATAAACGAAATGATCGGGGTCTTGACTGCTGACCCGCTCGCCGATAACTCCCACGACGTTGCAATAATTCCCACCGGCGCTGGCCACCTCGGTCGCGCTGATGATGTGCGTATTCGGCAGCGAAAGACTTGCAAGGCTCGCACAGCTCGACTTTGGACTCGTTACCGAGGCTTTCGCATTCTGAGCGGAAGCTGCTTGAAACGGCCAACAACCAAGGGCGAGCAGCGTGCAGAAAGATAGCGCAGCTGATTTTGCTTTCACGGTCCTACCTCCTCGTTTCGTGGCTCGATCACCGAAGAATGGTTTTCACGCACGAGCGGAAACAGCGAATTCGACAGGTCGCCTGCGAGTCGGAATCCGTTCGGTTCGCGGAAACGCGCGAGGCGTTTGCTCGAAGCGACGAAAACGGTGGCCACTCTGAATCCGAGGAGTAATTGGTGTCAAGACCTAAAATAACAATTCCCCGATACTTTGCGGGTATCCATATTAAAAAGGTATGGGGTCCATCGGCTTTCGTTATAGAGTCGGCGCTATGGAACTGCGTCACATTCGCTATTTCACCGCCGTGGCCGAAGAACTTAATTTCACGAAGGCTGCGCGGCGCCTGAAGATGGCGCAACCTCCGCTGAGCCGCCAGATTCGCTCGTTGGAAAACGAGATTGGGGTGCAGCTTTTCGAGCGGCGCCCCGGCAAGACGTTTCTCACAGAGGCGGGATGCCGCTTTTTGGACGCTGCCCGAGTGGTGCTAGAACAAGCCGATTTTGCAATCGAGGTTGCGCGGCAAACCAAGAAGGGAGAGATCGGCACAGTTCGAGTGGGATTTGGAAAGGGTCTCGGCGACGTCGTGAGCCTGGTCATTAATCAACATATGCGCCTGTTTCCGAAGATTGAAGTCGACGTGAGAGACATCCTCTCGGGTCACCAGAGCCCCGCTCTATTGGAACGCAAGATTGATGTGGGCTTTTCACATGGCTCGGCCACTTCGCTGGAAGTCGTTTCGGAAGAACTTTTCAAGGAGAGGCTGTCTGTGGTCCTCTCGCGCTCGAACCTGCTTGCGAAGCGGCCGTTTTTGCGTCTGAAGGATCTGAAGCATGAGACTCTGCTGCTGATCGAGCGATCGATTTCACCAAAAGTGCATGACCTCGCGCTTTCGCTGTGTCGTGAAGCCGGACTCAGTCCCAAAATCGTTCTTACCGAATCCACCGTCTACGACGAAGCCGGCGCGATGATGGCGGTGTCAGGAAAGGGTGTAGTTCTCGCCGTAGGCAAGAATCCCTGTCATCCATCATTTGCCGACCGGCTCGTCGCTTTGAATCTACGGGAGCCGCTGGCAACTCTCGAAGTGCACGCGGCCTGGCGCCGCGGCGAGACTTCCTCGACCATTCTTGACTTTATCGAAACGACCAAAAACTTGCTCCAGCGCGAATCGCGAGTTTTGGACATGCGGAATTTCCCGCGCACCGTTCGGCCCGGGGGGGCGCGCTCATGAAGCAAGTACGAAAAGATAAGTAAAGTCTTCTGCAGAAAACATGCGGCAATCGGGCCGGAATGTCCCTTCAAGACAGTCCGGCAAGAGTTCCCGCTGATATGTGGATACCTGTTGATAAATCCGGTTACCACCACCTATCTCAAGCTGACACGGATCGGGTAGCGGCCTCAAGCCAAGAGTCCGCAATCGTCAGATACGCGACCAGGGTAGTGTTACTTAACTACATGTAAGAACTTGTGGCAACGTGCGGTTGCGCTCAAGGACGCGAAATGCTCCTGAAGAGCGCAGAAGGTCTTTGCCTTCAGCAAGACGGACCCATCCTAACGGTGACAACGCTCTAGCTGGGTCAGTCGAAGTCCCAAGCGAACGTCCCATGTGACGCAGTTTCGCGCTGAGATACCCCGCAATCGGCTGACGGAGAGCGTATGTCTCAGCAGCCATCTCAGAAAGTTACGTTTAGTCGGTACGAGTGTGCTCAACTCCTAGGAATTTCTGTTCGACTTCTCGACAAATGCATTGCAAGCGGTGAGATCAAAGCCGCTCGCATCGGCGACTGTGTCCTAATTCCACGAGCGGAAATCAAAAAGTTCACGACCGATACCTGCTTGCCAACCGCGCGAGGATCGCCGCCGAATCGCGTTTGCCAATAGGAATACGACAGCACGATCACCGGATCGGCCATCGCCGTTTCGCCTTCCGAGGGCAGCAGCAGCCCTCCCAGCGCCGGCTTCAGGCCGAACATCGAGAAAAAATTTCCGCTCACGTATTCGGTCACTACGCGATCGGACTTTCCGTTCACTGCAAACCCGTCGATCCCATGCGAGTGCGCCATCACGTCCGAATACACGCCGGTCGATTGGCTCCGGATGTCACGATAATTGGGAATCGAAAATTGGACGAGCGGCGTGTTGTCCTTCTGTTTTGGAAAAAGATCCTGGATCTGCCCGGGGTCCTTCACCGGCAGCGGCCGCAGCAGAAGCGTGTTCACCATGCTGAAGATCGTGGAGTTTGCGCCGATGCCCAACGCCAGCGTCAAAATCGCTGCCACCGTGAATCCGGGCGATTTGGCAAGCATGCGCAGGCCGTACCGCACATCTTGAACCAGATTGTTCACTGTTCAGCGCCTCAGACGAAACGTCGGATTGGGAATCCCTGGTCGAATCATCGTCCGCTTGTCGTTCCTTTGGGCACACCGAATTGCCCTGTGCGAGCTGCCACCTACTCATACGGGCGGGCTCGTTTCGAAGTTTCACTCACCGGGTCGATTATTGTTGGCTGTTCGCGCCAAAGGCTTCGAGTTTTCCGGGAATGAAGCCGGGTTCTACGAATTTGCGAATTTGCTCAGCAGCACTTCCTGCTCGTGCATCGGAGAAAAGCTCTCGCAGCAACCCAGCACTTTCGCAATCACGCTGTAATAGAACGCATTGTTGTCGCTGTTCCGGATATCCGCCGCCGAATCCCACACCGAAATCGCCATCGCTTCCCGGCTCTCTGGGTCCTCGTCCCGCAGTACGATCAGAATGCGAAATCCGGAAAGTTTGTCCATCGCCGAAGTGAGCGACTGGATGGTGGCGGCGAATTCCTCTACTTTTCCGGAGCGAATGCGATAGTGCGTCACGCGGGCGACCATGACTGCCTCCCGATTCGGGGGAACAAGCGTGCGGATAGGCGCAATTCTACCGCGAGGAGGATTTCAAAGCTTGGGAATCGTGGCGCCGATCATCCGTTTCGTGGAAAAGAAGAATCGAGGGGATCCGGGCGGCAAAACCGTTCGTAAATCCGTGGCGATCGCAGAACCAGCCACAGCCGTCAGTTTGGCTTATAAGTGCTCTCGCTGAGCTTGTTCCAAATTGCCGCGCTGATTCCGGCAACGGCCGCTGTCGTCACAATGTAGAACGCAAGCTTTCGCCGGTGTCGCGCTCGATGGACGGGTGCCGGCGGGTCCTGTTCGGCGGTCGCAGTCACTTCCGAATCTTCAATCACCACGCGATACGCCTTCCCCGCAGCAATCGTGTGCAGCTCGCCTTCATTGTCCAATAGCAAATCCCCTCGATAAGCCGAAATAATCATTTCCTGGGGCCCCGTCAGCGCCACGCGTCCTGACGCCGCCCCGCCCGCTGCTCCTCGCAACATTCCCGCAGGCGTTTCGAGTTCGAATTCGCCGGATGCCGGCGAGGAAAAAACCATGGTCCCTCGCGTCAGCTGCACGCGCGCGATCGGCGCACTCTCGCCGAACGCCGCCGCGCTCGATGACAGCAGAAACAGCTGGCTTGTTCCCACGCGCAATCCAATCGTGCCGCTCTCTTCTGTGTCGAACGCGTCTCCCGCGTACACCGTCGTACCCGCCATGGCCTTTTCGCCGGTCTGATGCGCGTGCTCCGCCACCAGCACTACTCCCAGCGGTTTCTCGCTCGTCCCCGCCGCCGCAGGAAGCTCGCACAACCCGGCCACCAGCGCCGCCACAAGCAAGCCTCGACCAATCGATCGCATACGCGCACCCCCAAATCTACCCATTGAATCTGAGCGCCCCGGTAGCGCACGTCAAAAGATAGGCCTGCGAAGGTGCTGTAAGGGGGATTAACTGCTACGCGACTCTACACCACCAGTGAGGGGACTGCCATTCCGATGCCAGGCGACGCCTGCGCGCTTTCTTCAGTAGGGGCACGGCATGCCGTGCCCTCTCGACCAAGGGCTACCGCACGCCCATCGTGCTCAAATTTCGCGACCGATCCTTGGTTCTGTCATTCTGAGGCTATCCGATCAGGATAGCCGAAGAACCTCAGCGTCGAAGGCAAGCGCCGCAATAACTACATCCACGCACCTGCCCAGGTAGCCACGACGAGCGCCTTCCCTCGTCGTGGGCACTTCCTCAACTCAACTTCTTCCGCGCAAAATAAAACAGCGAGGCCGCCAAACACAAAAACATCACCAACCCGAAAAAGCTGTTCGTCGCCAGCGATCCCAGGATCTTCGGCCCAAACGCAAACAAGTCCGCCCGCCACGGCAATCCCAGCATCGACGTCATCCAGTGCGGCACGCGCCCCGAAATTTCCGGGTCCTGCAGAAGCGCGATCACGATTCCGAGCAGACCGAATACTCCTCCCGCGGCAATCAGTCCGCTGGAATAGAGCGCCCCCGGGCTCGCCTCACCCTCATCCTTTGATTCCTTCGAACTCGCCTCCACCATCCAGCGCACGAGTCCGCCCGCAAACATCGTCGCCGTCGTTCCAATCGATAGATACGCCCCCACCGCAAACGCCAGCGACCGCACGCCCAATATTTCCACCGCCAGCACCAGCGCCACGCCCATCAGCACCAGCCGCCACGGCAACTGCTGCGTCAAAATGCCGTTGATCACCGTCGCCATCAACCGCGCCTGCGGAGCCGGCGCCTTGTCGCTCCCGATTCCCTGCACCCACTGAATTTCGATCTGCTTCGTCGCCGGATCGTAAAGATATTCACCGTCAGGAATCGTGTGCGAGCCAAGCGCGTTGATCAGCTCGTAGTTTTTCCCTTGGTAGGTGTACGACGTCCGCTCCACCTTCACGCCCGTAGGCATTTCCTGCACGTTCACCGGAATCTGCGTCGGCACGTATTTCTGCAAGCCCGTGTTCATCAGGTTCAGCGTCGCTCCGATCGCGATCGTTGACACCGTCACGCCGATCAGCAGTCCCCACTGCTGCCGCACCGGGGAGGACCCCACCAGATACCCCGTCTTCAAATCCTGCGAAGTGGCGCCGGCAATCGCCGCCGCCGTGCACACCACCCCGCCGATGATCAGCGCCAGCACCGCGTAGTTCGGCGCCGTCCAACCGGCCACGAAAAATATCGCGCACGTCGCCATCAGCGTCGCGATGCTCATCCCGCTCACCGGGTTCGACGAATTTCCCAGTAGCCCGCTGATTCGCGCCGCCACCGTCACGAACAAAAATCCGAAAACCACCACGAAAACTCCCGCCAGCAGATTCTGATACCACCTCGTGTCCGCGCCCTTCATCGGCTCAAACGTCAGCATCACCCACATCAGCACCACGATCACCAGCGACCCGATCATCACCGTCCGCAGCGAAATATCGCGCTCCAGGCGGCTCTTCTCCGCCGCTTCTCCCGCGCCTTCCGCTCGCACGTCCTTCAATCCCGCGCGCAGCGCCGAAATAATTGTCGGCAGCGTCCGCAGCAACGTGATCAATCCCGCTGCCGCCACCGCGCCCGCTCCCATCGGTCGGATGTATTGCCGCCACATGTCGTCCGGCGTCATTTGCGGAATCGGAATCGTGGAGGGATAAATCGGCGTGTTCCCCGCAAGCTGTCCGAAGAATTGAATCGCTGGCATCACCAGCAGCCAGGAAATCACGCCGCCTGCAAACAGAATTCCCGCCACCTTCGGCCCGATGATGTATCCCACTCCCAGATACTCCGACGTGATCGTCGCGCGAAACGAAGCGCCCGGAAACCACTTCGGCTGCGCTTCCGGCTGTCCGTTCCACGCCTGAATCGTGTTCATCAGGAACGTGTACGCCCCGCCCAGCCCCAGCCCCCAGAACACCCGCCCCGCAAACGATCCGCCGCGCTCCCCCGCCACCAGCACGTCCGCGCACGCCGTGCCCTCAGGAAACGTCAGGTTGCCGTGCTCCTTTACGATCAGCTGCCGCCGCAGCGGAATCATGAACAGCACGCCCAGCCACCCGCCCAGCAGCGCCAGCGGAAAAATCCGCCAGAACGTGAACTCCGATCCAAATCCCAAAAAGATCAGCGCCGGAATCGTGAACATCACCCCCGCCGCCAGCGATTCCCCCGCCGACCCGGTCGTCTGCACGATATTGTTTTCCAAAATCGTCGAGCGCCCAAACGCCCGCAAGATGCTGATCGACAGCACCGCAATTGGAATCGACGCGGACACCGTGAGCCCGGCCCGCAGCCCCACGTACACCGTCACCGCCCCAAACAGCAGCCCGAACAGCGACCCCAGCACCACTGCCCGCAAAGTGAACTCAGCAATCGACTCTTCCGCCGGCACATACGGCTGAAACTCCCCCGGCGGCGCCGTCGAACTCCAAGCCTTATTCGCAATCGCCAAGCATCACCTCCGTAAATTCACTTCGTGCGGATCGAGTGCGTTGTGAACCATTCGCCGCAAACCTGCCCGCATTCCCCGCTCGCAATGACCCGGTCCAATTTGGCCGCCCCAAGTGCGGGCAACTTAGCACCAGAAGTAACCCCAGGCAAGCACTCCGCGACTCTGACTTTGTAGCGGCCACCTTCAGGTGGGCGACTTTTCTTTCCTCCCGCGCCGCCCGCCGCTACGCCAATCCATCAAACTCGCGCGCAATTCCCAACACTCAATCCCGCGCACCCCATCCACCACCGCAAAACCCGCCCCGGCCGATCCGCCTCTGTACCGCCGGCATCCTGCCGGCTCTTTGGACTTTTGCCCCGTCCCTCACCCGAAGAAAACTTGTCATCCTGAGCGGAGGGTCGGCTGCCTCTGCATTTCGTTCCGCTCCCGCGGAACGGCCGACCCGCAGTCGAAGGATCTCAGCTTCGCCATCGAGCGCAACGCAACCCACATGCACTCAATCCCGCACGCTCCCTATGTTATTCTTGGCACCATCCCGAGGAGAAAAATGGGCTACATCGACCGCATCCAATTCGATCTCACCGCCGCCATGAAGGAAAAGGACGAGCTCCGCCTCAGCGTTCTCCGCATGGTCAAATCCGCGCTCAAGCACAAAGAAATCGAAAAAATGCGCCCGCTCGACGATCTCGAATCGCTCCAAGTCCTGCAAACGCTCGTCAAGCAGCGCCACGAATCCGCCGAGCAATTCACCAAAGGCGGCCGCTTCGACCTCGCCGAAAAAGAAAAAAAAGAAATCGCCTACATCGAAAAATATCTCCCCGCGGCCCCCACCGACGCCGAACTCCATCAAGCGATCGAAGCCGCGATCGCCGAAGCCGGCGCCGATTCCCTGAAACAAATGGGCGCCGTAATCAAAGCCGCCCGCGCCCGCCTCGAAGGCAAATCCATCGACGGCAAATCCCTAAGCGACAAAGTCCGCGACCGCCTAACCCCTAAATCCTAAGCAGCCCGCTCCGCAGTAGGGGCACGGCATGCCGTGCCCTTTCGACCCTCATCTCGATCTTTCCGTGATTGCAAAACCCGCACTCGCCGGATCGCCTCTCGAATTCGCCTTTCCTACTGCCGGCATCTCCGGTTTCGGGTGTCCGATGGACTCCGCCGGACTCTCGAAATCGGACCAGCCGGCTCATTTGACTTTCATTTCAAATCTCAAATTTCAAATTTGAAATCGCCAACCCGACTCTCAGTCTGCCAAAAGCACCCACGACCCTGTCATCCTGAGTCCATCCGATCAGGATGGTCGAAGGATCTCAGCGTCGGTCTCAATCACTTAGACGCAACAAGCTTGGACGTTCCGCGGCGCGTCCCGCGCCTCCCCACTTTCCCCGCCTCAAATCGAATTTCTCGCTTACAGTATCCCCGTGCCTCTCCCGGCCTCCATCCCCGTAAAATATTCCGAAGACGACGCCCAATTCATCAGCATCCGCCCCCTCGTCCGCCAAACTTTCCGCCCCGCCGAACTTATCGACATGATCGTCAGCGTCGCCGGCAAAGATCCCAGCCGCGTCCAGAAAATTCTCCACTCCGGCACAATCGTCTTCAATTCCTACCGCTACTGGTGGGACGCGATCGACTCCGATTCGCAAGAACTCACCGAAATCCTCGCCGCCTATCCCGACCCGCAACCCGCGCGCCCCTTCCGCCTCGAAGACTGCACTGAAGCAATTCTCGAATCCGCCGGCACTCCGCCGCGCCACTCGCTCCGCCTCCGTCGCGTCGACGCAGACCGCAAACGCCTCTTCCGCACGCGCAGCCTCTGGGACGCGCTTCTCGACCTCACCCGCCACCACCCGCCCGCCTACCGCGAATATTCCTACACCCATCGCGCCGATCTCTACACCGCTTCGCTCGATGCACCCGCTCTCACCAGCCTAACGCAAGCCGCGGCGCGCTACGCCCCCCGCGCTCTCCGCGCCCAGCTCGGCGTGATCCCGAAAATGTCCCAAGCCACATTCCTCTGCCCCCGCCGCTAACTCGCGCACGCCGGCCGCCCTCCGTTCCCAGTGGCACAGGTACGCCTGCCTGCGCCCGTCACTCCGTCGCCGTTGCCGTTGCTCTTTGTACCGCTTGCCGCGCCGCTCACTGGCGGGCCGGCTTCCAGCCGGCGCCTTTGCCGTGGCCGTCACCTCATTTGAATTCTGAAATTTCACATTTGAAATCTCCTCGCACCTTCGTCTCCCAGTAGGGGCGCGTCTAAGCTTGCCGCGCCGGCTTTCAGGCGGGACGCACCCGCGTAGCAAACGCCATTGGCCCACCACTATCCTCGCCGCGCCGTTGCACTCACCGTTTCCTCCATCTCAAATCCAAAATTTCAAATTTGAAATTCCCTTCGCCTGTCGTCCTGATTCCATCCGATAGGATGGTCGAAGGATCTCAGCCTCGCCATCAACCACCACGCAAGCCACAAGCACTCTTCGCAAGCACTCCCCCAGATTGTCATCCTGAAGGCATCCGACCAGGATGCCCGACATGAAGGATCTCAGCGTCCGCTGCATCTACGCCGAACGCAACACGCAAGCACACGGCCCCTCCGTGCATCACCTGCCGTTCAGCACTCGTTCTTAGCTAGGGATTCTCGCGCCGAAGAATCGCGCTCGAATGTTCGTCCGCGGCAATCTGATGGAAGAAATCTTTCACTTCGTCCAGCTTCTGCGTGGGCACAATCACGTCGGTAATCTCATACGTCCGCTTGTAATGCAGCACGTTCCCGCTCACCTGCACTTCGCTCTTGTACGACCCGTACGCGCACTCCGCTTTCACCGGCTTCGGCAGCTCGTCCACCACGTAGCCCTTCGGCAGCGTGATGTCGAAAACATCGTCCTGCCGCGTCGCCTCCCGGAATTCGATCGGATACTTTCGCGGCTTGCCCGCCAGAATATTCCATCCCTTCGTCCCCACCACCCGCGGCTGCACGATCAGCAGGTTCCCCGCCGATTTCGCGTATCCCGCCGACACGAAACTGTAATTCACGGTCAGCGTCTGATCGTATTTGTCCAGGTTTTCGATCGCCGCATGCGTCAGCGTGAAATTATTCAGCGTCGCCGCCAGAAAATCCTCGAACACCTTCGCCCTCAGCTTCGGCGCCACTCCCAGCAGCTCCGCGCGGCGCGATTCCGCCGGCGCCCCCCACCGCGTCTCCTGCACGCTCCCGTCCAGATTTCCCGCCTCGCTCAAACTCATCGTTCCCGTTCGCAGCAATCGATTCGTCGCAGGCGGTAGCAGCGGCATCGCCAGCAGCTCTCCGCCGTCCGGCCCGATCACCAGGCCGAAGTTGTCCTGCAGCGACGACGGCAAATATCCCAGCGGCGTGTATTCGCTCGTCGGATCGAAAAACAAAAGCCGCCCCAGCTGCGGATGATTCACCACCGCATACAGCGCCGTCGTCGGCACATCATCCGGCAGCTTGATCGCCACAATGGCGTGATTGAATCGAGGCGATGGAAATGCCGGCGCCACGATCCCGCGCTCGGTATCCACCAGCACGTAGTACGAATCCACGCCGATCTCGTGCAGCATCGCTCCCATTAGCGTCGCTTTATCCTTGCAGTCGCCGTACTGGTGCGCGAATACGTCCGCCGCCTTATGCGGCTGCATGCCTCCGATTCCGATTTCGATCGCCGCGTATCGGATCTGCCGTTGGACGTATTCCGCCAGCGCCTTCATTTTCGCCAGCCGGTCCGGCGCATTCGCCGTCAGCTCGGCTACCTTCTGCTGCAGTTGAGGCGAAGGCGCCCGCGACGACGCCGTCAGCCCCGCATACCACAGTCCCAAATCCTTCCACGATCCTGTCGTTCGCGCCCGCATCTTCGGGTCGCGCGGAAAATACTTCACGTCCATTCGTGCTGCCACCGCGTGCCACGGCGGCATCTCCCGCTCCACTTCAATTCCCGGCACATCCTGCACCTGCCACGCAAACTGGTTCCCGGACGCCTCCGGATTTTGCTCCGCATAATGCGCCCACTGATTGGTGTATTCCCAACCCGCCGGCAGCTGCAGCGTAAACCGAGCCTTCCTCGTCGGAATGCGCGATTGAAAGTGCCACTCATCCTCGAAGAGAAATGGCCGCTGTTTCTGAACGTACTCGTACCCTACGATGCTTCCTATATTTGCTTCCGGGAATTTCAGCACCTTCGCCTTCTGATCGCTGTAAATCTCGAAATCCGACGTCCCCACTTCCGCCGCCTCTTTTTCCTTCACCTCGATCGCGCTGCCATTCGGCGTAATCGTCCACGCCTTCAAATACGTCAACTTCGTCTCATTGTCGAAAAAGACCACCGCTGCTCCGTACGTTTCGCGGCCCTCCGGTCGCAGCAACCTGTACGCGCGGCGGTACCGCGTCTCGATGTCCCCGTTGTCCTTCACACTTGTGTCTTGCTCGTCGAACAGAATCACGGCCACCGTCTCCGCGGGATACTCCGGCAGCTTGTCCTGCGCCGCCGCCCGCATCCAGTCCGGCGCGCTATCCGCCGCCAGTGCGTTCTTCGGCAAGCTCAGCGCCGCCAGAAGCGCCGCAAGCGCAGCCACAGTCGCCATCCCCGCTGCCAGCGCCGCGATTCCAGCCGCCTTCGGCGCGCTCTTACTTGCTCGCCGATTCCGCATTTCGCAGCACGATTTGTGAATCGTCATTGGTCTTCACTCCGGCAAAAAACGCCCGCAACGCCGGGTAGGCCTCCACCGGCACGATGATCGCATTCACCCGCAAATGCCGCTTCACTTCCGCCGCATTTCCCGCGAGCGTCCCCGACATTTGATACGACACCGCGCCCGGATCGATCTTCTTTTCTGCCGGCACCGTCTCGATTTTGAATCCCTCCGGCGCGTGAAACGTCATGTCGTCCGTCTCTTCGAATGGCACATGGAAATACACCATGTTCACCCGCTTCGCCGTCACGAACGCCGTTGAATACGGCTCGCGAAAGATCGTCGCCGGCACCAGCATCCGGTGCCCGATGGCGCTTCCAAATCCCGGAATCACCACTTTGCCTTCCGCCCGCAGTGGCTCGGCACACTTGTCCCAGTTCGTGATCGTCGTCACCTCAAACGTCGCGCCCGACGGCAGCCACGCCAGCACCGCCTTCGAGAGTTCCTTTTTCCGCCCGGCCTCGTCGTCGTTGCGCTCGTCCCGGCGCCATTCCGCCGCGAAATGTCCGGTGTAGTCCACCTCGATTTTCCCCACCGCCGTTCCTTCTTCGTTCAAATCGAGGTCCGCATGCCGCACCCACGTTGCGTCCGTGCTGCCCGGGACCGGAGTGCTCACCATCTCTCCTCCGTCCCGGCTCACCTTCACCCCGCTCGTCGCCGTCTCCATCCACGGCAGCGTTCCGTACGGCTGAAACTTCGACGCCGGGTCCAGATACATCTCCTTGTCTCCCGCGCGCAACCACACCACGTCCGCCGCCAGTTGGCGCGTGTCCTGCAGTTCCGGTGAAAACGCCGTATCGCTCCTCGCCGCCACCCACACTTCGTTCGCGGAAAGTCCCGCCGCCCGCAGCAGCCCGATGAACAGATAATTGATGTCGCTTCCCGACCCATACCCGTGCTTCAGCACGTCCTCCACGTTCCCATTCTTTTTGATCTTCTCCTCGTGCTCTTCCTTCTTGCTCTTCGCGTCCTCAAAACTCAAATTGCGAATCTCACGAACCCGCGCGAAAATTTTCTGCACTTTCGCTTCCGGCGCGTCGCTCGCGCTCGTGATTCGCCCCACCTCCGCCTGCAGCGCCCCCTTCTTGTTGACGAAGCTGTCCACCGCGCCGCCCTTCTCCTTCCCGTACCGCCGCCAGAATTGGTCCGTGTTCTCGTTTGCTGGCGCCGAAATATCCTTGTAGAAAAAACTCACCCGCGCCCGCAGCGCTTTGTCCGGCGGCATATAGTCCTCGATCTCGAGTCCCTTGGAGTCGTGCACTTCAAGCGCCAGCGACCCATCCGGCTGCCGCTTCGGCCCCTGGGTTCCCAGCCCATATACGCGGTAATAAAGCGGCGGCACTCCAAAATCCGCGTCCGGAATAATCGCAAAGCGCCCCAGCCGCGTGTAGTAGTCTTCCTGCACCGTCCAGCCGATGCTCCACACGTACATCGGGTCGCGCTGCGTCCGGTAGCGGTACTCGATAATGCTGCCCGGCTTCACGTCCGGAAACGAAAACGTCTTTGCCAGAAACTTGACTCCGCTCCCCTTCACCACCGTTTTCTCGTAAACCTTCCCGTCGAAATTTTCCACCCTTCCGTCCGGCTGAATCGTTCGCGCCCGCACGTTCTGGATGTGCCCTTGCGATGGATCGAACGGGATCGACACGTCCGCCAGCTCCCGAATCCCTTCCTGCGTGAAAATCTTGTACCGGAGGTACTCGTCGTCCCACGCCGCTTTCGCGTTGATCAACTCTTCCCGGTACAAAATCATCGCGTGCGCCCCCGGGCTCGCCGGATTGTCCTTCAGCGCCAAATCTTCCTGCGAAATCGGCTGCCAATCTTCGCCCGCCGGCGCAGGCCGCGACGCAAACACCGCTCCCAGCAGCAAGCTCATTCCAATAGCGAAGGGGATACTGCGATTCCATCTCATAAAGGGGCTGGCCTCCTGTCACCGCACACAAGTTCTTCTGACACCTGAAGGAGCACAAATTCTTGACGTTAATGCCACTGCGGTGAAGTACCCGCAAAGCTATCGCGTCGCAGCGCCGTTGTCAATCCCGCCCCCGCTCAGTGGCTCGCCGCCGTCTGCGGATGTTGCAACACGATCTGCGCCTCATCGTTCGCAATATGGCGGAACCTCTCGGACGCGTGCGGCTACGGATTCACTCTGCGGAGTACCGCACTGGCGCGTTCATCCATCGCGATTTGATGGAAGAAGGTACGGACTTCCTCGAGCTTCGGCACCGGAACCATCAGCTCTCTCACTTCATACATTCGCTTGTAATGCAGGATGTTGCCTTCCACTTTCACTTCGCTCTTGTAGGTCGCATACGGACATTCCGCGCTCACCGGTTTCGGCAGGTCGTCCACCACGTATCCCGCCGGCAAGGTGATGTCGAAAATATCGTCGTGGCGCGCCGCTTGCGGAAACTCGATGGGATATTTCCGCGGTTTTCCCGAAAGAATGCTCGACCCTTTCTCGCCCACGATCCGAGGCTTCACGATCAGAAGGTTTCCGGCGGACTTCGCATATCCCTCCACCACGAAGCTGTAACGAATGGTCAGTGTGTCGTCTCGTTTCTCCATGTTTTCCACGCTCGCGTTCGTTAGCGTGAAATTGGTCAGAAAGAGCCCCAGAAACTGCTCCACCGTCTTCATTCGCTCCGCGGGTGGAAGCCCCTGGAGCTGCATTCGGCTCACCTCCGCAGGTCCTCCCCACCGGATTTCCTGTATGCTCCCATCCAACGTGCCGTCCGCGCTCAGATTCAGCTTACCGGTGCGAAGCAAACGGTTCAGATTCGGTGGCAATAAAGGCAATAAAGCGAGGGTTCCGCCGTCCGCTGATACCACCAATCCGTAATTCTCCTGCAGGTAGGTCGGCAGATATCCCAGGGGCACGGCCGTGTTTGTCGGATCGAAAAAAACAAGCCGGCCCAGATGTGGATCCTTCATCTCAGCGTACAGCGCATTGTCCGACATCTCGTCCGGCAGCCGAATCGCCAGAATCGCGTGATTGAAGTTCGTCGTCGGAAAATCCGGCGACACGGTTCCGCGGTGCGTGTTGATCAGCACGTAATACGATTCGATGCCAATTTCGCGAAGCATCGCGCTGAGGAGCGTCGCCTTGTCCTTACAGTCGCCATATTGATGCGTCAAAATGTCGTTCGCAAAATGCGGCTGGAATCCCCCGATTCCCACCTCAATCGCCACGTACCGGATCTGCTGTTGGACGTACGTGGCCAGAGCATTTAGTTTTTCCAGCGGCTCGGAGAGATTCGACGTCAGCTCCGCCACCTTCTGCTTGATTTGCGGAGTCGCGGTCCGGCTGTCGCCTGTTAATCCGCTGTACCACAGCCCTAAGTCCTTCCAGCTGCCGCTCGATTTCCCCCTCATCTTCGGATCGCGGGGATAGAACTTTATATACATCCGGCCTTGGATCGCCGCGATCGGCGGCATCGCCGGCTCTACCTCGATCGCCGGGATTTCCAGTACTTCCCATACGTAGCGATTCGAGCTCTGATCTACCGGCTTCAACTCATCATGGTTCGCCCAGGCAACCGTAAAGTCCCATCCGTTCGGAAGCTGCAGATAAAAACGCGACCGGTGAACGGGGACCAGTTCCTGGAACCTCCATACGGCATCGAATACGTACGGCCGCTTCTTGCGAACGTACTCGTAGCCTACGATGTTTCCCGGCTTCGCTTCCGTGTATCGAAGTGTTTTCACCCGCACGCCGTTGTATAGCTCAAACGTCGTGAAGCTCGATTCCACTGCATCCGTTTCCTTCACCTCATACGCCGTGCCGTCACCCGTAATCGTCCAGGCTTTCAGATAAGTCAATTTCGTATCGCCGTCAAAGGATACTGACACCGCGCCGAGGTTGTTTTGCGCCTGCGGTCTGAGCAGCTTGAACACGCGCCGTACCCGCTCTTCGATCTCTCCGTTTTCCTTCACGGTCGTTATCACTTCGTCCAGCAGCACCACTCTTTCCGTGTCCTTCGGGTACTCTGGCAGCTTTTCCTGTGCCGCCGATCGAAACCAGTCCGGTGCGCTGTCAGCCCGTGCGGGCTGGCTCGCACCGAGCAATCCGCCTAAGATAAAAATCAGCGCGCTGATCGCTCTACTGATTCTTCGCGGTATCTGCTGTCGTAAAAACGATTTGGCTTTCGTCATCTGATTTCGCCGTGTTAAAAAATGTCCTGAGTCCGGAGTAGGTCTCCACCGGAAAGGAAACTCCCTTCACCGTCAGTTGCCTTTTTATTTCCACTTCGTTTCCCTGCGCGCTCCCCGATAGCTGGTAAAACACCGGACCGCCACCGACCTGCTTCGTCTCCGGAGCCGTCTCGATCTTGTATCCGGCAGGTGTTCTCACCTTCATGTCGTCCACCTCCTCGAACGGAAAGTGGAAATAGATCATGTTCACCCGCTTCGTCGAAACGAATCCTTTCGTGTAAGGAGATTGGAAAATAGCGGCGGGTAGCAGCAATCTCCTCCCCGCGACGTTCCCGAAACCGGCCGCTTTGACCGTCCCCTCCACTCGCAGGGGCTGGTCCACGTCGTCCCAATTGGACACCTTCGTAAGAGTGAACGTCGCTCCGGCCGGTAGCCACCCTTTGATCTGTTCGTCGAGTTTCTTCTGCCTTCCGGCTTCGTCTTCGTTTCTCTGCGCCTCCCGCCACAGCGCGGCGCGCTGGCCTCTATACTCCACCTGCAGAGTTCCGCTTACGTTTCCTTCCTCATCGATATCGAGCACCGCATTGCGCGAAAGAATCGCGTCCGAGCTCGGCGGGAGCGGCGTCGTCACCAAATCAGCTCCGTTTTTCTGCACGCGTACGCCCGAGACCTGCGTGTCGTACCAGGGCAGCATCCCGAACGGGAAGAAACGCGACGACGGCTCCAGGTAGTACTCACTGCCCCCTGCCTGCACCCATACGAGATCGGAGGATAGCTGCTTGGAATCCTGCAGTTCCGGCATGAAAAAGTAGCGACTGCGCGGCGCCACGTACACGATCGTCGCTTGAAATCCAGCCGCTCTCGCCAGCCCCACGAAGAAAAAATTGATCTGCCGGCTCGTCCCGTAGTTACGTTTGATCAGGTCTTCCACATTGTTGTTGGGCTTCAGAGACTCCGCTTGTTGGTCCTTTTTGGTCCGGGCGCTCTCGAAATTCAGGTTCCGCACCGCTTGCGCGCGAGCGAAGAGTTTTCGCAGCTTTATTTCCGGCGTGTCTTCCGCATTCGTCGCGTGAGCAGCTTCCGATCCCAGCAGCTTCGGATTGTTGAGAAACTGATCGATGAGTCCGCCCCAGAGTTTGCCCATCCTCGTCCAGTATTGCTCGCTCGTTTCATTCGCGGGGTCTGCCGGACTCCCGTAGAAAAACTCCACTCGCGCCCGCAACGCCGTCTCCGGCGGCATATTCGCCTCTTCCTCGAGCCCGGGCAGGTCGTGTATCTCCAGAGTGAATGAACCGTCGGATTGCCGCTGCGGGACCGCGCTCGGCGGCAGATTAAAGTGCCTGTAAAAGAGAGGAAACGGGGAGTGCGACGGAGGCTTGATCGAAAATCGGGCCGTACGCATAAAAAGCTTCTGTTGCACGTTCCACGTCAGATTCAGATACCGCGGCTCGAAATGCTCCCGGACCTTGTACTCGATAATGCAGCCCGGTTCGATTCCTCGAAGAGTGAATTTCTTCGCCATGATCTCGACGTCGCGATTCTTCATCACTGTGACATCGAACGTCTTCTTGTCCCAGTCGATCACCTCTCCGTTTGGGCGAATCGTCCGGCCGCGCAAATTCTGAAGTTCCGAAAACCCCTTCTGGTATTCGATCAGCACGTCGCCGTATTTCACTCCCTCCTGCGTGAAGATCTTGATCCGGACGTAGTTATCGACGATCGATTCGCTCGATAGAATCTCGCTTTGGCGGTACAGAATCATTGCACCGGTCCCAGGACTCGCCGGATTGTCCTTCAGCGCCAAATCCTCCGGCGAAATCGGCAGCCATTCATCTCCCGCCGGCGCCGTCCGCGCCCCAAATGCCAGGCTCAGCAGCACAACGACGGCACTCGAACAAAAAAGTCGCCACACTCGCCCCATGCTCCTCCTCCCCTTCCCTCCGAGTCCGATTCTCTGGCCAAATCGAGTCACGTTCCCAGGAAAGCCAGTTTCTATGCGATAAAGTGAACGCAAAGCTACCGCTCCTCTGCCTCCGCTGTCAATCCTACGCCGCCCTCGCCATCGTCCCGTACTGGCACTACGTCCGCGACATCCTCCTACGCCAAACCCAAGCCGCCGCCGCAAAACCAAAATAAAAACTGCCCAGCCCACTCGCGCGATTCAGCTTTTTTCCGCAGTAGGGGCGAGTCTAAGACCCGCCCGCGCAGCTAACACCACCCCGTCCACCATCACCCTCCCATCGCCGCTCGTACCGCCGGCATCTCCGGTTTCGGGAGTCCAATGGACTCCACCGGAGTTTTGAAATCGGACTTGCCAGCGCCGTTGCAGTTGCCGCTTCCTCCATCTGAAATCCAAAATTTCAAATTTGAAATTGCCTTCGCCTGTCATCCTGCTTGCCCTGACAAAGGAAGGGAAGGCATCCGGCCAGGGTGCCCGACCTGAGGGACCTCAACGCCAAATACCGGCGCCAATCTTCGCCACAAGCGCACCGTCGCGCAACGGGCTCCTCCGCCTACCTTTCACCGAAGCCCCGTCAGAAGTTACATTTTCAACAAACCCACAGCGCCGTGCAAAATTCACTTCACCAATCCAAGTACACTGGCGCCCTGAGGTTTTGTATCTGACCACGCAGCCCAAGTCCGTCGCAGCCGCTTCCGCGATTTCTTCGCCGGCAAGCCCATGGATTTACCGCCCCTGGCTCGATCTCCTCGTCGGCTGCGGCGCATGGTCGGCTCCGCTGCTCGCCATCGCTGCATGGCTCACGCCGTCGCACACGCACGGCTGGGCCGTCGGCTTCTATCTCCTCGCCATCATCTTTAACTATCCGCATTTCATGGCCACGATCTACCGCGCCTATCACACGCGCGAACAATTCGAAAAATACAAATTCTTCACGCTGCATCTCACGCTCCTGCTGGTCCTCACCGGCGCCGTGCTCCACGCTTCCTACCGCCTCGTCCCCTGGGTTTTCACTCTCTACATCTGCTGGAGCCCCTGGCACTACACCGGCCAGAACTACGGCTTGATGATGATGTTCGGGCATCGCGCGGGCGCCTCGGTCACTGCGAACGAGCGCCGCTGGCTGCGCGCCGCGTTCGCCGCGTCTTACCTGATGCTGCTCGCGAGCTTCATGACCGGCGGCTCGAGCGATCCGCTGATTCTTTCGCTCGGCCTGTCTGCAAAAATCACGCTGCCGGCCCGGCTCGTTCTCGGCGTCGCATTCGCCGTGTTTGCGTTCCTTGCATTCCTTCCCTTGATCCGCCGAAGCGGAGTGCGCGCCCTGGCAGCGCCGCTCACACTCGTGCTCACGCAATTTCTCTGGTTCGTCCTGCCCACTCTGCTCGAGCTGCACGCCGCGTATCAGATTCCTCAGACGCGCTACAGCAGCGGCATCCTCGCGGTGCTGCACTCGGCTCAATACCTGTGGATCACCAGTTACTACCAGAGGCGCGAAGCGCGTGCCGCCGGTCAATCCACTTGGCGCATGGCCGCCTACTTCGTCACGCTGATCGCCGGCGGCATCGCCCTGTTCATTCCCGGTCCGTGGCTCGTGAGCTACATCTTTCACTACGATTTCACCACGAGCTTTCTGATCTTCACCGCGCTCGTCAACATCCACCACTTCCTCCTCGACGGAGCTCTCTGGAAGTTGCGCGATTCGCGTGTCGCATCGCTCCTGATCGACTCAACCACAAAAGCGTCGGTTGAAAAGGCAGCACCCGCGCCCAAGCGAGCAGTGGCAACGCAATCGCCCGCAAAGCCCGCAAGAGGAAATCGAATCGTCGCATCACCCACGTTTCGGGTTGGCCTCGTCGGCTTGCTCTTTCTATGGGGCGGCATGGACCAGATTCATTTCGCTCTGGGCACCTTCGACGGAAACCTTCCGGCCTTACAGCGCGCCTCACAAATGAATCCCTACGACGCAATGCTCGAAGCGCGCATCGCTTCCGCCGCAACGAAAGCGGGCCAAAAAGATGTAGCGGTCGCGGCGCTCGAGCGCGCTGTCGAGATCAATCCGCACAACGCAGGACTCCAGCACGCCTGCGCCCGCGCGATGATCGAAGACGACCGCTACGCCGACGCCTACCAGCACTATCAGAAAATGCTCGACCTTTTTCCGCGCGATCCCGACGCGCTCGTCAACTACGGATTGCTCGCGGCGAAATTGGGCCATCCCGAGGAGGCGCTCGAATCGTGGGAGAAAGCGGTGGATGTGGCGCCGGACCAGCCGAACGCGCAGCTCTATCTTGCGGAAGCGCTCGATCGGAAAGGCGAGCCGGCCGCCGCCGCGCGCCACTGGAATGCATTCCTGCAGCTCGCGCCGGCGCATTCAGACGACGCGGCCGTCACGCCCGCGCAAATTACCACCGCCACAATCCAGTTGGCGGACGATGAAGCTCGCGTCAATCGCAGGGAAGCCGCCCTTGCAGGATACCTTTCGGCGATCGCGCTCGCCGAACGCGACAACAATCCGCCGCTCGAAAGCCTGGCGCTCGCTCATCTCGGCGATTACCAGGAAAAAATCGGCGACGCCGCGGGCGCGGCGCGTTCCTACCAGCGCGGCCTCGCTCTTGACGCGAAGTCGCAGGACGCGCGCAGCGAAGCCTTCGACTGGTTCAACTACGGCCAATTTCTGCGCCGCCGTGGCGTTCCTCTGGAGATGGCTTACGCCTGCTACCTGCACGCGGAAATTCTGCTAGGCGGAACGGGCGGCGACAATTTGAAGACGGTCGAAACGGCCCGCCACGAAGTGGAACTCCTGATCGGAAAGAAAGCGCTCGCTGCGCAGAGGAATCTGCCGGAACTCACCGCGCGCGCCGCAAACCTTCCCGCCAGCTCGTTCTGACGCCGCTCGCCGCGCCCGATTCTCCTTATTTCACTCGCATCGACGACGTCAGCGGCGTTTTCTGATTCAGCGCCGCCGCTTCCACAATCAGGCGGCGCAAGTTTTCGTCGCGCAATCGCTTCAAGTCGTTTAGTTTTACGTGCCGGAGGTTTTTCCCCGTTCCCTCCAGCAGGCCGCCGGGATCGCTCAAGGAACTACCGCGCGTGAATCCGAACATTACATGATTCTTTCCGGCCATCACGTAACAGATCGGTCCGTAATATTCAAATGTCGGAATTCCCCACGTATTGATGGTTTCGCTCGAATCAGGCAGCGCCCTTTTCACCAGCCTTCGCAGTTCTCCAATCACAGCTTTCCACGCCGCGTTCCCGCGTTCGGCATACTCGTCAAATAGCTCTGCGGCTTTTTCTCCCGTCGCCGCCCGCGACGCGCCTCGGCTTCTTGCGGTTTTCTTTGCGCCGCTGGTTTTTCGTCTTGTCGGCATTTTGTCCGGGCGCTTCCTCGCCGCTCGGCGGGGCCGCGTGCCTATGCGCCTTTCGGTTCCGTCATGCTGAACCAATTCCCCGAGTTGTCTTTCATGATTGCTTCGACGCCATAAAATTGCTCCTTCGGTGGCGAAGTGAATTCCACGCCCTTGGCGCTCAACTCCTCGTAGGTCTCGCGGCAGTCGCTGGTTTGAAACGCTCCTCCATTGAGTTTGCCTGCCTTCAGCAATCCACGAATGGTTTTTGCCACGTCGGGCTGCATGTTCGGGCCATCCACCTGCATCAGAATGATCTGCAGATCAGGCTGGCCCTTGGCGCTCACGGTGAGCCAGCGAAACCCGTTGTCCATCTTTCCATCCATTCGCAAATCGAATCCGAGCTTGTTGACGTAGAAATCGAGCGCAGCGTCCTGATCCAGCACGTACAGCGTCGCATGGGAAAGCCGTTGGATCATCGGAATCCTCCCTGATTCGCCCTCAGACTATCGGAACGCCGAGCGGCAATGCTTCTCGATTCTTGCGGTTTTTTGCGCGGTGCCGGAAGCTGCGCCTGCGCCACTTTCAAAGCGGTCCCACCACAAATTGCTGATAGCACGCGGGAATGTAATAAAGCGGCCAGTGCGCCGCGAATCCGCCGAAGCAAACGCGCGCCTCGCGGCGGAATGCGGCCGGCGACAAGCCGGTGAGCGACCGAAATCGCGAACTGAACGATCCCAGGCTCTCGTAGCCGACATCGAGGCAGATGTCAGTCACGCTGCGATTTTCCGCCAGCAGCAGACGCTTCGCTTCGTCGATGCGAATGCGCGTCACAAACTCATGCGGCGTCTCGCCAAACGCCTCGGTAAACAAGCGGCTGAAATGAAACGGCGAAAGGCAGGCCTCGCGAGCGCCATTCTCCAGCGTCACTCGCTCACGGTAGCAACCTCCGAGATAATCGCGCGCGCGGCAGAGTCGGCGAAACGTCGTCATATCGTAGAGCCGGATCTCGCGCGCAGCTGCCAATCCCGCGCGCCGCGATGCCACTCTCATAACGCACGATATAGCACAAATTCGATGCGCAAAGAACGCCATGAACCGCTAAAAGCCGGCGAAGTCGAGCGCATTAAAAGCACCGCAGTCATCCCAGGAATTAGTCCGCGGCCTCGGGCGAAGACCTCTAATAAATTGGTTGACATATTATTACTTCACGGGTAAAAGAACGAAATAATATCGGTCCGTCACTCGCTTCGGCTCTGCATTCAAACGGCCATTCCTGGTGGCCCCAGGCGCAACTTGGATACCGTCTCTGTCGATTATCTGGGGCATGTGATTCGATTTTAGGCGAGCCCATCCGTTGCGAAAAGGACACTGCAAGTGAGTGAAATACGAACAAGCTACCTCTCTCAGTACGATGCGGCTGCCGAGAAAGACAAGTTTCGGTTGGTTCGCGGTTGGATTGACAAAGAACCATTGCCCTTTTTCAAGGAATTACGCGAACGGCGGCCGGTGCTTGTGACGCCAGTCTGTACGCTCCTGGCGCGATTTCACGATGTCACCGAAATCTTGAATATGCCGAAAGTATTCACGGTGCAACTCTACGTCCCCAAGATGGTCGATTACCTGATGGCCCATGATGACGACGCGCTCCACAGCCGTGAAAAAGCCATCATGCAGAGCATGCTCAATCGAGATGATCTCCCGAAGGTACGCGAAATGGTCGCCAAGATTGCCAGGGGCATTCTCGACAAGGCGAACGGCCGAATCGAGGTCGTGAAAGAGTACTGCCGGATGGTGCCCGCGACGCTTGTCCAGGAATATTTTGGTTTGGACGGAGTGGAGCAGAAAGACTTGATCGATTGGTCGTTCTGGAATCAGTACGACACCTTTGACAACCATCCGTTTGACTCGGTTCCCAGCGAACTCCAGCTGCAAATCGTGGCTCGCCACAAACAAGTGAATGAAAAATTAGCCACGTATGTCAAAGAACTGATCGCTCGCCGGCTGGTGGAGGTCAAAGCAGAAGAAGCAGGACACATTCTGCTCTTTCCCTGGTACCTCCTTCGCAAATTGGTGCGATTGCTCCTCGGTCAAAAAAAACAGGCGTTCAAAGACGACATCGTGGCGCGAATGTTGCGCACCTCCTATCCGGATGCGGTCGATTTTGACATTCAGCGCCTGGGCATCAACGCGGGGGGATTGTTGATCGGCTCCATTGAAACCACTTCTCAGGCGGTGGCGCAGGTGATCCAGTTTTTAATGGATCGCCCGGAATCGCTTGCGGACGCCGTCAGCGCGTCTCAGCGCAATGACCTGAAGCTGTTCGACGCGATTGTTTGGGAGGCCCTGCGCTTTGTTCCGATTTCTCCTTTTTTGTTCCGACAGGCGGCGCAGGATTTCACGGTTTGCAAGGGCACCGAGCATGCCACGACGATTCGAGCCGGCACCACCGTGCTGGCGCTTACGCAATCGGCCATGTTCGACACGGCCGCGTTCGAGAATCCGGATCAGTTCCTGGCCGGGCGCGACTGGTATCATTATTTCCATTTCGGATTCGCCAGCCACGAATGTCTGGGCAAGTACATCGGGATGGTGATGATTCCTGAAATGGTGCGGCAGGTCGTGACACGACCGGGGATCAAGGCCCTCGGTGCTATCGACTACCAATCCAGCCCGTTCCCGGAACAATTCAATCTTTCCTGGAGTTCCTAGATGATGTCTTCGACGATGCGAATCGCACTTCTCTTCAGCCTTAGTGTTGGCACTGTCGGCGCCGCGCCTCCCCAGAATGGTTGTTCCTCCATTGACCTCGACCAGGGATGGAGCCGCAGCCAGAGCGAAGAGTTCTGGTTCACAAGCCAGGGTTCCCGGCTCATGCCGTATTCCTGGTTTCTGGCTCTGGAAGTCGCAAGCCCTGCCAGTCAGGCATTGTTTCGAGATAGATCCAACATGGAGCGATTTGGATACATCTGGGTGGGGCCGTCCGCGCTCAACCCCGATGATCTTCCGATTGGTTTCGCCAAAGATGTCGCGAGCACCGGAGCAACTTATGTCGGATTCACTTGCGCGGCTTGCCACACGGGAGCATTGAATATCGGGGGAAAGCCGGTGATTGTCGAAGGTGGCCCGGCGCTCGCCGATTTCTGGACGTTTCTTACCGAGGCAGTGGCAGCACTCAACGTTACGTTCAACGATCCGTCGAAATTCGATCGCTTCTCCAAGAAAGTTCTAAACAGCACAAGCCCTGCCGCCCACGACGTCGGCGAACTTCGCCAGCAAATGAAAGCCAAACTCGACGACCTACAAACACGGCTCAGTCAAAATACGCCGAAGAATCCTTCTGGAGACGGACGAGTGGACGCCTTTGGCCACATTTTCACTCGGCTGCTAGCGCAGGATTTGGGCGTCCCCGAGAATGCCAAACCACCGTATGCCCCAGAGGTAGCGGCACCCGTCTCCTATCCTTTCCTCTGGGATACTCCTCAACACGATGTGGTGCAGTGGAACGGCTCGGCGCCTAATTCGAGAGTGCTTTCCCTGGGACCCTTGGGCCGGAACATCGGAGAAGTCATCGGAGTTTTCGGCGAACTCGAAGTCATTCCTGGACGCCGGATTCCGTTCTGGCCGTATCTGCTTAGCCAGCCCCAATTCAAATCGTCAGCTAACATTCCCAATCTCATCCGCCTGGAAGACATGGTAAAGACACTCTGGTCTCCGGCGTGGCCGAAGGCGTGCATTCCTTTGGCGAATGCTGCCATCCTGGCGCGCGGCAAGAAACTTTATGAGGCCAACTGTATCAAGTGCCACGCGATTCTCGACGGGCAGCAGCGAAAAGATCCCAATCGGCAGATCACCGCGAACATGCAGCCGCTCCCTGTTGTACTCACGGATCCCACGATGGCGATGAATTTTGCCGCCCGTCGAGCCAAGACAGGTCCACTCCAGGATTCACACAACCTCATCAAGCTCGATAAGTTTGGTCCGGAAGCCAGCGGGCACGACATCCTCCTCACCGCCGTGACACGCACGATTTTCGACAACGGGGGGCCACCGGTGGAACTATCGAGTTTGAAAATTAATGTGGCGACCGAGCTTGCAGGATTCAAAAAGGCGCTCGAAGCAGCCCAGACACCTCGATACAAAGCCCGCCCGCTCAATGGAATTTGGGCGACAGCTCCCTATCTGCACAATGGTTCGGTGCCCACGCTCTGGGACCTCCTCAATCCCACAAAAGAGCGTCCCGCCGTTTTCTTTGTTGGCAGCCGGGATTTTGATCCGAAGAAAGTTGGCCTGACGACAAAAGAAGTTCCGAACAGCTTCCGTTTCAACACCTCAGCCCAGGGCAATTGGAACAACGGGCACGAATTTGGAACAGGCCTGCCTCAAAAAGACAAACAAGACCTGCTGGAATTCCTGAAGAGTTTATGACCTGCCGTTGTGGACGCGCCTAATTCAAGAATCCCGCGCTCTGCCGGCACACACGAAATTTTGAAGTGGTCGGGGCGAAAGGATTTGAACCTTCGACCTCCTGGTCCCGAACCAGGCGCGCTAGCCAGGCTGCGCTACGCCCCGACCGATTGCGGCTCGATAGAGGAAATGCGAATCGAGCGCAAGGAAAAGGATAGCACAGCTGGCGGAGGGCGTTCAGCGATTCGTTTGCAGCAGAGCGGTTTTTCGCGATCGAGGAGATCGACGCGATCGATGCGATTGCTCCGAGCCGATTGCTTCCTGCGCGCGGCCCCATCGTCATCTCACTCGCGCACTTTCGGCGCGTCCGGCAGCCGAATCAGGCGGGCCTCGGTGATCGAGGGAATGGCACGAATTTTTTCGGCGACGGATTGCTGCACCACGCCGTCGAGTCGCACCATCGCCACGGCTTCGGCGCCGTGAACGGGAGAGCGGCGGCCGAGCGCGAACGTGGCGATGTTCACTCCGAGATTTCCGAGCGCGGTTCCGATCTGTCCGATCACGCCGGGCACGTCGCGATTTCGCGTGAGCAGTAGCGTGCCTTCGAGCGGGGCTTCGAGGCCAATGCCGTCGAGCGCCAGAATGCGCGGCGAGCCATCCGAGACGACCGTGCCTTCCACCGTGAGTTCGCTTGCGCCGTCCGCCACAGCCACTTCGAGCGTGTTGGGAAAACCGCGCTCGCGGCGGCGCGTGGTTTCTTCGACGATCAATCCGCGCTCCGCTGCCGCAGCGGACGCGTTGACGAGATTCACTTTTTCCGAGAGCACACAGTTGAGCACGCCGCTCAGCACCGCGCTGCGAACCACGTGCGATCCCAGCTCGGCAGGCTCGCCGGCATAGCGGATCCGGATGCGGCTGAAACTCGGTGACGGAGCGGCCTGCGCGATGAAGGCGCCGAGGCGCTCGCCGAGTTCGATGTACGGGCGCAGGCGGCGATACTGCTCGGGCGAAAGCGCGGGCATGTTGACGGCGTTGCGAATCAGGCCGTCGGCCAGATAGTCGCGGACCTGCTGCGCGACGGCGGTGCCCACTTCTTCCTGCGCTTCGGCGGTGGAGCCGGCGATGTGCGGCGTGGCGATCAGGTTCGCGAGGCCGATGAGCGGCGAATTTTTCGGCGGCTCTTCGGCAAACGTGTCCACGGCGGCTCCGGCGAGCTGGCCGGATTGCAAGGCTTCGGCGAGAGCAGCTTCGTCGATCAATTCGCCGCGAGCGCAATTGATCAGGCGCGCGCCGCGTTTCATTTTTGCGAATGTGGCGGCGTTGAACATGTTTTCGGTAGAGGCGCTGAGCGACATGTGCAGCGAGATCACGTCGGAGCGCTTCAGCAATTCGTCGAGAGTGACAAGTTCCACTTCCACTTCGCGGGCGGCAGCGGGCGTCACGTAGGGATCGTGCGCGAGGATTTTCATTTCCAGTGCGCGAGCGCGGCGCGCGACTTCCGTGCCGACGCGGCCGAGGCCGACGAGGCCGAGGGTCTTGCCGCGCAGCTCGGTTCCTGAAGCACCGGATTTTTCCCAGCGCCCGGCGTGAATCGAGGCGTTCGATTGGGGAACGGAGCGCGCCATGGCGAGCATGAGCGCGAAAGTGTGTTCGGCGACGCTGACGGCGTTGCCGCCGGGCGTGTTCATCACGAGAATGCCGCGATGCGTGGCGGCTTCGACGTCGATGTTGTCCACGCCCACTCCAGCGCGGCCGACGACGCGGAGTTTGGGCGCGGCTTCGAGCAATTCCGGCGTAACTTTTGTGGCGCTGCGCACGATCAGGCCGTCGGCGGTGGCCAGCTCTTTCGCGAGCGCTCCCGCGGCGGGCGTCAAGACTTCCCAGCCTGCCTCGCGCAAGAGCGCGAAGCCGCGCTCGCTGATTTTGTCCGCCACGATGATTTTCATTCCCAACCAGATCCTTCGGTCACGTTGTTCCCTCAGGATGCCGACCATTGAACGGGTCGGCACTTTCATGCGGATGAGCGTAGCGGTGCGGCCGCGATGTGTCAAACGCGATGATGGCGGGAATTTCAAATTTGAAATTTCAGATTTCAAATAGAAACGGGGCGGACTGGGGACGGCAAATGATTTGGCGGCGCGTGCGGGCGGAGTGGTGGCTTTTTGCCGCGTTGCTGCTTGCGGCGAGGTGGTGGCGCTTCCGGCCGCGGAGGCACGGAGGCGCTGAAAACGGCGCGTTGGCGAGCGCGCGCGGTTGTGGCCGGTGAGAGGGCGACCACAAGAGAGCGCGAACCCCCTTTTACCGTAGATTAGAAATTGGCTCGGGCTCATGTTTTCAACGCGTTGAGGCCCGTTCTAATCGCGCGACGGTAGATTAGATTTATGTCGCGGGCGGCTGGATCTGCGGGGAGCGGGGAGTTGAGTTTGCGGAGGAGTTCGGCTTCGAGAGCGGGATCAAGGGCGAAACCGTTTTGGGAGTTGGTCTCGGATTCAGAATTGGAGCCGGAGTCTGACTCGATTTCGGATTCGGAATCTGGATCGGACTGAAGTTCCGGAACTGTCTTGGACTTGGGCTCCGGCTCGACGAGATCGATGACCGTGGATCGCCGGGTGCTTGGGGCGGCTGGGCGCTGGGGCGCGGTTGGTTGCGAGGCGTGGACCGTAGTGAAGCGGACCTGGGTGGGGAGTTCAGTCCAGCGGCCGTTGGCATCGACGCAGGAGTAGGCGCGAATGGCGCGGATGACGCAGTCGCCGGTGACTTTGGCTTCTTCGGCGGCTTCGACGAGCGAATCGAGAGCGGAATGGAAATTGTGGCGGCGAAGGTCGGCGATGCCGGTGGAGCGGGCGTGGCGGTAGAGGGAGCGGTAGTCGGAGATGTGGTATTGGCGGGCGATCTCATAGGGGCTGCGCCAGTGGATGAACTCATCTTCGATGGCGTCGCGGTCGGGGTGGTGGCAGACGACGCACTTGCGGCGGTGACGGGCGAGAGCGAGGGATTGTTCTTTTTTGTTGACTCTACTTTTCATGTGCTTATCTCCTGTTAACTCCTTCCAATTGATGGCGTTCCCATTTTGGAACGCTTGCGCAGACTTCGGCGCAGACCTCGGACGTCGAGGCACACAAAAATAATTATTAGGTTATGTTGATTATTTGGGTATTAAAACACGGTGGAAAGCGGATTTCAAGTGGTTGTTGGTGTGAATATTTTGGGAGGGGCTGGAAATAATTGAGCGGGCTTGGGATAGGGGCGATTGGGCGGGCAAAAATAGTTGCTGGAATAGAGGGATGGGTGGGGCGCCGATGGCGGCGAGAGTCAAAAGAGCCGGCTGGAAGCCGGCCCGCGAGCAGGCGGCGCGGCGAGCGGTACAAAAAGCAACGGCAAAAGCAAGAGAGCCGCTCGGGGGCAATGAGGCCTGGGTCGGTTCTTGGCTTAGACCTTGGAGAGCACTACCAATGCCTGCCGATTGCGTTGAGAAGGGAGGAACTAGGTGGTGATAATCCCAGTTACCGAAATCTATTCTCAACCGCGCTAACTCGCGAAATGCCATAATTGCCGGAGATGGTTTCCATATCGCAAATCACGAGGGAGGACATACTCCGTCGTATTCAGCGGACACAGTCTATTACGATTGCTTGGATGACGATTGAAGCCGCCGTTTCTTTGGCCGCGGCATGGATGGCGCGCAGTCCCGCTCTGCTCGCGTTTGGCGGAGACAGTGCCATTGAACTGCTTTCAGCAGTGGTGGTCCTGCGCCAATTCAGTCCGAAGGGAGAGAATCGGAACACAGATAGACGTGCGACGCGCGTAGCAGGAGGTTTGCTTTTTGCGTTGGCCGCGTATGTCGTTGCGGTTTCAGTGATGACCCTACTGGGGCCTATCGAACCCAAACCAACTTATTTGGGTATCGCGATTCTGGTTGCCGCAGCCACGGTGATGCCTTGGCTTGCCAATGAAAAGCGTAAGTTGTCGGCAGCCACGGGCAGTGCGGCACTGAGAGCGGATGCCGCCCAGTCAGGCTTGTGTGCATATCTTTCCCTGATTGCCTTGGCTGGACTCGCGGCGAACGCCATTTGGAATATCGCTTGGGCTGACCCCGTTGCGGCCTTAGTGGTTACGCCTCTCATCCTGTGGGAAGGCAAGGAAGCAATTCGCGGGCGGGCCTGCGCCTGCTGTTGATCCTTTACTGCGAATCGCACGATAGATCCTTCCCTTGGATAGATGGTCCTGACACCATCATGCCGACTACCACACTTGGACGTTCAAGCTAAAGAAGGAGCTTCAAGTCTGCCTCGAAGGCATCCGTGTACTCAAAACCGACGACTTTCTTACGCAGAATTCCCTGGCGGTCGTAGAGCATCGTTGTCGGCAATCCTTCGATGCCGCCGAACTTCACCTTCAGATCATCAGTGGCGACCGCGAGTGGATAACGGACGCCGATTTTCTTCGCAAACATGATCGGGTCTTCCGCGTCGGTCATCGTATCGAACTTGAATCCGATGACCGCGAAACCATTCGAGCCGTACCGATCGAGCAGCTGCTGATAGCCGGGCATTTCTTTCTTGAACGGCTGGCACCACGTGGCCCAAAAATCAATGAGACGGGTGGAAAACCCTTTCTCCTGTACTTCTCGGGACTTCCGTATCCAACTTCATTCCGCGACGCATAATACCACTCAGGCAGTTCACCGGGCGGTTTAGCCTCTAGGTGTTGCGGGTGCCGCATCCTTTGCGGTTTGTGCAAAGGGTGGGAGCGTTGGTCTTCTCTCGTTGTTTTCGTGTTCTCGTTTTAGGCCGTGGATGCCAAGCCGTGACTCTGAGGCAGTTGCAGGTGTGACCCTTGCGGCGAGTACAGGCTGTGCGCTTCACTCCGCCGCCGTCGCGCCTCCGCGAAATTTTGTTCGTTGCTGGGTGGGGGCGTCCGTCCTATGATTCGGCGCGATGCGGGACTGATTGATCCGAATGTAGGCGGGAGGCGAATCGTGGCGAACGTACCGTTTCTGTGGCTGGCTGCGCTGACGAGGGACATCAAGGATGGCGGCTCGGGAGATCCGCTGAGCGTTTCGATCGATGTGAATGGCACGGACGTGGCGGTGGCGAATTTTTTCTCCGAGCACGGACAGGCGCAGGGGTACGCGCACCGGGCGCAGGCCGTGGTTAGTTTGGAGACGGACGCGCTGACGAATTCGTCGGTGCGACTGGGCAACTGCGGGGACAATGCGTGGGCGCCGCAGCACGCGCTGCTGTTTGGCATCGCCGACAAGGGGGACGTGGTGGCGATCGCGATGGAAACGGATCTGACGACGGTTCTGAGTTCGGACGTGAGCGAGGGCGTGCTGACGATACCGCTTCGGCTGCTTGCGCCCAAAAATGTGAACACCGTGATTCGGCGCGTGCTGCTGGTGGTGGGCACGGCGGACGTGGATGATGCGGGAACCGACAGCAACGTCGAGCTGCAAATCCTGATTAACGGAAATCTGGTGCTTGCGAAACCGATACCGGATACGGCGCAAGACGATCTCGAGCAGGGCGTCTCGAACTGGTATTACTTTGACGTGCAGACGGCGTTTACATTTCTTCAATTCGAGACGAATGGGGGAGTGACGCTGACGATTCTGGGGGACGACGCGTGGCTGCCCAGCCACTTTTTCCTTTTCGGACTGGACACTGCGACGGGGCGTCCGACGCAGGCGCTTCCGCTCGTTGGATTGCCGACATGGCAGAACGGCACGATGAGCAAGGATAGCCACGAGGGCAATGCGACGATCACGCTTCGCTGAGCGGATGCGGGAGAGAAGATTGAAATCCGAAATGGCGATACCGAGCAGGAGGAGGCGGTTATGAAGTTTGCGAGGAAATTTTCGGCTGTAATCGTTCTTGCTGGGCTGGTTGTTTTCGCTTTGCCGGCATTTGCGCAGAGGGACGAGATTCCGAAGAGCATTTCGGGGAGCGTTGGAGGCGCTCTGAGTTGGGCGGAGAGAGGTTTTTTGTCGGTGGCGGAGGCGATGCCGGAGAGCAAGTATTCCTACCTGCCGACGGGAGGAAATTTCGAGGGGGTGCGTTCGTTTGGCGAGCAGGTGAAGCATGTGGCGTGCGCACAGTTTGCGTTTTTCAACGAGATTGAGGCGAAGACGCCGCCGGTGGGGTGCGAGAAAGGCGGGCCGTCAACGGCGAAGACGAAGGCGGAGCTGATCCAGTACGTGCGCGATTCCTTCGCGTATGGCGATCGCGTGCTGGCGACGATTACTCCGCAGAACGCAGTGGAGCGCGTCGAGGGTCCTTACGCCGGGCCGAACACGAAACTGGGAATGGCAGTGACGGCGGTGTGGCACATTACGGACCATTACGGGCAGCTAGTCGTTTATCTGCGATTGAACGGGATCGTGCCGCCGGTGACGCAGCAGTATCCGCTGAAGGTTCGCTGACACAGCGAGCTCTACTGGCAGACGAGTGAATACGGTGCGCGTCAGGCTGGGGGGCGGTTGTGGGACTTGCCCCAGAGGAAGGCTACGACGCCGAGGGCGAGCAAGATTAGCGTGAGGCCCACAATTTTCAGCACGGCTAGAAGTTTGTGGGGCTCGTCGGCGGGGGGCAGCACGGAGAAGACGATCGTTACGAGCGTGGTGGTGAATCCGAGGACGCCGAGTGCGGTGGCGACGGGTCTGCCTCCGGGGATGCGGATGACGCCGGGGCCGGCGGGCTCGCGCTGAAATCGGATCAGGGCGGCGAAAACAAAAAGGTAGGGGATGAAATACGAAATGATGCCCATGCTGACGAGGACTTCGTAGGCGCCGTACACGCTTGTTCCGGCCTGGCCCAGCACGATGAAAATCACGCCGCAGAAGGCTTGCACGAGTAGAGCAACGTACGGCGTGCCCCACTTCGGATGGATGCGCGCGAAGACGGGAGGAAGGTAGCGGTCGAGGCCGGCGACGAACGGGAGTCGCGCCGAGACGGCGAGCCACGCGCCGAGCGCGCCGAGATTGCTGATTGTGATGAGCAACGCTGCCAGCGGACCAATTCCCGCGAAGCCCACTCGTTCGGCTGATTTCGAGACGGCTTGCATGATGCCGCCGAGGCCGTTCACTTCTCCGGCCGGGAGCGAAACGAGGACGGCGATCGTTCCGACGATGTAGCCGATCGTGACGAACATTCCTCCGGCGAGAAGGGCGCGGGGGAGATTTTTTCGCGCGTCGTGGACTTCGTCGCCGAGGAAGGAGGCGGACTCCGAGCCACCGAGCGCGAAGACGATCGTGGCCATGAAGAGGACGTCGCGAAAATGCATGTGGGGGACGACGCTTGCGGCAGTGAACGTGGTGGCTGAGCCGAAGCGGTGGAATGCGATGGCCGCGATGCCGATGAGGATTGCGATCGGGAGCCACGTGGCGATGGCGCCGAGATTGTGGAGCCACTTGCCGACGGAAAGTCCGATGAGATTCAAGAAAGTGCCGAGCGCCAAGCCGAGCAGAGCGAAGAGGAGAAAGTACGTTTTGTTTTCTGCGAGCGATTGCCAGCGGGACGGGCCGATGTAGAGCGCGTTGCTGGCCGCGAAATAGAGGACCGCGGGATAGTACGGAAGATTGCTGGCCCAATAGGTCCAGCCGGTGAGGAAGCCAGGAAATTCTCCGAACGCGCGCTTGCTCCAGACGTAGAGGCCGCCTTCCTGCGGATAGCGCGAGGAAAGTTCCATCACGGAGAGGGCGAGCGGGAGATAAAACGCGCACCAGGCGATCAGCCATATGAGGATGGCGCCGGCGCCGACGGTGGCTGCGGTGGCGATCCAGCGGAGGCTGATGCCGGTGACGATGTAGAAGAGGACGAGGTCGCGGAAGCCCATTGCGCGACGGGGGCGGGATGCGGCGGCTGGGGGTTCAGTCATGGCGCGTGGCACATGATGCATCTGTGGAAATTAGAAAGCGAGAGGTTCGGAGGCGGGCGAGTGCCGATGGCGTGTGTGGGGCAATTTGTGGGCTGAGATTCTTCGGCCATCCTGATCGGATGGCCTCAGAATGACAGGCGCGATGGTTGGCGGATGATTGCTATTTGTGGCGCGGGCGCGTCTGAGACGCGCCCCTACTGTCGGATTTTTTCTAGGCTTTGGCTTTTTTGTCGTGGTCGTAGTATTCGTAGGCGGACATGGGTTTTTCGCCGCCTTTTTTCCAGAGGCGATCGTCGGCGGGAATTTTGCCGAGAGCGCGAGCCATTTCGCGAATGTGGGAAGCGACGGCGCCGCAACACGCGCCGATATAGTTGACGCCCAAGTCCCGCGCCTTGGTGGCATAGTCCGCCATTTCGCGGCGCGTGAGTTGATAGGGTTCGAGCTGATCGGGAAACGCGGGGAGGCTGGTGAAATCTCGATGGTCGTGCGTGGTGCGATAGGCGACCGGCTGGCACGCAATGTAGCCTTTCACTGCGCGGCGCATTTCCATCATGAGCGGGAGCGTGTGCTCGGGGCTGCGAAGGCAATTCAGGCCGACGATGTCCGCGCCGGCATCAACGAGAGCACGGGCGCATTCGGCGGCGGATTTGCCGTCGGGTGTGACGTCTTCGTTTTCGAATGACATCGTGACCATCGCAGGAAGATTGGTGCGCTTCGCGCGCTCGACAGCGAGGAGCGCTTCGCCGAGCCATGAAAATGTTTCGCCGATGATGAAATCGACGCCTTCGGAGACTTGCACGTCGAGCTGCTCGTCGAAAGTTTTGCGGACGCGATCGGCGGCGGCTTTGTCATTGGGCTCGTACATCCAGGTGAGGCTGATGTTGCCGGCGACGAGGCAGCGATCGCCGGCGGCTTGCCTGGCGATGCGCACGGCGGCGCGATTCAGTTCTTCGACGCGATCGCCCATGCCGACGGTGGCGAGCTTGTCGCGGCTGGCGTAGAAAGTGAGCGACTGGAGGACTTCAGAGCCGGCGTCGCGGAATTCGCGATGGAGCTCGAGCAGGGATTCGGGATTATTGAGCGCCACTTCGGGCGTGAACGGGCCGGCGCGGACGCGGCCGCGTTTTTCGAGTTCGAGGAGGTAGCCGCCGTCGCCGAGGACGGGGCCGGCGGCGAGGAGTTCGAGGATTCCTTTTTTTGTTTTGTTGGGCATGGGTGCTCCTTTCGACCGGCGCGACCGCCGCACTTGCCGTGCAATTTATTGCTTGCAGCTTACGCTGAGATCCTTCAGGGCGGGCATCCTGATCGGATGCCTTCAGGATGACAGCGCGAAGTCTTTGACTGCGGGCACGGCATGCCGCGCCCCTACTGTGAAAACATCCGCGAATGCTGACTGCTGCCTCGCTCGTGACGCGAATTGTTGCTTGCGGCTTACGCTGAGATCCTTCAGGTCAGGCATCCTGATCGGATACCTTCAGGATGACAGCGCGAAGTCTTTGAC
>JBOGNA010000130.1:0-46592 GCA_050746925.1 Candidatus Acidiferrales bacterium
GTGTACGGCGACACCAGACCCAGCACGATCGGAAACGAAATGACCGCCCCATCACCGCCGGCCACGGACGACAAAGTTGTCCCCCCCACCGGATCGATCGCAAAGATCGTTCCCGCGGTATTCGCCACGAACAGAACATCGCTCGGAATCGTTAGCGTGGGATCGGCATCCGTATCGCCCAGCGCCGCCGTGAGGAGCACCGCTCCCGTGTTCGGATTGAGTTTCCACAGGCTAGGCCGCCCGGTGCCGCCATTGCTGCGGCTCGTCACCCAGACGGCATGATTCACATAGTCGATCGCCGGCGTCGAATTTATGATGTCCATGCGCGCGCCGGCATTGCCGTTTCCAATCGTTTGCCAAAGCGTGGCGCCGGTGTTGCCGTCCATTCCTACAATCTCGTTTGTGGATGTAGTCGCGCCATTTCGGGTGCCAAGCACGAGAAGGTCGTGCGTCGGAGTGAACGTGCCATCGCTGAACGATTTCACCTGCACTGCTGGTGCGCTCACAAATCCATTCGTCGTAAGTCCGGTGGGATTCACTGCAAAAAGGATTTGCCCCGTATCCGTCGCAATCCCATACACCAGCCCATCGTTGTCGGCCACGTACATCACGTTCTGCGCGAGTGACGAATCCGGCGCATCGATCACCGGCGAGCGGCCGAGCACCGGGCCGCCCAACGACACCGGCGGATACTTCCGCATTCCGCTCACGGCGTCGATGCCGTAGGAAAGATTTGTCTGCGAGCCGGCCATCACGATCGATCCGGGAAACAAGGAAGGCGCCGCCAGCGTGGTGGAGAATGTGGCGGCAATCCAAACTGAATTCTCTCGGGATGCCGCGGTAGCGCTCGGCCTCGCCGAAATTTCGGCGGTGTAAACAGATCCGTTGGCGATCGGCTGAGTCGCGTAGTAATTTTTCTGGTCGCGCAGGAACACCTTGTAGAACCAGGTTGTATCGTTCGTGGGCGCGCCGCAGGCATCCGTGCCGTCGTCGGTAAAGCTGGTCGCGTTCGCGGTGTTGTCAAACACCACGGTCCCTGTGCCCACGATCGAGCACATGGCGGGATCCTGCGTGTCCGTCGGAACCGAGGACTTGTCCACCGGGAAGTTTGCGCGCCGCAGAATCAATACTCCGTTGTATGCCTCTCCCGCGTTCACTCTCCCGATCGCGGTCGGATATCCCCAGCTCACGGTCACTGTGCCGTTCCCAGGCGTCGCGGCGATATTCGTCACATTTTGCAGAAACGTGACGTCCAGCTCCGGCGCGTTGGCCGCAGTGCCATCGCGCGATCCAAATGCGGACGTCCAGGCGGTGTTGTTGCCTTCCGTTTGATCCTTGATCAGCGTTCCGTAATTCGGTGTGCCGTTGTACCAGTTCTTTACATCCGCCGAGATATCGAATTGCACGGGAGTCGAGGCTGTGATTCCAGCGGGCATCGACGCGGTTGCCGTCGCCGTCCCGCCGATATCGCCGCCAGCCACATTCCAACCTAGGCCCGCCACGCGCGTATTCCACGTCGCATCGGACTCGCGAAAAAATGACGTGATGCCGAACGCACCGTACGTCCTTGCTGTTCCCGCCGTGCTGGACGTCGCGTGCAGAATCAACAGGGCTTGCTTGATTGCCACATTTGGCAAACTCGAGAGGTCGAACTCGACCAGCGAGCGCTGGTTTGCATTGCCCTTGAGCGATTGAACCGTAAGTGTCGCGGCCGCGCCTGAGTTGGTTCCCGGATTCGCCTGGTCGATGGTCCCGTCAGCTCCACGTACTTGTGCCGCGGTGGAGTGGATTTGAACTACCTCGCGCGCCAGCAGCGGAGCCGCCATCAGGAACGAGAGTCCCACGCTCAGCAGCTTCTGCCAGGTTCCGTAGCGCCGATCGCTGCCAAACGAAAAATTTTTCAAGCGGATTGCTTGCATCCTAAAACCTCTTGGCAATAAGTCTCGAATCACTACGATCGTCTCGGCACGGCGTGGCAAATGCCGCTTTGGCCTGCCATCTTTCCGCATGCCAGCGCGAGCGTCTCGTAAATCGGCTCTGAGACGCACCCCGGCTTGACGTACGCCTTTTTGCCGGCGGGTTTCTGCCCGTTTTGTTCCGAGGACTTCTTCGTTCGTTCCATCTCTGCTCCAGACCCCGAGTCCGCCGCCCTAGAGCGACACTTGCACCAGATCCCGCCGCATCGCCACTCGATGTGCGGCGCCATCAAAAGCCCGATTCGCGTGCGCCGCGCTCACCGGATTTTCAATTCCGGCCAGACGCGCGTTCATCTCCGCCAGCTCGCACGCCCGTTCGTACGCCCCGAGCAAATCCCCGCCTTCCATTTGCGCCAGCCCCGGGCACCGTTCGCAGTAACTGCGAATCGAGCACGTCGAACACAGCGGCAATTCGGATTCCCGCACCGCTCGCACGCGGTTCATTTCCCGCGAGTCGTACCAGATTTCCTCGAACCGCTGCCGGCGCAGATTCCCAGCGCCCACGGGCATCTGCACGCACGGTGAAACGTCGCCGTAAGGCGAGATGTAACAGCTGTTATGCCCCGCGCTGCACGGAATGTCGTCGTAGGCGCCGCTTTCGATTCCGCTCGACGTGGCGCTTCCCGCCACGAATGCAGGCTCTTCCGCTTGACTGCCCGGTGCGCAGGCTCGCGTGTTTAGCTTCTGATCCTGCAGCACCTGCAAAAGCTCCGTCGCCGAACTGCGCAGCGCCAGCACGCTCTCATCGCCGTCCATTTTCGGCGTAATCGTCATGTCCAGCATGTAGGGCACGCCCAGCTCGTCGGCCAGCGCCTGCACTTCTCGAAAAGCATCGAGATTCTGCTTCATCAGCGGACAGGCCAGCTTCACCTGCAAGCCCTCCGCCTGAAGAAATCGGATCGCCCGCAGCGAACGATCGAGCGAGCCAGGCACCTTCGTAATCGCGTCGTGAATTTCAGGCCGAGCGCTATAAATGCTGATCTGAATTTTGCGGACGCCAAGCTCCCGCAGCCGCTGCGCCCGCCGCGCATCGATCAGGAGCGCGTTGGTTTTCAGGCTCACGTCGAAATTCAACGCGCGCCCGTAGGCAATCAATTCGAAGATATCGCTGCGGAGGAAAATTTCCCCTCCGCTGAATGTCAAGAACAGCGCCCCCGCCTCCGCCAGCTGGTCGAGAGCATTCTTGATCTCGAGCGTCGTCATTTCGCCATAATCTTCGTGGTCGAGATAGCAATGCACGCAGCGCTCGTTGCACCGGTAGGTCAGATCCATGTGGACGTTCCACGGCAAGTGCCGCTCCACCGTCTTGCGGATCAGCCGGTCCATGACGGGCGTGCTAGACACCGACGAACACCTCTTGGCGCTTCGGAGCCATCAGCAATCCTTTGGCCTCGAGCACTTCGATCAATTCCCGCACGTCCGCTTGCGCCACTTCCACCGGCACGTCGTAGCCGGCAGCCACCGCCGCGGCGATCTGATCGGCGCTGTGCTTGCCGTCGGCGAGTTTCCAAATCACGCTCGCCGTTTCGTTGAGTTCGTGCACGTGGCTGTCGTCCGGCGAAATGATCACCGCTTCGCCGTCAATTTCTCGCCATGCCAGTTTCGGATTTCGTTCGGGAAACACGCTCATGCAGTGACCACCTTCCAGAACCCGGCATCGCGGCGAAAATGCAGCCGGTAGCAGGGAATTTGCCGCACCGTACCCAGTAGAAGCCGAAGCAGCGCCTCGTTCGCTTCCGGCTTCGCCGTGAAGAACAGGACGCAAGGCAGCAGCGCTCGCAGAATTTCTTTCGTCGTCATCAATTCCGCCCGGTCCTCAGGCGCCTGCACCAGTGAATAGATTCCCGCTATCGGATAGTGTTCATTCATCCCCGCCGCGCGAAACTCCCCCCAGAACGGCGTTCCGTAGGCGTGCCAGCACCCGTCGGTAAAGCGCAGCAACGAAATTTCGTCGGTGAGGACAGTCCCGGCAGGCGAAAGCGACGCCACCGTGCTTTTGCCGGCTCCGGAGCGCCCGGCAAACACATAGGCACGTCCGTCGCGCACCACTGTAGCCGCATGAAGCAAGAAGCCTCGCCGGGGCAGCAGTACCATCGTGAGGAGAATTCGCAAGAGCGAATCGAGCGCGTACTCATTCCCGACGCCCCGGAATTCCGCGCCCAACGAATCGAGCAGCATCGAGGCTTCATCGAGCACGTACGAGAAACCAGCGGCGTCGCGCTCGGTTCGCTCGCCGGCTCGCAAGAAAACCGGCAGGCTCTCCGCCGACTCGGCCGCAAACTCGCGATACCGCGCGAGTGCTCGTTCGTGCAGATTTTCAGCGGGAATAAAAAGCGAGAGAGGCACGCGGCCAATGGAAATGTGCAACGGTCGCACGCAGTCCGGCGTGGTGGCTTGCGTTCCCAAGTCCAGATGACCCCTTTGCTAAATCGTTACATCCCGAAGTGCTGACGTAGACCCCGAAGCTCCTGGCGTGATCAGAATCAGCCAAATTCGTCAGCAAAATACGAGGGATGCCTGACACAGTTTTGTCTGTGTTGCACAAGGGGTCAACACCGATGTCCCCTCGCGTGTCCTATACGTGACTATTCTCCTGGGGACGTACTCTCGGATTTACCTTTTTGTGACTCTGAGTCAGAGATTCTCAACGCGGAGATTCAAGTGGCGGCTAACGTGAAGTCTCATTTCGTCCAGCCGCGCTCCATCCATACTTTCGCAGCAGTCGAAGGGGCCTCAACGCAATATAAAGTGGCGCGAGCGGCCCGGGCAATCGCACCATCTGCCAATCCTCTTCCGCCGGGATTACCGCGAGGCGTATCGAATACCGCCATCCAGCCAGACGTCCCGGCACCATCCTTCTGCGAAACGCGAGGCGCTCTGCCGCATCGAAGCCCGGCCAGTTGCGGCCCAAGAGGCGCCCTTCCACCTCTCGAGCCACCGCGTTAGCATCGTGATCGCCGCGCACCCGCTTCAAAATCTCCGCCGGTAGAGGCGCGTCGAGCAGTTCCGAGGCGAGTGCGAGCCCCAGATTCAGCATGCGCTCCGCCCGCAATGACCCCGTCGTTTTCAAAACCCAATCCCAATCGAGAGCAGAGTGCTTTTGAATCAGCTCGGAAATATCCACAATCCACGAAATTCGCTCCCAAAAATCCTTCGAGCCATGAATGCAGAGAACCGGCAAAAGATCTTCCACGGCAAATGTTTGCACCTCACTTCCGCCTACATTGACAGTAGCCAACCGCCGGCCGAACTCGTCCAGGTCCGGCGCAACTGGAAAATGCCGCAGCGTAAGCTCCGTGTGCAATTCGACCATCAAGCGCCGCTCCGCGTCGCGATAGTTGTATTCGCCCGGCACCAGCGATCGCGCCGCTCCCGGCGACAGTATCCATGGATACTTCGCGCGGTACCCAAGGCCCAGAATCAGGTCGTGCGCCTTCGGCAAATCGCGCTGCGGAAGAATAATGTCGAGGTCTTCGAAGTTACGCAACGTCACGTCCCCGTACGCCTGCTCGGCCAGCACCGGTCCCTTGTAGGGGATCGCAAGGATGCCATTCGATCGAAATAGCGCCAGAATCCTGTGCAGCTCCGCCGTCAGAAAGAGGCATCGCACCGTATTCGAGCGGTACGCATTCTTCAAGCTTTCCAACGCGGCAGCCGGCACCGCCTCCGAAACCACCGTTCGCAAGTTTCGATCGAGAAGCGGCCCGATCGAATTCTCCGCCGCTTCGACGAGGACATAATCCCAGTCGAGTCTCTGTGCAGCCAGTTCGCGAATCTTTTCCGCGATGGCGGGCGCCAATTTCGTTCGGGCGCAGCAAATCAGCAGCCGCTTCTCGTCGCACACTGCGCCGTCAATCGCTGAACGTGCCATGAATATTCCGCGTCAACCCGCCATGCGAAATACTACGCCAATTGCGCAATCGCCATCGCTGGATTCTTGCTCAGGAGGGAAGCTCCTGCGCCGCCACGGACTTCGGCAGCGCAGGAGGAACTCAAATGAATTGAAACTTATAAGCGAATCATGAAACCGCAAAGATTTCGATACTGCCGCCTACCCCACACACGCCGCGTCAACCAAACCTATGCCGCCACCGGAAGCTGATACGGCCCTTGCATCGCCACTCGCTTCCCGATCTTCAACAGCCTTGCGCGCAAAGTCGCCGGATCAAGCCCCGCATTCGCGCAAACCGCCGGAAAATCCTGGGAGTCCTCAAGCAGGAATTGCTGCGCCTCCCGACGCGCCCGCAATGTTCCGCTCTGCCAGTCTTCCACGGCATTCACGATCACCGCCGTCCAAAGCCGCCGCTCTGAAATGCTTTGTTCCGTAATTCCCTCTTGCTCCCGCGCTCCCGCTTGGCCCCTGCTCGCCACTTCCAGCATCTTGTCCCCCCGCCTGCTCTGCGCGACTTTCCTTCGTTTCGTTCTTGCCGCGACGAGCTTACAAATGCAGCTAGGGGGCCACTCAACGCGCGCAGCACTTGACAATCCAACGGCCACGCATTCGCTTGAAACAAAAGGGGATCCCGAGTGCGGGAAGAATTGCCCACCGAAGACGGCCAGAAGTGGCAATTGCTCCAGGATGGTTCAACACCCCGTTCCTGTTTCAATCGCGCACAAAACTACCTGCGCAGGATTTTCCGATTAACTGGCAGCCAGCTCATAAAGCGGTTTGCGTCAGGGCACGGCTTTAGCCGTGCCGACAACGTCTCCGCAATTCAGGGGTTTTAACCCCTGAGGTTCTTCGCAGCGGGCACACCGATCTGTCTTGAGATCACTCGGCTCTGTTGAAATCCTACCTATTGAACGGCAGGCACAGCGAGGATTTCGCGCAGCTTAGCGGCAAGCGTAGTCAATGTAAACGGCTTCTGCAGCAATACAGCGTCAGTCTCAAGAATTCCGTGATGCACCACCGCCTGGTCAGTGTATCCCGACATATACAGTATCTTGATCCCAGGCCGGATTTGCCCAACGCGCTCGGCCAGTTCCCTTCCGCTGATTCCCGGCATCACCACGTCCGTCAGCAGTAGATGAATCGGGCCCACGTGCATCGCAGCCAACTCCAGCGCCGTGTGGCCATCCTCCGCCTCGATCACCGTGTAGCCGGTCATCGTCAGGTATTCTCGCGCCAGTTCTCGAACGCCCTTCTCGTCTTCTACCAGGAGAATCGTCTCCGAGCCCCGCTGCGTTTCCCGAGTTTCGGGCTTACTGTCGCGCCCGCTGGGCGCAACCTTCTCCTCGATTCTCGGCAAATAAATCTTGAAGCTCGTTCCCCGCCCCGGCTCGCTATAAACCCACACATACCCGCCGCTCTGTTTCACCACGCCGTACACCGTCGCAAGTCCAAGCCCAGTTCCCTTGCCTTTTTCCTTCGTCGTAAAGAACGGCTCGAACACGTGCGCCTGTGTCTCCGCATCCATGCCGCAACCGTTGTCCGTCACGGCCAGCATCACGTACTTGCCCGGCGACAGCACGGCCGGCGGATGCGAGTACGACGCGTCCAGCTCCACGTTCGCCGTCTCGATCGTCAATCGGCCGCCCTGCGGCATCGCATCGCGCGCATTCACGGCCAGATTCAGAATCACCTGCTCGATCTGGCTCCGGTCGGCTTTCACCAATCCCAAATCCGGCGCGGACGATGTCTCCAATCGAATATCTTCGCCAATCAATCGCCGCAAAATTTTCTCCATGTCGGCGACCACACTCTGAACATTCAGAATCTTCGGCGCCAACATCTGTTTCCGGCTGAAAGCCAGCAATTGCCGCGTCAGAGACGACGCTCTCTGCGCCGCCATCTGAATCTGCTCCGCGTTGCGATGCAACGGATCGTCGCTCGGCAGCCGCTCCACCAGCAAGTCGCCGTACCCCTGAATCACCATCAGTAAGTTATTGAAATCGTGCGCGATTCCGCCCGCCAGCCGGCCCACCGCCTCCATCTTCTGCGCCTGCCGGAGCTGCTCCTCGAGCTGTTTGCGGTCCGTAATATCGAGCGACATGCAAATCGCGCCCGACACCTGCCCGTCCGCATCGCGTAGCGGCTCCACGTGGCATGCATACGAGCCGCTCTTCCACTCCACGTGAAACGTCATCGGCTCGCCGGCCACCGACCGCCGGTGCGCTGCAATCGGCAAGAATGTCTGGTCCGCGGTCTCGAAGTAATCGAGCAGCGATTTCCCCACCAGCTGGTTGGGCTTCAGCCCCAGCCGCGCCAACCCGGCGCCCAGCGCCGATGTAAATCGCAAGTCCTTATCGACGGTCCACAGCACCGCCGGAAGCTGCTCCACCAGCACTCGCAACCGAGCTTCGCTCTCGCGTATCTTTTCTTCCGACCGTTTCCGCTCGATCGCAAACGCAATCTGCCCGCCCACCGATGCCAGAAATTCCTGCTCGCGCTCCGTGTACGCGTTCTCATCCTCGTAGTGCTGCACCACCAGCACGCCGATCGTCGCTGCCGGAGTCCTCAGCGGCACTCCCAGCCACGACGGCGACGGCGTACCCACCAGCTCCACTTCGCCCTGCTCGGCCAGCAAATCGAAAGTTCGTTGCGGGATCAGCATCGCTTTTCCGCTGCGATAAACGTGCGCCGTGCAGCTTCGCCCTACTCGTTGCGGCGGCGGAGCTACGTCGAATTGGTCCACGAAAAACGGAAAATGAAACATCTTCGTGTTCGCTTCGTACAGCGCCACGAAACAATTCTCCGCGTACAACACCTTCCTCAGCGCGATATGAATCAGCCGCAGCAAATCGTCCAGGTTGTCCGTCACGTTCACTGCATGAATGATTTCAAAAGTGACTTGCCGCTCGAGCTCCGCTCGCTTCCGCGCCGTAACATCCTCGATCGTCCCTTCGTACGACAAAATCTCGCCGTCCGGATTCCGCACCACATGCGCGTTCTCGGAAATCCAAATCTTCGCTCCGTCCTTGCGCCGCACTTCGTACTCAAAGTCCTTCACCGCTCCGTGCTTCTCGATCAATCGCTTGAACACGTTCCGCGCGTTCGGATCGGCGTATAGCTCCTTGCCTAGATCCTCCACGGTGGCGATCATTTCCGAAGGCGACGCAAATCCGCACATCCGCGCCAGCGCAGGATTCACGCTCAAGTACCGCCCGTCTGTCGTCGTCTGGAAAATTCCCTCTGTGGCATTCTCGAAGAGGCTGCGGAATCTCTCTTCGGCTTCTCGTTGCGCCTGTTCCGCGCGCCGCCTCTCCGTGATGTCTTCGTACATCCCGAAGCTGCCGATCAACTTCCCGCCCACGGAAATCGGCACTCCCAGGATCTGCACATCCACGAGCGACCCATCTCTGCGCAAGCGCTTCGCCTTCTCGCGCACCACATCGCCGGCGGTTGATCGCCGCGTCAGTTCGATCGCCTCCGCCACGGAATCCCGAGGCGCCAACAGAGGATCGAGCTCCGCACCCACGATTTCTACCTGCTGGTATCCGAACAACGACTCAAACGCAGGATTACACATCTGAATCCGGTGCTGCAGATCGAGGACGACGATTCCCAGAGGATTGTTTTCCGTCAGCGCGTGGACGTACGCCGCGTGCTCAGGCGATATGGGAATCGCCCCAGCGTCGCACGCAGTATCGCCGTTTCGCAACTCGTCGTGGCGCATGCCTGCTTTGCGCTCCGCGTCGAGCCCCTCAGTTTTCAATGGCATAGGTTGAGTTTCGGAGCGCGCACACCGCTCCGCGGATACACCCCATGCTCTATGTATAACGGGAGGTAGTATGCGTCACAATGGTACGTTCGTACCAAAAGTCACATATTTAGAGGCACTTACGACACACTCAGCGATATTCCCTACTCGCGAAACTCTCACTGCGGAGTCCACCCACCGCGTTGTTGTGGAACCTACTTAGCCGGCGCTGGCTGAGGAATTGCCGCCCCGTCCTTGCGCGGGTCGGACGCGCCAAAATTCACCCCGGTGGAGAAATCGCGCCGCACGGCCTGCCCGCCGCCCATGCTGGTCGAAAAACTCCCGTCCACCTCAATCTCGTGGCCGCGCGCTGCCAGCTCTTTCCGCACGTCCGCTGCGACGCGCTCCTCCATCTCCACGTCGCACCCGGCAAACGTGTGCTTCACGAATCGCGGAGCCTCAATCGCAGCCTGAATATTCATTCCGAAATCCACCACGTTCGCCACAAACTGCGCGTGTGCCTGCGCCTGGTTAAATCCGCCCATAATCCCAAACGCGATTCGCTCCTCTCCGCGCTCCATGAATCCCGGAATGATCGTATGCAAAGGACGCTTCCGTCCTGCCAGCGCGTTCGGCGACGCCGGATCCAGGCTGAACAGCGCTCCGCGATCCTGCAGCGCGAATCCAGTTCCGTCCGCCACGATCCCCGATCCGAAATCCTGAAAATTGCTCTGAATCAACGAGACCATGTTCCCGTCTCGATCCACCACGGTTAGATACGTAGTATCGCCCTTCGTTGAAAATGGCGGCTCACCCGGCGACACGTTGCAATTCGCCTTGGCCATATCGATCAGCTTCGCGCGCTGCGCCGCGTAATCCTTCGAGAGCATTCCTTCCACGGGAACCTTGCTGAATCTCTGGTCCGCCACGTACCGGTGCATGTCCGCGTAAGCCAATTTCTTCGCCTCGATCATCGCGTGCAAAGCGTCCGCGGAGTTGTGTCCGAATTGCGCGATCGGCAGCGTTTCCATGATATTCAACATTTCCAGCGCCGCGATCCCCTGCCCGTTCGGCGGAATCTCATAAATTGTCCAGCCCCGATAGGTCGTCGATATCGGCTCCACCCACTGGCTCGCATACTCCGCCAGATCGTCCACCGTCATCGTTCCTCCCAGCTTCGATGACGTCGCCACGATCCGCTGCGCAATCTCGCCCTTGTAAAAGGCGCTGCCTCCGCTTGCGGCAATCAATTCGAGCGAATGGCCCAGGTCGGGGTTGCGAAACACTTCGCCCAGCCGAGGCGCGCGCCCGTCAATCAGAAACGTAGCGCTCGCATTCCGATCCGCCCTCAAAATCTTTTCCGCGTCGCTCCAGTATGCCGCATCCATCTCCGGAACCGGAAATCCGTCGCGCGCATAATGAATCGCGGGTGCCAGCACCTCGGAAAACTTCATCCTCCCGAATCGTGAAAGCAGCTGCGCCCATCCGTCCACCGTCCCGGGCACCGTCACCGCTTGAATCCCGCGCTCGGGGATTTCCCCGTGGATGCCCTTCGACTTCAGAAATTCAATCGTCAGCTTCGCGGGCGCCCATCCGCTCGCATTCAATCCGTACAACTTCCCCGTCTTCGCCTCATACACGATCGCGAATAGATCGCCGCCGATCCCATTCATCATCGGCTCAACAACACCCATCACCGCATTCGTTGCCACCGCCGCGTCGATTGCATTTCCGCCGCGCGCCAGGATCGAGGCGCCGGCTTGCGACGCCAGCGGACTCTCCGCCGCCACAATCCCCTCACGCGTCACGACCATCGAGCGCCCCTGCGTGCGATCCTGCGCCCGTGCTCCTGGTATCGGCGTCACGATCGCCACCAACAAGCAAGCCACACCCGCCGCAACCGTTCTCTTCGCCCCATTCCGCACTGCCCCTCCGCACAATATTTCAGACAGTAGGGGCGGGTCTAAGACCCGCCCGCGTATGCCCCGCCTCTGCTCGACCCGCGATCCACGGCGTACCGATTCGCCGCGCTTGCCCCGCCGATACAGAACCCACACTCCAAAGCGTTCCCACTCGCCACGCCTGTCATCCTGACGGCATCCGACCAGGATGCCGGAAGGATCTCAGCGAAAAGCGCCGCCGCTCAGGTACGCGATGGGCAAAAACACGGCGATCCCACCCGCGCTATTTCTTCGGCCTCGACTCTGGCGGCACCCCTCCACTCGCCCGGTAATACGCCACCAGCAGCCCGTAATGCTCGCCCATGTGCTCCGTGTACCCATCCCAATACTCGAGGAACTTGACCACTCCGGCGTCGCCCTGTTTCTTCGCCTCCGCCGCTCCGTCTTCGATCGACTTCTTCAGGAACGCCACGGTCGCCGCCTTCGTCTTGTACTCCGCCGGAGGTGGATCGTTGCGGCCGTCGCCCACTTTTGACTTTGTCATCCGATTGAGCATGTCGTAATTCGATCCCGCGATGTGCAGGATCACTTCCTGAAACGTCCGCGTCGTCGGCGCGACCCTGTATGTGTACTTGTCCTCCGGCCAGTCTTCCGCCATCGTCACGAGCCGGCTGCCAATGTCGTTCCAGTTCGCAAGAATCGCCTCCGTAGCTGTTGGAGGTTTCTTTGCTTGTGCGTTCTCCTGCGCGCGCGCACTGCCGGCCGCGATCGCCAGGCTCAGCGCCGCAAGCACAAAAATCGGGCGCGCGAGTCGTATCATCTGGATTCTCCTTGAATGGATTGCCCCGCTGTCAGCCCCAGGGACGCCGCTACCGTACCTGACTTCTGCATCCAGTTGCAACCACGCCAGACCCAGCCATTCCCCGCGCCGGCGATCATCGCCAGTCCATTTTGGCCCCGCACCCAACAATAGTCTTTCGTAGCGCCGGCTCGCCCTGAAGCATGAAGGGGCTTCAGCCCGGTGGGTGTTGACCTGGAGGTTCTCGCATCCTGCATTACCGCCCGCGCACCCATCCGCGCGTCCGCAACGCACCAGGTAGCCACGACGAGCGTCTAACCTCGTCGCGGGCTCCTCCTCCGCGCACACCTATGCCCGGCATTTTCCCGACACTCTCCAACGCGCACGAGCGGAACTCTGTCGGCGTCTCACAATCCACAAACGCGCCCGAATCATCACACCAAGGTCCTGTTGAAACCATCCTTCCCGCGTGCTACGGTCATCGGGAAACGATGAAAATTAGACGTCAAGCCGAGACCCGGAACGACCGCGAAAAAGCGTCGCCTCGCGAATTTCTAATATACGGTGCCGCGATTAGAATTCAAACTAACCTGCCTATTTACAATCACTTGAAGTTTTCTAATCTACTGTAAAAGGGGAGTTTGACGATCGCGTTCAGCAAACAATTTCAGCCCGGCTTCCGCGGCGGAACCTCCGCGCGCGGCTCCGCGCCAAAATCTCAATGACTTCGAAGGACCAAAAATCCGGCGAACCGACCAGCGCAAGGCCGCCCGCCGCCTTCCAGGCCGAGCTCGAGCGCATCATTCGCGCCGAAGATTCCGACCCATTCCATTTCCTCGGCCCCCACTGGGTCGACCGCAACGGTGAGCATGTCCTCGCGATCCGCACCTTTCGTCCGGCAGCCACCGAAGTGACCGTCGAATGGGTAGGCCCCCTTGCCGGTGGCACTGAGACGATCCCAACCACGCGAATACATCCAGCCGGAGTCTTCGAGGCGCTCGTTCCCGGCCATATCACCGGGCTCCGCGCGAGTCAGGAAGTCTCGCCGGCCGCTTACCGGCTGCGATACAAGTTTTCCGACGGGAATGCCTTCGAATCTCTCGATGCCTACGCTTTTCCGCCGCTGCTTACGGACTACGACCTCTATCTTTCCGGCGAAGGCACGCACTACCAGAAGTACGAAAAGCTCGGCGCGCACGTGCGGGAAGTCGCGGGCATTCGCGGCGTGCATTTTGGCGTGTGGGCGCCCAACGCTCTGCGCGTGAGCGTCGTGGGAGATTTTAATTTTTGGGATGGCCGCGTCCATCCGATGCGCCTGCGCGGCGACACCGGAATTTGGGAAATCTTCATTCCTGGACTCGGCGAGGGGACGCTCTACAAATTCGAAATTCGCTCGCGCGTAGCCGGCTCCTGGGGATTGAAGTCCGATCCCTACGGATTCGCCGCTGAGAAAAGACCCAACAATGCTTCCGTGGTTGCCGACATCGAGAAGCACCAGTGGAACGACGCCGTTTGGCTCGCCGCGCGCGCTTCGCGTGATTGGCTGCATTCGCCGATGTCCATCTACGAAGTGCATCTCGGCTCGTGGCGCCGCAAGCGCGAAGAAGGAAACCGCTGGCTTACGTACCGCGAACTCGCCGGCGAGCTGATTCCCTACGTCAAGAAAATGGGGTACACGCACATCGAGCTGCTTCCGGTGATGGAGCATCCGCTCGATAAATCCTGGGGCTATCAGACGGTGGGATATTTCGCCGTCACCAGCCGTTTCGGGACGCCCGAAGATTTCATGTACTTCATCGACCGCTGCCATCAGGAAGGCCTCGGCGTGATCCTGGATTGGACGCCGGCGCATTTTCCCCGCGACGCGCACGGCCTCGCATTCTTCGACGGCACTCATCTTTACGAGCACGCCGACCCGCGCCGCGGCGCGCATCCCGACTGGGGCACGCTTGTATTCAATTACGGCCGCAACGAAGTGCAGAACTATTTGCTCTCGAACGCGCTCTTCTGGATCGACAAATACCATATCGACGGTTTGCGCGTGGACGCGGTCGCTTCCATGCTGTACCTCGATTACTCGCGCAAGCCGGGCGAGTGGATTCCCAATCCGTTTGGCGGCCGCGAGAACCTCGAGGCGATTGCTTTCCTGAAACACTTGAACGAAGTACTGCACACGCGGCATCCCGGCGCCCTGACGATTGCGGAAGAATCCACTTCCTGGCCGGCGGTTTCGCGTCCGGTGTACGTGGGCGGGCTCGGTTTCGATTTGAAATGGAATATGGGCTGGATGAACGACACGCTCAAATTCATTGCGCTCGATCCGATTCATCGTCGCTTTCACCACAACGAGCTGACGTTCTCGATGATCTACGCGTTCACCGAAAACTTTGTCCTGCCGCTGTCGCATGACGAGGTGGTGCATGGAAAACGCTCGCTGCTCGAAAAAATGCCCGGTGACGATTGGCAGAAATTCGCGAACCTGCGGCTCCTCCTCGGCTACATGTGGGCTCATCCCGGCAAGAAGCTGATCTTCATGGGGAGCGAGCTCGCAACGCGAAACGAATTTTGGGAAGACGGAAGCGTGGGCTGGCAGCTGGAAGATTCGCCGCCTCACCGCGGCGTGCAGCAACTGCTGGCGGACTTGAATCGCCTGCACATGCAGGAGCCCGCGCTTCACGAGCTTGATTTCGAATGGGCCGGCTTCGAGTGGCTTGACGCAAACGACGCGGCGTCGAGCGCCATTTCATTTGTGCGGCGCGGGAAAAGTCCCGACGATGCGATCGTCGTGGTTTGCAACTTTACTCCGATCGTCCGCGAGGATTTCCGCGTCGCGGTTCCGCGGGCCGGCTACTACCGCGAAATTCTGAACACCGATTCGAGTCACTATTGGGGCAGCAACGCCGGAAATGAAGGTGGCGTTCGCTCCGAGCTTGTTCCTTGGAATGGAAAAGCACAATCGCTTCGATTGCGATTGCCTCCTCTTGCGGTGGTTTTCTTCAAACTGCAGCGCGACTGACAGAAATTCAAAAGCCCCGGTCGAGAGTGCTTGTGCCCCGCCAAGCTCATCCGCCCCACCATCACCGCAAATTAGAAACATTTCACGGAACATTTCTCGAGCGTCGCTCGTAAGTACGGGCAAGAAGAGCCGAGGAGGCTTCTCAACTATGCGTAAAGGAACTTTAGCTGTCGCGATCTCGTGCCTGCTGCTGGCGGCAACGATTGGACTCGCGGTGAAAGCGGCTACAGGCGCGGCGAAACCGGCCACTACGGAACGTTACTTGCACGTGAAGGTGAATAGCGGTGAAAAGGGCGAAAGCGTGAACGTAAACGTTCCGCTGTCGCTGGCCGAGAAAATCCTGCCGACAATCAATCACGGCGATTTGCACAACGGGCGCGTAACGATTTCGCACGCCGACATCAACGATGTGGACGTGCGCGCGATCCTGGAGGCGATTCGGACGACGGCGGACAATGAATTCGTCACTGTGAAAAGCAATGACCAGGATGTGCGCGTGGCGAAGGTGAACGGAAACATCGTGATCCACGTGCGCGACTCCGGAAAAGACAGCGCCAAGGGCGGGCAGAAGGTTGACATCACCGTACCGATGAAAGTGGTAGATGCCCTGTTCTCGACAGCGAAGCAAGACGAACTCGACATCGCTGCGGCGATTCGCGCGCTGGGCGACGCGGGCGAGACCGTACTCGTCACGGTGCAAGACGCGGAGCAGAGCGTGAAGATCTGGATCGATTCGAAGAGCGCCGGAGAGTAGGCGGAAATACACTTTGAGGTGACGCATGATTCTGCTCGGAAAGATCGGATTGGGAATCGTAGGGACCGCGCTGGCGGGAGCAGGAATCCTGTGCAGCGAGGGAATGATTACAGTGAACGTGGTCGAACGGCAGCCGGAAAAACATCACGTGTTCGTAATGGTCCCGGCGCTGCTCGTTCCGGTCGGTATGCACTTCGTGCCGAAGGAGCACCTGGCTCAGCCAGCTCACGAAATTCAGCCCTGGATGCCCACGATTCGCGCCGCTCTCGATGTGCTGCGGGATAGCGAGGACATCACGTTCGTGGAAGTAAAGAGCGGAGAGCAGAACGTGCGCGTGTCAAAAGATGGCGGGTCAATCGTAGTGGACGTCAACGACCCGAACGAAACCGTTCACGTGTCGACGCCGATCCGCGCCATCTCGAGCGCGATCGAAGAGCTTGCCGCAGCGAACTCGGCGCATCAGCCTTAGGCTCGCCGCGGATTCCTTTCCGAGCGGGCGTCGCAAGCCCCTTGCAAACGCCCGCCCGGAATGAGATTAAGTCACGTGGCCGCGGGTTTCGGCGGAATCCAGTAAACCTCCTGCTTGAGCGATTGCTTCGGGAATCCGTGCCGTTCCAAAATTCCCAGCCCATGCTCGATCATCTGCGGATGGCCGCAAAGATATGCGGTCGTGTCAGCGCCCGTCAATCCCCATTGATCGCCATATTTTCGAATCAGCTCTTCCACTCGGCCGGTTTCGCCATGCCAATTCGTGTCTTCCCACGGGCGGCTGATGGTCGGGATGTAAGTGAGCCATGGGACTTCAGCGGCGATGCGTTCTAATTCTTCGCGGTACCCAAATTCCCAATCGCGGCTCGCGCCATTGATCATGTAGAGATGGATGTCCGCCGGCATTTTGCCTTCCTTCCAATCCTTGCGCAGAGTACGCGCGTAGGAAACAAAAGGAGCGATTCCTGTGACCGTCGAGAGGAGGAGATGATTCCTGTGGCCGCTCTTGAGGTCGAGGGTGAAGCGGCCCTTGGCGATCTTGCGAAGGCTCACTTCGTCGCCCACTTGCCGTTGGTAAAGCTGAGGCGTGAGTTCGCCGTGGGGCACCAACTCAAAGAAAAGCTCGAGTTGGCGTTCGTACGGCGAGGACACAATCGAATAGGCTCGCTCGATCAGTTTGTCTCCTTTGCGCACGCCCAGCGTAGCGTATTGCCCCGCGACAAAACTGAACTCATTTCCAGGATCGAGCTTGATTTTCCAGAGGTCTGTGGAGACTTCGTGGCGCTCGGTGACGAGAGCCGTATAGAACTTGTCCGCTGCGAATGCCATGCGCGGCGTGCCCCCCATGATCGCCTCCTACTTACTTAGATGAAATCCGCGGGGCCGGGAAACAAATAAAAAAGGCGCTCCGGGAGAACCGGAGCGCCTCGGTACGATCGATGGGCGATTCTACACGATTGCTAGTGGTCTTGTCCGCCACCGAGCAGCATCGGGTTGAACGGCTGAGGCGTGCCGGTAATCTTATCCTTGTAATCGGGATAGACTTTGGTGAGCACCATCGTAGTGTCCTTGCTTTGATGCTTTACAAGCCCGTAGGGTCCTGCACCCTTCGAAATCCAGGAGTCGCTACCGTCGGTCTTCGAGCGGAAATGCTCGGTGGTGAAAGTACCAGCCGGCACGGTGATGGACTCGCTTCCGAGATCCTCGGAATCCGTGTGGACGTCGGTGGGAACCTTCGAGTGGTCGCCGCGCGCCATCCCAGCGGGCATCTCCATCGGCGGCTTGCCCGGGAATTGCATGATCATCTTCGATGAGTGGGTATTCGAGCCGTCCATCACGAGCAAGGTCTTGAAAACCATCTCTCCGCCCATCCTCTTATCGGCGAGGACCATTTCCCACCAGTACGCGTCTTTCCCATCGACGGATTCCTTGCCGACAATCGCCATCTCCATCGCCGTTTTGCCGTCCTTCGTTTGAACTTCATAGGCGGCACCGGATCCGACCACGGGATTGAACACCCCGGCGAACTGCGGTGGGCCGCCGCCTCGCATCATTTGAGCGCTCGCTGTTCCCGCCATCGGAAGCCAGCAAAATAGAAGGACTGCGATTGCAGCAAAGTATCTCTTCATCGACACACTCCTTTAGGGGCTGGGGTAATCGCCTATTGCAGTGGAACCATTGAACTATAAACCAAGACCTTGCGCGTCCTCCATTTTTGAGAAATCGAACCAAGTGTTAATCCTCAGGCCGACGGCCGAGGAACGACAGGATCTATCGGCTGGCGCGCCGTGCCGCGAGCGGATTCTCTGAAGGACGACTGGCAGCGTCGGAGGAAACAGAAGCGCCCATGACGCGCTCGATGCGGTACATGGGGTCCACGCGGGATTCCACGTGAGTACGCATCAAAAGCTCACCCACCAGCCCCATGGCGAGGAGCTGAACTCCGAATAAGCAGAGCATCATGCCGAGAACCAGCAGCGGCCCGTGCTGTACAAATATCGCCGTGCCGAACAGAATTTTCTTGGCGAAAAGTACGGCGAGAATCCCGCTGCCGAGGATCATGCCGACCAAACCGGCAGGCCCGAAGAAGTGGAGCGGGCGCGTCATATAGCGGAGCAGAAAGCGGATGGTGAGAAGGTCGAAAAAGACGCGCAGGGTCCGCGAGATACCGTAATGGGACTTGCCGCCGGGACGGACGATATTGCGGATCGGAACTTCGACAATTTTGGCGCCGTTCCAAGCGGCGAGCGCCGGAATGAACCGGTGCATTTCACCGTAAAGGCGAATGTCCTTGATGATTTCGCGGCGATACACTTTGAAAGTAGTGCCGAAATCGTGGATATCCACGCCCGACAACTTCGCCATCATCCAATTGGCGACGCGCGAAGGAACGCGTCGCATGATGAAGTTATCGACGCGTTTTTGGCGCCATCCGCTGACGATGTCGGTGCCAGTGGATTCGAATGCTTCCAGCATGACAGGAATATCGTCCGGATCGTGCTGCAGGTCGCCGTCCATCGAGATGATGATTTCACCGGACGCGTAATCGAAGCCAGCAGCGAGAGCGGTGGTCTGCCCGTAGTTGCGTTTCAAGCGAACGACGGTGACGCGAGGGTCCTCGAGAGCCACCTGGCTGAGAATCGCGGGAGTGGAGTCCGTGCTCTGATCGTCCACATAAACGAATTCGACCGGCTCGAACCGGCCGGTCATGATTCCGCTGAGACGAGAATGAAGTTCGCGGACGCTGTCCTGCTCGTCGTGAAATGGAACGACGATCGAGTATTTCGGCCGCATGTCTCTGGTTCCCGGCATCGCCTAAGTTTAGCCGACTCCGTGCTGGAGTGCCTACAACCCAAGAAATATATTTCAGTTTAGCTCTGCGTAGGTGATTAAGCGAATGCCGCGTTCCTCGATGGCACTCTTTACGGCGGGGTCGAGGAGAGCGGCCAATTCGGCTTCGCGTTGCTTCTGAAGACGGCTTCCAAGTTGTTGCAGGTCGGCATCGCAGATGCCAGGGTGAATCATAATCTCGGTGGTTCCGTGCTGGACGATACCAATCATATTTTGAAGAGCTTGCGGGCCGAGTTGACCGGTCATCGCCAGCCCTAAGAAGTAGTCTGGCGAGCGCAAACTATACTTGCGGGCTACGGAATGAAACAGCGGACCGGCCGCCCGAGCGGCCGTCGCGGCGAGAAGTTCCCGTGAGATCCCCGGCCCGTCAGCGCGAGACGATTCCCAGGAATCGCGGAGGTTTTCCATTGGCTTTCGCACGCCGGTGATTCCGAATTCCCGGGCCACGCGACCGAGGGCTTCCATGACCGCAGGATGAGCGTGCGTATGCTTGTGGGTGTCAAGGTGGGTGGGCTCAATGCCCGCGTCGCGTATCTTTTGGACTTGAGCGCGTAATTCCCGGGCAATTTCCGTCACGCGAATCCCTCCCGCGGAAAGGCGCGTAACAAAACTACCCAGTGAAGCCGGCATCCGCCCCGTTCGGTCTGCAATAGTGGGAACTTCATTAAGCGGAGCCACGACGGTTCCTCCGACAAGAACCAGATGGCACCCGACGCCCAAACGCGGATTTTCTTTTGCCAGATGAACCGCGTGTTCAAAGGCAGGGCCGCAAGCCATTAGAGTTGCGCTCGTGAGGATTCCTTCGCGATGAGCGCGGATAATTCCCTCGTTCACCCCGCGAGTGAGCCCGAAATCGTCAGCGTTCAGAATCAGATTCTTCATTTGCGAACAGGAACTCTCTGCCTAGTCACAAATCATAATACGCGATTATCTTGTAGGGGCGATGTGAGATGCCGTGTGTTTGGGAGAAACGCGACACGAACGAAGGAGTAAGTCACTGCGAGCGATCTGGATCAGGGCAATTTTCACGCCAATCTTTTTTCTGTGGAGGAAGTCGACATGTGAATTCTTCGTGAAAGTTTTCAACAGTTCTGTTGAAAACCGTGTGGAAAAAGACGCTGCGCTATTCAAAACAGATTGAAAACACAGCGGCAAATACTGTTTGCACCGGGATTGTGCAATTGAACGATCGGCGGCAAATTTTCCCTTGCGGCCGGTTCGCTCGATCAAGTCCAACGAATTATTTTCGATAGTGAGAATTTAGCAGCCGTTAATACCAGTGCGGGGGCGGCTCGAGCTTTATTTCGACCGTCTGCTCGTCGGTGTCGATGTCGTACCACTTGCCGTAGGTCTTCCAACCCTTTGCCACCACTTGAATTAGGATTTTCCCGCGCGGAATGTCGGGGACCTTCGCGGAACCGTCTTCATTCGTTTTCAAATTCAGCTCGGCCAGCTTATCGCGGTGAAACAATCCGCCTGCGACGGGGAAACGAACGTACACGCTGGCGTTGCCGACCGGCTTGTCGGAAGCGGTGACGTGGATTCGCAGCTTAGTAGTGGCAGGGTCGGAGGACTTGGAATCCTTCTTACCGTCGTGCGGTGTAGCTGGCTGGGGCTTTTCCTGCGTCGCGGATTGATTCTGTTCGGATTGCTGAATAATCGGAGAACTGGATCCGGCGCGCGCAGCCGCCGCACAGAGCAAGAGTGCTGCCATAGCCACGACGGTTCGAGATGAAGCAGAGAATATCTTGCGAGTCGGTGCCGGCCGCATGATGTTTTACTTTTACTCTATTCGGCCGTTTGCCTCAAGGAATCTTAGGTGGGACGCCGGACGAAGCTTTGGCGTTAGCGTCGATTCGTTGACGACTGGCAGTCATGCGCGGAGAAAGTCCCACGACGGGTACGGCGCTCGTCGTGGCTACCGGTGCTCGGTGCGAATTGATGGACGAGCCATTTTGGTGGGGTATCGTTAGGCACGGCGGATGGCGAATTCTTACGCTCGGCGTATGATACGTTGTTCGCAAGGCGCAACCGCCGGAATCCGCGGCACGCATTCGCTCACTCTATCTGCTTCATTCTCATACTGGAGGAACTATGGGGTTTTCGACCGACGCTATTCATGTGGGCCAGGAGCCCGATCCGCAGACCGGATCGATTGTGGCGCCGATCTATCAGACTTCGACGTACGTGCTCGAAGAGATGGGCAAAGACAAGGGTTACGACTACGCGCGCACGAATCATCCCAATCGAAAAGCGCTTGAGCGGACAGTTGCAAAGCTCGAGGGCGGCCGGGCGGCGTACGTGTTCACTTCCGGAATGGCCGCGATCGATTCCGTTTTCAGGCTACTCCGACCGGGCGAGCACACGATTCTGTCACAAGCGGTTTATGGCGGAGTGTTCCGGCTTACGACGAAGCTGCTGGTCGATTTTGGGCTGGAGTTCAGCTATGTGGACACTTCTTGTCTGCAAAAGGTGGAAGCAGCGATCAAGCCGAACACGCGAATGATTTATGTGGAGACTCCCACGAATCCGACGATGATCGTGACGGATCTTGCGGCGGTCGGCAGGATTTGCAAGGGACGGAGTCTTACGTTTGTAGTCGACAACACATTCTTGAGCCCGTACCTGCAGCGGCCGATCGAACTGGGTGCGGACATTGTGGTCCATTCGATGACGAAATACTTGAATGGGCACAGCGATTGCACCGGCGGAGCAGCGGTTCTGACGCGCGCTGAAGATGCAGAGAAAATTTATTTCATTCAACGGTCGGCGGGCGCGGGACTGGCGCCGATGGACTGCTTCCTTGTGTCGCGAGGAATCAAGACGCTGGCTGTACGAATGGAGCGCCACAACTCAAACGGCATGGCAGTGGCGAAATTTCTAGAGTCCCATCCGAAGGTAAAGCGCGTGATCTATCCGGGACTCGCTTCGCACGCACAGCATGAAGTGGCGAAACGGCAGCAGCGCGGATTTGGCGGAATGCTGTCATTCGATCTCGGCTCGCTCGAAGCGGCGAAGAAGTTATTGAATCATGTGCGCATTTGTTCGCTGGCGGAAAGCCTGGGGGGCGTTGAGACTCTGATTTCGCATCCGGCGCTGATGACGCACGCATCGGTGCCCGTGGAAACCCAGAAGGAAATTGGAATCACGCAAGGGTTGGTGCGGCTGTCCGTGGGGATCGAGGACGTGGAGGATTTAATCGCGGACCTCGATCAGGCGCTTGCGAAAGTTTGAGTGAGTGCTCGGAATCGATGAGGGTTGCAAGCGGAAGCGCACCGCGGTAGCTTAGGCCCGCCTGCGCAAGGATCTACGGACGAGCGCGACCAAGCGGGGCGACGGTGATTTCAAGTTGCGCGGAGGGCACGTGGGGCAGCGCAAGGATCCATTGAAGCTCGAAGGTGGCGTCGCCGTTGTAACAGGCGCCGCGTCCGGCATTGGCCGGGCGCTCGCCCATCGGCTGGCCCGCGAGAAAATGTCGCTCGCGCTGGCGGATGTCGATTCGGCCGGGCTGACGGAAACCGTCGAGCAACTGGGTGGACCGAGTGCTTCCCTTTCCTGCCATCTCGTGGACGTTGCGGATCGGGCACGCATGGAGCGATTTGCTGCGGAAGTGGTGGAGCGCCACGGACGAGTGACGCTGCTGCTGAACATCGCCGGAGTGGCGATGCACGGCACGTTTGAGCAATTGACACTCGAAGAATTCGACTGGGTGATGCGGATTAATTTCTACGGCGTGCTGTACGGAGTGACGAACTTTTTGTCCGTGTTGCGAAAACAGGAGCGGGCGCACATCGTCAACATGTCGAGCATTTACGGAATCATCGCGCCGGCGGGACAAACCGCGTACTGCGCGAGCAAATTTGCGGTGCGCGGATTTACGGAAGCGCTGATGCATGAACTCGACGGCACCTCGGTGAGCGTCTCGTGCGTGCATCCGGGCGGCATTCGCACGCCGATCGCAGAGCGGGCGCGAGCCGCCGCGAAATCCGATCCACAGGCTCGCGACGTTACGCTGGCGATGTTTGATGCCGTGGCAGTGACATCGCCGGAACAGGCAGCCGATCGGATTGTGGACGGCGTGCTGGCCAACGAATCGCGAATCATTGTCGGCGGCGATGCAGTGCATCTGGACCGGATGCAACGGCTGATGCCGATTCGATACTGGAATCTGGTGGTGCGGCGCGGGCGGAAATTGCTGCACAAGGTGGCTCAACGCAAAGCTGCGAAGGCATAAAGAAGAACTGAAGCGGACCCAAAGAGGACCTACAGCGGTCGCGCTTATTTTTTCTTCGCGGGCGCGACGGACTCCGACAGCCACCTTAAATACGCAGACGAGCCCGCGACCACCGGCAATGCAATTATTTCGGGGACCTCGTAGCTGTGCAGTCGCTTGATTGCAGCCTGCAGCTTGGCGAAGCGGGCGCGCGATGTTTTGATGAGCAGCAGAACTTCGTTTGCTGATTCAATCCTCCCCTTCCAACGGTAAATCGACGCCACAGGATTCTGCAAAATATTACCGCAGGCGGCGAGGCGCGCTTCGACGAGCGCGCGGGCAATGGTCTCCGCTTCTTTCGCTGACCGGCATGTGATCAAGACGACCAACTTGTCTGTCATTTCGTTTCACTCAACACGTTGCGCGCGCTCGGACAATTCGCGCGACTTTACTCTTGGGAATCGCGACTTGCGTTCGACTCGCTTGCAAGCCAAGATACAATACGTTTTTATGACGAACCAAGCGATCCATTTCGGAACTTCCGGCTGGCGCGGTGTGATGGCCGAGGACTTCACCTTCGGCGGAGTGCGTCGCGCATCCGCTGCAATCGCCGGGCACGTGCTCGCAAAAACGAAATCGCCGAAGCTGATCGTCGGGTACGACACGAGATTCTTTTCAGAAGAATTTGCGCTTACGGCTGCGACTGTGCTTCAGGCGCACGGTTGCCGGATTTTATTCTGCCGCGAAGCGACGCCCACCCCGACAATTGCGTACGCAATTATCAACGGCAAGCTTGACGGCGGCGTGAACATTACGGCGAGCCACAATCCAGCCGAGTACAACGGCTTGAAGTTTTCGGGACTCGAAGGCGGCCCGGCCCTTCCGGAGATCACGAAGGACATTGAAAAGCGGGCAGCGGCACTAAAGGATGAGCCGGGTTCGCTGCATGACATCGAAGATGACTTCGAGCGCGTCAATCCGCGCGAGGCGTACTTTGCACAGCTTGAAAAAATGGTTCGCTTCGAGGTGATCAAGAAAATCAAGGGCACGTTCGTTTGCGATGCCGTGCACGGCTGCGGAGCCGGCTGGCTCAACGGAATCCTGGGAAGCCACGGCATCGAGGTCTCCGCGATTCGCCAGGAGCGCGATGTCCTGTTTGACGGTACGGGGCCCGATCCCTCGGAAGAGAATCTCGCGCCGTTGAAGAAGGTGGTGGTTGAGAAGAAGGCGCTCGCCGGACTTGCGACGGACGGCGATGCCGATCGATTTGGAATCCTCGATCGAGACGGCGGTTTCGTTTCGCCGAATCACATTCTCGGGCTGCTCTTCGATTATCTGCTCGAAACGCGCGGGTACGAATTGGGCGCTTCACGCAGCGTGGCGACTTCGCATCTGGTCGACGCGGTCGCAAAACTCCACGGAGTGCAGCTTTATGAAACGCCGGTAGGATTCAAGTACGTTGGGCCGCTTTTGCGCGAAGATAAAATCGCGATCGGCGGCGAAGAGAGTGCGGGCCTGACGATACGAGGGCACGTGCCGGAGAAGGACGGAATTCTGGCGTGCCTGCTAGTGGCTGAAATGATCGCCGCTCGCGGCAAATCCATCGCGGAACAGTTGCGGGACCTTTTCCGCCGCGTCGGCGGAGAATTCTGGCCGATCCGCGTAAACGCGCATCTGGCGGCGGACGTGCAGTCGCGGCTGGTCGAGCGATTGAAGCAGCCATTCAAAGAATTCGCCGGAAGGCGCGTGGCGAAAGAGAATCGCCTGGACGGAATGAAGCTGATTTTTGACGACGGCTCATGGGTACTGATGCGTCCCTCGGGCACGGAACCCGTGGTCCGGATTTACACGGAAGCTGCTACCGTAGCTGGTGCGCAAAAGCTTGCGGAGGGGGCGCGTTCTTGGATCGGAAGCTAGGCCGCCGAAAAATCTCGTCGAAGCCGGAGCGCGAGGCGAATGCAGCGTGCAGCGGATTCTCCGATCAGATGCGCGAGTTTCTGCGGCGGAACATGAACTGGTTCCTGATTATCGGCTTCGCGCTGCTTCTGCTGCAGGACGTTTTCGGAACGCACGGCGTGCTGGCGATGCGCCGCACGCAACTGCAAGCCCGGGAAGTGCAGCGGGAAATTGACCGGATCAACGAAGAGAATCGCAAGCTTCAGAATCGCGTCCAGCACCTGAAGTCCGATCCGGCTACTCTCGAGGGCATCGCGCGAGATGAGATGCATCTGAAACGCCCGGGCGAGTATGTGTTCCCGATTCAGACGAAGCCTGCCACGCCAAGTTCATCACAGCCTGCTGACACGCCCACGAAGCCCTAGCTCTGCATCGCAGCTTTCGGAGCGCGGCGAATCCCCATCGCACTCAGAACTTCCGCACCTCGTCCTTTGAATCGAGTCCGCGCCATCGAAAGCAGAACCATCGCGACAAAAATGATTGCCAGGCCAAGCGTCGCCATCGGAATCGTTTGAGCGCGTTTCGTCAAAATCGAAAAGCGGCCGTACACGAATTCGATGTGCACCCAATAGACGAGCAGCGACGTCTGGCCGATCTGGATCAAAGGGCTGAAACCCCACTGCCCCGCTCCCCATCGGCACCAGGCATACGCCAGGAAAATAATCATCATCAGGATGCCGACGCGCGCGACGAGAAAATTGGGACTAGTGTGCCAATAGTCGTACACGGCGTATAGCTGCACGGGACGGGCGTCGAGCCAGTTCGAAAAATAATAGAGACCCACTCCGCAGCCTCCGACGAGCGCCGTCATCTCTGCCAGATGTTCCTTGGCCCAATCGCTGAAGAGGAGAAAGCCGATTGCGAGCCCTGCGAAAGCGAATGCCGTCCACGGGAAAATCGGAAAAAGCCATGGCTGAGGCTTGTCAAAGGTATGAACGCCGTTGATGTACGACTCAAGATACCAGGGCAGCCAACTCGGCCGCCATGTGGTCCAGAGCGGAGGTGTGGCCAGCGCGATCTCGAGCGCGACTCCGGCGGCGAGAAGCGCGTTAGAAATCCGCGTCTTCGTCAGGCGGGAGACAACGCCCATGAGCATCATCGAAAGCCCAATCGTGTTCAGGATATCGACTCGCAACAGGTCGGTCCAAGGCGACCACGGACGGCCAAGGACAAATTCCTGAACCCGGAACAACAAACCGAGCGCGAAAATCTCTGCGCCGCGGCGAATCGTCGTCAAAGCGATTTCGTTCGCGCCGATCCTCTTGCGGCGCATGCGATCCGTAACCAGCGCGAACGAAACTCCCGCGAGAAACAGAAACAACGGAGCCGGAAGAGTCCCGCCGAGCTGCGACCACTTGATGAACGAGCCTTCACGGGCGGCGCCTCCCAGCCAGGAATCGTAGCAGTGCGTTTGAAACATGAGCAGGCAGGCGAGGCCGCGCATCCAGTCGATATAGGCGAGGCGGTGTTGTTTTCCTGGGTCGGCCATCGGCGAAATCGCGCCACAGAATCGCCGAGGCCGGAGCGCAAAGCAAGTTTTTCCCGGAATAGATTCGCGCTCCAGTAAAATCGCAAATCGTGACAGGGGCTTCGAAATCCTGGCAACTGAACTTGACGACCGCGGCAGCGATCTGGCTCGCCGTCGTTGTTTTGGCTGCGCTCGCAGGCTTCCATCTCGGCTACAGCAGCCCGCGATTCGCAATTGGATTGGGAGTAGCAGCGGCGCTTTTCGGTTTTGAATTTTTTCTGGCAGTTCCTCAAGTACTCGGTGCGGTTCAGGGCGTGCTGGGTCAACGCTGCGGAGTGATCGTAGCGCTCGTGCCACTTTTTGCGGTTCTCCTGTATGCCACCGGCGTGGGCGGCAATTGGAAGTACACGCTGATTGGCGCGGCGTATGCGGTACTTCCCGCGCTGTTGCTTGCCGGCAGCGCTGGTAAGCCAGCCGGCACCTGGCCGGACTATGCGGCGGTTCTAATCATCTGGCTGCCCGTCGAATTTCGATGGATGTATGGGCTGTTCCCGTATCCGCCTCCGCTGACGCATACCTTGACGATCCTGCTGGCGCTCAGTACAGGCGTGGCAGCATTCGTAGTGCTGCGGCGGCTCGAAGGAGTGGGATACGCAATTGAGTGGAAGCCAGGCGCATGCTCCCAAGTGCTGATTCATTTTTTGTTGTTTGTAGCGGTTGCGGTTCCGCTCGGTGTCGCTATCGGATTCCTTGCGTACGATCCCACCGTCGCGCGGTTTCGCTCGCTGCCCGTCGTTGTGATTGGAATTGCATTCTTCACGGCGTGGCCGGAAGAATTTCTATTTCGCGGGATCCTGCAAAATCTGTTTTCACGTACGATGAAGAATCGGTGGGCGGGGCTGGCGGTCGCGTCGGTGGTATTCGGATTCTCGCACATCCTTCACGCGCCGTTTCCGAACTGGAAATACGTGATTCTTGCCACCATTGCAGGACTTTTCTACGGGCACGTGTGGATGAAAACCGGCTCGCTGCTTCCAGGCGCGCTGGTTCACGCGCTCGTGGATATTTCCTGGCACCTACTGTTTCGTTGATCCTACCGAACCACCCCGGCTAGCGGGCTCGATGCCGTTGCATATAGTCTCTTTTCGATTCTGCCTGCGAGAAATGCCTTGCGCCCCGCCTCGACGGCGGCGCCCATCGCTTCTGCCATCAAGACGGAATCCTGGGCACCGGCAATCGCGGTGTTCATCAGGACGCCGTCGGCGCCCAACTCCATCGCCAGCGCTGCGTCGGAAGCCGTGCCGACGCCCGCATCAACGATCAGCGGGACTTCGGTGATCCGTTCGCGCAGAATCCGAAGATTCGTCACGTTCTGAATTCCCATGCCAGAGCCGATCGGCGCGCCAAGCGGCATGACGGCGGATGCTCCGGCGTCAATCAATTTTCGCGCAACGATCAGATCGTCATTCGTGTACGGAAGCACCACGAATCCTTCCTTCACGAGAGTTCGAGTAGCGCTCAGGAGCGCTTCGGTGTCGGGCAGCAGGGTTTGCTCGTCGCCGATTACCTCCAGCTTCACCCATTCGGAGAGACCCACCTCGCGGCCCAGGCGCGCGGTGCGCACGGCTTCGTCGGCCGAATAACAACCTGCCGTATTGGGCAAAATGAAAAAATTCTTGCGGTCGATGTAATCGAGCAGCGACTCCTTGGTGCGGTCCGTGAGGTTGACGCGCCTGACGGCGACCGTGACCATGTCCGCGCCGGACGCCTGATGGGCGCGAGCCATTTCCTGAAAGCTGCGATATTTCCCTGTGCCTACGATAAGGCGCGAATGAAACGTGCGCCCAGCGATTACGAGTTGTTCGGTCATCTGGAACCTTCCCGGTCGATATTGTACTCCGGTCGCGTACCGCGTGGCACGGGTCCGGCCGCTAGTCCGGTTCGTGCTACGCGACGTGGTGCGGACGCGGTTCTTCCACGTCCGCATAGAGACGAGCGATCACGTCCTGATAGCGCTGCTCGATGACGCGGCGCTTCATTTTCATTGTGTACGTGAGTTCTCCGGTGGCGTACGTGAAGTCCTGGTCCAGAAGCGCGAAGCGCTTGGGCTTTTCGTATTGCGCGAGCGGAGCGGTGAGGCGCTCGATCTCGCTCGAGAGAAGATCGCGCACCCAGGGATCGGCGGACATCTGCGCGGGAGTTGCAAAGTCGTGGCCGCTTTTGCGGGCGGCGGATTCGATGTTCGCGAAATTCGGAACGATGAGGACCGAGACGAATTTGCGCTTGTCCCCGACAACGATGGCGTTCGTGATGTACGGCGACGTCTTCAATGTATTTTCAATGGGAGCCGGCGCGACAAATTTTCCGGCGGCGGTTTTCAGGAGTTCTTTTTTGCGGTCCGTGATGATGAGGTAGCCGTCATCATCGAGCCGGCCGATGTCGCCGGTGCGAAACCAGCCGTCGGGAGTGAAAACGGCCTTGGTCTCCTCCGGCTTGTGATAATAACCCTGCATTACATTCGGGCCTTTCACCAGGATTTCTCCATCCTCGGCGATTTTCACCTGGACGTTCGGGATCGGGCGGCCGACGGTGCCCACCTTATTTGCGGCGGGGGTATTTGCCGTGACGACGGGAGAAGTCTCGGTGAGTCCGTAGCCCTGATGAATCGCGATCCCGATCGACCAATAAAATTCCGCCAGCTCAGGGGCAAGTGGCGCACCACCCGAGGAAAATCGTTGCGCGCCGCCACTGCCAAGCCCTTCGCGAATCTTGGAATACACAAGCGCGTCCGCGACCCGCCACTGCAAACGTAGTCCCCGACTAGCGCTCTTTCCGTAGGCGCGCCAGGGAACGGATTGTTCGGCCACGCGAAGCGCCCAATCGAAAATCGAGCGCTTGATGCCCGATTCGCGATGACCCTTCTCGAGAATGTTGGCGTAAATCTTTTCGAAGAAGCGCGGAACCGCAGCGGCGATCGTAGGATGCACTTCAAGGAGCGCTTGCGGAACATCTTCGATGCGCTCGAGGTAGGCGATTGAAACTCCGTTGAACAGGTAGCTGTAGCCGGCGATGCGTTCGTACACGTGGGCGAGCGGAAGAAATTCGAGGGCGACGTCGGACGGCTTGAATTCGTGGGCGGATGTGCCGTCGATAGCATTCGAAGTGAGGTTGGAATGCGTGAGCATCACGCCCTTGGGCTCGCCCGTCGTGCCGGAGGTGTAGATGATCGTCGCGAGCGCGTCGCCGGTGAGAACCGCACCGCGGCGGCGGTATTCGAGGATATCCGCGTCCGCGGCGCTAGCGATCAGGGCATCGTACCGCAGCACTTCTCCGGGCACATCGTCCGGAGGAGCGGTGGAAATCACATGCTGAATGCCGGGAATGCGGGCGCGGCACTCTGCGATTTTTCTCGCCTGGGAATCTCCCGCCGTGAATATCACCTGCGCGCCCGAGTCGTTGAGGATGTAGGCGAGCCGGTCCGCCGATTCGTTGAAATAGACGGGGACGTTTACCGCCCCGAGTCCGAGGATCGCGAAATCGGCGACGTGCCATTCGGGGCAATTGGGCGCGAACAGTCCCACTCGATCTCCGGCTTTGACGCCCAGCTCAGCGAGCGCTTTCGAGAGGCCGGCGATGCGGCGGAGCATCTCTCCGGCTGAAGTGGATTGCCAGCCGGCCGGGGTGCGGTACATCTGCGCGCGTGGGTTCGCGAAGCGATCGACGGCATCGAGGAAGCATTTCGTCAGGGCCGGGTACGCGTTCGCCATTTCTGCAACTCTAGCGTATGGACGCGCGAGGCGCAACGCGGCGCTACAAACGCGTGCGTGGGTGGGATAAGATGCCCTACGAGGAAATTTTATGGCGAAACTCTCCACGGACGAAACCACCGGCTATCAGCCGATGCGCGCGCCGCGCGGCACGGCCTTGTCATGCAAAGGATGGCAGCAGGAAGCCGCGCTGCGAATGCTGATGAACAACCTCGATCCGGAGGTCGCCGAAAAGCCCGAGGATCTGATCGTGTATGGCGGCCGCGGCAAAGCGGCACGGAACTGGAAGAGTTTTCACGCGATCGTCGATTCGCTCAAATCGCTCGAAGGCGACGAAACGCTGCTGGTGCAATCGGGCAAGCCGGTCGGAATCTTTCGCACTCACTCCTACGCGCCGCGTGTGCTGATTGCCAATTCGAATCTGGTGGGACATTGGAGCGACTGGAAACATTTCGATGAGCTCGATCGTGCCGGCCTGATGATGTACGGGCAGATGACCGCCGGAAGCTGGATATACATCGGTTCTCAGGGAATTCTGCAGGGCACCTACGAGACATTCGCAGCCGCAGGACGAAAACATTTCCACACCGCGGATCTGGCCGGCAAGCTCGTCGCCAGCGGCGGCATGGGGGGAATGGGAGGCGCGCAGCCCTTGGCGGCGACGCTCAACGGAGCGGCGTTTCTGGGAATTGACGTCGATCCCGAGCGAATCAAGCGCCGCGTGAAGAGCGGCTATTGCGATGTGATGGTCAACGATCTCGACGAGGCTCTGCGCATTCTGAAGAATGCGGTGCGGAAGCGCGAAGCCACTTCGGTCGGCCTGGTTGGAAATTGCGCGGACGTGATTCCGGAACTCGCGCGGCGCGGTGTGGTGCCCGATCTGCTTACGGACCAGACCAGCGCGCACGATCCCGTTGGCGGTTACATTCCCCGGGGACTTGACGTGGCGCAAGCAGCGGCGCTACGGGAAAGCGACCCGGAGACGTATCGCAAGCGCTCGCTTGAGTCGATGGCGAAGCATGTGGAGGGAATGCTCGCTCTACAAAAACTGGGCGCGGTGACCTTCGACTACGGCAACAACATTCGCACATTCGCCTACGAGCAAGGCGTGAAGAACGCGTATGACTTCCCGGGTTTCGTTCCCGCTTATATCCGGCCTCTTTTCTGCGAGGGCCGCGGACCGTTTCGTTGGGCGGCGCTCTCGGGCGAACCTTCCGACATTCACCGCACGGATCAGCTCGTACTCGATATGTTTCCACATGATGAAATTCTGTCGCGCTGGATCAAGCTCGCGCAGAAGAGAGTGCGATTTCAAGGCTTGCCGGCGCGGATCTGCTGGCTGGGCTATGGTGAGCGCGACAAATTCGGGCTGTCTCTGAATGATCTGGTTGCACGAGGAGAACTGAAGGCGCCGATCGTGATCGGACGCGATCACTTGGATTGCGGCTCGGTAGCGTCGCCGTTCCGCGAGACGGAAAAAATGCGCGATGGCTCGGACGCCGTCGCGGATTGGGCTCTCCTTAACGCCCTGCTAAATACGGCCAGCGGCGCAAGTTGGGTGTCAATCCATAACGGAGGCGGCGTCGGCATCGGCTACTCGCTGCACGCGGGACAAGTGACGGTCGCCGACGGGACGAAAGAGATGGCCTCGCGCATCGAGCGCGTGCTGACAAACGATCCGGGAATTGGCGTCGCGAGACACGTGGATGCCGGATACCCAGAAGCGATTGACTTTGCGAAGAAGACGGGCGTAAAGATTCCAATGAGTTGAGGGTCGAATTTCGACAGCAGTAACTTCACAGGAGACAGCCATGATCGTCATCACCGGAGCAACGGGAAGAACGGGAAGACCGGCGGCGGAGGCCCTGCTCGCAATTGGTGAAAAGGTTCGCGTCGTCGGACGAGACGCGAAAAAGCTCGAGCCGCTCGTGGAGAAGGGTGCCGAAGCGTTTGTCGGCCACGTGGAGGACGCCGGGTCCATGACAACGGCTTTCGAAGGCGCTGCGGCGGTCTATCTCGTGCTACCCGAAGACAGTTCGCAGCAAGATATGCGCTCTCATCAGGAGCGGGTCTCGGCTTCCTACGCTGAAGCACTCGCAAATGCGCGTGTTCCTCACGTGGTCGCTCTCAGCAGCATCGGCGCGCAACACGCGGAAAACACGGGTCCCATCGTTGGCCTTCACAATCAGGAGCAAAGGCTCAACCGGATCGCAGGCCTTAATGTTCTGTACCTGCGCCCGGGCTACTTCATGGAAAATCTTCTGATGAGCATTGCGCCCATGCGATCGATGGGAACTCTTCCCGGTGGTCTGGTAAGCGATTCGAAGATGCCATGGATTGCCACGAAGGATATCGGCGCGTACGCCGCCACCCGGCTGGCTGCACTCGACTTCTACGGGAGATCCGTGCAGGAGCTGCACGGTCAGCGCGACATTTCGATGAAGGAAGCGGCGTCAGTTGTGGGCCAATCGATTGGCAAACCCAATCTGGGATACATGCAAGTGCCGTTCATGATCCTCGAACCTGCGCTCGTTCAGATGGGATTGCCAAAGAAAACGGCGGCTCTATTGATTGAAATGTGGAAAGGCGCCAATGCGGGGCTCATCGTGCCGTTGGAACCGCGCTCGGCGAAAAATACGACGCCCACCACGCTCGAATCCTTCGTCACCGAAGTATTCGCGCCTGCCTACGCTGCCAAAGCGGCCGGAGCATGAACTCCAGGAAAGCGGCGCAGAATTGAATACCGTCGTAGTAGTTTTTTGACAGATGTGACGTTAGTATGAAGCGCCCTGCCGTGCCCGATTGGCTGATCACCGGCTGTTCCCAGCTTCTGACGTTGCGCGGATCCGTGCCTCGCCGCGGACGAGCGCTGGGTGAGCTGGGCATTATTCGAGACGGCGCGCTGCTCGTTCACGAGGACCGAATTGTTGCTGCCGGAACGCGGCGGCGGATCGAAAGCTCTCGAAAGTCACGGCGCGCGGAAAAATTAGACCTCGGTGGCCGCGTAGTTCTTCCCGGCTTTGTCGATTCCCACACTCACCTGATATTTCCGGGCAGCCGCGCTCAGGAATACGAGCAGCGGATTTCAGGCGCCTCGTACGAAGAGATCGCAAAAAGCGGTGGCGGAATTCATTCGAGCGTTCGGGGGTTGCGCAGCTCGCCGGCAAAAGCGCTGAAGTCGCGCGCGATGGCGGATCTCGAGCGGTTCGCAGTGCACGGAACCACAACGCTCGAAGCGAAGAGCGGCTACAGCCTCGATTGGAAGGGCGAGCTCAAAATCCTGAATATCCTCTACGAGCTGCATCAGGAACAGCCGATTGATATTGCAGCGACGTTTCTTGGTGCGCACGTGGTGCCAACAGAATACCGCGGCCGAGGAGACGCGTACGTCGATCTCCTGGTGAAAAAATGGATACCGAACACGGCGATGGCTGGACTTGCCGAGTTCTGCGACGTCTTCTGCGATCGCGGCGCATTCAGCGTTGATCAGGCGCGCAGAATTCTGACGGCCGGCCGCTCGTGCGGATTGGTACCGCGGATACACGCGGAGCAACTCGCACACACGGGCGCAGCGCGCCTCGCGATCGAGATGCAAGCAGCCAGCGCCGATCACCTGGAGAAAATCGATGCGGCCGATATTCGCGCCCTGGCACTCTCGAACGTCGTGTGCACGTTGCTGCCGGGCTGCTGTTTTCACCTCGGCCTCGCGGAATATGGTCCCGCCCGCAAGCTGATCGAAGCCGGCGCGATTGTCGCTGTTGCTACCGATTTCAATCCTGGCACCAGCCCAACAGTCAGCATGCCGATGATCCTGTCGCTGGCGTGCACGCAGATGCGCATGACGCCCGCCGAGGCGGTCTCGGCCGCGACGATCAATCCCGCCTATTCACTTCGCCAGCACGATCGCGTGGGCTCGCTTGAGGTTGGCAAGTATGCTGACCTTGCCGCGTTTGACGTGGCCGATTACCGGGAAATTCCGTATTATTTTGGTGTGAATCTTTGCAGCCTGACGATGAAACGCGGCACCGTGATTCATTCTAGCAATTAGTGACTCCATGAAACGACTCGTTGAGTGTGTTCCCAATTTCTCCGAAGGCCGCGACATGGCCAAAGTGGATGCCATCGTCGCGTCGATGCGCGAAATGCCGGGCGTTTTCCTGCTCGACCGGGAAAGCGACGCCGACCATAACCGCAGCGTCGTGACGCTTGCCGGCGAGCCCGAAGCAGTGGCCGAAGCCGCGTTGCGCGGAGTGGGAAAAGCTGCAGAATTAATCGACCTCACGAAACACTCCGGCGCGCATCCGCGAATGGGCGCAACCGACGTGGTCCCGTTTATCCCGATCGAAGCCGTAACGATTGAGGATTGCGTGGTGCTCGCGAAGAAAGTGGGCCGGGAGATCTGGGAACGCTATCGCATCCCGGTTTACTTCTACGAGGCGGCGGCGCAACGGCCGGAGCGGACGAACCTCGAAAACATCCGCAAGGGGCAGTTCGAAGGATTGCGCGAGGAAGTGCTGAAGAATCCCGACCGCGCTCCAGACGTTGGAGAGCCGCGCCTTCATCCCACAGCAGGCGCAATCGTGGTCGGCGCGCGAAAATTCCTGATCGCCTACAATATCAATCTGAATACACCCGACCTGGAAATCGCCAAGCGCATCGGGAAGAACATTCGCTTCTCGAATGGCGGCCTTCGTTATGTGAAAGCGATGGGAGTGGATCTCCGCGCCCGCAACCTTGCGCAGGTTTCGATCAATCTCACCGATTTCGAGCAGACACCCATCCATCGCGTGTTCGAGATGGTGAAGCGCGAAGCGGAGCGGTATGGCGTCTCCATTGTCGGCAGCGAGATTGTAGGTCTGATCCCCAAGCGCGCCATTGAGCTCACCTCCGACTTCTATCTGCAACTCGAGAACTTTTCACCTGCGCAAGTGTTAGAGAATCGACTGGAAGCTTCGCTCAGCGGAGCGGCTTCCGAAGGTCCGGGGCGGCTTGCCGCAATGGCACAGCCATTCCTGGACGCTGTTGCCCAACCTACCGCGGCTCCCGGAGGCGGTTCGGTGTCGGCCCTCGCCGGGGCGCTAGGAGCATCGCTGGGCCAGATGGTGGCCGGACTCTCGCGCAAGAAGAAATCGCAAGCGGCGTACGTCGAACAGCTCAGCGAAGCCACGTCAGAATTTCAGGCCGCGTCGCGTACGCTCGCGGAAGCGGTCGACCGAGATGCGGCTTCGTTTGAATCTGTGATGGCTGCTTACAAAATGCCGCAGGGCACTGCTGGCGAGCAGCAGAAGCGCGATGAAGCGATTCAAAGCGCCCTCCAAGGCGCTGCGAAGGTGCCGCTCGACGTGGCGCGCAAAGCCGTTGACGTATTCGAACGCCTGGGGCAACTGGAATCGATGTCCAGCGCGTCTATGCTTTCAGACCTTCGCGTGGGGCGATTGATGGCGGCAGCAGCGGTTCGAGGCGCGCTCGAAAACGTGGCCATCAATGTGGAATCGATCACGGACGCGAGCTTTGCCGATCGGCTGCGATCCGAATCTGCATCATTGCTCGCGCGCGTCGCTGAAGGCCAGCCCGTTGTAGGCCGATAGAAATGGATGGGATTGGAATCGCTCTGAGGGGATAAAAGTGAGACAGCCGAATCGCAGTTTTGTCATGTTCGCGTTAGCCGTCGTGGTAATCCTGGGTGTGGTCCTTGCCGCCGTTCCATCCCGCAGCTCTGCCGGATCGTTGAGCACGGGAATCATCGGGATGTTTCCTAAACAAGTGGGCGAGTTCGCCTACGCCGATTTGAAAGCCGCGCGAAAGTTCGCATGGTTCCCGAAGCTGCGCGAGCAACTCCTGCCGAGCAAGTTTCGCCAGTTCGAGCAATTCCTCACCTCCGCGGGAGTTGACCCCAATTCGCAAGTGGAGGAACTCGCCTGGGGCGGTCTGCCGGTATCGAAAGCCGGTGGCGAAGACGTCGTCGGCGTGGCGCTCGGATCGTTCGATCCCTCTTCCACGGAAGCGCGCTTCAAATCGCAGAAGCTGCCGTCCGTCGAGTTTCACGGCTTTCATCTCTACGCTTACGGAAGTGGGAGCGGCGCAGGAGACATCTTGTTTACTTTTCTCGATAGCAACACGGCTGCCTTTGGCCATCGCTCCGCTCTCGAACAGCTCATCGACGTGCGGATGGGCGGCGCACCCAGTCTCTTGACGAACGATCAACTTTTCCCGCTCATCAATGAAGTAAATGGAAGCGGAATCGTGTGGGCCGTGCTCGACAAGAACTACACACACCTGGCAATGCAACAACTACTTCCGGAAACCAGCCAGTTCCCTCAGGCCGCCGCAATTGTCGATCGGCTGAAAGCTATGACGATCAATGTCGATGCGGATAGCGGCGTGAATGCAAGGTTCCAAGCGGTTTGCAACACCACCGATGACGCCAATCTTCTCGGCGCCGCGTTCCAGGCCGGGCTGATGTACAAGCGTTATCAGGAAGCGCAGTCGAACCCCGATCTTGCAAAGGTGCTGGATGGAGTGCGCGTGATACCGACCGGAGACCGTCTTAAGGTCGAAGCGCCGGTAAGCGAGGATCAACTCGGCGCGCTGATCCGCAACAAGGTCTTCGCTGTTCCGATGTGATGCATCTGATCCGAATCGATTCGCATAGCTGAAGGAATCGCTGCGACAAATTAGACGTTCGCCTTGCGGCCGCCTCGGTACTTGATGAGCGTCATGCGGGATCGGCCTTCGTGGGTATCGTACTGAACGCGATCGACGCGCGTATCCTGCAATGAATTGCTGATTCCTTCGGGCACTCCCGCCTTCGAACCTCCCACAAACGAGTCGAGACCGGCAGTGGGGACTGCTTCGCCCGAATGCTCGATCGTCACCTGAACGCGGTCGGGGAAATCCTCGACCACCATCCGCAGTTCCCGATTGCCGCTATTCTGGTTTCCAAGCAGGGGGAAAGTTTCGCGGCAGGCATCCATGGCGGCTTCCGCGAGGCCATCGCGCGCTTCCTGCGCAAGTCCGGCGCGTTGCGCGGAATGCGATACGACTGCGCCCACCGCAACCAGAAGCCGTGGGTCGTCGTGCACTTTCAACTCCGTTCGAGCTGGATCAGCGGTCACTGGTCTCCACGACGCGCACGTCGCATGCCTCACGGCAGTCCGGGCAATAATACAGTCCATCGACGCAAAGTCGAATGTTGTACTGCGACTGGCAGAAGCAGCAGAATTTCTCGCAGGTGCACTGCGTCTCCGGCTTGTCACATTGCGAACACAGAACAGTCACTTTGCTGAAATCTCCGCCGCGCTGCCAGGGATCGAACGACTAATACTAGGATAGACGAGCACGGGCGACAAGCAGCTTCCCTTCCTTGATTGCTCGGAACGAGACTGGGCGCACCGTCGAAAAGACCGGATATTGACTTAGAGGCGTCCACGCCGGTGCTGTCCTAATTTAAACGCGACACAAAGTACCCCAAAATGTTCCTAAACTGCGCGATTCAGACACGTTTGCGCGTTTTGAAATGTCCCCTATTTTAGGTTGGAAGTGTTCCTAAAGTGACAGGAACGCGCATCGAGTGAGTATTTTTTGCATATTGACAGAGGTGTTCTAATGGGAAGAAGCGCACGCTTAATCGAGAATATCGTGGATATTCTCTCTGTTGATTTCAGCGAGCAGCAGCGTGTCGCCGGAGTCAGTCCAAGTGAGTCGCAGACATCTCAGCCACTTGAGCGGAGGATCAGAGGGAAATGGCGGCCTCCCGTCCGATTCGTCATGCTCAAATTCAAGCGTTGGTTTGAACGAAATTCTAAAAAACTCAAATGGAAGCTCCATCCGAGAAAAGACAATAGATTTGCCTTCCGAGATTCTAGTTATTAGCGCCCAGCACGAAAATGCTTTGCCCGTATTAGCGTTGAACGATTCGAAGTGCAAAAAGCTTCTCTCTTCAAACCATTTCGCGAGTATCAAGAATGCATCTTCTGGGGCGATCTTATTCATGGAGTTTGCGGCATCTTTCGGAATCAAGACAGCAACGCATCTAGCGACCAAACTTCACTGGAAACTCCAGCCGCCATTGCGGGAGTTACGCGCAATGTGGAGTGGACGCGGCAAAAGTTATACCAAGCGAAATGCAAAGACAAGGCCGCTTTCAGATTCTCAAGCTTCTTCGAGAAAGCGTTCGTCAAGCGCGTGAATCGGCGTAGTTGCATGCCAATCGTTAGGTTTTGTCGCTCAATGTGCGATGTAGAAATGTGGCTAGGCTTGGGATTGCCCATGACTGGTATAGGCAGGGATTGCACGATTTGCGCGGGAGCGTACCGTCTTTCCTCGTTTAGCTCCGAATAGGTTTTGATAAGCATCGCGTAATCTATTTGCGTTCCGAAGTTATCCTCGACCGCGTTTATATAAGGCCGGAATCCGTCTGTAGTGAGCTGTACGCGAGTGGCGAGCCGCTCCTGTAGGTCGCGCATCAGCAGATAGGCGTTCGTCGCGTTGCGCTTCCCTACGACAAATGAAGGGACGAGCTTGGTTTCCGAATCCATCGCTAGGAACACATACTGGTCGCCCATTGTGGAGTGATTGTGCTGCGCTTTGAGACGCGCTTCCTTGATGCCCACATACGTCCATATCTCGTCCACTTGGACAAAGCGCGATTGGATGCCGCGCATCTTCTGGTTCAGGATGCGAGCGCAATTCTCGCCCGTACGAACCAACAGGCGCATGATTGTGTCTCGATGGATTCCCGTCATGCGCTCAACGCTGCGGATACTATTGCCTTCTACAAGAGCGGAGATAGCGCGAGTCTTTTGTTCAACTGATAGCGTGTACATTTTCGGCCTTCCCTTTTTCGCGGGGCAAGCCGATAATGTTTTTTGAGGTCGGCATTGCGGCTCACTCCGCGTGTCGATTTGCCCGGTCAGTAGTTGATAGCTACTGATCGGGCTTTGTTTTGATAGACTCACACTACAGCAAGCGCTTGCTGTTTGTCAAACAAAAAAATTAGGCTGCGGGTTCCTGTCTCGGAAACCGAGGTGGATTTAGCCCGTACATTCCGCGACCCACCTTAAAGACCCGTGCCTTCTCTCCCTTACTCGACAGGTGACGGTGCAAGCTCGACTCTACCGACTGTCGCTTGATATCTTGGTTGCCCTTGATTCTGCGAATCCTGTTCACGATGCTCCTGATGTGCATAGGCCGCCCACCCATCCCCTCAATCAATTTAGCGGTCAATTCCACATAGGATTCCTCAGACGAAAAACCGGGAATCACAAGCTCGTCGTCTCCGGGGTCGGGCGGGAGATCGACCACGCTCGCCATTCGCGCAGGCTTACGGTCAGTAGAACCCAGAAGAAGCTTTCTCAGGGCGCGAATTGCGTCTTGCTTCACTTCAACGTCCTGCTCAAGCTCTTGCAGTAAGTCCTTTATTTGCTTTGTGTCCATGCGATACACACTCAAGAAAAATTAGTACTTGATTCCTAAAAATACTAAATGCCATGATATTACCGCTCCAGCAGACGGTCTGCTAGAGCGGTCTGTACAGCTATGGCGGCTTAACCGTTACCTCCACCGTTCCATCCGGTTTTACTCGGACGGTGATGGTCGGATCGGCCATCGCAACCACCTCCTTTCCCCTGTTCTATGGGGCCAGTAGCTGACCTACTGGCCTCGCTTCATTTTAAACCGAAGCAATCCCGCCCCAAAGGTCACAGGATAAGAAGGCAGAGGAATCTTACTTTGAGACGTGCGGATTTGCAACTAGTATTTTAGCGCAAATACATGGTTTGCGCTAAATCTTTGGGGGGCGTCCGCCCTTGAAACTCTTACGCTTGGCGGAGATCTTCCGGAAATAGCTTGGGCCACGCTTGGCGGTTTGCTCACCGCCCATTCGACCAAGCGCAACGGCGGCAGGGTTCTTTTCGGCGTTGGATTTCTTCGGCATGGGATTAAGCTAACAGCAAGCCCTTGCTGGTGTCAATCGGGTGTCCATTGAGATTAGGACAGTACCTCCACGCCCGGTTTCTTGACACTCTGGAATACGCGTGCTACGTTGGTTTTCTTGTCTCTATGCTGAGAAATCCTCTGTGACGACACCGGCTACCGCTGAATTGCGCAAGACAGCACTGAATTCCGTTCATCGCCAGCTTGGGGCGAAAATGGTTAACTTCGGCGGCTGGGATATGCCGCTCGAGTACTCGGGGATCCTTGCCGAGCACGAAGCGGTGCGCACGCGCGCGGGACTTTTTGACGTGAGCCACATGGGCGAGATCGAAATTCGCGGGCCGCAGGCGCTCGATCTCGTGCAGCGCGTCAGTTGCAACAACGCCGCGAAGCTGATCGTCGGCCAGGCGCACTATTCCGGTTTGATGACCGATCGCGGCACGTTTGTGGACGACCTGCTGGTCCACAAACTTTCCGATACGCATTACTTGCTCTGTGTGAATGCAGGCAATCAGGATCTCGACTTCGTGCACATCGTTGCGAACAACAAGTTTGACGCCAAAGTCGAGAATGCGGGACCGCGGTACTCCCAGCTGGCGATCCAGGGACCACGTGCGAAGGAAATCCTTCAGAGTTTGACTCCCGTCCCGCTCGATCCGATCCGCTACTATTATTTCGTTTACGGCAAGGTTGCCGGCGTGGAGTGCCTCATCGCCCGCACCGGCTATACGGGAGAAGACGGATTCGAAATCTATTTTGACCCCTCGCATTCGGAAGAAATTTGGAATCAATTGATGCGCGCCGGTCACTCCGCAGGACTTCTGCCGTGCGGGCTGGGAGCTCGCAACACGCTGCGAATGGAAGCCGGCATGTGCCTCTACGGCCATGAAATCGACGAGACGACAACTCCGCTCGAAGCAGGCCTTGGCTGGATCTGCAAACTGGACAAAGGGGAGTTCTTGGGAAGCGGCATCTTGAACGAGCAGAAACGCTGCGGCCTCGACCGCCGTCTGGTGGGTTTTGAAATGCTCGACAAGCGAATCGGCCGCGATGGCTACCCTGTCCTGATCGAAGGGCGCGAAGCGGGGCGGGTGACCAGCGGCGGCCCTGCGCCGTTTCTGAAGAAAAATGTCGGCATGGCATACGTTCCATCGACAACAGGTCCGGCGGGAACGAATATCGAGGTCAGCATTCGCGGTCAGGCTGCACCCGCGCGAATTATCGCGCTGCCATTTTATAAGCGACCTCAGTAGCGGGGACGCATCAAAATCGAGAAGCATCAGGGGGCGTGCATGTACCCGAAGGATTACCGCTACACGAAAGAGCACGAATGGATCAAGGCCGAAGGCGCGATTGCAACCGTCGGAATCACCGACTACGCGCAGCATGAACTCGGCGACGTGGTCTTTGTTGAGCTGCCGAAAGTGGGCGCTCAGCTCAAGGCGGGCCAATCGCTCGGAACGGTGGAATCCGTGAAAGCCGTGAGTGAGATCTTTACGCCGGTGAGCGGAGAAGTGACAGAGACGAACGCTGCGCTTGCTGACGCGCCGGAGAAAATTAATTCCGATCCGCACGGCTCCGCTTGGCTCATCAAAATGAAACTCGCCGATCCGAAAGAAGTTGGGTCCCTAATGGACGGCGCTGCGTACGAAGCTTACATCGCCGAAAAAGCGAAGGAACACTAGGCCTGATGCGTTATCTCCCCAAGAGCCCTTCCGAGCGCAAAGAGATGCTCCAAGCGATTGGCGCGCGCTCCGTCGAGGAACTGTTTCAAACCATCCCTGAGAAATTTAGGCTACGCGGACCGCTCCCTCTGCCGGGACCATTGTCGGAAACAGAGATCATTCAGTATTTCCAGGCGCGTGCTGCGGAGAATGCACGCGGTTTCACTTCGTTCTTGGGCGCGGGGGTTTACCAGCATCTGCGTTCTGTGGTGACCGACGCGCTGGTCCAGCGCGGTGAATTCCTCACCTCGTACACCCCGTACCAGGCGGAATTCGCGCAGGGGACGCTCACTGCGATTTTTGAATTTCAAACTTTGATGTCGCAGCTGACCGGTCAGGAAGTCGCGAATGCTTCGATGTACGACGGCTCGACGGCGCTCACCGAAGCGGTCCTGATGGCCGAGCGATTGACGGACCGGCATCGCGTGCTTGTCGCGCGGAGCGTCCATCCGGAATACCGGCAAGTGCTTGCGACGTACGCACGAAATCTGGGGCTCGAAATCGAGGAAATTGGGTATTCGCAATCCGGACAGATTGAACGCAGCGCGCTCACGGTTGAAAAGCTGGCTGACGCAGCCGCGGTCGTTGTGCAGTCGCCGAACTTCTTTGGCGTGCTGGAAGAAGTGCCCGTGCTTGCGGACGCCGCGCATGCTGCAGGAGCGCTCCTTGTGACATGTATTGCCGAGCCCGTCTCGCTCGGTATCGTGAGGCCTCCTGCCGAAGCGGATATCGTGGCGATGGAAGGGCAAGCATTCGGCGTCTCGCCGAGCTACGGCGGCCCCTACGTCGGAGTGATTGCGACGCGCGAGAAATTCGTTCGGCAAATGCCTGGGCGCCTCGCAGGGCAAACGACTGACGCAGCCGGGCGGCGCGGTTTCGTGCTCACGCTGGCGACGCGCGAGCAACACATCCGCCGCGAGAAAGCCACTTCGAACATTTGTACCAACGAGGCGCTCTATGCGCTGGTGGCTACGATTCATCTATGCCTGATGGGCAAAGAGGGACTGCGCGAAGTCGCTTCGCAGAATCTTGCGAAAGCGCGCTTTGCCCAGGCCGAGCTCGAACAAATCCCCGGCGTGCGGCGTGTTTTTTCCGGCCCCACGTTCAATGAGTTCGCGCTCGAATTTCCCCGCTCGGTGAAGATGATCAATGCGGCGCTGCTTCGCGAGAAAATCATTGGCCCGTTTGCGCTCGGCACACACTATCCGGAACTGACGAAGCGAGCGCTCGTCTGCGTCACGGAAACCACGCCGCGCGCGGAAATCGAGCGCTTCGCCAGCGCCCTGAAGAAAATACTTGAGACTCCGGTCTAGGGAGCTGCCGAATTGAGTACGAAGTCCACAGATACGGAAACGCCGGTGAACGCCATTCGAAAGGTTCGTCCGCACCCGAACCAAAATGAAGGACTGATCTTCGAAAAGTCTGCGCCCGGCAAACGCGGAATGGAAATTCCGCCGCTGGATGTTCCCGCGATCGATCCGGCCGCGGCGCTCGGCCCGGAATTCACCAGACACTCGATCGAAGGATTTCCCGAGGTCAGCGAAATCGAAGTGATTCGCCATTTCACGCGGCTTTCGACGTGGAACTACGCGATCGATCTCGGCATGTATCCGCTCGGTTCATGCACGATGAAATACAATCCGCGCGTGAACGAATTCGTCGCTCGGCTCGACGGCCTTGCCAGCGAACATCCCGAGCAGCCCGCGGAGGTCTCTCAAGGCTGCCTGCGAATTCTCTGGGATTTGCAGCAGTGCCTGCTGGCGATCACGGGCATGGACGCCGCCACGTTGCAGCCCGCTGCGGGAGCGCAGGGCGAACTCACCGGCTTGCTGATGATTCGCGCCTACCTCGCCGCCAAGGGCAATCCGCGGAAAAGAGTGCTCATCCCCGATTCCGCCCACGGAACGAATCCCGCCTCGGTCGTTATTGCCGGTTACGAGGTGCAAAACATCCGATCGAACGCGCGCGGCCAGATCGATACGGACCACCTGCGCGAATTCGTTACTGACGACGTGGCCGCCCTGATGCTCACCAATCCAAGCACGCTGGGCGTCTTCGAAGAGCGCATCGCTGAAATTGCGGACATCATGCACGGCAAAGGCGCGCTGGTTTACATGGACGGCGCCAACATGAACGCCCTGGCCGGCGTGACGCGCCCGGGAGATTTTGGCGTCGACGTGATGCATCTGAACCTGCACAAGACGTTTTCGACGCCGCACGGTGGCGGAGGGCCGGGTTCGGGACCGGTGATGGTTAAAAAGATTCTCGAACCGTTTCTGCCCGTGCCCGTCGTGGTAAAAAAGGAAAATGGGCAGTTCGCTCTCGACCAGAACCGCCCGCAGTCGGTGGGCCGGGTCCGCGCGTATTGTGGAAACTTCGGCGTCCTCCTTCGCGCGCTGGCCTATACGCTGGCCTACGGCCCGGGCATCCGCCAAGCCACCGAAGACGCCGTCGTGAATGCCAATTATATTCGCAAGAATCTCGAAGAGTATTTCGACCTGCCCTACAATCTGCCGTCCATGCACGAAGTGGTGTTCAGCGACGCGCGCCAGAAAAAGCGCGGTGTGAACACGATGGACATTGCCAAGCGCCTGATCGACTACGGATTTCACCCCTACACCACCGCGTTTCCCCTGATCGTTCCCGGCGCGATGATGATCGAGCCCACCGAGTCGGAATCGAAGGAAGAGTGCGACCTCTTTATTGACGCGATGCGCGCGATTGCAGCGGAGGCGGAGGAAAACCCCGAGGTCGTGAAAACTGCGCCGCACTCCACGCGCGTCGGCCGCCTCGACGAAGTAGCCGCGGCACGAAAGCCGATCCTGCGATGGAAGCCATGAATACTCCGCAAATACTCGCGGTCGAGAGGTTCTCGTGACTCCCGAACAAGCCGCATTCCTCGTACAGCTCTACGTCCCCATGATCAAGCAGGAATCCGAGATCACCCTGCGCGTTCTCAAGGCCGTGCCCGAAGGCCAGGATTCTTACCGGCCGCATCCGAATAGCCGCAGCACCCTCGAACTCATCTGGCACATCGCCGGCGTCGATCTCTGGTTTCTCGATGGTTTTCTCAACGGCAAGTTCGAGATGGAAGACGACAGTATGCCCGCGGATTTTTCAAGTAGCGCTGATATTGTCGCGTGTTACGAAGACGAATTCGCGTGCAGACTCGAAAAGGTCGCAATCTTGCCGGCCGATTTCTGGGCGACGCCCTTGCCGTTTTTCGGCCTCTACAATCATCCTGCCGTAATGTACTTGCAATTCATGCTCATGCATAGCTCGCATCATCGCGGCCAACTCTGTGCGTACCTGCGCCCGATGGGAGCGAAGGTGCCTAACATTTACGGCGGCAGCTTCGACGAGCCGATGGATCAAGCCGATTCGAAGTAATCCTCTGGAGCACGATTAGACATTTTTCCGACGCCGGTGCGCCTGGAAGTTTTTGTTCACGCGAAGGAGAAACCGAGCAACCGTCCGGATGTGCGCCGGGGAGTGCCCTAAAACGAATTCGCGGCGTGCGCCAAACGGATAAGCGCACGCCGCGATCAGATTCGAACTCTCAGCAGCGGAACCTGAGAGCTACGATTTGTTCTTGTCGTTCTTCGCCTTCTCCACCGGAATGGTGCGATTGTTCGAAGGCGTCAGTTTTTTTGCGGGTCCGATCTCCGCGGCAGCCGTCGCCGCCGGAAACATCGGCACCGGACGCCCATCGGAGTGCGCGGCGGCCGCCTCGGCCATGGTCTCAGGAACCGGCGACGCAACCGGTACTAGCGCGCCCTCCGCTTCCTTCGAGAATCGCAGCGCCTGTTCGGTTCCGTCCCAGTCGATCGAAATCACGTCGCCCAGGCTAACTTGCTCGGTCGCTAGCAAGCTTGCCAGGGGATAAACGACGTGGCGCTCGATCGCGCGCTTCAAGTGGCGAGCTCCGTACTTCAAGTCGGTGCCTTCCTTCAGCAAGAACTCGCGGGCTGCTTGAGTGACGCGAAACAAAAATCGTCCCTTGGCTGTTTCGAGAACGCGCTGCTGCACCATTCCCAGCTCGATCTCGAGTATCTGTTCCAGTTGCTCCGAACGCAGCGGATGGAACACGATCGTCTTGTCGATCC
>JBOGNA010000131.1:0-1560 GCA_050746925.1 Candidatus Acidiferrales bacterium
GTCGCGATCAATCTGCTTGAGAAAGCGCAGCCATTCGACGTGCGTGTGGCTCGCCTCGGTGCGAGCGATCAGCCTGCCCGTCAATTGGACAAGAGCGGCAAACAAAGTGACTGTGCCATGCCGCGTATAGTCGTGCGTCATCGTGCGTGTGCGTTGGGGCGCCAGCGGAAGCCCGAGCTGCGTGCGTTCGAGCGCCTGGCATTGGCTTTTCTCATCGCCGCACAACACGAGGGCTTTGGTCAGCGGATCGAGGTAGAGCCCGATCACGTCCCAGAATTTCTCTTCGAATTTCGGATCATTCGAGAGTTTGAAGGTTTTCACGCGATGCGGCTTCAAATCGTTTTTCGACCAGATGCGTTGAACCGTGCTTGGCGAGACGCCGGCGTGACGGCTCATCGAGCGGATGCTCCAGCGGGTCTGACCTTGCGGCGGCCGTGTCGCCTCGGTGACGACGCGCGCCACCTTCGCATTCGAGATCGATGGCTTGCGGCCGCGCCCTGGCTTGTCGTCGAGAGCCGCGAGGCCCGCTGTCTCGAAACGCACAGACCACAGCGAAACGCGCTTGGGCGTTGTCTTCAGGCGCTCAGCAACAACCTCGACGCCCACGCCGTCGAGCCGCAGCAGAATGATGTTGGCGCGTTCCTTGTCTCGCGCGCCGATGGTGGCCGACCGCGACCGGCGACGAAGTTCTTTCACGACATTCGGCTCAGCGTACAGTCGCTTGATCGGCCGCGCCATCCCAGCAATCCTCCCTGCAAATCACATCGCAAGGCAGATATTAGTCGATATTTGCGACCCAGGACACTAGAGAGGCAGGACCACTCTGACCTCTGTGCCGCGCCCGACTTCGCTGTCGATCTCGACGTGGCCCCCGTGGCGGATAATAGCGCTTTTGACTATAGAGAGGCCCAGGCCTGCATTCTCCGCCGATTTTTCGCGCGCCTGATCAACCCGGTAGAAGCGGTCGAAGACCCGAGATAGATGCTCCGGGGCAATTCCACATCCTGTATCGCTTACACTGATCGTAAGCTGCTCCTGGTCGACGCATGTGGTCACATTCACGGAGCCGCCCCGCGGGGTATAGGCGATACCGTTCGAAATGAGATTCGCAATTACTTGCTGAAACACGGTGCGGTCGAGCTCTGCCCACACGCCGTCGTTGCCAGAAACGCGGAGACTGATGCCGGCTTCCGCCGCGACCATCTCGTATAATCTTTCGAGCTTGGTCAGTTCCTGACCGACATTGATCTTCTCGGTTTTGAGTACCTGGGTTGTAGAGTCTGATCGAGCAAGAAACAGCAGCGATTGGATCAGCCGCGAAATCCGCGCGCTTTCCTCGAGACATGAACCCAGGACCTCGCGATATTCTTCACCTGAGCGCACCTTGTTCAAAGCGACTTCAATTTGGCCGCGCAAGTTGTTGATCGGTGTCCGAAGCTCATGCGCGACGTCGTCGGAAAATTGTGAAACGTGTTGGAATGACTGTTCAAGTCGGTCGAGCATCCTGTTGAAAGTCTCGGCCAGCCCCGCGAGTTCGCAAGGCAAGCCCTTCATCTCAAT
>JBOGNA010000132.1:0-104793 GCA_050746925.1 Candidatus Acidiferrales bacterium
GGTGAAAGCTATGCGTAAGACAATCGGGGTTCTGGCTCTTTTGGCTCTAGCCATCACCATCGGCGCTCCGGTAGCCAGCGCGGATGGCGTGGTGGACTACACTGTCAACGGCACTTTCGGCGCGGTGACGGGATTTCCGTCCACCACGCTCTCCAACGCCGGCGACTCGTTCACGATCACATTCTCGGTGGATCCGGCTTTGCTCGGTCCTAGCGTGACCGGCGATGCAACGGGCAATATTCCTATCACGTTTGACTACACCGACTTCAACGGCGGCACGACCAACTTCACGCTTACCGGCCAGGCCGGAATCATCACCTTTTTCACGGAAAATGACTTCGGACTTTTTGACATCGAATTCTTTCCCGCGGGCGGTGACGATTTTTTCCTGCAGCTTTTCGGCGCGGATCCGGGCTTCATTCCTGGAACGCCTCCCGCATTGAATACCGGCGTCTTCACGATCGATCCCGGCGACGACATGGGTGATGGCAGCTCGTTTGGCGACTTCACCAACCTCGCGATCAATTCCGTTACCGGCGGCACCGTCACTGCCACAGCCGTGAACGCCCCCGAGCCGTCCTCGTTGCTTCTACTCAGCAGCGGATTTCTGGCGCTCGGCTCGTTCGCTCGCAAGCGCCTGTTCAACCGTAACGCATAGACATCGCGCAAGCGATTACCCAGCCCATCAACAACCACTAGCCCGGCGCTTTCGCGCCGGGCTAGTGGTATAATTTCTCCCGCGATCCACTGCTCTTTTCCTACGAGCTGTCCGAACGCTGGCCTCGCCTCCGCGTTTCCTCGAATTCACCGCCCTCGCCTCGAACTCTGCTAGAATCCGCGCGTCAAATCCCCACTCAATACGGAGCGCTGCCCATGGCCCAGAATTTTGAGAATCACACCAAGATCGTTCCCGCTTTCCACTACTTCGTCCTCCCCGTTCTGGGGATCAACCTCATCGCGTCGATCGTCCACCTCGTGCGCGCCTTTTCTTTGGCCACCGCCTTCTCCGTGCTTGTCGCCATGGCGCTGATCGTTCTCGCCCTTTGCGCCCGAATTTTCGCCCTCACCGTGCAGGACCGCGTCATCCGCCTCGAAATGCGCCTGCGCTTGATGCAGCTGCTCTCAGCAGAGCTCCGCCCGCGCATTCCAGAATTCACGCGCGATCAGCTCGTCGCTCTGCGTTTTGCGAGCGACGCCGAACTGCCCACCCTCGCCCGCAAAGTCCTCGACGAAAAACTCAACGACCGCAAAACCATCAAGAAAATGATCCAGAACTGGGAGCCGGATCTGCTGCGCGCCTGAACCAGTCACGGGTCGCCTTGCGACTCGCACTGAGTCGCGAGGCCGCTCGTGGTCTCGTTTTCTAGCGGTTTCTTAGCTTTTCTAATCTACGGTGCCGCGATTAGAATTCCTCGTAAGTCATTGAAAACAGGACTCCGACGCCCGTTCTAATCTACGGTAAAACGGGTTTTCAGACATCCAATTTATGACCCGTTTCATCCGCCAACTTCCAGCCCCAGGCCTCCCGAACCTTGACGCCGCCCGACCCGCAACGTACACTCGCGGGCAAGTCCTGAGAAGCGCGCGCGGCTCAGCGGGACCGTACTTCTTCGCCTGCCACAGGCCCTCACGGAGCCCGCATGATTGCTGGGACTGCAGCGCACGCTCAAGTTTCCGCCGCTGCGCGTCTCGCAATGCTCCTGGTTCTCTTCGCATTCTCTGGCGGCCCAATCTCGTCGCCGCTATTCGCTCAGTCCGCTTCCGACGCCAACTCGACGCAGAGCACAACCCCACCACCCGCTCCGCCCGCCTCACCACAACAATCTCCACAAGCTCCACAGGCTCCACAGACTTCGCAAGCCAACGCCTCCGACTTCGCGCAGGAGATGAATACCCGGGAGTCTCCAACTCCTTTTTCGCTCCGCGTCAACCTGGTTCCGGTTCGAGTAGTCGTTCGCGACGCAAAGGGAAATGCGGTGGCGAACCTGCGCCAGGAAGATTTTCAAATCTTCGAAGATCACAAGCTCCAGCTCATCGCCCACTTTTCCGTGGAGACTCCGGCGCCCGCGCCGCCACCACCCGCGGAAACAAGTCCGCCGCAGCCCGCGCCCGAACGCGCAAACGCAACTCCTCCGCTCGTGCGGCCCAGCAGATTCGTCGCCCTGCTATTCGACGACGTGCACATGGCGTTCGGCGAACTAGCCCGCATCCGCGAAGTCGCCGACAAATACATCGATAGCTCCGTTCTGCCCTCGGAGCGGTTCGCCGTGTTCACCATCTCCGGACAATCGCAGGTGGATTTCACCGACGATCGCGCCAAGATCCACGAAGCGTTGCTCCACGTCCAACCCCGTCCCGTCACCGCCGGCGGCTCGACAGGCGTGGGTGAATGTCCCAGCGTCGATTACTACCAGGCGGACTTGATCGTGAATCAGCACGATGCGCAAGCGCTCGCCGTCGCGGCGAACGACGCTCTCGTCTGCGAATTCAGCAATGACATCCGCTTTCTAAGCGCCGCGCAGGGGCTTGGCCAATCGACGGCCTTGCGAATCCTGACGGCCGGCGACACCCAGACGCAATACTCGTTTCGCCGGCTGCGCGAAATCGTCCGAAGAATGAGCGTCGTCTCCGGGCAGCGCCTGATCGTTCTGCTCTCGCCGGGATTCCTGACGCCGCGCAACGAGTACGAACTCTCGGAAGTGATCGACACGGCCGCGCGTTCGAACGTCGTAATCAGCACGCTCGACGCGCGAGGTTTGTACGTCGTCGATGCTTCGCCGGACATCAGCGTTCGCGCCGTCGGCGACCCAAATGTGGCGGGCTTCCACACTTCCTATCGCGTGCAAGGGCAGGCTCGGCAGTCCGATGTGCTGTACAGCCTCGCCGATGGCACCGGCGGCCAGCAGTTTGCGAATAGCAACGACCTCACGAAAGGATTTCGGCTGGTGGTGTCGGCGCCGGAAACCTCGTACCTGATCGGCTTCGTTCCGCAGAGCCTCAAGTACGACGGCCACTTTCATTCGCTGAAGGTGACGCTCACCTCGAAGGAGAAATACACGATTCAGGCGCGCGCCGGCTTCTACGCACCGAAGAAAGGCGAGACGCCCGCGGACGCCGTGAAACAGGAAATCGAAGAAGCGGTTCTTTCGCAAGAGGAACAGCACGGGCTTCCCGTGGAGCTTCACACGCAATACTACAAAGTGGATGCCACCGATGCGAAGCTGGCCGTGCTTACGCATGTGGACGTCGGCCGCATGCACTTCGAAAAAGTGGAAGGCCGCAACAAAAACGACTTGACGGTGGTTGCCGCAATTTTCGATCGCAACGGAAATTTCGTGACCGCCAGCGAGAAAATTCTGGAAATGCGCTTGCGCGATGCAACCCTCGAAAGATTGAGCCGCACCGGCGTCACCGTCCGGACGAGCTTCGATGTGAAGCCCGGCGCGTATCTTGTCCGGCTGGTGGTGCGCGATTCGCAAGCCGCGCAGCTTTCCGCAGAAAACGGTACGGTGGACATTCCGTTCTAGGGGCGATATGAGGGTAGGTGCCAAATGAAAAACCGCGGCAACACCAATCACTTCCGCCGTGCACTGATGGCGGGTGCGATCTCGCTCGCTGGATTCGCCTGCGCCTCAATCATTTCGCCTGCGTCTGCACTGGCGCAGGACACCGCCCAACAGGCGCCTCCGCCGAGTGCGCAATCTTCTGCTCCTTCTCAATCGATCCCGCCCCAGTCGCCTGCCGTGGTGCGAACCGAATCGCGGGTTGTCCGCGTGGACGTGATCGTTACCGACAAGAAGGGCAACTACCTTCACGATCTCACCGCGAACGAATTCACGGTGTACGACGACAACAAACAGCAGCAGGTGGAGAATTTCTCCTTCGGCGCCGATCCGAATTCGCCGGCAGCGTCCGAGCGCCGCTACATGATTCTGTTTTTCGACGATGCCAGTATGGATTCCGCCGATCAGCCCCGCGCCCGCGCCGCCGCGGCCAGGTTCATCGATGCGAATATCGGCCCGGACCGCGCCATCGCCGTGGTGGAATTTACCGGCGGCCTGCGCATCACCCAAAATTTCACCACCAATGCCGAGCGGCTGAAGCAGGTTGTGTCCGGCGTCAAGATCCCTTCGGTGGCGAGCAATTCGCAATCTCCCACGGCGATCGATGCGCCCGCAGGCCCCACTCTTGGGCGGGGCGTGGAAAATGATTTCGCGGCGTACAGCGTCCTGCTTTCGATTCGAAGCCTGGCCAAGAATCTCGCGTCCGTTCCGGGACGGAAAAGCCTCGTGCTTTTCACTGCCGGTTTTCCGCTCACGCCGGAGCGCGATTCGGAATTGACGGCCACGATCGATGCCTGCAACAAAGCGAATGTGGCGATCTATCCGCTCGACGTCCGCGGCCTGCAGGCTCGACTGATGATGCGGCCGAATCCGGCGGGCAGCTCACCAAAGGTGGTTGCCGCCAGCTCGCGTGCAAACGGAGCGTCGCATTCTGCCCCAGGGTTTCAGCTCGCATCGTTTAATCCGAACGCTTCTCTCGATGCCGAGCCTCCGCAGCACGGTGGCGGAGGTGGGAGCGGTGGAGGGGGTGGCCGTGGAGGTGGCGGTGGTGCGGGTGGTGGTGGCGGCAAAGGCGGCGGTGGCGGCGGAACAGGCGGCGGTGGCGGCAAAGGCGGCTCCGGTGGTGGAACGGGAGGAACAGGTGGCACGGGTGGAAAGGGCGGGGGCGGCGGCACCGGAGGAGGTGGGGCACCGCGCGGAGTAGTCGGCCAGCCATTCACGAATCCGAATCTGACGCAACCCCGCGTAATCGTTCCGCCGTTTCCGGAATCGGCAGCGACGAACCAGCAAGTGCTCTACGCGCTCGCGGCCGGAACGGGCGGCTTCCCGATTTTCAACACGAACGATCTGCTCACCGGCCTTCAGAAGATCGCGCGCGAGCAGAACGAATATTATCTGCTCGGCTTTTCTCCCTCGGATTCAGCCGAGGGCAGTTGCCACACCTTGAAAGTGAAAGTCGCCCGCAGCGGCACCAACGTGCGCGCCCGCAGCGGATACTGCAACGTGCGCCCGGCGGATGCGCTGGCAGGGAAACCGATTGAAAAAGACCTCGAAGCGCACGCCACTGGCACGACGTCCGCGGCAGCGACAGGCTCGCTGCAGGCGCCCTTCTTTTACACGGCGTCGAACGAAGCGCGTGTGAATCTCGCGATGGAAATCCCGGCTTCTTCGGTGGAATTCAACAAAGTGAAAGGGAAATATCACGCCGATCTCAACGTCCTCGGAATCGCGTACCGGCCGGATGGTTCGATCGCGGCGCGGTTCAGCGACGCGCAATCGTACGACCTGGAAAAAGACCAATGGAAGGAGCTCACGAAGTCGCCGATCCACTATCAGAACCAGTTCGCAATCGCGCCGGGACAATATCGGCTGACAGTAGTGCTTTCGGGCAGCGCGCAGAATTTCGGAAAATACGAGACGCCGCTGAATATCGACCCCTATGACGGAAAAACGTTCAGCCTGAGCGCGATCGCTCTCACGAATCATCTCGAGCGAGTTTCCGACCTGGGCGGCGCTCTCGACGCCGACTTGCTGGCCGACCACACGCCGCTCGTCGTCCACCAGATGGAAATCATTCCATCGGGCAGCAACCGCTTCAAGAAAACGGACAAAGTGGCGCTGTACGCGCAACTGTACGACCCGGGCGTGGGAGGCGCGAGCCCACCCTCGCTGCGAGTTGCGTATCAGGTAGTCGATGAAAAAACCGGCAAGCCGGTTTTCGCCACCGGCACGATCGACGCTTCGGGTTTCATCGAAAAGGGAAATGCGATGGTCCCGCTCGCGCTCGTCGTGCCCGTGGATAAACTGGCGCCAGGAAATTACCGCATCGAGCTGCAAGCTGGCGAAGCCGGCGGCGCCGCCTCGCCCATCCGCACGATTGAGTTTGTGGAAGAATAAGCGGGCATCGCTCGTTCCAACTGAATCCGCAGCTGAATTTTCCCGCCCGGGCGATGCAGCCCGCACAGGGCTCGTGGCATCCTAAATCCCGCACGGCAAAGGCGCGGGGGGAAATGTAACCCACGCGATTCGTCGCGCGTCAGTACATTCAGCACCGACATAATTTGCCGGGATTCCGGGGAACGCCTCGCTGAGGTGATCTTTCCTGTTATGCTTCTTTGAGCCGCTGGTTCTCGCAAAAATGAAGGGAACTTTCTGCGCTCGAAGTTGGAATTTGATTGAATCGGTCAAATTTGATCTCAAGCTGAGAAACTAAATCAATATCGAACGCGGTTGAACCCACAACCCTGGAGACGAGTCACTTGATGCCACGGAAAGCCCAGCTCTTTTTTCTAGCAGTTATTATTCCCGCGCTTTGCAGCCTTGCAGCGTGCGGCGGCGGTGGCACCGGAACCGCCACGATCAAGTCCGTCACGATTTCGCCCACGGCGGCGACCGTGCCCGTGAATACGACGACGCAGTTCACCGCGGTCGTCAATCTCACCGATTCAACGACCACGACGAACACGGCCGTGACCTGGCAAGTGAACGGCGTCGCGGGAGGCAGCGCGACGACGGGAACGATTGCGCCATCCACGATCGACGTCCAAGTCGGCATCTACACCGCGCCCGCGGTCGCCCCAGGAGGGACCGACAACGGGCAAGTGGACATCACGGCGGTCGCGACGCAGACAACAACGAGCACGACCACGACGCCCGTGTTAATCACGTCAAACACCGCGGTGGTAACGGTTGGCGCAGGCGAAGGCCTCGCCGTGAGCCCGCTCACGACAACAGTTCCTGCCGGTGGAAGCCGGCTCTTTGCCGCCACTCTCAACAGTGTGGCGGATCCGAACGCCACTTGGTCGATCGCTCCCTCGAATGGAGACACGACCACGGACATCGGCTTCATCGATCCCACTTCCGGCCTTTACACTGCGCCGTTCTTCCCGCCGTCGGGCGCCACAATTACCGTGACCGCGAAGGATGGAACCGCTACGGCGACGGCCACGGCGACGATTGTTTTCTCCGACGCCTCGCTCAAGGGCCCCTTCGCATTTTCCTACTCCGGCGACAATTCGTCGGGCTTCTTTGCCGCCGCGGGCAGCTTCGTCGCGGACGGAAGTGGCGCGATCGTAAGCGGCGTGGAAGATGCCGATAGTTTCTCGACGGGTGTCTCGATGCCGCTCGCCATCAGCGGCAATTACGTGGTGGGACCGGACGGACGGGGAACGATCACGCTGAATTCGGGACAACAGTCGGTGGGCACGCTGCAATTTGCGCTCACCACCAATCAACATGCGAACGTGATTCGCTTCGACCGCAACGTAACCGGCAGCGGAGCCATCGACCAGCAGAACCTGAACGCTCTTACGATCTCTCCCTCGGTGATCGCAGGCCCTTACGCCTTCAGCATCTCGGGTGCGGACTCGAATTTCAATCCGATGGGACTGGTGGGGAGATTCTCCGCGAACGGAACAGGAGCGATTCCGACATCGGGAACCACCGCGATTCTGGATGCCAAGATCAATGGCGTCGCGAACACGGAAGACACTTCACTCACCGGCAACTACGCCTTTGATGCCACTCGTTCCGGCACGGGGCGCGGCACGATTACGCTCACGTCGAACACCACGCATTCGCTCCAATACGCTTTCTACATCGTCGATAGCTCGCACTTGCTGCTCGTCGAGATCGACCGCAACGCATTTCTGGCCGGCGACATGTTCGGCGCGCCGACAGGCAACTCATTCTCGGTGGCCGAGCTGTCCGCGGGAAATTATCCGTTTACGAATGGCGGCACGGCGATTTCGACCGGCGCCACTCCCGGGCCGGTGGCGTACGCGACCGGTGGAATCTTCACGTCCGATGGCGGGGGCAACATCACGGGCGGCACAGCGGATTCAAACATCGGCGGCACGAATCAATCGGGCTCTGCGCTGGGCTCGTGCCCTTACACAGTGCACAACGCGACCGGCCGCATCGACTTGAAGCTCTTCACCGGCAGCGGAGCCTGTCCCGGAGGCGAGAGCGCGAGCGTGGCGGAATTCGCGATGTACCAGACGTCGTCCGGATCGGCGGTGATGCTGGAGCTTGATTCGGCGGCGACTGCGAACGGAGTCGCCTACGTGCAGCAGATTACGCCGGGGCCGGTGAGCGGGATTTTCGTGCTCAACCTCGCCGGACAAGGAGTGTTCCACAACACCACGGCTTCCTTTCAACCGGATGTGAACGGGCAACTGACGCTGGCAGGCACCGCAATCTCCGGCGGGAATCTCGACATCAACACATACAGCTCGGTATTTCAAAGCGATCCCCTGGATCCGATCAACAGCACGATTGCGGCGCCCGACGCTACGCTAGGCCGCGGAACGGCCAAGATTCTGGGAACCAATCCGGCCGTTACCTACAATCTGGCGTACTACCTCGTGGACGCGAATCGCGCGCTGCTTTTCGGGACGGACACCGTTCGCACGATGACGGGAATCGTCAACAGGCAGTCTCCGCCTCCGTCGTCGAATTGACCGAAGCTAGATTTCAAGAATTGTAAAAATGATCAGCGGGTGCGTTCGTCTTTTTCGATTTTGCCGTCGCGAAGGCGAATCACGCGGTGGGCGTGCGCGGCGATGTCCGGCTCGTGGGTGACGAGAATGATGGTATTGCCCTGCTGATGGAGGCGCGCAAAGAGCGCCATGATTTCTTCGCCGGTGCCGGAATCCAGGTTGCCGGTGGGCTCGTCTGCCAGAAGGATGGAAGGAGTGTTGACGAGAGCGCGTGCGATGGCTACGCGCTGGCGCTGGCCGCCCGAGAGTTCGTTCGGCTTGTGCATCATGCGGTCGGTTAGATCCACCTGCTTCAGCGCCGCCTTGGCTCGCTCGAGGCGCTCGGTGGAGGGCGTGCCGTTGTAAATCATCGGCAGCTCCACGTTGTGAAGCGCCGTGGCGCGCGCCAGCAGGTTGAACGTCTGGAAGACAAATCCGATTTCCTTGTTGCGAATGTAGGCGAGTTCGTCGTCATTGAGCTCGCTCACGAGCCTGCCCGCGAGCCAGTATTTTCCCTTCGAAGGCGAGTCGAGGCATCCGATCAAATTCATTAGCGTGGATTTGCCGGAGCCCGAAGGACCCATGATCGCGACGTATTCGCCCTTCTTGATTTCCAGGCTGACGCCGCGCAGAGCGTGCAGCTGCTCCGCGCCCATTTCATAGGTTTTCCAGAGTTCTTCCACCTGAATGACGATCCCGGAAGTAATCAGGTCTTCGCGGAAGTTCTGCAGGATGCCGGATTGCTGGACAGCCATTCTGACGAGCTCCTTGGATCGAACCGCGCGCCTCTACGTGGTCAAATCTTCGCGCTTTGGCACGGTGTTGTCCACTTTGATGCTCGTTCCCGGCTTCAGATTTCGCAGGGCCTTGTAGCTGCCGGTGACAATCTCGTCGCCTTCATGCAAGCCGCTGGTGACTTCGATGTCGGTGACGCCGCTGATGCCCGTCTGCACGGGAATGAATTCCACTTTCTTGCCGCGCAGGACGAAAACGCCGGTGATGTCTTCCTTTGCTCCGGGGCCTGCCGGTTTCGACGCGGCGAGCGTGACGCCGTCGGACTTTCCTTGCTTGGCGTCGTCGAGCTCTTTTTGCGAGCGGATGGCGAGAGCCTGGATGGGAATCGTTAGCACGGCCTGTTTCTGGGCCGTCTGAATCTTGGCGCTCGAGGAAAGGCCGGGACGAATCGAGGCGGGCGCGTTGTCCACCGTGACCACCACTTTGAAATCGCGGGCTTCCTGCGTGTTGGCGGTCGTTTGCGTGGTGGCCGCCTGCCCGGAAGTGCGCAGGATGGCCAGCTCGCCCACCTGGCTCACGTGGCCTTTGAATATCTTGCCCGGCACGGCATCGATGGTGACGTCAGCGGCCTGTCCTTCGCGGACGTTGGTGATGTCCGTTTCGTCCACTTTCACTTCCGCGGTGACGATGCTCATATCGGAAATCGTCATCAGGAAACTGCCCTCAGCGTTCTGAATGCCGGGGACGACATTTTCTCCCACGCGAACGGCGATGTAGCTGACAATGCCGTCGATCGGCGCAGTGTAGGTGGTTTTGCGGAGCACGTCTTTCGTGTGGGTGAGGACGGCGCGATTCTGTTCCGCGCTCGAGCGGGCTTGCTCGCGGGCGGCGCGAGTCTGATCCACTTGCGCCTGGCTGGCGTTGAGGGCCGCTGTCGCGCCGTTATAGACGGCTCTTGATGCGTCGAAATCCTGCTTGGAGATAAGCTGCTCTTTGTAAAGCTGCTGCGAACGCTCCCAATCGAATTTGGCTTTCTCGAGATCGGACTGGCGCTGCGCCTGCGTCGCAATCGCCGACTGATAGTTCGCCTCCGCCACCCTCATTCCCGCTTCCGCCATCTGGATGCTGGCTAGCTGGGCCTGCACGTCGGCGCCGGGTTGAATGTTTTCCAGGTGGAGGAGCACGTCACCCTTCTTGACGTGGTCGCCTTCTTTTACGGTAATTTCGGTGATCTTGCCGAAGCCCTCGCCCATCACGTTGGTGTAGTTCTTTGGGCGGATTTCGCCGGAGGCAGTGACGATCGAGGTAAGATCCTGCCGGACCACTTTGCCGCTCTGAACTGTCACAACTCCCTTATTCAGCTCGTAACGGACCACCGAAAACACGATTATCGCGGCGATGAGAATACCTATGGCGATGGTGAATTTTTTCCACGTCTTCATGGGACCAACCTTATGAGAGCAAATCCTTTGGCCGACTCACGGGCACTCACTCCATACTACGGCCCGGCGGCACAGAATGTTTCCAGTTTAGACGCAGGGTTGCGGATAAGGACAGGCAGGCCCACCGCTTGCGAGTTCCTTGTTCCCGGCTCCGTACTTCCAGCGCTCGCGCTGAGAGTCTCCTACGCGAGACTTTGAGCAGCGAGAAGAAGAACCATTCTAATTCGAAATGGCTCCGAAGGAAACAGCGTCTGTGCGCCGCCGGCAACCCGGACTTGCGTCTAACCAAGGGGGAGGTCCAGTGGTTCGTATCGGCCACCTCCTAGGGGATTTAATTGAGATGCACAGGCAACCCATGTGGGTAGTAGGCATTCCAAGCCAGCAAGGGATTCCGTCGTTGACCTGTACTAAAGGACAGGTTAGACTTTCGGGGCGTTTTGGGTCAAAGAGGTAACAATGGGCCGTCGGGTCAAGCTGTTTCTTTTCGGTATTTTAGCCGGAGGCTTGGCGTGTTCGCCAGCCGTATTTGCCCAGGACTCCACCCACAACCAGTCTGACCAGAAGTCGGCCAAAGACGCGGCCAAGAAGAAATCAAGAAGCGACAAAGACCTCTTCAAAGAACTCGACTCCCAGTATAAGAAGTGGCTGAACGAAGACGTCGTTTACATCATTACCCCGGAAGAACGCAGCGCCTTCGTCCACCTGCAGACCAACGAAGAGCGCGAACAATTCATCGAGCAATTCTGGCAGCGCCGCAATCCGGACCCGGATTCGGCCGAAAATACGTTCAAAGAAGAGCATTATCGCCGTATCGCCTACACCAACGAGCACTTCGCCTCTGGCATCCCAGGCTGGAAGTCCGACCGCGGCCGAATCTACATCATGTGGGGCGCTCCGGATGAGATTGAATCCCACCCGAGCGGCGGCAGCTACGACCGCCCCTCGAGCGAGGGCGGCGGCACCACATCCACATACCCCTTTGAGGATTGGCGCTACCGGTACCTGGAAGGGATCGGCGAGGACGTAAATATCGAGTTTGTGGACCCGACCATGACCGGTGAGTTCCATCTCACCATGGACCCCAGCGAAAAGGACGCTTTGACCTACGTACCGGGCGCGGGCCTTACCGAGATGGAATCCCTGGGGATGGCAAGCAAGACCGATCGCTTCAGCAACACCGACGGCACCCATTCCGCGCAGCCGATCGGCATGCGGCCGGAGAAGGACAGCGAATTCTCGCGGCTCGAATTGAACGCCAAGATCCAGCAAGCGCCTCCGATCAAGTTCAAAGACCTGGAAGCGGTGGTTACTTCCCGCGTCGTGAAGGACCAGGTTAAGTTCGACTACCGGTTCGATTTCCTGCGAGTGACCTCGGACACCGTGCTGGTTCCGATTACGGTGCAGATACCCACGCGGCAGCTGAGTTTCGCGGAAAAAGACGGTGTCGATTCGGCGACCGTGAATCTGTTTGCCCGGATCACCACTTTGAGCGGCCGGCCGGTGCAAACGTTCGAGGATACCGTGCACCGCGATTTGCCGGCGGCGCTGTTGCAGCAGTCGCTGGGAACTTCGTCGATTTATCAGAAGGCCGTGCCGCTGCGTCCCGGACTCTACCGCCTGGACATCGTGCTGAAAGACGTGAACAGCAACAACGTCGGTGTGGTGAACACGCGGCTGGCAGTTCCGCGATTTGAGGACGACAAGCTTTCGACAAGCACGCTGATCCTGGCGGACCAGATTCAACGCGTTTCGGCAAAGGACATTGGCCTCGGCCAATTCGTGCTGGGTGACTTGAAGGTGCGCCCGAAGATGGACGCGGCATTCTTGCCCAGCGACATGATGGGCGTGTTTTTGCAGGTTTACAATTTGAAGGTTGACGAAAAGACCCATAAAGCGGATGTTTCCGTGCAATTCCGAGTGTTGAAGGAAAAGGAAACCGAACCGCTGAAGAAATTCGATCTTGGGAAAGACCAGATACCGGAGCACGGCGAGGAAATGACGCTTCAAAACGTCGTAACGCTTGGTTCATTCGGGCCCGGCAAGTACAAGCTCGAAGTGGCGATCACCGACAATCTGGCGAAACAAACGATTACACCGGCTTCGGAATTTACCGTGAAGGCGGCGGCTGCACCGGCTGCGGCTCCGCAAGGGAGGTGAGGCGTCGTGAATTTTAGGTCGATTCGCGCTCTGGGCCTGGGACTGTTGCTATTCTCCTGCGCGCTGCCTCTTGCGGCCGCGCCGAATGCGGGAAAAATTTCCGGGGTCGTGATGGATCCCTCGGGAACGCCTCAGATGGGAGCCACCGTTTCCATCACCGCCGAGAATCTTCTCACCTTTGCGCCTTCCGAGCTGCTGACGAACGACCGCGGCCGGTTTTCGACCGCCACGCTGGTGCCCGGCCTCTATTCGATCAAGGTGACGCTTGCCGGCTTCCTGCCTGCGATCCAGCAGCACATCCAGGTGAACGATCAGCAGACGACGCTGCTGGAGATCGTGCTGGGCTCGGTGTTCTCGTCGTTCGATAAATTGCGGCGCCAGCCGAATGACCTTGTGGCATCGGACGAATGGATTTGGGTGCTGCGCAGCGCCTCCGCCACGCGCTCGATTCTGCGCTGGCAGGACGGCACGATCATCGTGGAAGGCGTGCCCAATCAGGGCGAGATCGCCCAGAAACAATCCGTGCACGGACGCCTGGACTTGACTTCGGGATCCGACCATCCCGGATCGGTTTCGAATTTTGCGGATTCTCCGGGCACTGCATTCGCGTATGACGTCGCCGTTGGCGAGCGCGGGCGGCTCTTCATGGCCGGGCAGTTCAGCTACGAAGGCGGGGCGCCCGCCGGCGGCATGGTGGCGGAGTGGGTTCCATCAGGGACGATGGGCGAAGGGCCCGTAACCAGCGTGGTTGTGCGGGAATCGCAGCTTGGGCCGAATGGTCCGATATTCCGCGGCCTGCGCATGTCGCACGATAACCAGATGGCGCTCACCGACCGCGTAAGCCTGCGCTATGGCAGCGACTACGTTGCGGCTGGTCTGGGTTCGACCACCATGGCGGTGCGGCCGCGCGGCGAGATCGCCGTTCAACTGTCGCCTTCCTGGCAAATTGCCGGGTTGATCGCCATGAGCCCGTGGCAGGACGCCGACGGGCCGCAGTCCGGATTGCAATCGGCGATGGATTCGCTCGATGCCTTGCCGACTCTGTTGATGCGCGATGGCCATCCGGTGTTCGAAGATAATTTGCACGCAGAAATCGCGATCGAACATGTTCTAAGCAAGACGGCGAATCTGAGCGCGGCGGTGTTCCACGACAATTCGAGCCACACGGCCGTGTTCGGACGAGGCTCCGCTTCGGGCGCCGATTTTCTGCAGGATTATTTCTCCGATGTGTTTGCCTACGATGGCGGAAGAATGAGTTCGTCAGGCGTGCGCGCCGCATACCACCAGAGATTGAGCGACAATCTCGACGCCACGATTGTGTATGCCTATGCGGGCGCTCTTGCTCCCAACGAAGACCCCGTGGAAGCGTCGTTGCGCGATCAGCTGGCGACCCGCTATCGCCAGAGCTTGGGCGGGCACGTGTCAGCCACGTTTCCCCGGTCGCGAACGAAAATATCCGTAGGCTACAAATGGATCGGCGGACCCGCTGTGTCGCACCTGGACGCGTACGGAGAATCGCTTTTCCACCTCGACCCCTATCTCAATATGGAGATTCGGCAGCAGCTCCCCAGTTTCTTCCCTGGCCATATGGAAGCGATGGCCGACTTCGGTAACCTGCTGGCGCAAGGATACGTCCCAGTTTCTACCGGAGACGGGCATGTGGTGCTGGTGCCTTCCTATCGGTATTTTCGAGGCGGGCTAAGCGTTCAGTTCTAGGCACTTAGCCGCTACCGGAATCGGGAATGCGTATCCCAAAAATAGAATTCTCCCCAACCATCTCCTTATAGACGCATCTAAGATGAAGATAAAAAGCCACTTGCTTTATATGAAATCTGTGATTCGTGGAAACCCACGTGCTGGCATAATAGGCAGAAGGGGATGGGTGTAATTCGGTGAACGACAGCCTTCGTATGCGGCTCGGCGCGGTGTTGCTGGCGATCCTTACGCTTGCGGCGGTGATCTTTGCCGTTTTGAACTACCAGCAGCGCACGCGTTACATTCTGCCGGACGATGGCGTCACCTGGATGGACACTTCCCAGGGTGTCGTCGCATGGCACGTGGTGGCCGATTCGCCCGCATCGAAGTCTGGAATCAAGCAGGGCGATTACGTGCAGTCGGTTCGCGGCGTTGCGATTCACCGTGCGACGGACGTTACTCGCGTGCTGTTCCGCGTGGGGCCGTGGGCCGAAGTTCGATACGGAATGAAGCGAGACGGAGCCACTTTTGAGACTCCGCTCGTCACGGCGCCGACGGACAACCCGTCTTCCATCGAGAATTATCTTCGATTCACCGCTCTGCTGTATCTCTTCATCGGGCTTTTCATATTTGCGCGACGGTGGAACGCGCCGCGCGCGATTCATTTTTACGTTTTCTGTCTGGTTTCGTTCGTTCTCTACAGCTTCCATTACAGCGGCAAGCTGAATTCGTTTGACCAGACGATTTACTGGTGCAACGTGGTTGCGCTGCTCTTCCAGCCCGCACTACTCGTGCATTTCGCGCTGGTGTTTCCCGAGCGCCGCGGCTGGATCTGGCCGAAGCTCGCGATTACGTACGGAGTCCCGGCAGCACTTCTGACACTGCATGTGTTCATTGCCAGTGGAACGCTGGATTTCCTGCCTGCCATCAGCACGCGGTACTGGCTCGACAAGGTGGAGCAAGCGAACCTCGGAATCTATTTCCTCGCTGCCGCGGTGATTTTCCTGATGAGCTATCGCCGCGCACCCACGGCGATTTTGCGGCAGCAGCTCAAGTGGGTCACCGGCGGAACATTTGCCGGGACGCTCCCGTTCCTGCTGCTGTACATCGTGCCATACGTGATGGGTGTGGTTCCCCCGTCGTGGATGAAAGCTTCGGCGCTATCGCTGGCGCTGATTCCGCTCTGCTTCGGTTACGCGATCATTCGCTACCGGCTGATGGACGTGGATATTATTTTCAAGCGCGGGTTGGCATACACTTTTGCGACCGCCGGCGTCGTGGCCATCTATTTCGCAGCCGTCGCTTTGATTGGCGAACTGTTTCACACTTCGATCACCGGTGGGCCAGCCGGCAGCGTGATTGCCATCGTGGTCGCCGCGTTTCTCTTTCAGCCCTTGCGCGATTGGGTGCAGGCGCGGCTCGACCGCTTCTTTTATCGCGACCGGCTCGATTACCGGCGCACCCTGATCGAATTCGGCAGCGCGCTTACGAACGAAGTGCGCCTCGAACCGCTGGTCGGCTCGGTGCTCGACCGCGTGTCGCAGACGCTGCTGGTCGATCGGCTGGCAATTTTCCTCGAAGACCCGGCGAATCCGGCCCAGTTTGTCCTCTCACGCTCGATGGGCGTGCGTCCGGAAGGCGCGCTCGATCTGAGTTTCCTCGATCCATCTCGCCCCGCGCTCGAGCGCGGCTGCCTGTTCTTTGAATCCGCGCGCGCTGCGGTGCAGGAATCGGACTCCGTTCGGCGCACCCTCGAAGAACTCGACCTGAACTATTTCATCGCCTGCCGCTTCCGCGAACGCACCGTCGCGGTCCTCGGCCTGGGCAAAACGGTTGACGGCGACTATCTTTCCAGCGACGACCTCGAACTTCTTTCCACCATCGCCGGTTATGTGGCGATCGCCATCGAGAATGCGCGTCTCTATCAATCGCTCGAGCAGAAAGCGATGCAGATCGAACGGCTGAAGGATTTCAGCGAGAATATCGTCGAATCGCTCAACATCGGCGTCGTCACCGTCGATCTCGAAGACCGCATCGAATCCTGGAATCCGCAGCTCGAAGGCTTGCTCGAGATTCCTCGGCGCGATGCGATTCGCAAGCGGCTGCAGGAAGTGCTGCCGAAGGATCTCGTTGCGGAAATTGCGGCGCGCGCGGCCGGCGATCATGTTTCCGGAATCTATAAGTTCCGCCTCCACTCGCGCAGCGGCAATCAGCTGGTGATTAACGCCTCGATCGCCCCGCTCGTCGGGAAAGACGGCGCGCGCCTGGGCCGCCTGATTCTCCTCGACGACATCACCCAGCGCGTCCGTCTGGAAGAGCAAATGGTGCAGACCGAGAAGCTCACTTCGCTCGGACTGCTGGCCGCGGGCGTGGCCCACGAAGTGAATACGCCGCTCGCGGTGATCTCCAACTACATCCAGATGCTGGCGAAGCAGATTCCTTCCGACGATCCGCGGCAGAAGACGATCGAGCGCATCGTGAAGCAGACGTTCCGTGCGAGCGAGATCGTCAACAATTTGCTCAATTTCTCGCGCACCGGCGCCGCCGAATTCATCGAAGTGGATGTAAATCACGTGCTGGAAGAAACGCTTACCTTGGTGCAGCACCCGTTCAAGACGGCGCAGGTGAAAGTCATCAAGAATTACACGCAGGAATTGCCCACCGTCCTTGGTTCGATCACGCGACTACAGCAAGTGTTCCTGAATCTCTTCATGAACGCGCGCGATGCGATGCCGGGCGGCGGAATGCTGGAAGTCCGTACGGGAGCTCACAACGGTTCGGTGGAAATCGAAGTGACCGACACCGGCGCGGGCATCCCTCCCGAGCACCTTCACCGCATTTTCGATCCATTTTTTACAACAAAGGCCTCCGGAAGGGGCACCGGCCTGGGCCTTTCGGTGAGCTACGGCATCATAAAGGAGCATGCGGGGAAGGTTGACGTGCGCTCCACGCCGGGTAAGGGAACATCGTTCCGGCTCGAATTTCCCGTAGCCAGAAAAGCGGTCCATGCCTAAAGGTTCCATACTCGTCGTTGACGACGAAATCGAAATCCGCGAAGGGCTCGAAGCTCTTTTGACCTCCGAGGGTTTCGAAGTGACGCCGGCGGACACCGGCGAAGCCGGGCTGCAGAGGCTCGAAGATCGCCCGTTCGATTTGATGCTGCTCGACGTGAGCCTGCCGGACCGCAACGGCCTCGAATTGCTCCGCGAGATCCGCCGCCGCGATCCGAACCTTTCCATCATTCTTATTACTGCGTACGGCTCGATCGATATGGCGCGCGCGGCTTTCAAAGGCGGCGCACAGGACTTCATCACCAAGCCTTGGTCGAACGACGAATTGATCGCGCAAGTGTCCGTCGCGATCGAAGGCCGCCGGCTGCGCGAAGAGAACGTCCAGCTGAAGCGCGCGCTAAAGCAGCGCTACAATTTCCCCAGCATCATCGGCAAAAGCGAAAAGATGCTCGCCGTATTCGACCTGATCACCCAGGTGGCGCCCTCGCGCTCCACCGTTCTGATCTACGGCGAAAGCGGCACCGGCAAGGAATTGATCGCCAAGGCTATTCACTCCGCCTCTACGCGCGCCGACAAAGCGTTCATTCCGGTCAACACAGGCTCGATTCCCGTCGATCTCCTCGAATCGCAGCTCTTTGGCCACGTGAAGGGCGCGTTCACCAGCGCGGTCGCATCGAAGAAAGGCCTCTTCGAAGTCGCCGACCAGGGCACGATTTTCTTCGACGAAATTTCGACCGTTGGTCCCGAAACGCAGGCCAAGCTCTTGCGCGTGATTCAAGAGCGTGAATTCATGCGCCTGGGCGGCACCGACACGATCAAGGTTGACGTTCGCATCCTCACCGCATCGAACGAAGACCTCACAAAACTCGTTCGCGAGGGCCGCTTCCGCGACGACTTGTATCACCGTCTGAACGTCATTTCGCTGCAGCTGCCCCCGCTACGCGATCGCAAGGAAGACATTCCGCTGCTGATCGATCGCTTCCTCGAGCAGTTCTGCCATGAAAACGGCAAGCCTCCGCGCCTGTTCACGCACAGCGCGATGAAGCTATTGATGGATTACGATTGGCCGGGCAACGTCCGCGAACTCGAAAATGTCGTCGAGCGCGCCGTGGTGCTTTCGACGCAGGAAGCCGTGGACGCCGATCTGCTGCCCGAAAGCGTCCGCACCCGCGAAATCGTCAAGGGCGTGCGCCTGCAGCTCGCCGAATTCCTGCCGCCGCTTCCGGGGGAAGTGGGCTCGCGCGGCGTCGCTCCCGCTCCTTCGCTGTTTCAGATCCTCGAAGAAGTGGAGCGGCGCATCATCGTGGACATGCTCGAGCGCACGAATTGGAATCAGACCGAGGCAGCCGAGCGTTTCCAGATTCCGCTTTCCACCCTCAACCAGAAAATCAAGCGCCTCGGCATCGAAACCCGCCGCCGCGCCACTCCGCCCCGCGGTGTCTACGGCTACAGTCCGGACTCCGCCGAATTTCCCGCCGGAAAGTAGAATCTCCAAATAGAAACGGGAGCCCAAAGTGTATCTGGGCTCCCGGCGATTCGTTTCGTCTTCGACTGAGGCTCGACTTCCTATTTACCCGCGTGATCGAGCGCATGCGTCAAGACAAGCAACACCTCGGCCTGGAACGTTTGTATCCGTTCTGTCCCTTCGCCGATCGGCTTGCCGTTGAACTCCGCGTCTTCGAGTTCCTTGAGCATCTGCGCCGCGAGAACATCCCGAGCGAACGTAATCTTCGAGATGGCATTCTCGGTTTGGATGTACTGCGAGTCGCTTCCCGGGGTCCCGGAAGCCAGTGCGCGCGTGGAAATGCGCAGACTGGTTTGGCCGAGATCCCCGTTGGGTGCGTTGATTTGCTTGTACGCGCGAGCCAGTTCGACGAACTCATTGTCGAAGTGATCGCCGCTCCGGCTCACGCCTTTCGGCAGCGCCCAGGGGCTGAACTCTTCCACGAGCGCCCGCCCGTCGTCCGAGTAATCGTCGCGCAGGCCGGTGAGCACCAGCATCGTCGGCCGGATGTCAACGTGATCGGACCAGACGGAATTATCGACGCCGTTTGCCTGAATTCCAGGCCCAACCATGCCCAGAAACGTCGTGACGATTTCCTTGTCGATTCCGCCGTGATTCCATGCAAACCCGGCGCTTTGGTTGACGCAGGGATTGCTGCAGTTCTGTGCGCCGGTCAAATGGAAGTAGTCCGGATTGCCAAACATCACAAACGACGGTGTCCGCTGCGGATCGCCCGTCACCATGTGCAGCAGCTTCAGCTCCACGGGGTCTGCCAGCGCCTCGGTCAGGTTGTCGGTGTTGCCTGTCAGAGGGTTTACCGCAGTCAGCTTCGCCGAAGCCCGTTCGAAACTACGGGCCAGCGGATCGCCTACGGGCGGATTGCCATCGATATAGAACACGGGAACCATGTCGGTCTGGATGTCAAAGATCGACGTAATATTTTGTTCTGTGGCCAGCAAGCCGGTCAAGTTCGTGTCGATTTCACCGACCACGCTCTTGCCGGTCGCCGAATTAATGTAGTTGCACGCGATCGTTACACCGTCGCAGCTCGCGTTGAACGGGGCTCCGCCAGCATAGTGGTCGCCCTCGTCGGCGGTGATTACGAAGAGCGTGTTCTGCCTGTTGATGCCGTCCGCCGCCAGCCGCGCGAAGAATTTCCCAAACGCTTCGTTGTAAGCGGCCAACTGTGCGACGTAGCAGATACTACCCGGCCCATTCGCATTTCCGAGGGCCAGCTCCGGATCGGTCGAGCACGCCGCAGGAGCGGTCGCTATGTCATGGGCGTGGTTGTCATGCGCGTCGGAAATATAAGCATACGTAACCGGCACGCCGTGCTCTTGCATCGCCGCCACGTAGGACAGAGCCTGGGCTGCCGATATTCCCGTGAATCCCGGGAAGCCGGTATTGCCGTGGGTGTCCGTTATCAAATTCCCGTCCAGGTCATTCAGCGGCCCGCTCGGACTGACCACCGGTGCCACAAACTTGTGGCCGTACAGCGCATTGAATCCGGTATAGCCTCCCGGTTCTTGAGTGAGGATGTCCGGCTCGCCGTGGTTCCCGCTCGAGCAGACGGCATTACCGGCCGCGCAATGAACCGCGATTCCTTCGAAATCGGCAATCGCCATGTTGCGGTTGGCTTTGGCTTCCGCCAGTGCCGCCGCAAGCTCGGTCGGGTCGGACCCAAACACGCTTTGAAGGTCGCCCGCCACATTCTCAAGCTCCATATTGGCGATCGAGACGGCCCCTACATTGCATCCTGCTCGCGTCCATGGAACCCACGGCGCCGGGGCGTTCTTACCGTCCTTTGTGATCATGAAGAACGTCGGATCAGTCGTGGCGTTGACGATGTCGGTCCAGTACTGAAACGATGCGGCAAAGCCGTCGAAAAACGGGCTGCCAGGCGGCGTGAACCATCCAAAGGCGTTCGCAATCGGCTGGCCGTGCTTATCCGGGTACACTCCGGTGAGCGAGGTAATAATGTCGTCCGCCGTGTGAGATTTCAGCGGCGTGTGATGGTTCGTCATCATTACGCCGTTGCTTGTAATGAAGTTCAAGAGGTTGGGCATCTGTTCGAGGTCGGAGGGGACGTTTGGGTTATCGCGGGTGAAGTGGACATTGTCGAACTGGATGTAAACGACGTGCTGAATCTGTCCGCGGGCCGAATTCAGTTCGCAGCCGCCGCTCGCACTACCGCCACCCGGACCAGCAGCCGGCATCGGCATGGCTGCCGCCGCAGCCGGAAAGCCGATTCCTGCAATCGGAGTGAAAATGAATGTGAATGCCACGACGACGGCCAGCGTCTGCCGGAGCCGGGCTGAAAGATGAACGCTCTCGAATTGAAGTAAACGCACAAACACCTTCGCAAGCTTGCTGGTAGTTCGCAAGAGACTCCTCCTCAAGAAAGATGTAAACCTTCTAGGCCGATTCGAGACGGGCTGGGTTAACCCGAGGGTAAAAACAGATTAATACTCTGATACTTCTACTGAGTCAATACTGTGGTGTGGAAAATCGCCGGATACGAATGTGGGGAAAGCGCTACTGCGCAACAAGCTGTCGGCCAGCGATGCCTTCGAGGATTCGGTACGGCGCGGCCTGCGGAGCGGCCAGCGCCTGCGGAGGAATCAGAAGCGTCTGCTCGATCGCGTACTGGCCGGAAATCACGGAGTGCGCCACGCAATCGGTAAAAACCAGCCAGGTGGCGAGTGGCGGAAATTCCAGCCGGTATTTCGGGCAGTCTGCCTGAAATTTTTCGTTCTCCTTCAAATAATCGTGAAAACGCAGCATGAACATGTCGTAAGCCGTTCGGCCCATGCCGCGGAACCCGAGTTTCTCGCCCCAGGTTTGCACCGTGCGGCTGATCGCGGAATCGTCCTCGGCAATCTGTTGCAGGCCTGCGTCGATCGCAAACTGGCGAGCGAGCGACTCAAAACCTTCCGTCGTATTCCACACCCGCGGCCGCTTGGGATTTAGATTCGTGAAAACCCTCAAAATCCGACCGCCGCGCGTCGGCCGGCTCGGAAACGCGTCCACGTGCAGCAGGTCGTTTCGTTTGTGGATCGGAAGATCGCGGCCTTCTTCCTCGATCGGCCGGAAGCTCGCGAAATCGAGAGTCCACTTTCCGGCGTAGGGTGCCAGGAATTTCGTCAGGAACTCGATCACCTGCGCGCTGTAGTTCCGCATAATGCTATGAATTCGATCGATCGTCCGCGCGTCGCCCGAAACGCCGCGCAATAAATCCTCTGTCGGCCGGTAGGACACATTTTTGTGCAGCCGCAGCTCGGTCCATTCCTGCGACAAAAGGAAATCCTGGTCGTCGATCGGGAAATGAAAGGGAGGCGCGCGGAAAAAAACAATCTGGCCCTTCTCCAGGAGCTCGCAATACGCTCGCGAACGGGCCGCCACTTGTTCCCGCCCCACCCAGCCACCCGGCACGCGATAGTCTTCCACCTGGATCCAGGTTGTGGGGGGGGTGGTCGGTTGTTTTGCCTGCGCCATCGCAAAACGCCTTCAGCCTTTTGCCGCGCTCGATCGCTTGTAACCCGGTGGCAGCAGGGTGGTCGTAAGATCCAGGCCGGAAAGATCCACGCCCTCCAGATTCGTTTCTCGCAGAATCGTGGTTTGCAGCACCGCGCCCTGAAAATCCGCGCCGCTGATTTCCGCCTGCCGGAAGTTCGTCGCTCCGAAATTCGCTCGGCGAAGATTGGCATTGCGTAGGTCCGCGCGGAATAGCTCTGCTCCGCCCACCTGCGCTTCCGAGAGGTCTGCGCCGCTCAGGTTCGCTTCGGTAAGGTCGGCCTTGCGCAGGTCCGCCCGATGAAGTTTCGCTTTGCTGAAATCCACCGACGCGAGCTTGGCCTCACGCAGATTCGCTCCCGTCAAATTCGCGCCCTGCAGGTTCACATACGCCAGATTCATTTTGTACAAGTCCGCGCGAGAGAGGTCTGCGCCGGCAAGGTCGGCTCGCGCGCCGGTCTCATCGCCTCGCACGAATTTCACGTGCGCTTCCAGAATGTCCGATACGCGCTTCCCATTGTGACGAATACGTTTCGGGGATCTCAGACCCCCTCCTTTAAATGCTTCAATTATGCTCATTTCCCTTTCCCGCGTAGTTGATTGGTGCCTGTTGAGTTTACTAGACTCCGCAGCGATTAGGACAGCGCGGACGAGGCCGTTGTTCGACGCCCCGTGCGAATGCGCCATGCCTGCGGAGAAGGCGGAGCTTGCTGAAGCCGTCCCTGCTGGCGCCGAATTTGGGAGGCCGTACGTCGAGCAGCGCACCCTCTGCTCCTCCGATTTGTGGTAACTTCACATCAATGGACTTGCTCGACAGGCTCAAAAGCAAAGCGCGAACTTTTCCGCAGCGAGTGGTTCTGCCGGAAGGCGAGGACGAACGAGTAATTCGCGCCGCCGCGCAGATCACCTCGGAGCGCTACGCAAAAATCACTCTCCTCGGCCGCGCCAATATGATCCGCGCCGTCGCGGACCGCCACGGCGCGAAGCTCGACGGCATTGAAACCCTCGATCCACTCTCGAGCTCTCATCTCAACGAATACGCGGAAATGTACTTCGACCGGCGCCACGCGCGCGGGCTGACTCACGAAGAAGCACAGGAATTCGCGCGCAAGCCGCTCTATTTCGCAGCCCTCAGCGTCGCCGCCGGCCACGCCGATGCAACGGTCGGCGGCGCCGCCAATTCCACGCCGGACACCGTTCGCGCCGCCTTGCACTCGATTGGCCTCGCGCCCGGCGCGCGCATCGTCTCCAGCTTCTTCCTGATGATCGCTTCCCAGGCCAATGGCACTCAATTCGGCGAAAAAGGCGCGCTGCTCTTCGCCGATTGCGGCGTGGTTCCCGAACCCACCGCCCAGGAACTGGCTGAAATCGCGCTCGCCACGGCGGAAAACGCCCGAGCATTCCTCGAAACCGAGCCGCGCGTAGCTCTCCTCTCGTTTTCGACCAAAGGCTCCGCCTCGCACGCTCGCGTCGAAAAGGTACGCGAAGCCCTGCGCATCGCCAAAGCGCGCCAGCCCGACCTGGCCATTGATGGCGAACTCCAGGCTGACGCCGCACTCGTTGCCGCCGTCGGAGCGAGTAAAGCCCCCGGCTCGCCGGTTGCCGGCCGCGCCAACGTGCTGATCTTCCCCGACCTCGACTCCGGCAATATCGGCTACAAGCTTGTCGAACGCCTCGCCGGCGCCATAGCTTTGGGACCGATCCTGCAAGGACTCGCGCGCCCCGCCAATGATCTCTCGCGCGGCTGCACTTCGGACGACATCGCCAACGTCGTCGCCATCACCGCGGTCCAGGCGATCGCGCGCAAAGAAATCGCGTCCATTTCAGGAGCCTAGTGTCCCTACCCGGCAGCTTCCGCCCTGCGTCTGTGTCTTTGGCGCACCGCTTATTTATATGCGCGCTCCTCGCTGGCGTGATCGCCGTTCTTTGTTTTTCCCGAGCGCCCCGCACGCTGGCTCAGAACCAGACCGACCAGCCAGGCGAAGAAGTGGTTGCAAATCTCGCTGCCGGCCGGGTCCTCATCGCGGTCGTGAAGGATGCCATTCTCGTCGGCACTGTCGAAAACCCCTTCGAACCGCAAACGCATCCGCCGCTGCCTGTCGCACTCATCGGCGACCGGGCCGGCGTGCTGCTCGGCGCCATCGACTGGTTTTCGCCCTCCTCGCAAAAAGAAATCGCTCGGCTGGATCGAGAACTCCCCCGCCTGCGCGGCCGCGTGAATCCCGAGGGTCCTAAGCTGAAAACCGCCGAAGAAGGAAACGAGGCCACCGACATCGAGTTCGTTGGACAGGGTTTGTGGGATCGCTTGAATCAAGTCGTCAAGGAATTACATGCCAAGATGGATCTGGCAGAGGGCGAGCCGATCGTCGAACTGGTCCTTACTGATTACATCCCAGGCTATGGCCCCGAAGTCTGGCACATGAACTACTCGATCGAGCAATTCCCTCAGCGCGGCGAGTATTGGGAAACACGCGTCCTGCACCCTCACTATCTTCAGGACTGGCCGCCGGAAAAAGGACAGCCGCTAACGCTCATCGAATTTCGCTATCCGCCCGGCGATACTTCTCCGACTGTCCTCGATATGCTGCGCCAAAGGGATCCGCGCCTCGAAAAACTATCCACCTCGGATCCGGTCATGGCCTCAGTAGCTGCGATGCTGCTGAAAGGCATCAGCAACAAGATCGCAACCGCCGACGGCACGCAGTTCATGCGCGCCGCGCTGAACGTCGTTGCCCCGCCGAATGCGCGCGAAACCATGGCTGTCATCGGATTTCAAACTGGATTTTCGTGGATTCTTCCGCCGCCCAATGAACCTAAGAAGCCTGGCGAGAAGAAAGAACGTCCCACCGATGCACCGTCCCTGCTCAAGCCGACCGGGGACTGACTCTCACCGACTGCACGTCAGCCAAGTTCGAAAGATCCTCACTGAAGATTCACCGCTATTTCTTTTGACCTAATTGCTCCCGAAGACGGGCATTTTTCTCCGCAACTCCGCGCACCAGATCCTCTTTGTGCGCCACCAGCCGCCGCGCAATCTCCGGGTCCGACAACGCCAGAATCTCCGCCGCGAAAATCGCCGCATTCACGGAACCGGCCTTATCGATCGCCATCGTCGCTACGGGAATTCCGCCCGGCATCTGTACCGTCGCAAGAAGTGCGTCCATGCCATTCAATGCGCTCGTCGCCAGCGGCACCCCGATCACGGGAATCGTCGTGTTCGCGGCCATCACGCCCGCCAGATGCGCCGCCGCCCCCGCACCAACAATCAGCACCTTGATCCCGCGCCCCGCCGCCGACGTCGCATATTCATGCGCCCGCGCAGGCGTCCGGTGAGCAGACACCACCTCCATCTCGTACCCGATCCCAAATTTATCGAGCGTCTTACCCGCCTCGCTCATCACCGGGAGGTCCGTATCCGATCCCATCAGGATTCCGACCGTCGGCTTTCCCTTCATGTTTCCTGTAGTCACCCGTGCATCTCCTATTCCGCCAGTATGGTCCGCCGCACATTCGCCGATTCCACCTAATCAGCGACCCAGAATCAGGGCCGAAATTCCCCTATGCCCCTTGCTTCCGTTCAATCGGACGTCCGATGTCCTTGCGATAATGCGATCCCTGAATCTTGATGTAACTACACACATCGTACGCGGCTCGACGAGCTTCACTTAGGTCCCCTCCGCTGGCCGATGCCCCCACCACGCGGCCACCACTCGTGTAGTATGTAGTCGAATCCACCCTGGTCCCGGCGTGAAAGACGTGCCCAGCCGAGATTTTCCCGGCAGCATCGAGTCCTTTGATCTCCCTACCCGTCAATGGGCTCGCTGGATAGCCTTCCGATGCGATCACGATGCAGATGCTCGCTGCGGGCGACCACTTCGCTGATGCCTTTCCCAGGTCGCCACGCGCAGCCGCGGCGCAAGCTTCCGCAAAATCGAAGTCAGCCCGGAGCATGATCGCCTGCGTCTCTGGATCGCCCAGCCGGCAATTGAATTCGAGCACTTTCGGACCTTCGGCCGCCAGCATCAGGCCGAAATACAAAAATCCGCGGTACGGCATCGCGTCTTTCTCGAGCCCAGCAAGCGTCGGCCGTACGATCGTCTCGACGATCGTATTTTCGAGAGCCGCCGGCAAAATATCGTCCGTCGAGTACGCGCCCATGCCGCCCGTGTTCGGTCCTGAATCTCCGTCGAACGCACGCTTGTGATCTCGCGTCGGCGCCATTCGCATGAAATTTTTTCCGTCGGTCAAAATGATGAACGACAGCTCCTCGCCCTTCAGGCCCTCCTCGAAAAGGATTCGCTTTCCTGCATCCCCATATTCTTTTTTCTCCATCACGCGATCGATAAACGCCGTCGCTTCATCCGGCGACGACGTCACGAGCACGCCCTTTCCCGCCGCCAGGCCGTCCGCCTTGATCACCAGCGGCCAATCCACCGAACAAAGTTCCGTGTAAGCATCGACCGCCTGATCGTAAATCCCATAGACGGCGGCCGTTGGAATTCCGTGCCGCTCCATAAATTGCTTGGCAAAAATCTTGCTGCCCTCGAGCTGCGCCGACTTCTGCGTCGGACCCAGCAGCGCGAGGCCTCTCTTCGCAAATTCGTCCGCAATGCCCAGCACGAGCGGAAGTTCCGGACCGACTATCGTCAAATCCGCGCCAATCCGCAATGCAAGATCAGCCGCTGCCTGCACGTTGTTCAAGTCGATCGGAAGACACTCGGCGTCGCTCGCAATTCCGCCATTCCCAGGCGCGCACCACACCTTCTCGACATTCGGTGATTGGCGCAACTTCCACACCAGCGCATGTTCGCGACCGCCGCTTCCTAGAACCAGAATTTTCATGCCGCCTTCATACCCACCGGAAACTGCCGGAAAAGAACGAACGAGAAACATACGGCGGCGCATCCGTCAGTGTCAACAAAGAGTGTCACTGCTCCCTATGAAACTTTTCGTTCGGCTTGCTCCCGCCCCACAAAAATGTTTTCATCGTAATGCCGCAGCAGGCTTCATGGTACGCAGTGGGCGAAGCTTCACCGGCGGGATTGGGCGGCGGCCCATTTTCCCATGTAAATCGCGCGCACAGCGCTCGTAGCCACGCACATGCAGTTTGGAAATTTCGCAATGCACTGGGACTTCGCACTCATTCTAGTCATTCTTGCGGTCGCCGTTCCCGTGCTCGGTCGGCGACGCGTCCGGCAATTAATCGCCCTGCCGGACACGACCCGGGCGGATCGGCTGTCCATCTATGCCTCGACAATCGTATTTCAATGGCTCGCAGCCGGCGTTATCCTCTGGCGTTCGGCTGCCCACGGCATTAGGCCCTCGCAGCTTGGCCTGCAGTTTTCACCAGCCAACTTCACCATAACTATAACTGTAGTAGTATCTCTATTACTCCTTTTAAATCAGATTATTAGCCTGCGTAAGATCGTCTTACGTCCTTCGGAACTCGGCGGTGCCGTGCCGCAGCTCGCCCTCAAGCTATTTCCTCGAGATAGTGTGGAGCGGCTCGCCTTCTTCGCGCTGGTCGCGACAGTCTCTGTCTGTGAGGAGCTAGTCTATCGAGGCTTTGCCCTGCGCGTTTTTGAGGACTGGTCACACTCAGCAATTCTCGGCATTCTATTCTGCTCGATCCTTTTCTCTCTGGCGCACTTATATCAGGGACGCCGCGGACTCATCTCGACATTTACGGTCGGTTTGCTTTTCGCAGGAATCCGCACTTGGACCGAGAGCCTGGTTCCCTCAACTGCCGCGCACTTTACAGCAGATCTAACGGTCGGCTTGCTTGCCCCCGCGCGCATTCGAACAGCGCTTGCGGCAGGCGAGGGCGTTGGTGCAAGTTCGATAGAATCGGGGCAGAGTCATGCAAAATAGGTGTTTTATCGCCGAATCGCCGCTCAAGCGAGAGCTCTAGTGACCTTGATAGCGGACTCTCAAATCGACGCGGCGCTTCTTCCCTATGGACTAGAGTCTTCACCAGCTCTGAATGACAAGATCAGGATCTACATCGCTCTGCTTCTGAAGTGGAATCGGTCCATTTCCTTGACGACAGTCACGGAAATCGACCAGATACTCCGATTTCACTTCGGGGAGAGCTTATTCGCCCTTTCGCTGCTTCCGCTGGAAAAAGGTCGGCTCGCCGACGTTGGCTCTGGCGCCGGCTTTCCGGGTCTCGCTCTGGCAGCAGCCTTACCCGGCCTGAAGACAACACTCATCGAGTCCAATGGCAAGAAATTCGCCTTTTTGAGCGAAATTATCAGAGAGCTTCGGCTTAAAAATGCCGTGGCTTTGCGGTGCCGCATGGAGGATGTGAAGGGTCCCGATTCCCACTTCGATTGCATCACAGCTCGCGCTCTCGGCCAGTTTGACGATTTACTTCGCTGGGCGAGGCGCCAGCTGGCACCGGGAGGAGTGGTAGCCCTCTGGCTCGGGGAAGACGATGTTCAAGAGCTCTCGAAAGAAGAATCCTGGAGCTGGCATGATCCCGTTCAAATACCGAATTCGGATCGCCGATTCATCCTCGTAGGAACTCCAAAGCGCTAGAGCACACACCTTTGTGTGTTCCACGTGGAACATTTCCTCGTATCAGATAATTTTCGCAATTGTTTCACGTGAAACATCTTGCATCGCTCAGACAGTTTCTGTAAATTCGCCTATCCTCGGAGGAAAATTGGCGCGGATTATCGCGATCTCTAATCAAAAGGGCGGTGTGGGCAAGACCACCACTGCCGTAAATCTCGGTGCCTCTCTAGCCGTAGCCGAGAAGCGCACTTTGGTAGTCGATTGCGACCCGCAAGGCAATACAACCAGCGCGCTCGGCTTCCCGAAGGATCCAGCACGCCGCACTCTCTACCAATCGCTAGTGCTCGACGAGCCGCTCGAACGCATCACCCTCCGCACCCAAGTGGAAGGCCTCGATCTAATTCCATCCGATAAGAATCTGGTAGGTGCTGCTGTCGAACTGGTCTCCATGGAGCGCCGAGAATACCGGCTGAAAGAAGTCCTGCAGGGAATCGCATCGCCATACGAATTCATCCTGATCGACTCGCCGCCAGCCCTAGACCTTCTGACCCTAAACGCCCTCGCAGCCAGCGATTCGGTTCTCGTCCCGATTCAGTGCGAGTACCTTGCGCTCGAAGGTGTTTCCGAGCTCCTCGATACCCTGATGCGGCTCAGGCGCACCATCAATCCCGCCCTCGCTATCGAGGGCATCCTCCTAACCATGTACGACGACCGGACCACGCTCTCGAAGCAAGTCGCCGCCGACCTTCGGAGCTTCTTCGGCTCCCAGGTATTCGAGTCCGTAATTCCGCGCAATGTCCGCCTCGCCGAAGCTCCCAGTCACGGCAAACCAGTAATATTCTACGACATACATAGTAAAGGTGCTGAAAGCTACATTCAGCTAGCTAAGGAGGTCATCGCTAATGCCGAGAAACGCCTTGGGCAGGGGACTAGGCGCACTGATCCGGGAGCCGGAGCCCCAGCAGCCGAATCAGCCGCAGCAGCAGCAGCCGGTGCCGGCGGCAGTGGCGGCGTCGGGAGCAGCAGCGGCGGTAGCGCCAGCGCTGGAGCACCCCACGCCAACAACACCGTCAGCGACGTCGAACCCGACGATCCGCACGACGACCCCGCCAACAACCCAGAGTGACGGATTACTTCAAGCCGACATCGACCTGATCGATCCGAGCCCCTATCAGCCGCGCACACGCTTTCGCGAAGACGCGCTTGACGAGCTCGCCCGATCGATCACTTCGAGCGGCATCGTTCAACCTCTCGTCGTGCGCCGAATCAACAATCGATATCAGCTGATTGCCGGCGAGCGCCGCTGGCGCGCCGCGCAGCGCGCCGGAATGCAGCGTGTTCCCGTCGTCGTGCGCGATGTCCCCGAAGAAATGGCGCTCGAGATGACCCTAGTCGAAAACCTCCAGCGCGAGGATCTGAATCCGATCGAGCAAGCGCACGCATTCCAGCGTCTGTGCGAAGAATTCAATCTCACCCAGGAACAAGTCGCCGACCGCACGGGAAAAGACCGCGCCACGATCGCGAATGCCGTCCGCCTCCTGAAACTCGAGGAGCCGATTCAAGACCTGCTCGAAGAAGGCCGCCTCACTGCTGGTCATGGCCGCGCTCTGCTCGCGGTCGCCGATAGCCACGCGCGCCTCGAACTTTCCCGCCGAATCGCGCGCACCGGCATGACGGTCCGCCAGGTAGAACGTCTGGCCACTCGTGCCGCCAAGCCGCGCGCCACGCGAGCGGTCCTCCAACCCGACGCAAACCTCAAAGCTGCTATCGACGAACTGCAGCGTGCCTATGGCACTCGCGTCTTGGTACATCCGAAGTCCACAGGACGCGGCGGTCAGTTAGTATTTGAATACTACGACGATAGTGATTTAGCCCGCCTATACGATCAATTCATGGGAAAATAGAATTACTAATGTAGGAGTTAAGGAATGGCGCTGCCGTGGTTTGATCGAAAGAATCAGGACTCGGGCGAATGGACCGGCTTCCTCGAACAAGGTGTCCGGTTCGAGGGCAAGCTCGAGGTCGCGGGCACATTCCGCCTCGATGCCGCGGTGAAGGGAACACTCGTCTCCTCCGAAACGCTGATTCTGGGAGAGAACTCCACGGTCGAGGGGCAAATCGACGGGAACAGCGTCATCATCGGCGGAAGGTTTGACGGCGTGATTCAGGCGCGCGGACGCGTCGAAATTCAGACCAAGGCCATCGTCACCGGCGAGATTCATACTCCGTGTTTGATCATCGAACCGGGCGCCGTCTTCGACGGCTGCTGCCACATGCTTTCCACCGCGCAAACCGCCGCCGAGCCGCCGAAAGCCATCACGATTCCCATCCGCTCCGCCGCCGCTTCGGCCTGATTGTTTCGATCGCCGAGGTATCTCGAATCAGAAATTCCTTCTTGAGCCAGCGTCAGCTCCCATTTGCCCATACCTTGCGGCGAGGCGCTATAATCCTCGATTGAATTCGGGAGGCTCGAAGTGTCGGAAACAGTTCGACTCACTACGACGGCAAAGGCGGCCGGCTGCGCAGCAAAGCTCAGCCCCAGCATTCTCGACGCGGTACTGAAGCGCCTCCCCTCGCAAACTGACCCCAACGTCCTTGTGGGCTTCGAGACTAGCGACGACGCCGCGGTTTACCGCCTCACCGACGAGCTCGCCCTGGTCCAGACCGTGGATTTTTTCACGCCGATCGTTGACGACCCAGCTCTCTTCGGCCAGGTCACTGCCGCGAATTCTCTCAGCGATGTGTACGCGATGGGCGGCCGCCCGATTTCGGCGCTCACCATCGTCGCGTTTCCCGCCACCAGCCCGCCGGAAATTCTCGAACAAATTCTCCGCGGCGGCCTCGCGAAAATGGCGGAAGCCAATTGCACCGTCGTCGGTGGCCATTCCATCCGCGACGACGAGCTGAAGTTCGGCTACGCCGTCACCGGCCTGATCCACCCGAATCGCATCTGGAAAAATGTCGGTGCCCGCCCGGGCGATCTGCTGCTTTTCACGAAGCCGGTAGGCACCGGCGTGATTTCCACCGCGCTGAAGCAAGGCCGCGCGGAGGAGTCGTGGGTCGCCGCCGCCACTGCTTCGATGACTCGCCTCAATCGCGATGCCGCTGAAGCTCTGCACGAAGTTGATGACGCGGCAACTTCGCAAAAGAATGGCGGCGCCGCCCAGGCTGATCGGCCCGTCCACGCCGTCACCGACGTCACCGGCTTTGCCGTCCTCGGCCATGCCCGCGAAATGGCTATCGGCAGCGGCGTTTCGCTGAATATCGATCACTCCCGCATCGAGTATCTCACCGGCGCAATCGAAGCGGCCCGCGGCGGTTTCTTCTCCGGCGGAATGAAAAATAATCGCGAGTTCGTCGAAAGCTGCGTCGAGTTTGCAACGAGCGTCCCGGACGAATTTCGCGCCCTGCTCTTCGATCCGCAAACATCCGGCGGCCTGCTCGTAGCCATCGCGCCGGAAGCCGCGAAATCGGCCCTCGCGGCGATGGAGCGCCGGGGCGTATCGGCGCGCCTCATCGGAGAGGTGGTCGCGAAAGGCCACCCCCTCATCGGGATTTCTTGAGCCTCCGCCGAATCATGTACAATTTCGGCTCGTCCCATCGTTCATGGACCCGGTAACTCACGGCATCACCGGCGCTCTCCTCGGCAAAGGATATTTCTCCGACCGCCACGGCCGCGTCGCAATTTTTGCTGCTACGCTGGGCGCTGTTTTTCCCGATGTCGATACGGTCGCCGACGTAATCTCCCACGACCCGCTCGCCATCATCAAATACCATCGCGGCATCACGCACTCCTTCGTCGGTCTGCCGTTTTTCGCCGCGATCCTCGCGTGGCTCACGCGCTGGGCCGCTCGTCGTCTGAAAATGGAAGCGCCTTCCTGGAGCATGCTCACGGTTATCTACGGCGTCGGAATCGCGAGCCACATCCTGCTCGACGGCATGACCTCCTTCGGCACCCGTATGCTAACGCCATTTTCGCAGCAGCGCGTCGCCTGGGATCTGCTCTTCATCATCGATCTCACGTTTACGTCGATCGTTTTGCTGCCGCAGGTAATTGCGTGGATTTACAGCGATCGCGCGAAGAGCCGCAAGCGCGCCACGCAGTCGTCAATCTTCTTCGCGCTCGCCGCGGTCGCCGGATGGCAGGTCGCGCGGTCGGTCGGATACCCGTTCCACGTGTGGGTTCTCGTCGCTGCGATTCTCACCCTCACCGCGCTGATTTTTCTTCCCGCGCGCGCCGCATGGGGCCACCGCATGAAACGTTCCGCTTGGTGCCAGTTTGGAACTTACGCGATGCTGCTCTACCTCGCTGCGTGCTGGACCGCGCATCACATGGTGATGCAGCAGGTAAAGGCTTTCGCCGCCGAAAATCACATCGCCGTCGATCGCATGGCCGCGCTTCCGCTTCCTCCTTCGTGGCTCAGTTGGGGCGGCGTCATCCGCTCGGGCGACGGCGTTTATCAATCGCGGTTCGACATCCGCCACCTCGCGCCGCAAACGTTCGCCTTTACTCCCGATTCTCCGAGCGATGCCTTCCTGGCGGAAGCGATGCAATTGCCCGAAGTGCGCCTCTACTGGAGCTTCGCGCGCTTTCCCGTGATCCGCAGCTCCGCGCAGGAGGGCCTGCACATCATCGAGTTCGGAGAAAATCGCTTCGTCAACCCCAAGCGCCGCCGCCCGCAGCCCTTCACCTACATCGTTGTTTTTGATTCCGGTGGTAAAGTGGTGGAAGAAGGCTGGGAACAGAACGGAATGTTTATGGAAAACCTGACGCGCATCCCGCATCATGCGGTGGCGCCATGAAAGTCCTAATCTTCAGCGATATTCACGGCGACGTTCGCGCCCTCAATAAGATTGTCGCGCAGCCCGCGGACATCTACATCGCCGCCGGCGATCTCTCCACCTTCGGCAAGGATCTCGACCGTTGCGGCGAAATCCTGAAGCCGCTCGGCGAAAAAGTCTGGGTGCTCCCCGGCAATCACGAGAGCCACGACGAGACGCGCGACTTCTGCCGCCGCTTCGGCTTCATCGATTTCCACCGCCAGGTGAGGCCCCTCACATCCGAACGCGGCACCACCGAGTGGGCCGGCCTCGGCTACAGCAACATCACGCCCTTCAACACTCCCGGTGAATATTCAGAACAGGAAATCGGAAAGGCGCTCGCCGCGTTCGACAATCTCAAGCCGCTCTACCTCGTCGTCCATTTTCCGCCGCTCGATACGCGCCTCGACGAATTCGCCGCGGGCAAACATGCCGGCAGTCCCACGCTGCGCGCATGGGTCGATCGCGTCCAGCCCGTCTATCTCTTCTGCGGCCACATTCACGAATGCTCCGGCCGCAGCGACCGCATCGGCTCCACGCAAGCCTTCAACGTAGGCAAGAAAGGCTACACCCTCGAAATTTAGTTCGGTGGGATCCCCGCAGCTTGCATCGAACGCCAAACGAAGCCCGTCATTCTGAGCGGAGGGCCGGCTCTTTTCGCTTTTCGTCCCGCTCCTGCGGGACGAGCCGGCCCGCAGTCGAAGAATCTCTCCCGGTTTTCGGTGGCCGAGAATGCGGCAACAACGTCTGCGTTCTGGAGGTCGAGCGGTCCGCCAGTTTCAAGTTTCACTTTTCTATTTTTTGCTTCGGCACTCTCTGTGACTCAGTGCCTCTGTGGCGGGAACTATCTTTTGTTCGGATTGCTCGCAGGATAAATCACAAGCTGCCGGTGATCGCCGGCGCCTTCGCTCATCGTTCGCACTCCGGCTGCGCCATTCAATTCCAGGTGAATCAGCCGGCGCTCGCGCGACGACATCGGATTGAATCGAAACGGCTGCCCCGTCTCGCGCACGCGCTGCGCCGCCACGCGCGCCGATAATTTCAGTTCATCCAGCCGCGTCGCCCGGTATTCTCCGCAATCGAATCGCACGTGATCGTGCAGCCGCGGATCGAGCCGTAGCCAGCGGTGCGCGATATGTTCGAGCGCCAGCAGCAGCTCGGCGTTGTGTTCCAGCAGCAGAGCTTCATCGCCACCGCGAAACGCCACCACCACTTCGGCTGCATCGGCCACCGGCGCGCTCAGCGAGTTGCCGGCCGCGTCGTCATCCGCTCCCGCATTTGTTTGCGCCGCCACCGAAATCTCATACTCGATTTCAAGCCCCATCCCGCGCACGCACACATCCAGATAGCGCTTCAGCTCTTCCACGGCGCGCGCCCGGTCGAAATGCGCTTCGCCGCGAGGAGCATCTTTGAATGGCGGCCGTTTCCCGGCCGGACGTCGTCCTTCGTTCATTCGTTCTTCTTCTTGAATTTGCTCCTCGAAGGGAGCGGTTCGGTGCGATTCAGATAATATTGCTGGCCCATTCCCACCAAGTTGCTCGTAAACATATACAGATTCAGCCCGCTCGACAACCGGAAGAAAATCACGCCCATGAAAAGCGGCATGAACTGCATCATTTTCTGCTGCGACGGGTCAGCCGTCGTCTGCGGCGTCATTTTCGTCGTCAGGTACATGGTGATCGTCATCGCGATCGGCAAAATATAGTAAGGATCCTTCGCGGAGAGGTCGTGAATCCACCAGATCCACGGCGCGTGGCGCAATTCGATCACGCCGTTCAACACACGCCACAACGCCCACCAGATCGGCATCTGGAAAAGCATCGGGATGCAGCTTCCCATCGGATTGATGCCTTCGCGCGAATAAACCGCCATCACCTCTTCGTTCATTTTTTTCTTGCGCGGATCGCTCATCGAATATTTCTTATAGCGATCCTGAATCTGCCGCACTTCCGGCGCCACCTTTTGCATTTTCTGCATCGAGCGCCAGCTTTTCATCTTCAACGGGAAAATCGCCATGTTAATGATGAGCGTCAGGATTACGATCGCCCAGCCGTAGTTCGGCACGTAACGGACGATCCATTTCAAGATCTCGAAAATCGGCTTGGCGATGATCCCGGTCCAGCCGAACTGCACCAGCTCTTCGAGCGGCGGCTTCACCTTACTCAGCAGCGTTAAATCTTTCGGTCCCACGTACAGCCGCGCGTGCAGCGTCACCGGTTCGATCGTCCCCGCCGCCATTTCCGCTTCGGGCTCGGCGACCGTCTTGTCATCCACGGTCACGTTGTGGTTTTGCATCCAGTGCCACAGCGAGAGATTGGTTCCGTCCGGAAGAAACGCCGCGGTAAAAAATTGGTCTTCCACGCCGAGGTATTCGAGCGGCCCGTTCTGCACAGCCGGTTGCGCCTGGTTTCCCGAAACTCCCAGTTTCTTGTACTGCAGCAGCTCCAGCTTTCCGTTCTGCTTGTAGAAAACGCTTACCAGCTGCGCCGCGTTGTAAACCTCTTTGTCGCCGAACCCGCCGCGCCAGGCGATGGCCGCCGGGATTGCCTTTCCGTCCACCGTCGCCGCGCATTCCACCTTCAGCTCGTAGTCTGGAGTGAAGGAAAGCTTCTTCGTCACAGCCAGGTGCCCATCGCTCCAGTGGAACGTCACGTCGGCGGGCGCTTGCAGATCGCCGTTCGGGCCCGCGCCGGAAGACGTCACTTCGTAAAGTCCTGTGTTCGCCGCCGCTTCCAGTTGCGCATCGCCCAGAACCACTGAAAACGGCCAGCCCACTTCTTTCGCCGCGTCGGGATTTACCAGATCCAGAGGCCGCGGCGGCTTCTGGTCCGTCATATATTTTTTTAGCTTCCAGCTGCGCGCCACTCCGCCGTGATTGGAAAGCTCCACGCGATACAGCGCACTCTCCACCACCACAATCTTTTCTTGCGCCGCTTGTATCGCTGGAATCGCCGAAGGTTTAGCCGGCGCACTCGCCGTCGTTACCGACGCAGAAGATTGGCTCCCCGACGTCGCTGCCTGCCCCGCACCCGCCGCGGGTGCCACCTGCGCGGCCCCGTTAGCGGCAGGCTGCGGTGGCGGAACGGGCGGTTTGTAGAAATGTCCCCACGCAAAAAGAACCAGTAGCGCGAGCAAAATAAAAACTACCGCGCGTACCTGGTCGCTCATTTCGTTCACAGTGCAAACCCTCGCTTACTCTCGATGTCCGTCCCAACCGCCGTCCGGCTCGCCTCTTCCGCTCCGATATCTTTGTGGGTCGCGGCTTCAGCTTGTCCCGAGGAACGAAGGGCTGTGACATCAACCGCCGAAGTGAAATGGCGCTTTCGCTCCTGAAGGGCCTTGTGGGTCACGGCTTTAGCCGTGACATCAACTCTCGCAACAGAGCGGGGCTTTAGCCCCTGAAGCTCCTGTGGCTCCCCTTCACCGGCAACATCCGGCACCGGATCAAATCCGCCCTTCGTAAACGGACGGCACCGCAGCAATCGCTTCATCGCCAGCACACTCCCGCGCCACGCGCCATGCCGCGCAATCGCTTCATATCCATATTTCGAGCACGAGGGATAAAACTTGCAGGCGCCGCCAAAAAACGGTGAAAGAAAAATCTGGTAGAACCGCACGAACAGCAGCAATCCCCACCGGCCCGCCACGCGCACGCGCGCGCCGATTCCTTGATGGGAATTCGCGCCGTGGCCGGAATCGACTCGACGCTCGGAATCGGCTCCACGCTCTTCAGGAGGTCGCGGCTTCAGCCTGCCCTGAGGAACGAAGGGCCGCGACATAAATCCGCTCCGAACAGGGGGCTTCAGCCCCGGAAGCAAGCCGCGCTTCAACTCGCCGCGTCGCGCCTCGGCAGCAATTTCAGCAACTCGCTCGTCAGTCCGGCAAACTCCGCCGTAGCCACCGACGCGCGCGGGTGAATCACAATGTCCCATCCTGCAGAAATCTCCTGTCGGTGCAATCGTACGATTTCGCGGATTCTGCGCCGGATGCGGTTGCGCCTCACCGCGCTCCCCAGCGCTTTCTTGATGCTCCAGCCAAACCGGCTTTCATCGAGGCCATTGGCGCGAAGAAAAACGGCAAACTCGCGGCTCGTCCGGCGGCGGCCTTCGCGATACACCGCGTCATACTCGGACCGGCGTACCAGGCGATTGGCGCGGGGAAATATATGCCGCGCGAGATCAGACGCGCGTGAGACTGTGGCGCCCCTTCTTGCGGCGCGTTGCAAGTACTTTCCGTCCACCCTGGCTCTTCATTCGTGCGCGGAAGCCATGCTTCTTATGACGGCGGCGCACATGCGGCTGAAACGTCCGTTTCGGCAACGATCCTTCTCCTCTGCTTTTCGCTCGATCTCTCTATGTATTACGTACCACGCGCCCCACAGGTTTCGCGCCCATGCAACGCGGCGCCCACCCGTTTCTTCGCTTTCGTAGGGGCGCTGCTTGCTGCGCCCCATCGGCCAGGGCTAGCTCTCTCTGCCGTAAATCACGCACCCAGGCGAAACAACGAGTCTAGACGACCCCCGCACATCGGTCAAGGAACCCGAATGGTGGGTGGTGGCCTAGTTTGCGGTGTAACGCGTCACGCAAGCAACGCACCTTTCGACCATCCCGAGCGCCGGAGGCGCGACATAAGTTAGCCCCGCGCGGGAGCGCGGGGTTAAAGTGGCGCGCGAGCGCCTGCCTCTCGCGGTGCGTTTTCCGCGAGCCTTCGTTCCTTCTGTCGTGCTCAAATTAGGACACTACCGAATGGTGGGCGGCCGTTCAATTTAACGTCCGGTGCGAAGCCTTGCCATGGCATCATCTCCCTTACACTCGGAAAACCACCGCGATCGGGAGGCTCGTGATGCAGGATTCATCGACAGCGAAAAGAATTAGCCCCATGTTAGTGGCGGCCAACATGGAGGCTACCCTCGCCTTCTATAAGGACGTACTCGGATTCGTCCCCACGATCCAAACGCCGGAGTACCTGATCATGGAAAGAGATGGCCAGACCGTCCACTTCCAGAAGGCTGCCTCCGAGGAAGTCATGAATTGTGTTCGCGGACATGCCGAGATTTATATCGAGGTTTCCGGAATCCAATCACTTTGGGAGCATGTGAAGAACTTCAAGGATCGATACCGAATCAGGGATCTGTTCGATCGCGAATATGGAATGACCGAGTTTCACATCTCGGATCCCAACGACTGTTTGGTTTTTGTAGGACAGCCCAAATCCTCACGGTGACGCTTTGTGTTCCAGAGGGTTCTTTTTTCCCTCGTTCCCGCCGTCAGCGCCGCAGGTGCAGTCCGTGTGCTCCGAGTTGTTTGCAGCGCCGGAGGCGCGAAAGAGGTTAGCCCCGTGCGTAAGCGGGGTAAAGGTCGCGCGAAAGCGCGTTCCGCTCGCGGCGTAGTTGCCGCGAGCCTTCAAGGTTTTCCTTGCCTCCTTCCTTCCTCCGTGGCTACTTAAACGTCAGCACCAGAAACCGCGCAACCCCCGCTCCCGGATTCGCCAGCGCCGGCGCCGCCCCAGCTGGCAGCCAGAACGCATCCCCCGTATGCAGCGTCTTATCGCCCAGCCCCGGAATCGTGATCGTCAATTCCGACTTCTCGAGCACCAGGAAAAGCCACGGCGATTGCGACGCCGCTTCCGCCCTCTTCCCGCCTGCCGCAAGCGTCCCGGATTCCACCAGCATCTCCTCCGTCTCAAATACCGGCGTATTCGCATCCGCGGCCGCCGGCGGACAAGATTCCACCGGCGAATCCGCCACCACTTTCACGCAGCGGTTCTTCGCCGCTCCCTGCGCCTTCAGCAGCTCCACCGTGAAATTCGCGAACGGCTGCCCCGCATCCGTCCGCACGATGTGCGAAAACCCGCCCTTCGAGTAGCCCACTTGCGCATCCGCCAGCGTCGCGTGCGCTTCCGGCTTGCCCGTCACGGCGTTCACGAAATCCGCCGCGCCCAGCGTCACCGACACGTACGGCAAATCGTGCGCGTGCAGCAGCGTCGCACCGTGCGCCGGGATCTCCACGTGCAGCACCCGCACATACGCATTCTCCAGCACCAGATGATGGTGCGGCTCGTCCTTCGTTGGTACCGCCGCCGGTACCTGTGTCGGCACCGCGCTCGCAGGCGGCGCCTGCGCTCGGGCCCCCGCCGCAAACGCAAACAGCATTGCCACCACAACCGGATATCGCTTCATCGCCCCTCCTCGACACACTCCCAATTTCACCGCGTGTTACGCCGCACCGTAACTCCCCAAGCCCTCACCTGTCAACGAATCCGCTGCTGTTTCTTCCTCTCCCGCCTTCGCCGTTGCCTCCATCTCAAATCTCTAAATTCCCAATTTCAAATTTGGTCTTCCGGCCTCCTCGTTTCCCCGCTTCCTTGCCTCCATGCTGCCCTCCTGAGCGCCGTAGGCGCGAAAGAAGTTAGCCCAGCGCGTGAGCGCTGGGAAAAGTCGCGCGCAAAGCGCCTACCGCTCGCGGCGCTTTTTCCGCGAGCCGTCGGTCCGTCCACACTTCGGTGTTCACCGCGACGCGCCACCCGCTTCGCTTGCCTTTCCTTGCCGTCGCTTCTTTCCCATCCTCCCCGCCTCTGTGTCTCCGTGGCCAATCCAAAACTCCCCTCGCCGCGCTTTTGGGTCATAATGGGCCCCATGGCCACCTCCACTCCCAATCCCAGCCTAACCAAGCGCGAAATCCTGGCCGCGTGGGGCAATATCCTCACCGGCAAAGTTCCCATGCTCTCCATCGAAATCACCCGCGAGTGCCCGCTCACCTGTCCAGGATGCTACGCCTATGGCGATTCGCATCTCGGCGGTGAAACCACGCTTCGCCAGCTCAACGATCTCCGCGGTGACGCGCTCGTCAACGGCGTCGTCGATCTCGTCCGCAAGCACAAACCGATCCACGTTTCGCTCGTTGGCGGCGAACCGCTCGTCCGCCACAAAGAACTCAGCCGCATTCTCCCGATTCTGAGCGAAATGAATATTTTCACGCTGGTCGTCACCAGCGCCGTGATCCCCATCCCCGTCGAATGGATGAAGCTGCCGCGCGTCCGCGTCGCCGTCTCGATCGACGGCCTGCCCGAGCACCACGACATCCGCCGCCAGCCCGCCACCTACGAGAAAATTCTCAAGAATATCGAAGGCCGCGAAATCAATGTCCACTGGGTGATTACGCGCCCGATGATGGAGCGCCCCGGCTACCTGGAAGAATATGTCTCCTTCTGGAGCGCCCGCCCGGAAGTGAATCGCGTCTGGGTCAGCGTCTATACGCCGCAGATCGGCGAGCAGAGCGACGAAATGCTCACCGCTTCCAATCGCGAGACTCTCGCCCGCGAATTGCCCGTGATGTACAAGAAATTCCCGAAATTCCTCTTCACCAAAGGCATGGGCGAAGCTTTGCTGCGTCCGCCGGAAAATCCCGACGACTGCCTGTTCGCAAAAATGTCCGCCAATTATTCCGCTGACCTGAAAAGCCGCGTCGAACCGTGCGTTTTCGGCGGCACGCCCGATTGTTCTCAGTGTGGCTGCACCATCAGCAGCGCCCTCCACTGGATCAAAACCGAAAAAGTGGTAGGCCCCTTCAAGGTCGGCCACTTCGTCAACGCCTCGATCAGCACAGGCCTCCTCGTAAACAAAGTCCGCGCCCGCTCAATCCACCCAAGCCGCTGGCGCAAATCTCCCCCACCCCCAAAGCCCGAACCCAACCTAATCCAAATCCAACCCTAACTCGAATTCGACCACACTCACCGCTGACCAAAAAATGGCAGCAGGGGCACGGCATGTCGCAGATCCCGGATGGTTTCGCGGGACCGTGCCCTCTCGACCCACGGCACCGCTCCGCCAGGCTGCGCCACCCAATCATCCAAATCGCCGTCCGTAGGGGCGCTGCTCGCTGCGCCCGCCTTTCGCGTCCAACGTGGCGGAATCCTCCCTCGTCCCCGCACCGGCCAATCGCCATCGCCCCACAAACGCGTTATCCCCAGTAGGGGCACGGCACGTCGCAGATCCCGGATGGTTTCGCGGGACCGTGCCCTCTCGACCCATAGCACCCGCCGTCCCTCCACGTCGATCTTTCAAATCCTAGGTAGCCACGACGAGCGCCCTACCTCGTCGTGGATCGTACCGTCGCGGGACAACCTCGGCACCACGTAACCCAACGCATGAAAGGATTCAAATCAGGAAGGAATTCCAACTACTCGCCGCCGACACATCCCCGCCAGTCTCTGAGGCCAGGCCCTCAGTTCCCGGCAACCCCTAATGCGAGCGCGGCCCCCGAGGTACCACGCCCAACGAACGCAACGCTTGTTCGTCGAGCGCCCGCACGTGTTCGTACACTGCCCCAACCGCCTCGAACACGCGCCGCAATTCCTCGTCGCACACTCGCAGCAATTTTTTCAGCAGCATGCGCACATCCTACTCCTCTCGAGGCAATCCGTGTATTCACTTTTTGCATAACTTGTCGTAAATGGAATCTTCGGTGGTAGCATCGAAAGGTGCTCGCTGATTTCGGACTTGCGGACAACCTTTCGGCTTTCCTTCTTGCGTGCCTTCTACTCTTGGCCGCCAATGTTATCTATTTTTGGATGCTGGCGAACGTCTCAAAGGCCGGTGTCGAAGTGAAATGGTTCTCGACCCCTAGGTACATCTTCACGCTGTTTGGCCAGTACCGAGAACTGTCGCGCACACGCGGCTGGCCGCTCTGGCCGATTACGGCCTTTTGGACTCTCGCCTTGGCCGGATTTGCCGCAGCCGCGCTGGATTTTTTCGCCTGGGGACATCGGTAGAATCAAGCCGGATCCAAATTCCTTATACCAACGTCCACTTGCATCCATCCCACACCGTGCTAGCCTAATGTCGACAATGAATCGAATCACAATCCCGAACGAATCGAAGCAATCGCACCGCCCCGCAAATCTCGCTGGAATTTCAGCTGCGGTAATCGCAGTTCTACCCTATAGCCACATGTTCGCGATCCGCCTCGAAAAATTGGCCAGCGCCGAGTTTTCTAATCCCCGTGGCGCGATTAGAAATTCATTCAACGCATTGCAAATAAACAATTTAACTTTTTCTAATCTACGGTAAAACGCACTTTCGCACGCGCCCATCGTGCACAGAAAAGAGAATCGAATGAGCCTCACTCAACTCGAAAAAGCCATCAAGTTCCGCGCCCTCCATGGCCTCACCGCCGACGTCGGCCAACCGAGCCGCTCCGCCGGCCCCACGCGCCTCGGCGCCTTCATCATCCCGAATCCCTGGGACGCGGGCTCGGCCCGCATGCTCGCCGGACTCGGCTTCGAATCGCTCGCCACCACCAGCGCCGGCTTCGCCTTCACGCTCGGCCGCAGCGATGGCGAAGTGAAACGCGAAGAAGCTCTCGCGCATTGCCACATCATCGCCGAGGCCACCGACCTGCCCGTCAGCGCCGACCTTGAAAACACATTTGGTCATGTGCCGCGATTCGTCGCGCAAACCATCCGCCTCGCCGGCGCCACCGGAATCGTCGGCGGCTCGGTCGAAGACGCTACCGGCAACGAAGCCCGCCCGATTTACGATCACGCGCACGCCGTCGAGCGCGTCGCCGCTGCTGTCGAAGCAGCCCGCGCGCTTCCGTATCCGTTCACGCTCACCGCGCGCGCCGAAAACTATTTTCACGGCCGCAACGATCTCGACGACACAATTCGCCGCCTCCAGGCTTTCGCAGCAGCCGGTGCCGACGTTCTCTACGCGCCGGGCCTTCCAACCCTCGCAGCCATCAAAACAGTTTGCGCTGCCGTCGCTCCGAAACCGGTGAATGTCCTCGCCGGCATGAAGGGCGCCAATTTTCCTGTGGCGGATCTCGTCGCGGCAGGCGCCAAGCGCATCAGCCTCGGCGCGGCGCTCTCCCGCGTCGCGCTCGGCGCGTTCCTGAAAGCCGCGAAGGAAATGAAAGAAAAGGGCACCTTCAACTTCGTCGACGACACGATCACCTCCGCCGAACTGAACGCCCTGCTCAAAAGTTTCGCATCGCCGCCCGCCAAGCGTGCCGACGCCGCCAAGCAGTGAAATGACTGGAATGTTTGATCGTGACGGGTTCGGTTTTTGCGACAATCCAGCTAGGATTGTCATCCTGCCTGCCCTGACGCAGGAAGGGAGCGGAGACTCGCGCGCCGTTGCCGTTCCTTCGCGAAGCGAAGGCGCGAGTCGCAGTCGAAGGATCTCTCTTCGCGATCGAGCAAGTCGCGCGGCGGTTCTGATCACGGGTCGCGGAGCGCGGGTCACGGGCCACGGATTCTCGCATGTTTGAAACCCTAACCGAAAAACTACAGCGCGCCTTCAAGAACATGCGCGGCCAGGGCAAGCTCACCGAGGAGCACCTCGACGCCGGCCTCGCCGAAATCCGCGAGGCGCTTCTCGATGGCGACGTCAACCTCGGCGTCGCGGATGACTTCATCGCGCAAGTCCGCGCCAAGGCTCTTGGCCAGGAAGTGCTGCTGCAACTTTCGCCCGATCAGCAAGTCGTAAAAATCGTCCGCGACGAGCTTGCCGACCTGCTCGGCCGCGAAGCCAGGCCGCAGTTCGGCTCGCGCCCGCCTTCGATCTGGCTCATCGTCGGCCTGCAAGGCTCGGGCAAAACCACTTCCACCGGCAAGATGGGCAAATGGCTCGCGGAACACGGCCACCGCCCAATGGTCGTCTCCACCGACGTCTATCGTCCCGCCGCCCGCGAGCAATTGGCGCAAGTCGCCCGCGCCACCGGCACTCCATGCTGGCCCGGGACGGGAACTGACAAGCCTCTCGAAATCGTGCGCGGCGCTGTGCGCGAAGCAAAGCTTTCCGCAAACGACGTAATCCTCGTCGACACCGCCGGCCGCCTCCACATCGACGCCGAATTGATGAACGAGCTGCAGATGCTGAAGCGCGAGCTCAATCCCACCGAAATCCTTTTCGTCGCCGACGCCATGATCGGGCAGGACGCCGTCCGCTCCGCCGGCGAATTTCACAAGCAGCTCGGCATCACCGGCGTCGTCCTGACGAAGCTCGACGGCGACGCCCGCGGCGGCGCGGCGCTTTCGATCCGCAAAGTTTCCGGCGCGCCCGTAAAGTTCGTCGGCATCGGCGAAAAGTACGACGCTCTCGAGCCTTTTTACCCCGACCGCATCGTCTCCCGCATTCTCGGCATGGGCGACGTCCTCGGCCTGATCGAAAAAGCAGAAAAACACATCGACGAGAAAAAAGCCCGCGAGCTCGAGCGCAAACTGCGCGAGAACGATTTCACGCTCGAAGATTTCCGCGATCAGTTGCGCCAGATCAAAAAGATGGGCTCGCTCGAACAGTTGATGGGAATGCTCCCGAAGGTCGGCCCCTTCGCCAATCTTCCGAAAAACACCGAAATCGACGAAAAGCGCCTCACCTCCGTCGAAGCCATCATCAATTCGATGACCTCCGCCGAACGCGCCGACGATCGCCTGATCGACGGCAAGCGCCGCAAGCGCATCGCCCGCGGCAGCGGCACCTCCGTCCAGGAAGTGAATCAGGTGTTGAAGCAATATTCGGACATGCGCCGGATGATGAAGCAGTACGGCAGCTTCGCCAAAACAAAGATGCGCGGCCTCGGCAAGTTTGCGGGAATGAAGCCCCCGCCCGGCCTGGCAGGTGAAAAATGACCTTTTTCGGCCGAATGGAAGAGAAGTACGTTGGCGAATCCGGTTGTGTTCGCTATACTCTAAGTAACTGAACGAGGAGGAATTTCTAGTGTTGATGATTCGCTTGGCACGGTTTGGAAAGAAGAAGCAGCCTTTTTACCGTGTGATCGTCACGGAAAAGACGCGGCCGCGAAACGGCCGTTTCGTTGAAATCGTGGGGACCTACGATCCGCTGAAGAACCCTGCGAAGATCGATCTGGACCGCGCGCGCGTGGACTACTGGATCAGCAAGGGCGCGCAGCCCAGCGACACCGTTCGCAGTTTTCTACGGAACCAGAAGCCTGCCTGAGCCGTCTTATCTCCCAGCCCAGATGTGTGCTTTTTAGTTCACGTGCATGTTCTAGCGAGTGTGTTCCCGCTCGCTGCGCTGCGGAGGATTCGCGATGAGAGAGCTTGTTGAGGCGATTGCGAAAGCACTGGTAGATCATCCCGATGATGTGCAGGTTAAGGCGATTGAAGGTGAGCAGGTGACCGTTCTCGAACTTCGCGTTCACCCTGAGGATCTGGGAAAAGTGATCGGCCGTCAGGGGCGCACAGCGAAGTCGATTCGCACCCTGCTCGGTGCGGCCGGAATGAAGTTGCGAAAGCGATTCACGCTGGAAATTCTCGAGTAGCGAACATCGAGCAATCACCACAAGCGGCACGCGTCACCCTCGCCCGCATCCTGCGCCCGCACGGGCGCCGCGGTGAAGTGGCCTCTGAAATCCTCACCGATTTTCCCGAACGGCTCAAGAAACTGCGCAAGGTGGACTTGTGGAACGCGCGTACGTCCGCGTCGCGGCGCGTCGCGGTGCAATCCTGCTGGTTGAGCCACAGCCGCGGTGGCCAGGCGATCTTTCATTTCGAAGGAACCGATTCGATTTCCGATGCCGAGAAGCTGGTCGGGCTCGAAGTCCAGATTCCCCTGAGCGAGCGTATGTCGCTTCCCGCCGGCAGTTTCTACACCACCGATTTGATTGGCTGCGAAGTGGTCGAACGAGACGGCGGCGCGCCGGTGGGCCGCGTCCGCGACGTGCAATTTCCCGGCGAAGACATGAAGGGAACGCCGCTGCTCGAAGTCGAGTCGCCGCGCGGCGAGCTGCTCATCCCGCTCGCCCAGGAAATCTGCGTCCACATCGACACGGCCGCCCATCGCATCGAAGTAGTTCTCCCCGAAGGCCTCCGCGATCTCAATAAGCAATAGCCGCTATCTCGAGCTCGTATTCGCGCACACCCCCAAACTCCCCAGTAGGGGCGGCTCTAAGAGCCGCCCGCGCAGCCCACACCGCGCATCATCAATATTCGCCCGTCATCCTGCCTGCCCTGACGCAGGAAGGGAGCGGAGAGCCGGCCCGCCTCTGCTCTTCGTCCCGCTCTTGCGGGATGGCCGGCTCGCAGTCGAACGGATCTCTCCCTCCCAATCGCGCCCGCGCAGCCCACATCTCTCAACGATCTCGCTCGCGCCGTCTCGGAGCCGTGCCCACACCCGCGCAATAAGGTACGATTAGCAGCCATGCGTTTCGATCTCATCACGATTTTCCCCGAGTTCTTCGGCGGACCGCTCGACTACGGAATCGTGCGGCGGGCGCGCGAAGCGCGCCTGATCGAAACCCACGTCCACGACCTGCGCGACTTCACGCACGACCGCCACCGCACGGTGGACGACCGTCCCTTCGGCGGCGGCGAGGGAATGGTGATGAAGTGCGAACCGCTATTCGAAGCGGTGGAGTCGCTCGTCGGCCCGATCAGTCGCTCGATCAGCGAAGCAGGCCCGCCGGCGGGAACTGCAATCGTTCTGCTCTCAGCTGCCGGAAAGCTCTTCCGTCAGGAAACGGCACGCCGATTCACGAGTCTCGAACGAATCGTCCTCATCTGCGGCCGCTACGAAGGTGTGGACGAACGCATCGCCGAACATCTGGCCACCGACGAAATCTCCATCGGCGATTTCGTGCTGTCAGGCGGTGAGCTTCCGGCCGCGATAATTCTCGACGCCGTAACGCGCCTGATCCCCGGCGCTCTCGGCAACGAAGATTCCACGGTCAACGAATCCTTCAGCGCGGCCGGCGCGGAGCACGGGTCGCGGGTCGCGGGCCACGAGTCACGAATCACTAGTCACGAGTCACAAGTCACGAATCACCAGTCACAAGTCACGAGTCACGGCATCCTCGACTATCCTCATTACACGCGCCCGCCCTCGTTCCGCGGCTGGGACGTTCCGGAAATCCTGCTCGGCGGCAACCATGAAGAAATTCGCCGCTGGCGCCGCCAGCAAGCGCTCGAGAAAACCCAGCGCAACCGCCCCGATTTGCTGGCTGGCTCCGCGACGAAATTCGCAATTTAATCTAGGCAAAACCGGGCGATTTCGGTAAAATCGGTGATTGTGCGTTGTCAGCTGGCCCCACCTGAGCGGGTCTGCATGGAAAAAGGGCAATGAAGCCGATTATTCGCAGTGTGCAGCAGTCCCAAATTCGCAAGGATCATCCCTCGTTCCGTCCCGGCGACACAATTCGCGTGAACGTCCGCCTGAAGGAAGGCGAGGGCGATAAAGAGCGAATCCAGCCGTTCGAGGGTGTAGTGATGAGCCGGCGAGGAGAGATGCTGGGCGAATCCTTCACGGTGCGGCGCGTCAGCTTCGGGATCGGCGTCGAGAGAATCTTCCCGATACATTCGCCGATGATCGGTTCCATCGAAGTGGTGCGCCAGGGCCGCGTGCGGCGCGCCAAGCTCGGTTATCTGCGCGGACTGCGCGGCAAGGCGGCGCGCATCAAGCGCGTTGAGAAGTTCGAGACGGTTGCCGCTGCCGCAGGTACGGCCACCGAGAAGAAGTAACGGCCGCGAGATTTTGATTCTGGCCCGCTCCGAGCAATCGGGGCGGGCTTTTTTGTTTTCACGAGCCGTGAATCACGCCCGCCCATAATTCGAGCGTTATCAAATCGCGACATGGACGTTCACGCGAGCGCGCGGAAGCAAGCTAAGCCTGTGCTAAAATCCGCGGACGTGGAACGGCTTTGCTCGAGGCGTTACGAACGCGAAGCGCGACAGCGCGGCTGGTTGCGCATCGCCGGACTCGACGAAGCAGGCCGCGGCTCTCTCTTCGGCCCTGTCGTTGCCGCCGCCGTAATCCTCAGCCCCACGCGCCGCATCGTGGGCCTGGACGACTCCAAGAAAATAAATCCCGAGCGTCGCTTCATCCTCGCCGAACGCATTCGCCAGCATGCCCTGGCCTGGGCCGTGGCTGAAATTGACTCCAGCCGCATCGACGCCTGGAACATCTATCAAGCCAGCCGCCAGGCGATGGTCGCCGCCGTCTCGCAGCTTCATCCTCTTCCCGATTACCTGCTGCTCGATGCTATCGAGCTCGACCTGCCCATCGAACAAAAGGCCCTGATTCACGGCGATATGCGCTCCGCGTCGATCGCCGCCGCTTCCATCCTCGCTAAAGTGGAGCGCGACCGCCGCATGGAGGAGTTCGACCAGCTCTACCCGCAATACGGCTTGGCACAACATAAAGGTTACGGCACACCGGAGCACCTGGCGGCGCTCCGCCGCCACGGGCCCAGTCCTCTGCACCGGTTTTCGTATGCGCCGGTGAGGGAGGCGCGGTGCTGGGCCACCGGAGCAACGCAGGACGCCCTGCCTCTCGCGGCCGCGCCGCTAGCCCCTGTTCCCGAGCCTTAGCGGTACCCTAGTACCTGTTATCCCCTTCGGCACCACAGGCTCGCCGGTTCATAGACCCCCGATTTTGACGCGTGCTAACCTTCAAGTCTCAGTCCGCAGTCAGGGTGCCACTGGGGCGAAAGGCACTGCCGTCGGCGTACGTGGCTGGGCAAACGAAAATCATCCATGGCTTTCAACAAAAGCAAAGCGCTTGAAAACGCGCTGAAGTTCCTCAATCAGGGCAAAGTCCCTCAGGCTATTGCCGAGTATCAGCAAATCCTCCGCAACGACGGGAAAGACCAGGCCACCTTGATGACGGTGGGCGACCTCTATGCCCGCCAGGGAGACATGTCGCACGCCATCGAATATTTCGAGCGGCTGGCGCAGGTCTATTTGAACGACGGCTTCAACAGCAAAGCCATCGCGATCTACAAAAAAATCGCCAAGCTGGCGCCGAACGAACTCGCGCCGCTCGAACGCCTCGCCGACCTTTACGTCCAGCAGGGAGTGCTCAGCGAAGCTCGTCCTCTCTTCCTGCAGATCGCCGAAGCGCACCTGAAAGCAAACCACGCGCAAAAAGCGGTGGAAGTGCTGCACCGGCTGCTCGAAGTCGAACCCGAAAACCTCCGCGTGCAGATGCGCCTGGCCGAACTTTACAACGTGATGGGCCAGAAGAAGGAAGCGGCCCAGACCTATCTGAACTATGCCCAGCGCCTGCTCGACCGCGGCGAGCACGATGAAGCGGAAAAGCTCGTGGAACGCGCGCTCGAGGTGGATCCCGCAAACGGCGCCGCGCTCCTGCTGAAAGCGAAATCACTCACTGCCGGCGGCAAGGAAAGCGAAGCGGTCACCCTGCTGGAAAACCACCCGGAAGCGGGTTCCGGTGGCGAAGTCACCAGCCTCTTGCAGGACCTCGAACTCAAATCCGGACAAACGCAGAAGGCCGCGGACCGCGCCCGAAAACAGCTTGCGCGAGGCCATCAGCACACCGCTCCGCTGTATAACGTGGCGGAAATGATGATTGCAAACGGCCAGGGGAAGGAAGCTCTCGCTCTTCTCGAAGAGCTTCGCAATCCCATGATCGAAGCCGGCGAGCAGGATAAATTCCTGAAGGCGGTTTCAGCCACCGTCGAAAAGCTTCCCAAGGAAGCCGCGCCGCTCGAATTGATGGTCGATTATTGCCGCCACACCAGCAATTCGCACCAGCTGCCGCTGGCTCTCAGCCAGCTTGCTGACTTGAGCGCTGCATCGGGAAATTACACGCGCGCCGAAGAGTGCCTGCAGGAGCTGATCGATCGCAACAAGGACGACGAACGGTTAGTCGAACGATTGAACCAGCTTCGTGCTCAGAGCGGCGGTACTTCGCAGCCGGCTGCGGATGCGAAGGCGCCCGAGCCTCCGGCTCGCGTGGACGAAAACGAAAAAGCGCCGCCTCCGGCGCCGGTCGCGATCGTCGAAGAGACGCTCGACGAAGAAACCCAGAAGTACATCGCGCAAGCGCTGACGGATGTGGACCTGTTCTCGAGCTACGGCCTCACGCAAAAAGCCACGCATCTGCTCGAAAATGTTCTGCAGCGCGCGCCGCGCCATACTCCGACCCTGGAACGCCTGCTCGACATGCATCTCGGCGCCGGAAATGAGCGCGGCACCGCCGAACTGGCGTCGCAGCTCGAACAGATTCATCGCGAGCGCCACGATACGCTCAACGCCGACCGATTCTCCGAGCTTCGCCAGCGGTTCCAGAAAGCCGCGGGAATGTCGGAGTCTGAATTGCCGGCCGCTTCTCCGATGGCTGCGCCCGTGGACGCAGTTGTGCCCGAGGTGCAGGCGTCGATTGAAACTGCGGTGCCTGCGACCGCGGAACCTGCGGCGTTCGAGGTCGCTCCCGCGCCCGTTGCTGCGGCTGAAACGCCCGCCGAAGCTTCTGCCGGATTTGTCGAATTTGAGATTCCGCTGATCCAGCCCGAGCCGGAATCGCAGCCTGCGCAATCGGAATCTGCAGCCGCGCCGTCCGCACCTATCTCGATCGCGCCGGAACCGAAGGCGGCGGTGGTCGAAGCACAGCCCGCGCCAGTTGCTTCCGTTCCTGCCGCTGACGAAGTGGACCTCTCGGATGAGTGGGAGGCGATGATTCAGGACGTCGCGGAGCCTGCGACCGCGACTCCGGCCGAAGAACCTGCGCCTGTCGCTGCCAGTGAGCCTGCGGCCGAGCCCGAGCCTCAGCCGGAACCGGAACCTGAGCCCGTGCTCGAGGCCAAGTTGGAAGAGCCCGAGCTTGCCGTGGCTCACGTTGATCTCGACGAGCCGGCGCCTACGCCTGCGCCCACCCCTGAGCCTGAGGTCATCGAGCTTCAAGATATCGTCGCGGAAGAATCCGCGCCCGAGCCGGCGTTTGAAATCGTCGAAGAACAGGTAGAAGAGCAGGCCGCGGAGCCGGAAGTCATCGAAGTGGCCGCAGAAGCAGCGCCTGCGACTCATGCCGATTTCGAACTCGAGCTGACGCCGCAGCAGCCTGCTGCCGCTGAGCCTGCCACGACGGAAGATTTCATCAACGAGCTCGTCGCCGAAATCGACGGCTTCGACGCACCCGCAGCGGAACCGGCCGTGCCCGCTTCACTCGGCAAGATTTTCGAGCAGGAGCCTGTTCCTCCGCCGCCGCTCGCGCCCGTGGCCGGAGCCGCTAACGGACATTCCTCGGCATCTTCACCGGCACCTCAAATTACCGCGGAGAGTTTGAACCAGCTCGCGGAAGTCTTCCAGGAGTTCCGCGCCGAGCTCGGAGAGTTGGGCGAAGAGGACGAAGATCTCGAGACGCACTACAATCTCGGCATCGCCTACCGCGAGATGGGCCTGCTCGATGAAGCGATCGGCGAATTCCAGAAAGTCGCCAAAGCGATACAGAAGGGCAAGCCCTTCCGCTACGCGATGAACTGCTCCACGATGCTCGGACTCTCATTCATGGACAAGGGCGAGCCGAAGATTGCGTCCATCTGGTATCAGCGCGCGCTCGAAGTGCCGGGACTCGAGGAGGAAGCCGTCCTGGCCCTGCGCTACGACCTGGGCATGGCGCTCGAAAATGCCGGCGAATCCAAGCAAGCGCTCGACAGCTTCCGCCAGGTGTACGCCATGAATATCGATTATCGCGACGTCGCCGACCGCATCGCCGAACTCCAGAAGCACTAGCGAATCCTTCTCACAAAGCTTAGCCGCGATTACCAACCCAATTGGTCCATCCGCTTGAGAATAATCGCGCTGTAATTATTCATGCGCTCGGGCCGTCGCTTCAGGGGAGCCGGCAGAATTGCAGCGAGCCGAGCCGCTTGTTGCCGGCCGATATTCCGAGCGGCGGTTTCGTCGTAGTAATGGCACGCCGACTCCGCACCATAGACACCAGGGCCCCATTCGACCACGTTGAGGTAAATCTCCAGAATGCGCTGCTTGCCGAGGACCAATTCGGCCACCGGCACCAGTGTGGCCTCTGCGCCCTTGCGGAGGACGGACCGGCCCGTTCCGAAGAATAGGTTTTTTACCAGTTGCTGCGTAATCGTGGAAGCGCCGCGAGTGCGATCGCCTTCCAAATCGTCTTCGGCGGCGATTTGGATCTGGTGCCAATCGAATCCGTGGTGCTGGTAGAACCGCGCGTCCTCTGCGGCGATTACAGCATGCTGGAGGTCGGCCGAGATTTGGCCGAGCGGAATGAATTGGTAGCGTTCGCGATACGGCGTTCCGTGAATCCAGGCCTGCAGGCGGCGCTGCATGTGTACCGCGGTCGTCGGCGGGTCGATCCACCGGGCGGCCAAAAGGATCAGCGCAGCGAGCGACCAGAGAAGCGCCACGCCGATGACGACCCAGCGAACGACGCGTCGGAGCAGATCCTTCCGATGCGGGGGCGCGGTATCTTCGTTCGGGATGCCGATACCTTCGTTCGGGATGCTGGTCTCTTCGTTCGGCATCGCGGTCACATTTCAGAATAATACCGGATCGGCGCGCAATGCCAGAATCTAGCACCCGATTCCTGACGACATGCGAGCTCGTCTGACCCACGCTCATGCCTTTCGCAACTGTTGCTCACAGACAAGCAAATCCGACTCAGACCCGCACGAACTCACGCCGCAGCTGCGCTTCCGTAGCGCCGGCGTCTCGCCGGCTCTTTTGACTTCCTCTCCGCCGCGAGCGCGAAATCCGCAGAGGGACGAGCTCCAAGAACGTTTTGTGGGTCGCCCCTTCAGGGGCGACATAAGCGGAAACGATACGCAAGGGGCTTCAGCCCCTGAAGTTCTCTCAAATCGCATAAACAATATCGCTAGCCGCCGCCCTCGTCAGGCCACGGCTTTTTACCCTGCGAAACGAAGGGCACCCCTGCCGAAAAAGTCTCCCCATCGAGCACGCCAGACATGTATGAGATACCCTCATCGCAGGGTCATCGAGCCATCCGGCGCACGATTCGGAGCAAACTTCCCGGAACGCAGCGCGTCAAACAAACGAACCCTCCGTCGTTTGGCCCGGGCGCGACCGGGTCGAAAGGAAACATCATGAGCGGCAGCTTAGTGAATTCGCCGGCATTCGCGGTCCTCCTCGCGATTCCCAGCGAAGTGATTTGGTCGTATTCGGCCAGCGCAGTGGTGTTTGCAATTGGGCTGGTCGTAATTTTTCTTCGCGGGGATTGGCAAAAGGCGCGAGGACTCGACAAGCTGATTCTGTTCGGACCGCTTTTTTACGCGGCGCCACTCGCGGCATTCGGCACCGAACATTTCACGCTGGCAGGGCCTATCGCGTCGATGGTACCGGCGTGGATTCCGTGGCATTTGTTTTGGGCGTATTTCGTAGGTGCTTGCTTTATTGCAGCCACGCTCAGCCTGGTGACGCGGATTCAGGCGCGACTTTCGGCGAGCTTGCTCGCCCTGGTGTTTTTCCTTTTCGTGGTGCTGATGGACGTCCCCGCTTGGGCACAAGACCTGCGCGACCGGATTGCGCTGACTCTCGCCCTGCGGGAACTAACCTTCGGCGCCGGCGCTCTGGCGCTGGCAGCCAGCCTCAGCGAGCAGCAGCGCAAGCGCGGCACGAACATCTTTGCGACGATTGCGCGATACTTTGTTGCAATCACCGTACTGTTTTACAGCTTCGAGCAATTCATGCATGGAGGTCAGGTTCCCGGCGTTCCGCTGGCCCGTGTGACTCCCGAGTACATCTTCGGACATGCCGTTTGGACGTATCTGGCGGCCGTGGTTTATGCCGTCGGGGGCACGCTGTTGCTTGTCGGCAAGAAAACACGCGCCGCCGCAACGTTAGTGGGCTTGACCGTGCTGCTCGTGGAGTTGGTCGTCTATGTGCCGATCGGAGTGGTGGACCGCGCCAGCCTCGGCAATGGCCTTAATTACGTGGGGGATACACTGATGTTTTGCGGAGCCATTCTTCTGCTCGCGGGCGCGATGCCGCGCGAAGCGTAGCGGCGCGAATCACTGCCACCAGAAATCTCTAGACGAAACGGATAGCTCCGATCCCTTTTATCGACGGCTCACTGACGCGGCAAATCCACAACCAGCCTCACTTCTCCTCGTAGATCTCTTCCGCTCCACCATCCGGATCTCCTCCACGAACGTTACAGTGTCGCGATCGTCTCGTTCCGAGATAGCCGGTGATAATCCCTGCTCTCGACAGTTATCTCAGAGCTTGGACCTGCAATCAGTTCCGCGTAGCCGACGATCCGCCGGGAACCCTGTTAGCAAGGCGCGAAAGGCACAGATTGAATGCCGGCAGTCGTGCCATCCGTCTCAGCGTCGCCGCATGTCCCGGCGCAGGCTACTCGAGCCGAGCCGGAAGCAGCAGCCATGCGACCGCGGCACTCGCCAGGGACAGGCTGGCACAGATGAACATCTCGATTCGGAATCCAAAGATAAATGCCTGAGAAATCGACACCCGAATCGTCGCGAGCGTGTTCGCGCCCAGGCCCGGCGGCAAGTCCATGCCAGCGAGCTTGAGCGCGTTGGTGTGGACGTAGTGGAGAATGGCGGGCGGAAGCGCTTGGCCATTCAAACTGTTCTCCAAAGTCGAACTGAACATCCTCACCATAACGATCCCCAGGATGGCAATCGCAAGCACGCTCGCCACGCGGGCGACTGCGTTATTGATGCCGGAAGCAGTTCCAGCACGATTCTGGCCCGCGGAACTCATTACGACCGTTGTGAGCGGGGCCACGCTAATCGCCATTCCCAAGCCCAGGACAACGAACGCTGGGAAAAACGATTTCCAATAGCTGGCTCCCACCGAGGGTACGGCGAAGAGGATGAACCCTACCGCCGCAATGAGCGGTCCGGTGACGAGAGGGACCTTCGGTCCGTAGCGCGTGACCAGGCCGCCCGACCATCGGGAAAGAAGGAACATCAGCAAGATAAGCGGCAGCGCAGCAGCGCCGGTCGCAGTCGGAGAGTATCCCTGCACCTGTATGAGGTCGAGCGGATACAAGAAAAAGAAGATTCCAATACCGGCATAGAGAAACAGGGTGAGCAGGTTCGCGCCGCTGAAAACACGCGAATTGAAAAGCGCCAACGGAACCATGGGTGAAGCGATTCTTGCCTCGACAAATGCAAAAACAATCAGACACGCGAATCCGGCGATCAAGCTTCCGAAAACCTGCGGCTGGTCCCAGCCGAGATTTGTGGACTCAATGAACCCGTAAACGACGCCACCGAATCCGCCAGTGGCGAGCAGCGCTCCCAGCCAATCCGCGTGCCCGGCGCTGGTGTTACGGCTTTCGGGAATGCACCGCAGCGAAATTGCAATCACTGCGGCTGCGATTGGAATGTTGATGAGGAATGCCCAGCGCCAGGAGGCATGCTCAATCAGCCAGCCGCCAAGAATTGGTCCAACAGCCGTTGTGATGGCGGTGAAGCCCGACCAAGTACCGATCGCCTGCCCGCGTGTCTGCTCGTCGAAGCATGCACTGATGATCGACAAACTGCCGGGCACGAGCAAGGCGGCTCCCACGCCTTGGACACACCGCGCGGCCACCAACTGCTGAATGTTCGAGCTCAGGCCGCAAGTGATAGAAGCAGCCGCGAAAATCCCTACGCCAACCAGAAACACCCGTCGCCGCCCGTACAAGTCGCCGAGGGAGCCGCCGACAAGAACGAGAGAACCCAGGAACAACCCATACGATTCGATCACCCATTGCATATCGACGATCGTTGCATGAAGACCTGCTTGAAGGGCCGGCAGGGCCACATTGACGACCGTGCTGTCGATGAAGGCCATGCTGGAACCGAGAATTGTCGCCGCGAGAATCCAGCGTCGCGCCTGCGTTTTGCAGGGAACGTCTGCCTTCGCTGTGCGGATTACGGCCTCGTCGCAGGGTGGTCTCATAGAGGCTAGGGAAGCGCTCCGTCTGGATTGTGTCAATTCAGAGAGGAAGAGTCGATAATTGTCGATAAATCCGCTTACCACCACCTATCTCACGTTGAGATTGCTGGTGGTAATCTCTGTTACCGACAGTTATCCGAAACCGCAACGAACCGCGACAAGCACAGAAGTGGAAGCACTTGTCTTCTCCAGTGGGAAGTCTTGGAAATAGTTTTGGCGCCATTTGCACCGCGAAATCTTTGAACACGCGCACGGGTTGCGGGATGTAGCGATTGCCGAGATGGACGAACCAAAGATGAAAGAGGCGGAAAGGCTATTTCGGATTGACTGACGATTACCCGCGATCTGACCCGCGTGATGAGTCGGATCAAGGCCGTGTACCGCAGCCGGGCCTTTCCCTGTGCCGGGCAGCCGGCATTGGTTGCACGGCTGAAGCTATCCCCTTTCACAAGGGCCGCTCAACACAAGCCTTACGCCGCTACTCCCTCAATGATTGAATCCCCGGCCGCTGTGGAAATGATTCGCAAGAGTTTCCATTCCGATGCTTCCAACAATTTGCGGAATTCTGGCTCGGTGCGCTCGCGTCCGCTGGGGAAAATCAGCATTTGCAAATCCAGAAATTTCCCGGGAGAGAAGTCGTTGCCCGGCTGAATCACGGAATCCACCACCAACAACTTTCCGCCAGGATTTACGCCCTGACGGCAGGCTTTTAGAATTTTGATGCAGGCATCATCCGGCCAATCATGGATGATGTGTTTCATAATGTAGGCATCAGCGCCTGCGGGGACCGAAGAAAACATATCGCCGGAGGTCAGCGTGCAGCGGTCCATGTATGGCTTAAGAGCGCCTGTTTTTGCTCCCTCCAGCACATGGGGTACCTCGTAGAGGGTACCTTTCAAGTGCGCATTCCTCTCGAGCAGCGTAGCCAGCAGAAGGCCGCGGCCGCCGGCGACATCGACAATGTTTCGGACGCCAGCAAAGTTGTAGGCATCGGCTACGGCGGGGCCATCAATGCTGGAAAGCCCGGTCATGGCATCGTCAAAAATCCGCGATTCCTCGGGATTGTTCTTCAAGTACTCAAAGATAGACATGCCGTAAATTTCGTCGATTGCCTGCTTTCCGGTGCGCACGCAATATTCCAGCTTGGACCATCCGCGTTCGTGCCATTCCCGGCCGGTCATGATGGCAAGACCTCGCAGGCTGGGGTGCACATTCGTGCGTAGGACGGCCGACATGGGCGTTTGGGAGAATTTCTTGTCCAGACCTTCGGCCAGGACTCCAACGCAAGCGGTGGCGCGCATGAGGCGATAGAGCGCTTCCGGTTGAGCACCGGTTTGGACAGCTAATTCCTCGGCTGATTTCGCCCCGTTCTCGAGCAGGTCGGGGATTCCGAGCTGCGCCAGGCACGAGACGGCGCCGGCAACATACGCACCGTTCACGATCTGCAGAATGCCAAAGTGGGCTGGAGGAGCTTGGGTCGGTGCAGTCTGGTTCTGAGTAGTCAACCGGAATCTCCCTCTTGAATCGAAAGCGGCGAGGATTGTACACCCATCCGGCCTGGTCGCAACCTTCACACGAGATTGGCGGCCTCCAGACAGACGCCCCTCTTATAGAACCACCTATCTCGCGCCGAGATTGCTGGTGATAATCCCTGGTCCCCCAGGACCGAAGAGATGTCTGGTGGGCAACACCGAATCGATGAAGTGAATGGGCCGAGTCAGTCGGGTGAACGTGAAGCGGAAAGAAGCAGAACTCGCGGGAGCAATCGACCAGGCGAGCAAGCGCAGCAGCGCAGAAATACGGGTGTGCTCAGAAAAAGCAAAAACTAAGACAGAACGATCTTGACGTGGCCGACTTCGTTAGAGATGTTATCGACACCTATCCGGCTTGCTGCAAAACGTTTGTATCTTTTTCGCGGCTAGCGCTACTTGTAGGTGTCCGCCGAACTGGCAAACACGTCAGGATCAGTGATCGTTGACTGCCCTCCGGTGATCAGCACCGTCCCGTCGTTCAGGCGTGTCGCGGTGTGATCGAAGCGCCCGGCGCTCATGGGACCAGTAGGCGTGAAGCTGCTGGTCGTGGGATCGAATATTTCGGCGCTTGCGAAGCTGCCGGGCTCGACATAGGTGAATCCCCCGGCCACAAGCACGGTGCCGTCATCAAGCAGTGTGGCGGTCTGATCGGCGCGTGCTGTACCCATCGATCCAGTGCGTGAAAAAGATCCCGTTGTTGGATCGAAAAGCTCTGCGTCGGGGACCGGACTTCCATTGAATCCTCCGGTGAGCAACACCTGGCCGTTATTGAGCAAGGCAGCGGCGAGCTGGTCCCTGAACTGGGTCATTGGGCCGGTGGCCGTGAAGCTTCCTGTGGCGGGATTGAACACTTCGGCGACGTTTAGCGCGCCGCCGTCGAAGACATCTTCGCTATCACGGCCCCCGGCAATCAGCACCCTGCCATCGTTCAGCAATGTCGCGGTGCACCCCCATCGGCCTCCCACCGTCAACTTGCCCGTCGCGGTGAACGTCCCGGTGGCAGGATCGAATAGTTCGGCGGTGTTGCTCGTAGCCCCGCCCGCCACCAGCACTTTGCCGTTTGCGAGCAATGTCGCGGTATGTTCAGAGCGGGCCACACTCATCGCGCCGGTCGCCGTAAAGGTTACCGTGGCGGGATCGAATAGCTCTGCTGTCGCAAGGTCACTCGAGAAACCGATGGACCCACCGGTGATGAGTATCTTGCCGTTGGTGGCCGCCGGGCCATGCTCGAGCAAGGTGGCAGTGTGCAAGCTGCGCGCGGCGGTCATAGATCCCGTCGCGGTGAAGGTTCCGCTGGCGGGATCGAATATTTCCGCCGTCGCCAGCAGGCTCGTGCTGTTGACTCCGCCGGTGATGAGCACTTTCCCGTTCTCGAGCAACGTGGCGGTGTGTTCCGCGCGGGCAGATACCATTTTTCCGCTGGCATGAAAACCGTGCACGTTGGGATTGGCCGCGACCATAATCGAATTCGAAGTGCCAGTGATACTGGCGGTGACGGTGTCCGTCGCCGCGATCGTTTGGCCGCCGAGGATCGAGAGCGCGGCGGAAAAAGTTCCTGAGCCGCTTGTCAGACTCGAGTCCGCTGAAAGCGCCGCTTGGGAGTCGCTGCTCGTAAAATGCACCGTGCCGGAATAACCGGCCACCAGGCTGTTCGACGCGTCCAGCGCAGCCACCGTGACGCTGAAGAACGTGCGCGCGGACGCAGACGCAGGAGCCGTTACGCTGAAGTGAGTGGCCACTTGAGGCCCGCCGCCCCCGCCCCCTCCACCGTTTCCGCCATTCGCCCCGCCGCCACAAGCACTAAGAATGCACAAAACAGAAATCAAAACCGCCGCCAATAAGCTGCGCTGCATGTTCCCTCCCGTCTTTCGCAATCGTGGCGCAGAAGGCCACGCTCGCGTAGCGCCAGACTGGGGCTAAGCGGATTAGGGCGCAATGGCGGCGCTATGGCCTCGGTCTGTTTTGGTTCTGATCGTGCAGCTCATTGAATCAAGGGAGTTTGCAGTGGACCTCCTTCGCGGGGCAAATAATCGTTCGGTTACGGTTAATCGATGATAAGGTACCGCCGAGCTCGAATTTCGGCCATGAAAGCTACCGCCCGAACCCGCCTGACGTGCTTCGGCGCCTTCGAAGTGGACCTCCGGTCGGGCGAGGTGTACAAGCACGGCATTCGGCTGAAGCTTCAAGACCAGCCGTTTCAGGTCCTCGCGGTTCTGCTGGAACATTCCGGAGACATCGTCACGCGCGAGGAGTTGCGCGAGCGGCTCTGGCCCGCCGACACGTTCGTTGACTTTGATACCGGCCTGAATACCGCAATCAAAAAGCTGCGCGACGTGCTCAGCGATTCGGCAGAAAATCCCCGCTACGTCGAGACCCTGCCTCGCCGTGGTTATCGCTTCATCGCTCAGGTCGAGCATGGCGTCCAACCCGCGCCGTCCGTCGTCGAACTCCATCCCGCCCCCATTCTTCTCCCCGAGCCAACTCCTCGGCGTTGGAATAAGCGCCGCTCCGTCGTAGCGCTTGTTATGGCGATTGTTCTGGCCACGCTGCTCATTGCGGCCGCCGTCGCCAGTTGGCGCATCTTTTTCGCCCGGCCCGCGCTCACCGCCACCGACGTGATTCTGCTGACGAGTTTCGTCAACAAAACAGGCGATCCGATCTTCGACAACTCGCTCGACAAGGCCCTCGAAGTCAAACTGACCGAGTCACCCTTCCTGAGCGTTTTGCCGGAAGCAGACGTCCGCGCAACGATGCGCATGATGCGCCATGACCCAATCGAACCGGTCACCAAGGATCTCGGAATCGAAATCTGCAAACGGCAGGGGCTGAAAGCCGTGGTCGTTCCGGAAATCGCGGCCGTCGGAAGCACCTACCTGATTACTCTGGAAGCGATCGACGCCCGGAACCAAAAAATCATCGCCCGCACGCAAGAGGAAGCAAAGAACAAGGATCAGGTGATCGCGGCACTGGGCAAAGCAGGTTCGCAGTTGCGAAGGCGACTCGGCGAAAGCTTGCGCTCTCTCGAGCAGTACAATGCTCCTCTCGATCTTGCCACCACCGGCTCGCTCGAAGCGCTCCAAGCCTACCGCACCGGACAAATGATGTTGCGTTCCGGCAAACAGCGCGAGTCGATTGCCTTCTTTGAACGCGCCGTCGAAATCGACCCGCAGTTCTGTTCCGCCTACGGAGCGCTCAGCACCGCCTATTTCAGCCTGAGCGACGACCAGGCCGCCTGGAAAAATATTGCCAAAGCCTATGAGTTGAAAGATGCCCGGGTCACGCAGGAAGAAAATTTTCAGGTCACCGCTCTCTACCATTCCTACATAACCGGCAACCTCGAAAAGCAAACCGCCGTTCTCGTTTTGTACCAGCAGGTTTATCCGCGCAGCGTCTTCGCTGCCAACCGCCTGGGCATCGCCTACGCAATGCAGGGCAGAACGGAAGAAGCCTTGGAAAAGTTCACCTGGGCAATTGACCATTCCCCGGTGCCTACCGCGCAGTACTACTCCAATGCCAGCCAGGCCCTCATGAGCTTGGACCGCCTCGACGACGCCAAAAATTTACTCGAGCGCTGGCAGCAGAAAGGTTCCTTGAATCCGTTTCAAAGAGACGTTCTCTACCGCATCGCTTATTTTGAAAACGACGCGGCCACGATGCAGCGCATCTCCAGCGAAATTCCGGCCGATGACGTTCACTGGCGCGACCTTCAGACCCAGTTCGCATTCCTCCGCGGCGACTTGCGCAAGCTCCGCTCGCTCAGTGACGCGCTCATCAACCAGCACATCCATGAGAACGAAATGGAGAACGCCGCCATCGAGCTCGCTCTGCGGGGTCAGCTCGAATCCCTTCTCGGGGACTACGGCGCGGCGCGCCGGCACTGCCAGCGCGCGGGCGCGGTGAGTAAAGACAGCACCAGCACACTGTGGCGTTGCGGGGATGCGTTCGCCGATGCCGGTGACATCGCGCAAGCGGAAGGGTTCGCGACGAGACTGGATCGGATCGGTCCCGATGACACCATCGAACAGAAAGTACATCTACCGCTGATTCGCTCGATCATCGAGCGCCAGCGCGGAAACTCCGCGAAAGCTGCGGACATGCTCGCCGCCGCAGAGTCGTACGAATTCTCACTCGACGTTCCGTATCGGCGCGGGCAAGCTTACCTGGCTGCGGGAGAGTTCGCTCAAGCCGCCGCGGAATTCGAAAAGATCTTGAACCATCGCGGATGGGGCTGGTGGCCGGTGTACGCGCCTCTGGCTCAACTCGGTCTCGCCCGAGCCTACGCCGGACTGGACGAGCGCGAGAAAAGCCGCAAGGCTTACGAGCTTTTTTTCACCACGTGGAAAGAAGCCGATCCCGGCATCCCGATTCTGAAGCAAGCCAAATCCGAGTACGCGAAACTACAGTAGCTCCTGAAAGCTGGCGTCTAGTTTGAACCGAGTGGGATAGATGTCGATAAATCCCGTTTGCCACCACCTATCTCACAGTGAGATTGCTGGTGATAGTCCCTGTTTTCGACAGTTATCGCTCCGGCGGCAGTTCAACGCCAGACTCGGGCAAGAAAAAGGCCGGGGGTATCAATGTCCTCCCGGCCGTTTCAATCGTTCGACGTGTGAGCTACCAGCCGCCGACGAATCCAACTAAGTCCGTCATGGGCCTTACATTTCTTCGATCGCAAGTGTTCGCGAGGCAACCAAGGTGCCAGCTATCCTCGATGGTCGCCATCATCGAGTAGTGGTTGAACGCATCGCCCGAAGAACGGGCAAAGCGAAGCGCATTGGAAATTACGAGCGTGACGACGTGACCGCCGCCAGGGTTCGCGTCGCAACACCCGCTGGTGTCGCCGAAGCCTTCCGGGCCGGTGCCAGTGAAATCGCTTTCATCCCAGGTGATGAAGATGACGGAATTTCCGGTCCATGCTTTAGAGGTCATGATCGCGTTGACGGTACTCAACAGGAAGGAATCTCCGGTGGCGATTAGAGGCTGTATCTGAGAGAAATCGCAAGGATCGGCAGGAGTGGCGCCGCGGCCATGCATGTCGTGGCACTGATCGGGACTGATCCAGACGTAGTTCGGAACAGCGTTGTTGGCGAGATCGGTTGCAAGCTGGCTGAAGTCGACGATCTTTGCGACCCGAGCCGGATTGGTCTGGACATCCTTGTAGGAGATAAAGGGGTTGTGTTTGCGTTCATAGAGCTGATTGCCACAAGCGTGGTCGAGCGGAGTGGCGCAGAGAGAATAAGACTGCATGTACGCCTTCCACGACTTGCCGCCAGATTCGAGTTGATCGACGATGTTAGGGACGTCGATGGTGATGTCATTGTCATCAGGGACGCCGTTGAGTGCGCCGGAAGTGGCGCCAATGTAGTTGGGTTGGCTGGGATGCGTGAGGCCGTAATAGTTTTTCGCGAGGCCAGTGGTGGCCGCGGCGAAATTGATGAACGGAGCGCTGGGATTGCCGATCAGCGTGGCGTAGCCGGTGTTCTCCATCATGATGATGAAGACACGGTCAAAGCCTCGGTTGTTGTCCTTGCCGTCGGCGTGCGTGGAAAGTCCGAGCGGCGTGGCAGGAACGATGAAAGTGACAAGCACTGCGCCCAAAACGCCCAGGCGAGAGGCGCGCCTGATCGCTCTACAGAAAAGTCGAATATTCACTGCGATTCTCCTGGTGTGGAATTGTGGACAGAGCTGGGACACACGCACTTCGCAGAATTCCTATAACCCCCGTTGGAAGTGCGTGAGTCAGCGCGATTCTAGACCGGAGAAGCTTGAAGTCAAGCGCCATCCTCGACGAATTGAACGATGAAACTAAGGTTTTCCACAGGGATAGGCGGGTGGCCCACCTTTCGAATTCAATTTTGACTTTGCGGGTGCCCCACTTTTCGCGCCTTTCGAAAGGTGGGGCTTTTCGGTTTCGGTCCGCGGTGACGATCCGATTCCGCGCTCTAAAGACCTTCGGGCGCGCACAGACTTTGTTCCCCGTATCAGTCAATCCTGCAACTGCCTCAGAACCACGGCTTGGCATCCACTGCCTACAACGCGAAGACAAAAACAACGAGAGAAGACCAAAACCCCCATCCTTTGCACAAACCGCAAAGGATGCGGCACCCGAAACACCTAGAGGCTAAACCGTCCAGTGAACTGTCTGAGTGGCTTTATGCGTCGCGGAATGAAGTTGGATAGGGAAGTCCTGACAAGTACAGGAGAAAGGGTGTGCCACCCGCCAGCCCCGAGGCGAATGTGACGCTGACGACGGACAATGGAACGCAGTTCACTTCTTCGCGCTTCTTGGAGACGCGCGCGCGGCTCGGCATCACCCATCGTCGAACGGCGTATCATCACCCGGAAGGCAACAGCTACATCGAACGGTTCCATCGCAGCTTGAAAGAAGAGGAAGTCTGGACGGCCGAGTATCGCAGCTTGGAAGAAGCGCGAGCCTCCATCGCTCGCTGGATCCGGGAGTACAATCACGACCGGCCTCGTCGCGAAGTCGGAAATCGCACTCCGCACGAGGCCTTCTTGCGTTTCGCAGTGGACCTAAAGAACCAGGCCCTGACTGTCTAAATTAGCGGGGAGCCTTACACACTGCACTTGTTGCACTCGGAGTTCATTGGAGGCGCGTATACCGCAACCAGTCTGGATTCGTCCGTGAACATGCCTGCCAATTACCCCGAAAAACCCGGTTCTGGGTGCAAGCGCCGATTACTGTCAGGAAATCCGGTTACCACCACCTATCTCAGTGTGAGACGAAACGAGCGAATCATGCGGTTACCACTGGTAGAATCTCCATCATGGGTGAACTGCGAATCGGAACTTCGGCCTTCACCGCGAACGGCTGGGTTGGGAGCTTCTATCCCAAGGGAATGCAGCCACGCGATTTCCTAACCTATTACGCTGCCAACTTCTCGACCGTCGAAATCGACTCGACCTTTTACCACACTCCGTCGCGTTCTACTGTGATTGGCTGGGCAGAAAAGACACCCAAGGGCTTCCTGATCGCCGCGAAAGTTCCACAGGTAATCACTCACGAGAAATGCCTTGTGGATTGTGAGGACGATCTCCGAGAGTTTGTCTCCGCAATGGAACTGCTCGACGACAAACTCGGGCCAATGTTGCTGCAGTTTGCATATTTCAATAAAGAGAAGTTTAAGACCGGCGAGGAATTCCTAGCTAGGTTGAGACCATTTCTGAAGAAGCTGCCGAAGGGCTACCGCTTCGCGCTCGAAATTCGAAACAAGAACTGGCTCAACGAAGAATTAGCGGATCTGCTGCGAAAGCACAATGTGGCGCTGGCGTTACAGGATCAGCTCTGGATGCCGTTGCCCTCGGCGATGAAATTCGACTACCTAACGGCCGACTTCACCTATGTAAGATTGCTAGGCGATCGCAAAGGAATCGAGAAGATCACGAAGACCTGGGACAAAGTGATCGTGAATCGTGGTAAGGAATTGCGCTCGTGGGTCGAAGTTTGCGAACGAGCAGTGAAGCGTGGTGTCTCGACTTATGTGTACGTCAACAACCATTACGCGGGACACGCGCCAGCTACCGTTGAGCAATTTGTGAAACTTTGGAAAGCTGTGCAGGACTAGGCACCCGCAAGCAGGCACCAGAGCGTGATAATCCCTGTTCCCAACAGTTAATTCCTAGATGCTTTCTGGACCACAATCCACTTGTGCGGTAAACCGACTTACCAGGAGTTGAAACAGTTCGCCAACAGATTACTTCCGGTTAGCCCGTCACTCGGGTGGAACCGTGACGTCCGCGCTAGCTATATGCGTGGGCGGGTGGCCCAGCCTTTGAATTGAATTAAGGTTTTTCGGGTGCCCCACCTTTCGGAAGGCGCGAAAGGTGGGGATTTTGGTTCCGATGTTCCTTGCAAAGCGGGCGGCACGTCTTGCAACGGGTACCGCCTCGGCCCCGCGTAACCGTCTCCAAAGCTCCATTCACCTATCCCTACTGTCAGCTTTCCGCCGTTGCCTCTAGCTTCATCTGAAATCCAAAATTTCAAATTTCAAATCTCCTCGTCTTTTCCCTGCCTCCCTGCCTCCTTGTCTCTCTGCGTCCTTGCTTCCTTGCCTCCCATCCTCCGTGTCTCAGTGCCTCTGTGGCTACAGGATTCCCCTCACTCCTCGTCACAAATCACTTCCACTCCACCGAGACGGCCTGTCACATAGGCGACCGACGAGAAGTCGATTTCGCTTTGTCGTAGAAACTTCTTGAGAGGCAACAGTTATTCGTTTGATACTTTCTTGTAATTGGCACTCCACTGCGATCTCGGAAATACATAAGATAAGGCCGCAATTGTCACCCTTAATCTTTGGGCTTGGGATGCATTGCTTTTCGGCAAAGGCGGCCGGATGACTCTGGGTATCGAGAAGGCGATTTCGGAATTTGGCGTTGCGGCGAAGCGAAAGCTGGCGAATCCCGGGGCGTCGGGCCAGCCGGAAGACCAGCTGCGTGCCCCGTTTGAGAAGCTTATCGCAGATGTCGCGGCGATCTCTAATTTCCGGGAGGGAGCCGTGGTCCCAGTCGGCGAAGCCTCCCAGCGTGACCTAAAAACACGTCCAGACTATTCGATCACCGTTAACAAAGCGCTCGTCGGATTCGTGGAACTGAAGGCGCCGGGAAAGGGAGCAAATCCGGCTCGCTTCAAAGATCCACACGACAAGGAACAATGGGAACGGCTGCGTTTACTTCCAAACGTCCTTTACACCGACGGAAACTCGTTCAGCCTCTGGCAGGACGGCAAAGCCGTGGGATCTATTCTCACACTCGAAGGAGATATCGAGACGTCGGGCGCGAAGCTTGCCCCTCCTTCCGGCCTGCTTCTTCTTTTCGAGAGTTTCTTGCGCTGGCAACCGGTTCCCCCACGGAGCGCCCGGGAGCTGGCGCACACCACCGCTCGTCTCTGCCGGCTGCTACGCGATGAAGTGACCGAGCAACTCGGACTCAAGAGCCAGGCTTTGACGGATCTGGCTATGGATTGGCGCAAGCTTCTTTTCCCCGATGCGACGGACGAACGATTTGCAGATGGCTACGCTCAAGCCGTCACTTTCGGAATGCTCATGGCTCGCGCGAAAGGTATCGCACTGAGCGATGGACTCGACAGGGTAGCCTCCGAACTGGCCCGCAGCAGCACCCTCATAGGCGCTGCTCTCCGTCTCTTAACCGACAACGCAGAAAACCAGGAGACGCTCAAGACGGCGCTCGGCACTCTCACACGGGTGCTGGATGCGGTGGACTGGAAGAGGCTCACTAAAGGTGAACCCGATGCGTGGCTCTATTTCTATGAGGAGTTCCTGGATGTTTATGACAAAGAGCTTCGCAAGGAAACTGGTTCGTATTACACGCCCCCACAAGTCGTCGGAGCGATGGTTGGTCTGGTAGACGAGGCGTTACGGAGCAAGCGCTTTGGTCTGCACTCCGGCTTGGCCTCGCCCTCCGTCACTCTTGCCGACCCAGCGATGGGCACCGGAACATTTCTGCTTGGAGTTCTGCGTCGCATTGCGGACACGGTGAAAGCGAATGAGGGTCCCGGCGCAGTTTCGGGGGCCATTCAAGGGGCGCTTTCCCGTTTGATCGGCTTCGAAATTCAACTGGGCCCATTTGCCGTGGCGCAGCTGCGTCTTCTTGCGGAGGTGGTCGAACTCACGGATTCCGCTTCCGACGCACCCCTGCGAATCTTTGTGACCAACACGCTCGGCGATCCGTATGAAAGTGAAGAGTACTTTCCCAGCATGCTGGCCGCTCTTGGCAGATCGCGTCGCGATGCAAATAAGATCAAGCGTGAAGAACCGATCACCGTCGTCCTGGGCAATCCGCCGTACAAGGAAAAGGCCATGGGGCGCGGCGGCTGGATTGAGCATGCGAGCCCGAACAAGAAAGATGCGCCGCCTCTTCAGGCTTGGATGCCTCCGCCCGAGTGGCATGCCGGGGCTCACAGCAAACATCTGCGCAATCTCTATGTCTACTTCTGGCGCTGGGCGACTTGGAAGGTTTTCGACCACCAGCCGGCACACGACACGGGCATTGTCTGCTTTATTACTGTGGCGGGATTCCTGGCAGGACCGGGGTTTCAGAAAATGCGCGACTACATGCGGCGCACTTGCGACGACATCTGGGTCATCGACTGCTCCCCCGAAGGCCACCAGCCGGAAGTGAATACGCGCATCTTTCAAGGCGTTCAGCAACCGGTCTGCATTGTCGTGGCCTCACGCTCAAACCTGAAGAAGACAAACAATCCCGCGACAGTTTTTTTTCGTCAGCTACCTCTTGGAAAACGGGAGATCAAATTTGAAGCACTGGCCAACTTTCGTCTCAGCGACGCCGATTGGATTGCGGCGCCGTCGGAATGGCGTGCGCCGTTCTTGCCCGCTTCACAGGGAGCGTGGGCTACATTTCCCAGATTAGAAGACCTGTTCGTTTACAACGGGTCAGGCGTCATGCCCGGAAGGACCTGGATTATCGCGCCAGACAGCACCTCGCTTGAGAAACGGTGGGCGGCATTAATCGAAGCGCCAGCGGGCAGCAAGGAGGATTTGTTCCACCCCCATCTCCGAAATGGACAACTCGGAGACAAGTACAGTGCAAAGGTGGTTCCGACTGCACTACACGGATTCGAGAGTAGTAGGAATTCAGTTGCAGAAGAGAAGCAAATTTTGGTGTCCCCGACCCCTTACGGATTTCGATCCTTCGATCGTCAATGGATCATTGCAGACGCACGCGTCATCAATCAGCCCAACCCCGAACTCTGGCGCCTTCATTCAGAACGGCAAATATACCTAACGGCTCTCACCCGAACTTCTCCGAAGAATGGCCCCGCTGTGACCTTTACAGCGAACGTTCCGGATCTTGATCACTACCGCGGTTCGTTCGGCGGTCGAGTTTTTCCGATTTGGCGAGACGAGTATGCGACAACGAGCAACTTTCCGCCACGCCTGCTAGAAACCATATCGGTGCGACTGGGCGTTGCGATCGAGCCCGAGGATTTTTTTTCCTACATAGCTGCCATCGCTTCGAGTCCCGCTTACACTGCATTCTTTCAGGATGATCTATCGACGCCAGGTCTCCGGATTCCAATCACTGCGAGCAGCGATCTGTTCCAACAGGCTGCCCAGATTGGTCGGCGAGTCCTTTGGCTCCAGGCCTTCGGAGAACGTATGTTCGATCCTCGCCAAGACCGTCCGGGAGGGCCGCCACGCCTTCCGGCCGGGCATGCTCCGGCCGTCCCCAAGGAAGGCCAGATCTCCGCCAAACCTTCGGAGATGCCCGACTCGCTCGGCTACGACGCAGGAAAGCGTCGCCTTCTCGTGGGCACTGGTTTCATTGGCAACGTTTCTCCAGCAGTGTGGCAGTATGAGGTTTCCGGCAAGCAGGTTGTCCTGCAATGGTTCAGTTACCGCAAGAAAAATCGTGAGCGGCCCATCATCGGTGACCGCAGGCGGCCGTCACCCCTTGGCGACATTCAACCCGACCATTGGCTGCCGGAGTACACCACCGAACTTCTTAACCTCTTAAACGTTTTGACGATGCTGGTCGAGTTAGAACCAAAGCAAGCGGAGATTCTAAATCGCGTTTGCGATGGCCCATTACTTTCGGAAGAGGAGCTGAGAAAAGCGGGAGCGTTTGTCACGGAGTCCGATCCGAAGCAGAAAGGCCGCAAAGCTTCCAAAAATAGAGCCTTATTCGAATAGAAAGTACAAGCCGTCCATCCTCCGCCATGTCCCTGCTTCGCTGCGTCCTTGCCTCCCATCCTCAGTGCCTCAGTGCCTCCGTGGACATTCAGCGATCCTCCATCCGGATCTCCCTTACAAACTTCACAATGTCTCCTCCCGTCAGTTTCCCGCACAACCGCGCCAGCGTCTCCTGCTCCCGCCCCTCCAGCGCCCTCATCCACGCCTTCACCACTTTCTTGTGCTTCACGATCACGAATCCGATCAGCCTCTTTCCCTTCGGCGTCAGCGTCACCAGCGCGATCCAGCGCCCCCGCCAATTTTTTCCCGAGCCTGCCGGGAATCCCGCCTCCACATGATCGAATCTCGACGACGGCAGCCGGCACCGGTCGCGCCGTACCATGCCCCATTTTTCCAGCCGCTCCACCACCAGCGCCATACTCTGCTTCCGGCAACGAAATTTGTCGCTCAGCAACTGCTGGTAATGCGGTCCCTCGCGAAACAGCGCTTCCAGGATCCGAAACTGCAGCATCGTCAGGTTCCACGTAACCAGTTGCTCGCTCATCTCGCCCCGCAGCCAGTCCGCCGCGTCCATCAAATTGATGTACGCGCGGAATGCCCGGTTCGTCTTCCGGTGCTGCGGCAAATCCCTCGGTCGAACCTTCGCTCCCATCGCCCTACCTTCCTCGAAAGGCCCGATTCTGCCTCTCCACCCTTCAAAATTCCGCACGAAGAGTCAACCTGCTTGACCGTTTTACGGTGCTATTTTAGCCCCTTCGAAGCACCAATTCCTGCTTCTGCACTTATTCTCGCTCCTTCCGTCCCTCCGTGGCTCCCAGCCTCTTCATTTCCTCCCTGTTGCCACTCCGCCGCGAATCTCCCATAATCCTAAAGCGATGATGGTTCGTTTATTCCGTGTCGTGTGGCTCCTCGTCTGGCTCGAACTGGGCCTTGTGCTGATCCTCGTTCCGTGGTCGGAAATCTGGGAGACCAATTATTTTCTCTACCAGTATCCGGCGTTCGCCCTGTTTGCCAACAATGCGTTTACGCGCGGAGCCATCTCAGGCCTGGGCCTCGTGAATGTTTATTTCGCACTCCAGACATTTCGCCGCCGGACACCCGCCGTTGCCAGCCAAAGCTAGCCACCCAATTGTTTGTTACGTCACGGACCGCAAGTCCCTCGCAGACGACCGCTCCCTTCGCGCGCTCCTCGAAAAAATTCGCACCGCCGTCGCCGCGGGCGTCGATTGGGTGCAGATTCGCGAGAAGGATCTTGCGGCGAGCGAACTGCTCGCACTGGCGCGTGAATCAGTCGCCGCGGGCTCTGCGCGAATCATCATCAACGATCGGCTGGATGTTGCGCTCGCGGCCGGCGCTGCCGGCGTCCACCTCGGCCACGCTTCCGCGCCTCCTCGCGAAGTCGCCGAGTGGTGCCGGCGAAACGCGCCTCCTGATTTTCTCGTCGGAATCTCCTGCCACAGTCTCGAAGGAGCGCAGGAGGCGGAGCGCGCCGGCGCCGCCTACACATATTTCGGCCCGATCTACGAGACGCCCTCGAAAATTCCCTTCGGAGCGCCACACGGAGTTGCGGAACTCGCCGCCGTCTCAGCCGCCGTGCGGATTCCGGTGATTGCGATCGGCGGCGTCAACGCGTCCAATGCTGCGGAGTGTTTGCGCGCGGGAGCCTCTGGAATTGCGGCGATTCGCATGATTCAAGGCGCGACGGACGAAGCGGCGCTCAAAGCGCTCATCGACGAAATTCATTGCAGCGGCTGAAAACGACGGGGGAGAGTCTGAAGAGTTTCGCTACGCGCTCAGCCAGCGGCCCACCGGCTGCAGGCTTTCGACGTGATCGCAGAGCACTTTGATCACGGCCGTGATCGGCACCGCAAGAATCAAACCCATCGGACCCCACAGCCAGCCCCAGAACAGCAACGCCACCGTCAGGGCCAGCGCGTTGAGCCGCACGCGCCATCCCACAAGCGCCGGCATCAGCAGGTTCGCCGCGACGAGGTGAAGGAACGTCATCATCACCACGATGCCGACGTACGTTTCCACATGCTTGAACTGTTTCAGCCCTATGATAACGGGCGGCAGCCAGGAGAGAACCACGCCGAAGTAGGGAATCAAGTTGACCATGCCGGAAACCAGGGCCGCAAGAAACGGAAATTCCAGGCCAATGCTGAGGAAAAACATCCAGCTCGCGAATACCAGGATTAATCCCACCAGCGCCGTTCCGATTACATAGCTGCGTAAGACGAGCGTCACCTCGGCAAGCGTCTGCTTCACGCGTGTTCGTTCCGTAGCGGGGAATAACTGCATCGTCGCGTGCCATACCTGGCGTTTCGCTGCGAGCATAAAGAACAAGAGAAACGGCACGAACGTCGCCGCCACGAAAAACGCTTCCAGCGCGCCCAGCCGCGAAATCAACGCATTTCGTACCGGGTGAGATTCGGCCACCGCCACAATCCGCTGCCCCGCGGCTTTGTCCTGCGGCTCGATTTCCGATACGTGCGTTTCGAATGTTTCGAGTTTTTTCGAGACGGCGGAAGCGGCTTTGCGCAGCGGCTCCTGGTAGTTCGGCCAATCCCGGCCGAACTGATCGACGCGCAGGATCAGTGTCCACACCAGGACCATCATCAGGCAAATAGTCGACAGCACCACGATCAAAGCCCCCAGCGCCCGAGGAATGTGCCAATCCTCGAGCCAGTTCACGACCGGATCGAGGAAATACGCCATGAGCACGGCGATCACCAGGGTCACGAGCACCGTCGAAGCCCAATAGCAGAACGCAATCACGATACCGGCCGCGATGATGCGCGCGCTTACGGAGCTGCCTGAGATTGAGGCCTTTGCGTCCTTCTCATTTTCGATTGGCACCCGCGTACGATATCACAGGCCTGCGCCGCGCGGACACACCTGTGCCCCGGCGGATACTGGCCGTTTGCCGGGCTTCAAGAGAGGTTATGAGTAGGGCTCGCGCCCCGGCGACGCGGCGGGAATCGCGCGGAACTCCGATGATAGAATTGCAAGCTTGCCTCTCGCGAGCCAGGACCCTTACCCATGGCGAAACAACTCTTTGGCACAGACGGAATTCGCGGCGTTCCCGGCGAATACCCGCTCGACGATCCGACGCTCGAACGCGTCGGCTCGGCACTCGGCCAATATCTGCGGACGCACGCGTGCGTTTCTGGCGAAGCGCCGACCGTTCTGATCGGCCGCGATACGCGCGAGTCCGGGCCGCACATCGCGGAACGCATTGCGCGCGGGTTGGCGATTGCGGGAGCGGAGCCGGTTTCGGCAGGCGTGGTGACCACTCCGGGAGTTGCGTGGCTCGTGAGCCGCGAGGGATTTTCCGCCGGCGTGGTGATTTCCGCGTCGCACAATCCCTATCACGACAACGGCGTGAAGCTTATCTCTTCGTCGGGAATGAAATTTCCCGACGCCGTCGAAACGGAAATCGAGCACCTAATTCTTTCCGGCAATGGAGGCGAGCCGCCAGCGGGCGAGTCGCATTCCACCAAGGCGCACCCGCACGGAGACGAAAAGCTGCACCAGGATTACCTCGGCGGATTGCGCTCAGCGGCATTGCCGGGGGCGAAATTCACGGAAATGAAAATTGTGCTGGATTGCGCGAACGGCGCTGCCAGCCATCTCGCTCCGCAACTATTTCGGATGCTGGGCGCTGAGGTGATCGCGATCAATAGCTCGCCGGACGGGAAAAACATCAACGCCGGATGCGGCTCGCTTTATCCCGACGCGATGCAGAAACGCGTGGTTGAATCCGGCGCCGCGCTCGGAGTGGCATTCGATGGCGACGCCGACCGCGCGATCTTTGCGAGCGGCTCGGGAAAGCTCGTCGATGGCGACGGAGTGCTGCTGGTGGCCGGGCGCTATCTGAAATCGGCAGGCAAGCTGAAGGGTGATGTGATTGTCGGCACCACGATGGCGAATCTGGGGCTCGAACGCGCGCTCGATCGCTCCGGACTAAAACTCGTGCGCACGGCGGTGGGCGACCGCTACGTGCTCGAAGAAATGATTCGCATCGGAGCCAATCTCGGCGGCGAACAATCGGGCCACATCCTGTTCCTCGATGACGCAACGACGGGCGACGGGATGCTGACGGCCGTCAAGATCGCGTCGATCGTTTCGCTGGCCCGTTCGCTCGATTCGCTGACGGCCGATCTGAAAATCTTTCCGCAAAAAATCGTCAACGTCCGCGTGCAATCGAAGCCGCCCCTCGAATCACTTCCCGATGTATCCCGGACGCTCGGCGAGGCCGAAAAAGCTCTCGGCACTTCCGGCCGGGTCGTCCTGCGCTATTCCGGCACCGAACCGCTGGCCCGCGTGATGGTCGAAGCCGAGCGCGACGAGGATGTCCGCCGCTGGACCGATTCGCTCGCTTCGGCTCTGCGCACCGCCATCGGCGCGTAGCTTCCTTCGGCCCCCTGCAAGAAACCACTCCTCGTACGTTCTAAATTTGCAGCCCGAACGGTACGGGACTGCCTCGCGCCTGTCCAAAGACGCCCTCAGCGGCTGAAGCCGCACTGCTAGGCGTTGGTTGCTGCATGGCTGAAGCCATGCCCTGACGCAACAATAGCGCAACTGGACGATGGAGTAACAAGTTGCCGAGCCGCCTGGATTGCCGGCGATCAATTCTTTTCGCGGGATGGGAACTTTTCGCCGCGCCGCGACATTACACATAGTAGGAGAACCAAAAACGCGGAGTATCGTAGCGGCAGGAACAGGACGGCGAGCGGCACATGGCGACCGACGAACAACTGATTCTCGACTTTCAAAAAGGCTCCCACGAAGCCTTCACCGAGCTTTTTCTCCGCTATCGCGAATTGATCTATGCATTTTTCCGCCGCCGAATCAACGACCCTTCGCGCCCTGAAGAGTTGGCGCAGGAAACGTTCCTCGCCGTGTTGCGAGGCGCGCAGCGATACGAGCCTCGCGCCACGTTTCGCACCTACCTTTTCGCGATTGCCTTCAAGATTCTGGCCAATGACCGCCGCAAGTCCGGCCAGAATTCGAACGGCGCCGCACCGGCAGCGGATGCCGTGGCGGCGCCGGTTCGTGACAACTCCGAAACGGGCCTGTGGGTCCGCGAAGCGATCGAAAAGCTCGATGCAACCGACCGCGAAGTGCTGCGGCTGCGCGAGTACGAAGAATTAAGTTACGAAGAAATCGCAGGCGTGCTGCGGGTGCCGGTGAATACGGTGCGATCGCGACTCTTCCGCGCGCGCCTGGCATTGAAAGAAATTCTGGTGAGTGTCCCGGGAAAATCAGCGAGGAAAGAAAATGCGCTCGACTCATCCATTTGAACAGGAAGAGGTGATGGCTTACCTGGACGGCGAAATCCCGGCCGACCGCGCGGCCGAAATCGCGCAGCACATGCAGCAGTGCGCGGAATGCCAGGCGATGGCCGCGGCGTTCCGAAATCTTTCGCGCGAAATGTCCGCCTGGGAGATCCATCCTTCGCCTGCGCGTCTGACGGAATCCGTACTCAAAGCCGGCGACGACAGGCAAGCGGGAAAAGCGAAAAATGTGACGAAGAACAAGTTGGCTCGCCTGTGGGACTGGCGAGGCGTGGCGGCTAGCCCTTATGTTTGGGCCTTTGCGTGTATTCTTGTCACCGTTCTGATCGTAGGCAAATCGAGTTTTGTCGCACTGCGGAACAACTCGCAAGTGACCCGGATTTCACCAGAAGATTTTTCCAGAATAACTGGCCGACCGGAGAGTGCGCTTAGGTCACACGCAGGTGGCGGATCGGGAGCCGATAAAGGAATTATTGGCGGCACTGCCGGAGGAGCAAACGCCAGAAATGCGGCGGCTTTCAAGCAGGCTATGGAACAGCAACGGCTCGCGAGTTCCCTCGAGAATGATGCCCCCGTGGCGTTAGGTCCTCCGCCGAACGGCGCGCCTTCGGCACCGATAATAGCGCGGACCGCGTCGCTGTCGCTGGTGGTGAAGGATTTCGGCCCGGTGGAAGCTGCGGTGAAGAGCGTAACCGCGCGGCACTCCGGCTACATTGGTGAGCTCAATACCTCGACGCCATCGGACGCCGCGAAGACTCTCTCCGCTACGCTGCGCGTTCCGTCCGCGCAACTCGAAGCGGCGCTCGCGGAGCTGAAGCAGCTGGGCCGCTCGGACGGGGAATCGCAATCGGGCGAAGAAGTCACCAAGCAGTACGTGGATCTCGCGGCGCGCCTGAAGAATTCACGCGCGACGGAGGTGCGCCTGCTCGGCGTGCTGCGCAACAACACGGGCAAAGTGAAGGACGTGCTCGAAGTGGAAAACGAAATCTCACGCGTCCGCGGCGAGATCGAAGAGATGGAAGCCGACCAGCGAGCGCTGCAATCGCGCGTCGATTTCGCGACGATCACGCTCACGGTGACGGAAGAGTACAAAGCCGCCGTGAACGGCGGACGATCGTCGATGGGCGTGCGGCTGCACAATGCCGGCGTCGAGGGCTATCACAGCGTAATCGACAACGTGATCGCCCTGGTCGCGTGGCTGCTCGAAGCCGGACCCACGCTGCTGCTGTGGGCGGCGATCCTGTTCTTCCCCGCGCGCTGGGCGTGGAGGCGCGTGCGGCGCGCACTGACGACCGCGCCGAAGCCTGCCGCAACGTAGGTTTCCAAAGACTGTAGAAAACTGTAGCCTCCGCTTTTATAAACTGTAGGTTCTGCGAATTGTAGTCATCCCAAAATCGACAAATCCGGGCTAAGTCACATCCTGCCAATCCGTCTGCCGCTATGTTGAAAACTGGAGGCGGTGGCACGCGGCGTGCAAATCAAACAAGCGGCTGTCTCTTATCCCGGGGTGGGCCGGTTTCGCCGCGCCGAAACCGGAATCTTGGGTAGAGCGAATAAGGGAGTCCTTCGGGACTCCCTTTTTATTGGGCGTTCCCGTTCACCTTGTGGGAGTCGTTTCGACGCGGCGCTTTTGAATTGCGAAGCAAGTAAGCCACTGCTTGCTCTGAATGTTCTTGGGGCACAGGCATGATTGCCTGTGCTACTCGGACGGGCACGGCATGCCGTGCCCCTACTGAGTGTGCGCTGGGCGGGATGATTTCGTTGCGACGTGCGAATCGGGCGGGGATTATTCGGCGGGCCAGAGCGGGGTGCCGCAGCCGTCGCAGGCCATTTGGACGTAGTCGAGCGCGGCGAGAATTTGGGCCATGGGCGGAAATTTGTGACGCTCGATGGGCCATTGCGCGGCGAGCTCGCCGTAGCGGTCTGCGACGAACACGCCGCTGGTCGCGAAGCCGCGCGCGGTGAGGGCGTCGTCGCCCAGGTAGGCGCGTGAATTGCGACCGGGCATATCGGAGCCGGCGATAACCTCCGCGGGAAGCGAATCGGTGAGCCGGCGCGCGGGCTGCTCGAGAAACACGATCAGTGCGACCGCTTCTTTTTCGTGCAGTGCAACCGCGTTCGACGCAAGCGTTCGCAAAAATTCCTCGCACGGACCGCAATCCGCGTCCAGAAACGCGATCACGAGATTCTTTTTCTGTTTGTAGTCCCAAGCGTGCACGGTGCGCCCATCCGCGGTGTGAATACTCAGTGGCGGCACAAGTTGCCGTTTGCGAAGCACGTAGCCTCTCGGAAACCATGCGCGACGAACGCGCCAATCATAGCATCGCGCGACGTGAGCCGCGTTCCAGACGGAATCGCCGCAAAATAAAAGGGCGTCCCGCTGAGCGGAACGCCCTCGATAGAACTAGCCTTGGATTGCCGGCTCTAGCTGCAGCCTGACGTGCTGCCGCAGTTCGCGCACTTGTAGCAACTGCCGTTCGGAGTCATGAGCATGCCGCACTCCGAGCACGATGGCGCATCGTCAATCGCCGCTCGCGGACGCGTCGCAGCTTCCGCCTCCGCCGCCTTGGAAGCCATGGCAGGAGCCGCCTTCGCAACTGGCGCGGCGGGAACAGCCGGAACTGCTTCCGCTTCCACCGCGGCCGGGGTCGCCGCATCCACGTCCAAGTAATCCGGCGAGATGAATTTCGCGCCGAGCCACCGCCCGATGTAATCGACGATCGACTTGGCGTAGCGAATCTCGGGATTGCCGGTATATCCCGAAGGTTCGAAGCGCGAGTTCACGAATTTATCGACGAGCGCGCGCAGCGGGACTCCGTACTGGAGTGCGATCGATACGGACAGCGCGAACGCGTCCATGATTCCCGAAAGCGTCGAGCCTTCTTTCGCCATCTTGATGAAGATTTCGCCCGGCGTGCCGTCCGCGTATTTGCCGACGGTGATGTATCCCTCGTGGCCGCCGATCGAGAATTTGTGGGTGATCGAGGTGCGCTCGTTGGGGAGCTTGCGGCGCTGAGCGCGCGCGAAAAGTTCCTGCTGCGCCGGCGTGAGAACTTCCATGGCCTTCGGAGGCGCGGCTTCGGCCACCACGGCTGCTGCCGCCGGCTTTTCTTCTTCTTTTTTGCCGGCGGCGGAGAGCGGCTGCGAGCGCTTGGAATTGTCGCGGTAGATCGCCACGGCTTTGAGTCCGAATTTCCAGGACTCAGTGTAAGCCTCCATGATGTCTTCGACCGTGGATTCTTCCGGCATGTTAATGGTCTTGCTGATCGCGCCGGAAATAAACGGCTGCGCCGCCGCCATCATGCGCAAATGTCCGCGCCAGGAAATCGAGCGGCCGCCGCCCATCGGCGCCAGCGAGCAATCGAACACATCGAGATGCTCGAGCTTGAATCCGGGAGCGCCTTCGATGGTGCCGTTGGCGTCGATGTAATCCACGATCTGCGCCACCTGCTCCGGCGGATAACCGAGCTTCATCAGCGCCTGCGGCACGGTGTTGTTGACGATCTTGATTACGCCGCCGCCGACGAGGCGCTTTTGCTTTACGAGGGCGAGGTCCGGCTCGATGCCGGTCGTGTCGCAATCCATCATGAAGCCGATCGTGCCGGTGGGAGCAAGGACGGAAACCTGCGAATTTTTGTAGCCGAAGCGTTCGCCGAGCGAGAGGGCGTCGTCCCACGACTTTTGCGCCGCATGCAGCAGCGAAGGCTGCACGTTGTCTTCTTTGATCGGGCGCAGGGCGTCGCGGTGCATCCGAACTACGTCGAGCATCGCGTCGCGATTGCGCAGGTAGCCGCCAAACGGCCCCATGCGCTCAGCCACTCGCGCCGACTGTGCGTACGCTTCGCCGGTCATCAACGCGGTGATTGCGCCGCAGAAATCGCGGCCGCCGTCAGAATTGTACGGCAGCGCCAGCGACATCAGCAGCGCCCCAAGATTCGCGTAACCGAGGCCGAGCGGCCGGTAGTCGTGCGAGTTCCGCGCGATTTTCTCCGTCGGATAGCTCGCGTTATCGACCAGGATTTCCTGCGCCGTGATCGTCACGTCCACTGCGTCGCGGAATCCGTCCGTATCGAACTGGCCGTTGGCCCCGAGAAACTTCAGCAGGTTCAGCGAAGCCAGGTTGCAGGCGGTGTCGTCGAGGAACATGTACTCCGAGCACGGATTGGAAGCGTTGATGCGGTCGGTGGCCTTGCAGGTGTGCCAGCGGTTGACCGTGGTGTCGTACTGCATCCCCGGATCGCCACACTGCCACGCCGACTTCGCCATCTCGAGCAGCAGGTCGCGCGCGCGAAATTGTTCGCACGCTTTGCCGTCGTTCACGTTGCGGGTCCACCAGTCGCGGTCTTCTTCCGCCGCGCGCATGAAATCGTCGGTGACGCGGACGGAGTGGTTGGCGTTCTGGAAGAAAACGGAGGCATACGCCTCGCCGTCGATCGAAGGGTTGTAGCCCTGCTCGATCAGCACGTGCGCCTTGCGCTCTTCCTTCATTTTCGATTCGATGAACTCCATGATGTCCGGGTGATCGGCGTTCAGAATCACCATCTTTGCGGCGCGCCGCGTCTTGCCGCCGCTCTTGATCACCCCCGCAAACGCATCGAAGCCCTTCATGAAGCTCACAGGGCCGGAAGCGATGCCGCCGCCCGAAAGCGATTCCTTGCTGCCGCGCAAGGACGAGAAGTTCGTTCCCGTGCCCGAACCCCACTTGAACAGCATCCCTTCCGTCTTCGCCAGGTTCATGATCGAGTCCATGTTGTCCTGAACGGAATTGATGAAGCACGCCGAGCATTGCGGCTTGGCCTGCAAGCCCACGTTGAACCACACGGGGGAATTGAACGCCATCTTCTGCTCGACCAGCAGGTGAGTGAGTTCGTCGCGGAAAATGTTTCGCGAATCGGCGGTCGCGAAGTAGCCGCCCTCTTCGCCCCAGCGCACAATCGTGTCCACCACTCGCGCGATCAACTGTCGCACCGACGTCTCGCGCTCCGGCGTGTTCGGCTTGCCGTGAAAATACTTCGAGACCACTATGTTCGTAGCAGTCTGCGACCACGACTTCGGCACTTCGACGTTCTCCTGCCGGAAAATTACCTGTCCCTTATCATTTCCTATGAGTGCAGTACGACGCTCCCACTCGACCGCGTCGAATGGCGACACTTTTCCGTCCGTAAACCGCCGCTGGAATTCCAGCCCGGTGGCTTTCTTCGCTGCTTGTTCCGTTTCGGTGCGACCGTTCAACGCCGTCCTCGTTTCTGCCATCTCTGCCTCCGCGCCGGCAGTAGTTCCGCCGTGATGTTCGCCGGGAAGCCGTGCGGGAGAGCACTACTATTTTACTCCCAACCGCAGGGGCCCGGAACCTTGTTGTTCCGACCTATATACGAAACCCAATGGGGGGATCAGGCGGCCGCTGAGGAGGGCTCAAAAGGAGTCTTCCGCGCCTCAGACCGAAAAAAAAAGAGAAAAGCCCGGCTAAGCCGCGCAAGAAAACGAAGCGCGGTGCGATTTGCGGGCGGTTCCCTTCGGTTTTTCGGTAAAACCCGGTCTGCTTTCGTCGCTCCCCGGTCCAATTGCCTAATTCAATAACCGGTTCACGTTCCCCCGAGTCTGGGTGCGCAGTATCAGGGGTTGTGGAAAACTTGTCAAGAAAAATTCATACGGAAACCACAAAATCTTCTGCAGTTGGTGTCGAATGTGTCTATCCGTAGTGGTATGTGTGCCAGATGCCACTACGCACTTTTTCCGCCGCGAAGCGCTCAAGCGCCACCGAATTCGCGCCGGTAGCCCTCGCTTTCCTTCTTCACTTTCGCCAGCAGCTTTAGATACGGCGGGTATTTTTGCATCGATCGAAAATGTACGTCGTCCCTGAACACCGGATAGTTCGGAAGTCCGGTCCTCGCCGCGCGCGCAAGCAATGGCACGGCAAGATTCGGTTTTCCAAGCGTCGCGTACGTCGCCGCCGCCGTATGCCACATATGGTGCGTGTGCAGCATGGACTTCCCGACCTTGAGCGCCTTCCGAATCGATTGCTCAGCCTTGCGCGGTTCGCCTCGCTTCGCCCACAGCAAGCCTTCCCAGCTCATGAGTAGCGCGTCTTCCGGGAAAAAATGCTTGGCGCTTTGAATGAGGCCAACCGCTTCCTCGGGATTCTTTCCGTAGAGCGGGACCATCGGCGAGAAAAGATTCACCCACAGGCTCGCCGGATCGAGCGATAGCGCTCGCTTGAAATAGCTTTCTGCTTCGTCGTAATCGCCCTGCAGCATGCGGGCCTGGCCGAGAAACGTGAGTGAAAATCCATCGTCGGGTTGCGTGGCGAGCGCGGCATGCAATCCCTCCACCGCTTCTTCCAGCATTCCCACGTGCAGAAAAATCAGGCACTGCCACACGAGAGCCGGATGATATCCGGGACTTCGCCGCAGCGACTCCCGGAGAGCCGTGAGCGCCGCACGGTTTTTGTAACCTTTGAGAGGCGTCCAGAGCACACGCCCGTGCGCGCAATGCGCCTGCGCGTTATTAGGATCGAGCGCCAGCGCCCGCCGCATCGCGAGCTCGCCTCTCTTGTACCAAGTCGATGTGGTGTCAAACGTCGTCGCCATGAACACGCACGATTCCGCCAGCCGCGCCCATGCTCCGCTGAAGCGCGGGTCCAAACGGGTCGCTTCCTCGAGCATCTCAATCGCAGTCCGCATGTCCCACTTATTCACGCGGGAGAGGCGTTCCACTGCGCGCAGATACAATTCGTAGGCTCTGGGATTTTTCGTGGGAGGTTCAACCGAAGAGTCGGCGGGACTGGATGCCTTCAGCCCGAGCGCACGTGCGAGCGCCTCGCCAACTTGATCCTGCAATTCGAACAGCGCCGCCATTTCGGAGTCGTACTTGGCCGTCAGCAGCGTCGTTCCGTCCGCCGCATTCCACGCCTGCACGTGGATGCGCAATCGCGAGCCGGATTTCTGGATGCTCCCCTCCACCACGATGTGGACGTTCATTTCGCGCGCCGCCAGCAGCGGATCTACCGCCTGCTTCGCGTACCGCCGCACTGTGTTGATCGGCCGCACGAGCACTTCGCCGCGCCCGCCGATGTGATTGATGATTGCGTCCGCCAGCGCCACTCCCAGGTATTCATCTTCCGGGTTCGGCGTGAGCAGCTTGAACGGCAGCACGGCGACGGCGCGTTTTCCAATCACCGCGGCCGGAAGCAACGCGCCCATTTCCAGATCGCGCTGCAGGTTGGTCAGGTCCACTTGCAGCTCGCGCGCCGATTGATAGCGCGAGCAGGGTTCCTTCTCGAGCAGCTTCTGGACGATCCGGGCAAGCTCCTGCGGCACGATCGACTCAGCGCCCCCGAGCCGCGGAGCGCATTCGTGCAGGATCTGCGCCATCAGCGCGGAAATCGTGGGGCCGGCGAACGGCCGGTGGCCGGCCGCAATCTCGAACAGAACAACGCCCAGCGAATAAAGATCGGAGCGCGAATCTCCCGCTTCGCCTCGCAGTATTTCCGGCGGCATGTAGGCCACCGTTCCCGCGATCGCCGATCCCGGGGTTGCGCCGGGCTCGATGGAGCGCGTGAGCGTGCGAGTATCTTCAGCGGTCTGCCGCGCGATTCCGAAGTCGAATATCTTCGGAGCGCCCGCGGCTTGCACAACGATGTTTTCCGGCTTGATGTCGCCGTGAATCACGCCGTGCGAATGCGCCGCGTCCAGCGCTTCAGCGATTTGCGCTCCCAGCCTCACCAGTTCGCGAGCTTCGCTCGGCCCGGATGACGTGAGGCGCTGCCGCAGCGTCCGCCCCTCCACCAACTCCATCACGATAAAGAGGTGCTCGCCCGCTTCGACTACATCGTAGATCGTCGTGATGCCGGGATGATTCAGCGCGGAAGCGGCGCGAGCCTCCGCCAGAATCCGTGCGCGCCGGTCGGACTGCTGAACGACGTCCTCGCGCACGAGCTTCAGCGCCACATCGCGTTTCAGCAGTTGATCGTGGGCGCGATACACCACTCCCATACCGCCGCGTCCCAGCTCTGTCGTAATGAGGTAGTGCGAAAGTTTCTGGCCGATCATGAGGCAACGTCCGCTGGCGCGAGCCTACGCACCCAGCCAGTCATTGTCAATCGCGCCGCTGCAGGCTTGGCACTTTCGAACCTTCCCGCTGCGATCCTTTCGTCCGCAGCTTCCAGGATGTGCCGTCCGAAGCAACACGGCCGGATTGACACAAGCAAATCCCATGGAAAAAAATAATAATAATGACGACCATGACCACAGCGGCAATCGAAATCAACGGGCTCACGAAGGACTACCTGGTGGGCTTCTGGCGCAAGCGCAGCCGCCGCTCGCTCGACGATCTCTCGCTGCGCGTCGAAGACGGCGAAGTCTTCGGCTTCCTTGGCCCCAACGGCGCCGGCAAGACGACTACTTTGAAGCTACTCATGGGCCTGATTTTTCCGACCGCCGGCACCGCCACCGTACGCGGAAAATCGATCACCGACGTAACCATGCACCGCGAAATCGGCTATCTTCCCGAGCAGCCGTATTTTTATGACTATCTGACGGCGCGCGAATTGCTCGACTACTACGCGCGTTTTTTTGGTTTCGCGGCGGCCGACCGACGCGAGCGCGTCACCCGTTTCCTCGAGCGCGTTGGCCTTTCCGGCGCCGCCGACGTGCAGCTTCGCAAGTTTTCGAAAGGCATGCTGCAGCGCGCTGGAATCGCGCAGGCGATCCTGCACGATCCCAAAGTCGTTTTTCTCGACGAGCCCATGTCCGGCCTCGATCCCATCGGCCGACGTGAAGTTCGCGACATCATTCTCGATCTCAAGCAGCAGGGCCGCACCGTGTTCTTCTCCACTCACATTCTTTCCGATGCCGAAATGCTCTGCGATCGCGTCGGCGTTCTCGTGGATGGAAAGCTGCAAGGCGTCGGATCTCCCGGAACGATCGTTTCGATGGACGTGTCCGGAATGGAAATCCTGTTTGAGCTCAAAGAAGGGCGCCCGCTGCCGGCCAGCCTTGCGGAACGCGCGAAAAAAACAGGTGCGCGCTATCACGCCGAAGTTTCCGAGGCCGAACTCTACGCGACGCTCGAGCAATTGCGAAACTGTGAAGCGCGCATCCTCTCCGTGCTGCCGGTGCGGCCCACCCTGGAAGAATATTTCTTCCGCCTGATCAGCCGCGAGAAAGCGTCGTCGCACGCCGTCGAGGTGATGCACCGATGAACGCGATTCCAGGAGTGGTCGCCGTCAATACGTTCCGCGAAGCGGTTCGCGACCGCGTCCTGTACAACCTCGTTTTCTTCGCGCTGATGATGATCGGCGCCGCGATTCTCGTGGGACAGATTTCCATCGGCATCGAGCGCCTCGTCATCGTCAATCTCGGCCTCTCTGCAATTTCGGCCTTCGGACTCGTCATGGCGATCTTCATCGGCGTCGGCCTGATCTACAAGGAAATGGAAAAGCGGACGCTCTACAGCCTGCTCGCCAAGCCCATTCGCCGCTGGCAATTCATCGCCGGAAAATATGCGGGCCTGCTGCTCACGCTCGCCGTCAACACCTGCCTGATGACCGTCGGCGTGGCGCTCGCGCTCTTCTACGTGACCCGCGAATTCGCTCGCTCGGACGTTTACATTCTCGGTGCGGTTTATTTCATTCTGCTCAAACTGGCTCTTGTCACCGCGCTGGCGCTTTTCTTTTCCTGCTTCTCCACTCCGATGCTATCCACGCTCTTCACCATCGGCATCTATCTCGCCGGAATGTTTTCGCCGGACATTCTCAATATCGGCATGGTGACGAAATCCGCCGCCATCCAGGCGATTACGCGCGTCCTGTATTATGTCCTTCCGAATTTCCACAATTTTGACGTGATCGGCCAGGCCGCCCACGGCTTCGCGATTCCGGTCGCTCTGATTCTGCAGAACACGCTCTACACGCTGCTCTACTGTGCGATTGTCTTGATCGCCTCTGCCGCCGTGTTTTCCGGACGAAATCTGAAGTGACAGCCTCGCCCACAAATTCGCTCGCGTGGCGCGCCATCGCGATCATCCCGGTTCTTTTCGTCTGCGTCGTGATGCTTCAGGTGCGCATCGACGCGCAACAGAGCGGCCTTACGGAGCAGCCGGAGCTTCTCATTCAGTCCGGCCCGCTCCTGAAAAAACTCAGCCTCGGCTACAATTCATTGCTCGCAGACGTCTACTGGACCCGCGCCGTGCAGTATTACGGCGCGAAGCTTCCCACCTCGGACCGCAATTTCAGCCTGCTGTTTCCGATGCTCGACGTGGCCACCACGCTCGATCCGAATCTCATCCCCGCTTACCATTTCGGCGCTTTCTTTCTTTCGGAGAAACAGGGTGGCGCCAACCGTCCCGATCTCGCCGTCGAGCTGGTGAAGAAGGGCGTGGCCGCGAATCCCGACAACTGGCAGATCGCATCCGATCTCGGGTTTCTCTACTACATGCGCGTGAAAGACTACGAGAAAGCTTCGGCCGCTTATCTGGCGACGAGCAATATTCCCGGCGCGCCATCTCTGTTTAAACTTCTCGCCGCCCGAATCGCTTCCAAAGGCGGGGCTTTTGAAACGTCTCGCATCATCTGGTCGGAAGTGTACGAGACAACACAGGATCCGAAGGTGAAGGAGAAGGCGCTCGAAGAACTAAAAGGGCTGAAAGCGCAGTTGGATGAATTGAAGCTCGACGATGTCGCGGCGGAATATCAAAAGCGCTTCGGGCGCTATCCGCAATCCGCAAAAGAATTGCAGGACGCGGGAATGATCACCGGCAATCCGGTGGATCCGGACGGCTTTCCGTATATTTTCGGCGTGGATGGCAAATCGCAGCTCGATCCAAAAAGCACGATCGTGATTGACCCCGGCGCGCCCACGCCGCGCTGAAAAAAACGCCCGGCCCGCACCGGCGGCACGGCGTCATTCGTATCGCAGCGCTTCCACCGGATTCAGCTTCGCCGCTTTCGTCGCAGGCCACACGCCGAAAATCAATCCGATACTCACGGACACAGTGAACCCTACGATCACCGCCCACAACGGCACGATCGCCTTCAGCGAACTCACCACGGGTATCAGCATGACGATCGCGCTGCCGACAATGATTCCGATCAATCCGCCGGTCCCGGTGAGCGTCATCGCCTCGAATAAGAATTGCCAGGTAATGTCGCGGCTCCGCGCGCCAATCGCCTTGCGTACTCCAATTTCGCGCGTGCGTTCGGTCACGGACACCAGCATGATGTTCATCACGCCCATGCCGCCAATCAGTAATCCGATCGAGCTCAGCACCACGATCACCAGCACCACTCCGCCGATGATGTCGTTGAATTGCTTCACCATTTCGACGTTCGTCTGAATCGCGAAGCTGTCCGGCTTGTCGTACGGCACATTCCGCCGCCGCCGCAGCACGTCGCGAATCTGATCCACAGCCAGATCCAGTTTGCCCGGATACGCCAGAATGCGCATCGCCAGCTCGAAGCTTGCCGGATAAATTTTGAAGAAGGTGTAGTACGGAATCACCACGCGGCGGTCTTCGTCCGACGTTCCAAACAGGCCCACCGGCTTTTCCAGCACGCCGATTACGCGGAAGTTCACGCCGTCCACCAGCACCTGGTGGTCGAGCGCCGAATCCACTTTGCCGAAAAGCGCGGTAGCGATATTTTCGCCGAGCACCACCACGTTTTCTCGATGCTCGTTTTCCGTCTCGGTGAAAAACCTTCCCGCCTTGATGTTCGCGTTCGAATACACCTCGAGGTACGCGGGAAACGTGCCGCGAAATTCGCCGCCCGACACCTGATTGCTCTGGTAGCGGACCGTATGCGGCTGGGTCCATTCAAAAACCGAAATCGCCGTCTGTTTCACGGCCGGGCACTGCGTCATCACCGCCTGCGCGTCGGCAAATACCAGCGGCTTTCGCTCGCGTTCTTCCTTCGGCCGGCGCCCATGAAGGCCCGGGCCCTGCGTAAACCGCGCCACCCACGCCGTGTCCAGCCCCTCGGAAGCAATCTCTTCGGAGATCGACGCGCGGAATCCCTGCACCAAACCCACCACCAGAATAATCAGCGCCACGCCGATCAGCACGCCCAGCACGGCGAGAAAGCTGCGCAGCTTGTGCGTTCGAATCGTATCGAACGCCAATCCGAAATTTTCGCGGAAATCCTGCCGCACCGGCATCATTTTAATTCTCCGCCCTCAACGCTTCAATCGGATCGAGCTTTGACGCTCGCATCGCCGGATAAATCCCGAAAAACAATCCCACCGCCGTGGACAGCGCCAGCGCAATCGCAATCGCATAAATCGGCGTCGAAATCGGCACCGGGCTCGCCACCCGGACGATGGCAGCAATCCCCAGCGCTAGAATCACGCCCACCACTCCGCCCAGCGTCGCCAGCATCGACGACTCCACCATAAACTGCATCACGATGTGCCCGCGCCGCGCCCCCAGCGACTTGCGCAATCCGATCTCTCGCGTTCGCTCGGTCACGCTCGCCAGCATGATGTTCATGATCACGATCCCGCCCACCACCAGAAATACCGAGGTCACCCAGATCGCGATTCCGAACGCGTTCCCCGTGATCCGGTTCCAGATCCCGGTGATCGAGTCCGGCATGATGATCGCGAAATTATCGTCGTCCTGATAGCGCAAGTGGCGGCGCGTCCGGATGATCACGCGCGCTTCGTCTTCCGCAGCGGACATCCACTCCGGTCCTCGAGCCTGCACGAATATAGTTACCGTATCTTCGTGCTGCAGCCACACCGACCGGTACGTCCGCAGCGGAATCATCACGAAGTTGTCTTGCGGCTGGCCCAGCACGGTTCCCTTGGCCTTCGCCACGCCGACGATTTGATATTGCCCCTGTCCCGCGCGAATTTCTTTTCCGAGCGGATCCACTCCGGGGAACAGCTTGTTCACCACGTCCATTCCGACGAAGCACACATTCGCCGCGTGGTCTTCATCCGTCTGCGTGAAGAGCCGTCCGCTCGCCACTTCGATCTGGCGAATCTCGGCAAACGCCGGCGTCGCTCCGAGAACCGTCACGTCTTCCATCAACCCGTTGCCGTACCGCACGTCCGCCACATTGTTCTGCTCGGCCGCTACCGAAGCGGCCAGCTTCATTCCGTCCCGCAGCGCTTCATAATCCGCCATCTGCAGCGGTGGACGTTTTCGCGCTTTCGTCCATTCCTCCAGATTCGTCACGATGCCGATTTTGTCCACCACCAGCGCATTCGCGCCCAGGTTGGCCACCTTATCGGAAACGTACACGTTGAGCCCGTTCAACACGGAAATCACGGCCACCAGCGTGGTTACTGCCAGGATGACTCCCAGCAGCGTTAGAAACGTCCGCAGCTTGTGCGCCCGCAGCGTATCGAGCGCAATCCGCATAGTCTCCTGCAAAGCGACAGCTGCCTGCCGCGCATCCTGCATCCGTTGCGAAAATCGGGAAGGTTCGCTCAAGCTATCCATTATAGACGCCTTAGGTATAGACGGATGACCCCCTCGAAAAGTTCAGCCCTGTCTCAAAAAGGTGCCGCGAACCATGCATGTCCATTCGGCCAGCGTGCGTGGCCGGGAATCCGGTTACAATGGACTTGCAACCAGGCCGCCAGCCGCCGCAATCCAATCGGGGTCGTTCCACCCATGTTCAAGTGGTTCGCCATTTCGATACTCGCGCTCTCTCCGGCCCTCAGCGGTCTTCCGGTAAGCTCCGTCATCACCACGCAGCAATCGCAGGCCCCGTCTCCCGCCGAACTCGAGGCTCGCGCCGATAAGCTCACCGCCAACCAGCACCGGAACGATCTCGCCATCGAGCAATACGAACGCATCGAGCGCCAAGTGGACCAAACGGCCGGCATGAATCCGAGAATTCTCGAAGACCGCATCTTTCGCGTCGTCCCCACCGGCACGGGCACAATGAAGCTGCTAATCAGCGACGGCGGCAAACCCGCCGATCCGGCCGAATACCGCAAGCAGTTGCAGCTCTGGGAACAAGTGCTCGAGCTGGCACTGAAACCCAACGACTCCCGCGCGAAATCCGCCTACGCCAAGTTCGAAAAAAAGAAAAAAGACCGCACCGAGCTGATCGACGGCATGAAAGAAGGCTTCACGCGCAAATGGATCGGGCGCGAAATGATTCGCGGACGCGACTGCGACGTCATCGAACTCAACCCCAACTCCAACTTCCATCCGCACACCACATTTCAGGAAGCTATCTCGCGCGTCACCGCAAAAATCTGGGTGGACCACGCCCAGAATCAACTCGTCCGCGCCGAAGCTCACGTCGTCCGCGATCTTTCCTTCGGCGGCGGCATCCTCGGCAAGCTCTATCGCGGCGGTGTCTTCTCCCTCGAACAGACGGAAGTCGCGCCGGGCCTCTGGCTCCCCTCTCGCTATCAATACGATTTCACCGCCAGAAAGTTTCTCTTCACCTTCGAAGAGCACCAGTACATCGAAGCCAGCCACTACCGCCGCATCGGCTCCGCGAAAGAAGCCCTCGCCGCCGTGCAGAACGAGCTCGCCACCGGCAAATCCTTCGCCTCCGATCCGTAACTTTTGCGCTTCTGCCGGACGTATTTCTTAGCACAACCCGCCTTTGTAGCGGCCGCCTTTTTACACTGAACGAAGTGAAGGGCAGGCGGGCGTATTTCTTCTTGCCTGAAATTGCATCTTCGCCCAGGCAAAAAAAGCCCCGAGGCCTCACCGACTTCGGGGGCCTCGGGGCTCGCACATCCGATCGAATACAGCTTCGCCTTACTTGCTGGCGGTCTGCGTTTTCGCCTGGCTCATCTGCTGCACGAGCTGCTCCCGGAACTTCCGCATTGCTGCCGTCGCTCCCGGTGCGTTCTTTTCTCTCCAAACGTCGTAGCGTTTGCAACTCTCTTCGAGGCTGCTGAGGAACTTCGGATTGCTGAACGTGGCTCGAAACGCCCCCACCACCGGCTTGAGCTGCTCCCACACGCCCCATTGCTCGCCCGTGTTCTCGAAGAAGAGGTCTTCGTCGATCAATCCACGGTTCACGATGCTGGCCACCATGTCCCAGTAGCCCGCCACCATTCGCATGTAGGTATTCTCGGTGGTGCCGAAGGGACAGATCTTCATCACGTCTTCCATCGTCTTCGGGTGGAAGTTGGCTGCAAACCAATCGCGCGCCTCTCGCAGCTTTGCTTCCCGGCGCATGTCGTAGAGCTTCAACATCAAATTCACCTGCTCGTGCGTTACGTCTGCCATATTTCCTCCTGTGGTCTTTGGTTGATGATTTCGTTGCACAGCTACAACCTGGTTCGGCTGCTAGTAACGATCGTGGTGGCGCACCCAGGACATCCCGTGCGGCAAGCCCGCTTCGTTGCGGCCCTTGGGCGTGAGATCCAGGAAATTATACGCCCCGATCAGGATATCCAGCCCTCGTGAATACGTTGAATAGGTGTGGAAGATTTCGCCGGCTTCATTCTTGTAGAACACGCTCGCGCCCGGCCGTTCTTCGCCCGGAAACTTGCCTCCGCTCTCGTAGTTGTAAAATATCTCGCCCTTCGCGATCTGCTCTTTCGTGGACGAAACCTGGTAATCGAAATTGAAATCGCTGCCCGACGAAGACACCCATTTGAATCCCCATCCCATCCGTTTCTTGAACACCTCGATCTCCGGAAGCGGCGCCCGCGACACGGCCACAAACGTCACGTCGCGCTGCGCCAGGTGCACCGTCGCTGGGTTGAAGTGATCGGCCAGAAACGAGCAGCTCGGGCAGCCCTCTTTCCATCCCGGCCCCAACATGAAGTGGTACACGATCAGCTGGCTTCGCCCGTCGAAAAGTTCGGTGAGCGTCTCTTTGCCCTTCGGCCCCTGGAACGCGTACGGCTTTTCAACTTTCTCCCAGGGCAACTCGCGCCGCTCCCGGCTCATCTCGTCACGCAGACGGGTGAATTCCTTTTCTCTAATCAGCAATGCCCTGCGCGCTTCCAGCCATTCAGACTGCGACACCACTTGCGGAACAATCGTCTTGGTGCTTGCCATGATCATCTCTCCTTGGATTTTGGTGTGCCGATTCGCTCGTCGCTTTTGACTTCTTCCATCCTCTTGTTCGCCCCGTTCGCGCGGCCAGCGCCGCAAGTCCGCCCGCTGAAATCGTTCCGGAGATAACGACCGCCGCCATCGCCAAGCACGCTGGACACATTTCGCATCTCCTCACTGTCGTCCCATCGCTCGAGTGAGCCTCAGCTCTTCCGCCCTGCCCGGCTCTCGGCTCGTTTCCGCACGTTTTCATGGATCAGCTTCCAGCCGGTGCCCACTCCCTGCCGGTGTTCGTCGTCGATCAATCCCAGCGCCAGATGCTGAAACTTGATCAGCGTTCCGCCCTTTTCTTCGCTCAGCCGGTACTGCACGTTCGACATCACCGGATACGACATGAACAGCGGTCCGTACATTTCGAGCAGCGTCGGCGTCTTGATCGCCTGCACGTGCCCCCACAGGTGTCCTTCCTCGTTGCCCAGGTCGCGATACCATCGGCCGCCCGGCCGGGCCTCGAGCTTCATCGGCATCGGCGTTCCGTCGCCTCGCACCTGTGCGGGCCCAAGCTGTTCGAGCAGCGCTTCAAACGTCGTCCCGAGCGGCGCCTTCACGTGGATTTCTTCGGTGATACTCAGCGTCAATTTCTCCAGCTGCATGGCCGGTGAACTCATGATTCCTCCTTGAAGTTAACGTCCTGTAAAAGCCGTTTACTGCCCGTTCCCGGATTTCTTCTCTTCCGCTCGCTTCCGCGCCAGCTCTTCGGCTCGTTCCTTCACCCGCTGCAACTGATTCCGCCAGAAGCGCTCGAACGTCCCGGTCCATTCATGCAGCGGCCGGATCGCCTCCGCATCCAGACTGTAGAGCATCCTTCGCCCGTCCCGCCGCACTCGCACAAGCCCCACGTCCTTCAAAACCCGAAGGTGTTTCGATACCGAGGGCTGTTCCAGTCCCAGCGCAGCGACGATCTCCCCCACCGGCCGTTCTTGTAGCGCCAGGTAGTTCAAGATCTCCCTCCGCCGGGGCTCCGCCACAGCATTGAAAGCGTCGGAAGTGGTGGCGGCCCTGGGCACGAGTCCAACAATACATTCCCATATAGGAATATGTCAAGCCAAAAAAAGCCCCAAAGCCAATTTCAGCTTTAGAGCCTTTCCTTCTATTGGGGCCTCAAAAGCGCCGCTGTCATCCTGAGGGCATCCGATCAGGATGCCCGAAGGATCTCAGCCTAACGCTCGGCAAACCGTTCGACCGTCGCCGGCGTGCGCCTACCTCGCCGCCGCGGCAATCTCCTTCTCAATCGGCGCCCCTATCAAATTCCCCCACTCCGTCCACGACCCGTCGTAATTCTTCACGCTGTCGTACCCCAGCAAATACTTCAGCACGAACCACGTGTGCGAACTCCGCTCCCCGATCCGGCAATACGCGATGATTTCATCGTTGCCGGTGATGCCCTTCGCGCCGTAGAGCTGTTTCAGCGCATCGGCCGATTTGAACGTCCCATCCTCATTCGCCGCCTGCGCCCACGGAATATTCGCCGCGCCCGGGATATGTCCCGCGCGCTGCGCCGTCTCGCTCATCCCCGGAGGCGCGATAATCTTCCCGGTGAATTCATCCACCGACCGCACGTCCACCAGCTGAATCGGCTTCTTCTTGTTCACCGACTCGAACACATCTTCCTTCCGCGCGCGAATTGATTCATCCGGTCCGGTCGCGTGATACGTCGCCGGCCCCACTTTCACCGGCTCCGTCGTGATCGCGCGATTCTCCGCGATCCATTTCTTGCGCCCGCCGTCGATCAACCGCGCGTCCTTGTGCCCGTAATATTTCAGTTGCCAGAGCGCATACGCCGCAAACCAGTTGTTGTTGTCGCCGTAGAGCAGAATCGTCGTGTCGTTCGACACTCCCGACTTTCCCAGCAGCGCCTCGAGCGCCGCCTTGTCGATCAAGTCGCGCCGCACGTTGTCCTGCAGCTGGGTCTGCCAGTTCCAACCAACGGCTCCGGGAATGTGCCCCTGGTCGTACGCCGTCGTATCCACGTCCACTTCAATCAGCCGCACCTTCGGATCGTTCAAGTGCCCCGCCGCCCACTCCGTTGAAACCAGCACTTCCGGATGCTTGTACTCGCTCATCTCATCCTCCTGGATGTTCGTAAATTCGATGCCGCTAGCCCCAATCTCAATTCAACAAATTCTTCCGTTTCTTCCAACCGGCGCGGCGGCGGCCGGCAGCCGTCTCATTCCGCTGTCATCCTGAGAACATCCGGCCAGGATGCCCGAAGGATCTCAGCCAATAATCTCAGCAACCCGGTGCGTCATTGCTCCCCGTACCACTGCGCCCGATCGCTCCCGCCAAAAAAAAACCGCCGTCCGGCTCATCTCCGGCGGCGGGTTCAAAATCTCTCAGCTGGCTTACTCCGTTACTCGCCCAGCCTCCCCGTGCCAGAGCACACAAATCGACAACAAGCGCACCCGCAGTCGATTCCCTGGCAGCAGTTCCTCATGCGCAAAAGCCTACACCCGATCCCCCGCTGGAGCAATAGACCGGAATGTATCCTCAGCTCATCTGAAAGGATCAGCTAGAACTGCTTCAGAAACGCCAATACCGCTGTCCAATTTTCCGCCGCGCCCTCATGATTTCGATCATCGCGTAGCGTTGACGAACCGTGCACGCCCCCAATCTGCGGCACGAACAGCACTCGGTCCTTCTTATCCGCCACGGCATCGTAGATCGACCGCGCCGCTTCCTCCTCCTCCGCATCTTTCGCCGAAGTAATGAACACCGGAATATTCACCTTCGCCGCCGCGTCGTGCACCAGCGTCTTGTTGCTCTGGAAATATTCCGCCGGCGAAAACGATAGCAGCCCCGCAATTTCGCCCGGATGCTTCGCGGCCAGCACAAAGACGAGGCACGAGGAATAGCTGCTCCCCCACACGATCACTTTGCGTCCGGGATTTTCCTTCCGCGCCCACGCCAGCGCAGCCTCCAGATCGGGCAGCGCTTCGATATACCCCGCTTCCTTCCCCAGGCGCGCCACCGTCTCGTTCTTGTGACCCCACATCTCATCGCCGTGCCGCGCGTCAATGGCGAGCGCACTGAACCCGGCCGTCACGAGCCGCGGCACAATCGGCGCATATTCCCATCGATTCGATCCCGCCTGATGGAACAGCAGAATGATCGGAGCGGAAACCTTCGCCGCCGGATAGTACGTCCCGGAGATCCTCACGCCGTCGGCAGCGGTAAGCGTCACGTCTTGCTGCGCACGCGCCGCCGGCACAAAGCTCATCCCCATCGCAAGTGTGAGTAAAAAAAGTGCCGCATTTCGCATGAGCCAAGTCTCCGACTACCATTAGACGCAGCCGGCGCCGCTTCCTCACCCCTCATTTCGCAGAATCTGTGCATGCAGAAGCCGTGTTCGTGGCTCCATCGGGGCTGCTGCGGCCCTCGTCGCGACGAATGGAGCGTCCATCATAAAAATGGCCGCCACAGAGCATGGCGGCCACTCGGTTTTCAGCATTGCGATTTTCCGCAGCGCTTTCCGCTTGCCTACTTTACCGGCGACTGATGACTCGCCACACACTGCCACTTTCCGCTCGGCATCTTCACCCACGTATCGGTCCAGCGCTCGCTGGTGTCGAGAGCCTTGCCCGACGCATCTGTCCCCTTCAACTTCTCGCCGCCCGTCGCGATGGCCGTATTTCCGAACACCGCCACTTTCACATCGCTGTATTCGGCGCTGCTAAATTTGATCGATTTCGTTTGAGCTAAAAACTCGGCTTTGCCCGACACTTTGCCGTCGCCTGAAGTATCTACGAAGCCGTCGGCCAGCAGCGGCGCCACCAGATCGGGATTGTTTGTCTTTTGCGACTGAAGCCACGTTTCTTCCAGGCCTGCTACCGCCTTTTTCGTCCCGTCACTGTTCTGCGCGTGTGACCACGCCGCAGCCGAAAGGAAAACAAGGCCCACAGCACAACACATCAACGCCCTCTTCATCGTGTGTTTCTCCTTACGCATTTGTAAAATTGGGGGAGCTTGGCCGGTCTTCGCCGCCATTGAATACCCCGGCCTTGCCGATGTCAATACAATCCCCGGAGGTAAGAGCGCTCTCTCCTCTCATTCACTCCCTCACATTGACTTGCCAAATCCCCTGGCCTAACATCTGCCGCCACAAGCTTGCGCCCATCCGATGATTGGCCAAACCATTTCGCACTACCGCATCCTGGAAAAACTCGGTGGCGGTGGAATGGGCGTCGTCTATAAAGCGGAAGACACCAAGCTCCGCCGCTTCGTCGCCCTGAAATTCCTGCCCGAAGATCTCGCGCGCGATCCTCAGGCTCTCGAGCGCTTCCAGCGCGAGGCGCAGGCCGCCTCCGCCCTCAATCATCCCAACATCTGCACCATCTACGAAATCGACGAGTTCGAAGGCCGCCATTTCATCGCCATGGAATTTCTTGACGGCCAAACCCTGAAGCACCACATCAACGGCCGCCCCCTCGACCTCGAACTCCTCCTCGATTGGAGCATGCAGATCGCCGACGGTCTCGACGCCGCTCACGCCGCCGGAATCATCCATCGCGACATCAAGCCCGCCAATCTTTTCGTCACCACCCGCGGCCACGCAAAAATAATGGACTTCGGCCTCGCCAAGCTCGCTCCCGCCGGTCGAAAAGTCGCGGAAGGCGCCACCGTCTCTGCTGGACTCGTCACCTCCGAAAATCTGCTCACCAGCCCCGGCAGCGCCATCGGCACCGTCACCTACATGTCTCCCGAGCAGGTTCGCGGCGCCGAACTCGATCGCCGCACCGATCTTTTCTCGCTCGGCGTGGTCCTCTACGAAATGGCCACCGGCTCGATGGCTTTTCCCGGCGCCACCTCGGGCGTAATTTTTGATGCGATTCTGAATCGCGCGCCGGTGCCGCCTGTCCGTTTGAATCCCGCCATCCCCGCCGAGTTCGAGCGCGTGATCCAAAAATCGCTCGAAAAAGACCGCACCATGCGCTATCAGTCCGCCGCCGACCTGCGCGCCGATCTCCGCCGCGTCAAGCGCGAAACCGATTCCACCTCGCACACAGCGGCCGCGCCGCAACAGCAGCATCTCTACGATTCCGCCCTCCAAGCCGCGCACTCCAATCGCTGGCCGCTCTACGCTGGCGCCACAGTCGTCCTGCTGCTCCTCGCAATCGGCGGAGCGCTCTGGTACAGAACGCACTCTGGTTCGCGCGCCACCGTCGTCGCCGCGAAGCCGTCCGTCGCCGTCCTTCCGCTCCAGAATCTCAGCACCGATGCCGACAGCGCGTATTTCAGCGATGGCATGACCGACGAAATCACCACCAAGCTTTCCAAGATTTCAGGAGTGGATGTCGCTTCGCATTCCGCCGTCGCCGCCGTAAAATCCGCCGACCAGAACGCGGCAGACATCGGCCGCCAGCTCGGCGTCCGCTATCTCCTCGAAGGCACCGTCCGCAAATCAGGAAATCAAGTGCGCATCAACGTCCACCTGATCGATTCGGCCACCGGCTTCCAGGTCTGGGCCGACGATTTCGTAGGCGAAATGAAAGACGTCTTTACGTTGCAGGAACAAACCGCTCTGAAAATTGCGCAAGCCCTCAACCTGCACCTCAGCCCGCAGGAACAGAAAGCCATCGCGCAGCGCTACACCCAAAATCCCCAGGCCTATCAGGCCTTTCTCGTAGGCCGCGGCCTCCTGCTCGTTGAAACCACCGAAAAGCTCGAGGGCGCGCGCAAGAATTTTGAACAGGCTCTCAAATTCGACGCCGACTACGCTCCCGCCCTCGCCGGCCTCTCTCACGTCGAAGGCCTCTACTACCGCGATCTCGATTCGAACCCCTCCCACCTGCAGCGCGCCGAAGAATATGCCCACCGCGCCGTGGCTCTCGATCCCGACCTCGCCGAAGGCCATATCGCACTCGGCCAAACCTACGCCCTGCGCTTCGACTACGCCCGCTCCGTCGGCGAATTTCGCGAAGCGGTTCGTCTGGAACCTACAAACTCTTTGGCCTGGGACCTTCTCAGCTGGGCGCTCGGGTACCTGCAGCCTCCCGATGCGATCGAATCGGAAAAAGCCGCCCGGGAAACGATTCGACTCGAACCCACTTCCGCCGCCGCTCAGTATCACCTCGGCCGCGCCTTGCTCTTTCAGGGGCGGTTCTCGGAAGCCGCCGCCGCCTTCCAGCACGCCGAAGACGTAGGCAGCCGCGACTATGCCAACCTCGGCAGAGCGCAGCTCGAGCTCGCTCAAAATAACTACGACAAAGCCCTCGAGCACATGTCGAAGAGAGGTCTGACGAGAAAAACCGCGATGGATCAATATTGGATCGGCGCGATCTACTCCGCCAAAGGCGACAAGGACAAATCCTTCGCCGCCATTCAGGAAGCTCTCCGTCTCGGCTTCCGCGACTTCGCCGTCCTCGACTCCAGCCCCTACTTCGCCAACCTCCGCTCCGACCCCCGCTACCAAAAGCTCCTGGCCCAGTACCGCAAGCAATAACCCGCCGCTGAACCAGCATTCGCCGTTGCGGTTGCCGTTGACGTTGCTCTTGCCGTTGACGTCGCCCTCAGTTTTCGTAGCGCCGGTCTTTAGACCGGCAGGGGTTGACTTGGGGGTTGCAGCCGGCCAGCAAGGCTGCCGTCACCAGCCCCACTCGCTTTCGCCGTCATCTGAAATCTGAAATTTCAAATTTGAAATTGCCGTAGCCGTCGATTCTCGTATCGCCGGCTTCTTGCCGGCTCTCTTGGATTTGCCGTTCGTCGCGCCGGCTTGCCCTAAAACAGGAAGGGGCTCTAGACGCGCCTCTTGCGTCCCGGATGGCGAAACTGATTTACCGGAAGTTGCTGATCAGGATCACGTCACTGCTCGTCGCGCCTTTTTCGATGAGGAGCTGCTTGCCGTCCCGCGACCAAGCGAAATCAAAAATCATCCCGGAAGGAAATTTCGTCACCGGATGGCTCGCGCCTCCCGCCACTGGCGCCTCCCAAATATTTGCGGCGCCTCTCGAGGTCACAAGAAATTGCATGCTTTTCCCGTCTGGTGACCAGTGAAATTGAGGTGAATACTCGGGCAGCGGCAGCAGGTGCACGGGCGCACCGCCCGCAATCGGCATGACCGCAATCTGCGCTTTCGCGTTCGGACGGTCTTCTCTGTAAAGGTACGCAATCCAATTTCCGTCGGGTGAGATTCGAAGAATCGGAACGCCGTTCGAGGACGGTACGGTAATCTCTGTCGGCGTTCCTCCGTCGATCGAAACACGATAGAACTTGGTCCCCCCGGCGTTGGAGTACACGAGCCATTTCCCGTCCGGCGAACAATCCGGAAATACCGCGTCGGCGGCGATCTTTCGCGCATTTGTGCCGTCGAAATCCACGCGCCACACGGTCACCTGCTTTTCCTTGTACGAATCAAACAGTATGCCCTGCTCGCCGCAGACGGCGAAACCGCCTACGGTTCTCGCGTCCTGCACCAACGGCGTCCGCTTGCCGTCCAGGGTCAGCAGGTCCAGGTCGCCGCCCCGTTCACGCACCAGGATTTTTCCGTTTGGGCCGCCCACCACACCCGAGTCGGGGCTCCCTTGGAACGTGATTTGTTTCGCTTCTGCCGGCCGCGAATCCGGCGCCACCCAGATGTGAGCGCTCCGCTCGTTCTCTGTCGCCACGAGCGTTCGGCCATCTCGAGTGATATCCAGATACACGCCGTAGTCCGTAAGATCGTTTGTGAGCCGTCGCGCCTTCCCATCCGGATAAGAAAGGGCCCACACCTGATGGGCCGCGAAATGCCAGCCTATCGGAACCAATAGCGCGTCACCTTCCGGCATCCAAACAGGCCTCCCGATATCTTCTGGGCTCGAATACAGCTCCTGCTGGCTGCCATCCGCTAACTGGACCCTCGTGATCGCCCACTTTACCTCCTTCCCGATCAGTGCCGTGCTCACCACAATCGTCTGGCCATCCGGCGACCACGCCAGTCCATAGAAAAAGGGGCCCGACGGAGGAAGCGTTGCGATCAAGCGCTCGCCGGTGCCCGCAGAATTCGCAATCCAGACCTCGATGGCGCCGTTCTTGGAATTATTGGCGCGCAGGAACGCGAACTGTTTGCCGTCCGGTGAAAAGCTGATTGACCGGTCCACATCCCGCAGGAGTTGCCTCGGTGAGCCGCCTAGAACCGGCATCACATATAGGTCCGACACCGCCGAGTCGCTGTCGGCGCGCACGAAATAGATGTAGTTCCCGTCCGGCGAGAAATTGAGACCGTCGAAATACACCGCCGCCGGCGCCAGCACCTGCACGTCGCTCTTGCTCGCAATGTTCCGCACCCACAGGCTTCGTTGCTCGCCATCCGTGAGCACGTACACCACGTCCCGGCCGTCCGGCGAAATCGCCACGAGCCCGGCTTTCCCGCTGTCGGTCAGCCGTGTAATCTGCATTTTTTCCAGACTGAACGCGGCTGGGCGCTTCAGCAGCTTGTATCCGGCGAACGCTACAATCGCAATCAGCACCACCGCGACCGCCGCAATGATCGGAGTGGAAAGTTTGCGCTTCGCGCCAGCCGTGCTGGCCCCTTCCTCCACCGCCACGCTTCGTTGCGACCCGCTGCCGATCGGCACTCGCCCGGAACTCGTGTCGCGCTTCAGTCTCTTCAAATCCGCGCGCAGTTCCGCCGCGCTCTGGTATCGCAGGTCGCGGTCCTTCTCCATGCCTTTGTGGATCAGCTGCGCAAGTTCGGGTGGCACCGAAGTGTTCAGTCGGACCGGATCGACCGGATCCCTGTGGAGAATTTCATCGAAGATCGCGCCCGAGCTGTCGCCCTTGAAAGGAAGCGCTCCGGTCGCCATTTCATACAGCACCACGGCAAAGGAAAAAAGGTCGGTGCGCCCATCCAGTTCTTTTCCCAGCACCTGCTCGGGCGACATGTACAGCACCGTGCCGAGCGCCGTACCGGGGCTCGTCAATTGATCCGAATCCACGCCGAGAGTCGCCGTGCGATCGATCTTGCTGCCGCCCGGAACGGTGGCGGAAACTTTCGCAAGTCCAAAATCCAGCACCTTCGCGTGATCGCGCAATGTTACGAATATGTTCGCCGGCTTGATGTCCCGATGAACGATTCCCTTCGCGTGCGCCACATCCAGCGCGTCCGCCACTTCGATCGCGAGGTCGAGCAGCAGATCGAGCTCCAGCGGACGCCCCGCGATCCGGTGCTTCAGCGTCGCGCCTTCCAGAAACTCCATCGCGATGAACGGACGCCCGTCCGTCTGCGCGATCTCGTAAATCGTCCCGATGTTCGGATGATTCAACGCCGATGCCGCTCGCGCTTCGCGCCGGAATCGCTCCAGCGCCTGCGGATCCCGCGCCACATCCACGGGCAAAAACTTCAGCGCGACGAATCGCCCCAGCTCCGTGTCCTCGGCCTTGTACACCACTCCCATCCCCCCGCCCCCGAGTTTCTCGAGGATGCGGTAATGGGAAATTACCTTGCCCAGTATTGGCTCCGCGTCACCCATAACCGCCGCATGTTACCCCGCCCGCCCAACAGGGGCAATCGCACACACGAGGGAGTGCGGCACGTCATTGCGTTCTGTTTTCGCCGTCGCCGTTCGTAACACCGGCGTCTCGCCGGCTCTCTTGATTCTGCGGTCGCCGTCGCGTTCAGTTTTCCTACCGCCGGCTTGCCCTGAGGAACGAAGGGCATCCCTGCCTGCTCCTTCGTCTTCGGTACCCTCTTGCCATATCTGAAATCCAAAATTTCAAATTTGAAATCGCCGTTACCGTAGCCGTCGCTGTTGCCGTTGCCGTCGCCCTTCGTACGGCCGGCATCCCCGCCGGCGCCTTTTGCTTTTGCCGTTGCTGCTGCGATTGCCCTTGGTTTTCGTAGCGCCGGTCTTTAGAGCGGCAGGGGTTGACTTGGGGGTTGCAGCCGGCCAGCAAGGCTGCCGTCACCAGCCCCACTCGCTTTCGCTGACGCCGTCATCTGAAATTTCAAATTTGAAATCCCCGCAACCGCCAAATCCGCACACCCCCACCACCCGAATCAACCCTGGTTTGCGAATCAGACTTACCGGAAATTACTCAGCAGAATTGCGTTGGAATCGTCCTCGCCCTCCGCAGGCTCCGCCCTTGACCAAGACCGCTGCAAAAGTTCGCCTGTTTACCAAATCGTTTGAATTTGCTCGCACTTCCGGATGTTCGCGTCCTTCGTCACAAGCGCCATCCCTTCCGCCAGCGCCGTCGCTCCGATCAGCCGGTCACAAGGATCCGCGGAGCATTCTTCTGAAAATTGGGTCGCCAGCGCAGCGACCTTTGCCGTGATCGGCTGCACGGCCGTCCGCGCCGAAATTCTCTCCAGGAACGACTCGACTGTGCCCGTGATCCGCAACCGCCCGTGCGTCGCCAGCCACGCAACTTCCCAAAGCGTGATCGCGCAGATCGCCAGCCCCGTCTCCTGGCTCGCTTCGCGAATCGCGTCGGCCGCCCTCTTCGATAATTTCGCGGGCTCGCTCGCCAGCCAGATCAGCGTGTGCGTGTCCAGCAAGATCACTTCTTCATCACCTTCCAGGCGCTTAGGGGCACCGCCGGCGACTCGATGTCGCCTGTGATTTTGACCTCGCCGGCCAAGAAGCCAAATAATTCGTTCTCATCCGACTCGACCGCCACCACTTTCACCACCGGCTCTCCCCGCTTCGTGATCAACACCGGTTCCCCAGTCGCCTGTACCTTCTTCATCACGGCCAGGCATTGCGCTTTGAATTTTCCCGCCGCCATCTCCTTCATCATCGGCTCCAACGGCCTCATCGCTCATGACCATGGTCATTATATCATGACTAATAGTTCGGCCCGCGTCAACCTGGCGATACATGAAAAATAGAACTTGCCACCGGAGGGAAGGACGCGTGAACCAGCCGCCTGTTCTTTCGGCCAGTACTATGCCTCGTCCTTTTTTTGTCCTTCCTCAGCGACCGCAACCGCCTCGCATCGTGCTACGTTCAATGCTGGAGCGATGCGCTCAGACCACAAAGTTCGAAGCAGTGCTCCGGGGACCTTCGGACCCCCGCCGCCGCAGCTCGCCCAAACGAGCCGGGAATTTCTAATCGAGACACCGCGATTAGAATTCCGCGTAACACCAACAAAGCAAACGCTCGACCTGATTTCTAATCGGGACAGAACACGCCTTTTGCGTCCGCCGTGGCGGAAGCGCCTTTTGAATCCCGATTGTCTTCGCGGGAGTCGGGTGGGAGAACACGGATCGCGGTTCACAAGTCACGAATCACGAGTCACGATTCCCGCACTTCTAATCTACGGTTCCCCGATTAGAAACCGACACAAACCTCGACCGCTCAATCACTTACATTTTTCTAACGGAATTGTATACTTGACAAACCCATGGGTTTGTGAAAGAATAGTCTCGTACTGGAGACAAGCCCGTGAACCTCAACGACATAGCCAAGAATTATAACAGTGAAGATGACGCCCGCAACTTCATTGAAAAACTACGCTGGCCAGAAGGCGCGGTTTGCCCGCATTGTGGTGTTCTGGGCGAATCCTACCGCTTGGCGGCCAAGCCTGAATCGAAGCATCCCGTTCGGCCCGGCGTCTGGAAGTGTGGCCCGTGCCGCAAACAATTCACTGTCAAGGTGGGGACGATCTTCGAGGACAGCCATATCCCGCTTGCCACTTGGTTGAAAGCGATTCATCTTCTCTGCGCGTCCAAAAAGGGAATGAGCGCGCACCAACTTCATCGCATGTTGGGAGTGACATACAAATCCGCATGGTTCATGGCGCATCGTATTCGTTACGCCATGAGTCAGGAGCCGTTATCAAGTAAGCTCAAAGGAACAATCGAGGTAGACGAAACCTATGTTGGGGGACGGCGCAAAGGTACAAAGAGGGGTAGGCCAGGAAGGGGAAGTCACAAGGCTCCGGTTGTCTCTCTCGTACAGCGCACGGGGAATGTGCGCTCGTTTCACGTCAAGCGTGTTACCAGTAAGAACCTGAAAGAAGTCATCCGCAAAAACGTTTCGACTGAATCCAATATCATGACTGACGATCTGAATCTCTACAGCGGGTTGAAGAAAGAGTTTGCCTCGCACGATGTGATTCGACACAAGTACGGGCAGTATGCTCGGCGCGACGGAGAAAAGAGAATCCACACGAATACGGTTGAGGGATACTTCGCGCTATTGAAGCGCGGCATCACGGGCACTTTTCACCACGTGAGCAAGCAGCATCTTCAGAGGTATCTTGACGAGTTTGATTTCCGGTATAATGCGCGCAAAATTCAGGACGGAGAACGCGCTATACTGGCCGTGAAGGGAACGACAGGCAAGAGGCTCAAATACCGGGACTCACGCGGAAGCACCCAAGGCCGCGTGAGCCTGAGCAACTGACACTATGGTAAGGGCGTGATCTGATTTGCCTTCGCCATCACGCACCCATTTAGATTCCCCGCCGTACAGAATCGGTGCTGAGAACACCGATTCGATACGCCTCACTCGAAGTGTATCACGAGGAGGCTAACGATGCCACGACGACGACCAGACCGAATGCGCGGCGACCTGCGAGAGTTTCCGCGTTACGGCATATCCGAAGCAGCGTTCTATATACGCATTCCGGCAACCACTTTACTCGCCTGGACACGCGGGCAAGACTATCGCACTAAGCAAGGCGCTCATCGCACGTTTGAACCTCTAATCGAACTCGCTGACCCTGATAACAAATTCCTATCTTTCTACAATCTCGTAGAAGCGCACATGTTGCGTTCGACGACAGAGCGCGGCGTGCCCCTTAAAAATGTGCGGAAGGCGCTCGAATACATCCGCGAAACATTACCCGGAAAACATCCCCTTCTGATGCATGACTTTGAGGTTTCTGGCAAAGAGGTTTTTATTCAGCATCTTGGGGATACAGTCAATGCTACTCGCTATGGGCAACTTGCGATGCGAAAGATTCTGGAAAAACACCTCCGACGAATCGTGCGCGATACGCATGGATTGCCATTGAAAGTGTTCCCGATCAATTCTAGGAGACTCGTAATCGACCCGCAGTTTTCTTCTGGGAAACCAATCGTCAAAGGCAGGGGTATCGTTGCTTCCGTTCTTTCGGGTCGAAAGAAAACTGGGGAAACCATTCCGGAAATCGCGAGAGATTACGGGCTAACAAAGCTTGAAGTCAAACAAGCAATCGAAGATTACGACTGGAAAGTTGCAGCTTGAAGAACCTCCTGTCTTTTTCCTGGATCGCACATTTGGAAAATTTCAGTTGGTTGAGATGCTGCGCCCCGAGGGTTTTTCAGTAGTCACTCATTATGAGGAGTACGGCGATGAGGGCCACAACATCGGCGATCCAGCTATCATTCGAGATTGTGGGTTGAAAAACCGCGTTCTACTCACTGGCGACAAAGACTTAGTTCATACATATGCCCGTGAAATCCGAAAAGCCAAGATCGCCGTGTTTGTCACAACCGACAACATGGAAGGTCCGACGAAGTGGGGACCACGCATCATATCGGCGAAGTCTGATGTGTGGCGGGAATTACTTCGAAGAAAGAAGCCTTTCACTGCGATAATTTCTAAAGACGGCAGAGTTACCCAAGTGAGGTTTTATGACAAGGGAAAATGGAAAGCGATCACGATTGGCAAAAAAAACCCGCCCCATATCAACAAACAGAAACAGCCTGTCTCTGGCACCACTGCACTTTAG
>JBOGNA010000133.1:0-18818 GCA_050746925.1 Candidatus Acidiferrales bacterium
ATTCCGGGTCGAGCACTTCCATCAGCGCGGCTGACGGATCGCCGCGGAAGTCCATCGACATTTTGTCCACTTCGTCGAGAACGAAGACAGGATTCGTGGTGCCGGCCTTGCGCATCATCTGGATGATCTGGCCGGGAAGAGCGCCGATGTACGTGCGCCGATGGCCGCGAATTTCCGCTTCGTCACGAACGCCGCCGAGCGAAACGCGGACGAATTTTCGTCCGGTGGCGCGGCCGATGGACATGGCAAGAGACGTCTTGCCGACTCCCGGAGGCCCAAGGAAGCAGAGAATCGAGCCTTTCGGGTTTTTCACGAGCTGGCGGACGGCCAGATACTCAAGGATGCGGTCCTTGATTTTTTCCAGACCGTAGTGATCTTCCGAGAGAATCACTTCGGCGCGATTGATGTCGCGAATTTCCTTGGAACGCTTCTTCCATGGCACGGCCAGCAGCCAGTCCAGATAATTGCGGGAAACGGTGGATTCGGCTGACATCGGCGGCATCATCTCGAGCCGCTTGAGCTCCTGCATGGCCTTTTCCTGCGGGCCCTCGGGCATGCCGGAGGTTTCGATCTTTTTCTTCAGCTGCTCGATTTCGTTCGCTTCGCCGCGGCCGAGTTCCTTCTGGATGGCCTTAAGCTTTTCGTTGAGGTAGTACTCTTTCTGGGCGCGCTCCATCTGCCGCTTGACGCGCGTATTGATCGAGCGATCGACGTTGAGTTTTTCGATCTCGACTTCGAGGATGTCGCCGATGCGATTCAGGCGTTCGAGCGGTTCGAAAAGCTCGAGCAATTCCTGTTTCTCTTCAACCGGGATCTGCAGATTGGCGGCGATCGCGTCGGAAAGCTTGCCGGCGTCTTCCACACGCACGGCGGCGATCATCGTGTCGTAATTAAGGCTCTGCGAAAGCTTCACATACTGCTCGAACAGGTTGGTGACGCGGCTCGAAGCCTGCTGCAGCTCCGGCGAAGGCTCGGCTTTCATCGGAACCACACGAATCGAGGCACGGAAGAAGCCTTCTTCACTCGTGACCTGGACGATTTTGGCGCGTTCGGTGCCTTCGACGAGAACTTTAATGTTGCCGTCGGGGAGCTTCACGCTCTGCACGATGTTGGCGAGCGTTCCCACCTGGTAGATTTCTTCCGGTTTCGGATCGTCGATCGAGGCGTCGTGCTGCGTGACGAGAAAAATCTTCTTGTCGCCGGCCAGCGCATCTTCGAGCGCGCGCACGGAGGCTTCGCGGCCGACGATGAACGGGTGCATCATCTCCGGGAAAATCACCATATCCCGCACCGGCATCATCGGAACGCGCTTCACGTCGCCTTTTTCTCGGTTGAACATCGATTCGCCTGATCCAGTCCTTAGCCCGCTTTTTCGAGCAGGCTCCAATTAATTTCGCGTCCCTTCACCATGTCGGCGGTCACCACGAAGTCGCGAAGCTTTCGTTGCGCCGGCAGGTGGTACATCATTTCGAGCATCAAATCTTCCAGAATCATGCGAAGGCCGCGGGCGCCTACTTTCCTTTGGAGCGCGAGGTCCGCGACGGTCTCAAGCGCGTCGTCCGTGAAACGCAGCCGGACATTCTCAAACTCGAACAGCCGCTGATACTGCTTCACCAGCGCGTTCTTTGGCTCGGTGAGGATTCGCACCAGAGCCGATTTATCGAGATCGCTCAATACGCCTACCACCGGCAAGCGGCCCACAAATTCGGGAATCAGGCCGTAGCGAATCAGGTCGGTCGGCTGCACCTGCTCGAGCACTTCGATATTGCGCCGCGTCGCTGTGGAAGGCTGCGTATCGGCGTGGAAGCCGAGGGACTTCTGTCCCACGCGCCGCTCGATCGTCTTTTCCAGGCCTACGAAAGCGCCGCCGCAGATGAACAGGATGTTGGTCGTGTCCACCGGCGTAAATTCCTGGTGCGGATGCTTGCGGCCGCCCTGCGGTGGAACGTTGGCAACCGTGCCTTCCAAAATCTTCAGAAGCGCTTGCTGAACGCCTTCGCCCGAAACGTCGCGGGTAATCGACGGGTTTTCATCCTTCTTTGAAATCTTGTCAATCTCGTCGATATATATGATGCCTTGCTGGGCCTTTTGGACGTCTCCATCGGCGGCTTGCAGCAGCTTCAAAATAATGTTTTCGACGTCCTCGCCGACGTAACCTGCTTCCGTCAGCGTCGTCGCATCGACGATCGCGAACGGCACTTCCAGCATCCGAGAAAGGGTTTGCGCCAAAAGCGTCTTGCCCGTGCCCGTCGGGCCGATGAGCATGATGTTCGACTTCGTGAGTTCCACGTCGCCCGGCTGGCGATTCAGGAAGATCCGCTTGTAGTGGTTGTACACCGCCACGGCGAGCTTCTTTTTGGTTTTGTCCTGGCCGATTACGTAGCCATCGAGGAATGCCTTGATTTCCGGCGGGCGGGGCAGGCGGCGATTCGCGGGACTGGCCTGTTCGCGCTTTTCATCCTCAAGAATCTGCTGGCAAACGCCGACGCATTCGTTGCAGATATAAGAACGCGGATACTCCGAGGGAGAACTGATAAGCTTCTCCACCTGCTCCTGCGTTTTATGGCAGAAGGAACAGCGTAACGGCTCTTCTGGTGTGAACCGTTTCACCGGATTTGCTCCCTCCCAAGGAGAACCACCACACCCACTGAATTTCTTGAAACCATTCTAAGACGGAATCGCACCCGATGTGGACGGAATCATCCGCTTCACTACTAACCATTTGGAACGCGCCCGCAGGACTAATCGCGTTGACATCCGACTAGCGATGCTTGGTGATGATTTCATCCACGCAGCCATACGCTTTCGCCTGCTCGGAAGTCATGATGAAATCGCGCTCCACGTCTTTTTCGATCTTTTCGATCGGCTGGCCCGTATGGAAGGAGAGAAGCTTGTTGAGCGAATCGCGGGTCCGCAAAATCTCGCGTGCGTGGATATCGATGTCGGTGGCCTGGCCGGAAAGGCCGGACATCCAGGGCTGGTGAATAAGAACTCGTGAGTTTGGCAGCGCGTAGCGCTTTTTCGGCGTCCCCGAAACCAGGAGTAGCGCCGCAATCGACGCCGACTGGCCGATGCAATACGTCACCACATCGGGCCGCACGAACTGCATCGTGTCGTAGATCGCCATTCCCGCCGAAATCGACCCTCCCGGCGAGTTGATGTACACCGAGATGTCTTTCTCAGGGTCCTCGGATTCGAGGAACAGCAGTTGGGCGGTCACCAGATTGGCGACGTGATCGTCAATCGGTGTGCCGATGAAAATAATGTGGTCTTTCAGCAGCCGGGAATAGATATCGTACGCCCGCTCGCCCCGATTGGTCTGTTCCACGACCATCGGTACGAGTGTTGTGGCACGCGGACTCGCGTCGTCAGTATGTCTCATTTGGAGTATGTTTGCGCGCTGAGGAACCCGAACCAGCTTTACTTTTCACTCTTGGCCGTCGTCTCGATTCGGGAACTGCTGTGGAGCCACTCAATCGTTTTGTCGCTTCGCAACTTCGATTTCATCCTATCGAGCGCTCCCTGCTTTGTCAAGCGAGCCCGAATCGCTGTTGCCGATTCGCCACTGCGTTCCGCCAGCGTTGCAATCTCTTTCTCGACGTTTTCATCCGTCGCTTCGATTTTTTCTTCTGTTGCAATCCTGTCCAGCAACAACTCTGCCTTTACGTCGTTCACAGCCCGGTCACGCTGGCCTCGCCGGAGCGAAACCCAGTCTACGTTCACCGCGCGCGGATCGACGCCCTGAGCCGCAAGCGAGCGAACCACGCGCTCAAGGCGCACGTCCATCTGGCCTTCGACGAGCGCTTCGGGAACAGGGAAGTCGTGGCGCTTCACGAGCGTTTCGAGAATCTTCTCCCGCGCCTGCGCGCCCTGCTGGTGTTCTTTCTGCGCTTCCAGGTTTTCGTGGATCTTCTTGCGGAGCTCGGCAAGCGTGGCCACGCCGCCGCCTTCGCCGACAGCGTCCTTCGCAAATTCGTCATTCAACTCGGGCAGTTTCTTTTCCTTGATGCCCTGGACGTCCACGATGTAATCGTAGGTCTTGCCGGCGAGTTTCTGATCCGGGTAATCAGCCGGATACGCGGAACGAAACTGCTTCGTCTCGCCCGCCGACGAGCCGCGGAGGTTTTCGTTGAAGCTTCCCAGCGTCTCTTCCGCGCCGAGGTGGCACAGGATGTTATCGGCTTCGACCGGGTCGCCCCCGCCTTCCGGCATCCCCTTCAGCTTGATCAGAACGTAATCGCCGTCCTTCGCCACGCGGCCTTCCACCGGAGTGTACGCCGCCGCGCGCTCGCGCAGCTCTTCGATCGTCTTGTCGATTTGAGCATCGCCGGTTTCAACCGCGTCCACCTGCACTTCCACGCCCTTGTACTCGCCCAGCTCAAATTCCGGAAGCACTTCGAAGACGGCGCGAAAGCGCAGCGGCTCGCCGTCCTTGAACTCGACTTTGTCCACTTCCGGGCGGGTGACGGGGATTAGCTTCTTTTCGTCGAGCGCTTTCTCGAGAAATTCGGGAACCAGCGCCTGCACCACTTCGCCCTGAATGTCGTCGGCAAAGCGCCGGCGGATCAGCGTGACGGGCGCCTTGCCCGGACGGAACCCCGGAACGCGCGCCACGCGCGCCAGATCCCGCGCGATCTTTTCGGTTGCTTTCTGTACGTTGTCGGCTGGGATTTCCAGCTCGAGCTCACGCTTGCAGTTTGTTTCGGCCATTGAGATTTTTCGGGAGTACCTTGAAGTCGATTGAGGCTCCGAAGGGATGGAGCTTCTCGAACCTGTTTCCAATCTGCCTTTCGCCTGTTCTGTTTCAGAGGAAGAAAAGGGCAGGAGTGAGCGGCCGGTTGCGACCGCCACGGAAATACCAGTATAGGGAATCTGCTCTCGCGCGTCAACTCCCTCGCCGCGCAAGCCGCGCGAAATATTTCCCGCTCGCTGCGGGATTCCCGCTGCGATCGAAGCCGTTGGTGCGGAAGAAGGGACTCGAACCCCTACGGCCTTTCGGCCACCAGCTCCTAAGGCTGGCGCGTCTGCCAATTCCGCCACTTCCGCAACGGACCGTGCTGCGATTATACAAGCGTAGGGCGGGGAATCACTACTGCGGCGACGGCTCGGAGTTCAGCAATGGAATTAACGCGCAGCTGCATTTGAATTGGCGCGTATGCAGAATGCAAACGCCCGAAAACGTATCCATTTCTCCTTGCTGCTCGCGGATTATTTTGTTAGCGTCGCGCCAATTCAGTTGCCCGGGCACCCTAGGAGGCACTACATGCCACACTGCACGAAGTGCGGAGCTGCAATGGCGGATAATGCGGGATTTTGTCCGAGCTGCGGCGCTGGCCAGGGCGGCGGCAGTGTTGCAACCTCCTCCGCCGCTGGAGGAACGGGAATGCAGGAGAACATTGCGGGGCTGCTTTGCTACGCGCTCGGTTGGGTCACGGGCCTCATCTTTTATTTCATCGACAAGCGGCCCTTCGTGCGCTTCCACGCGGCGCAATCGATCGTGATCTTTGGCGGCCTCAGTATCATTCGAATTGTGCTCGGGCTATTCGTCGGAGTCAGCTTTCTCACGGGCGGTGTGGCCGGATTTTCGCTGGTAGTCCTCCTGTTCGATTTGCTTTACCTCGCGGGCTTAGTTCTGTGGATCGTTTGCATGATCAAGGCGTACCAGGGAGAACGCTTTCGCGTCCCCATCGCGGCGGACTTCGCGGATAAAATGTTCGGAAAATCGTAGCCGCCGCGCGCCAGGCCGAACTCTCGCCGGCGGCGAGGTTTGCGCCCGCCGTGCCGAATCGTTCCCTCTTGACAACCGCAGTAGGAGCGTCCATCTTTATTGACTTTCCTTGCAGTGAAAGTTTCGCTTGCGAGGCGGCAGTAGGAGAGGGCGTTGAAGGTTCGGGTCTGCTTCCACGACAAATGCTTTGACGGCGCTTCCTCGGCCGCCATTTTCACGCGCTTTTACCGCGAACGCATCAACCCCGGCGCCGAATTTCTTTACCGCGGAATGACCCACAAGGCCTCGCATCCTTTTGAAGGTGGCGTTTTCGACGGCGACGAGAATGCCGTCGTGGACTTCAAGTACTCGACATCAGCTCAGCTCACATGGTGGTTCGATCATCACCAAAGCGCTTTTCTAAAGCCCGAGGACGCCGAGCATTTTCGGCAAGACCATTCGGGGAAGAAGTTCTACGATCCCAACTTCAAATCCTGCACGAAGTTTCTCGCCACCATCGCCTCGGAGAAATTCGGATTCGACGCAAAGCCTCTCGCCGACCTGATCAAGTGGGGCGACATCATCGACGGCGCTCAATTCGCCTCTCCCGAATCAGCCGTGGGACTCGCGGAGCCAGCGACGCAACTCGCGCTTGTCATCGAAGCGGCTCCCGAGCCCGATCTGGTCCCGCAGTTGATCCCTCACCTCGCTACACTGTCTCTCCCCGAGATGATCGAACTCCCGATCGTCAAGAAGCACCTGGCCCCGCTGCTCGAACGCCATCGCCGCTCGATTGACATTCTGCGCGAGCGGGCCGATGCGCGCGACGGAGTGATCTATTTCGACGTCAGCGACCTGGACCTCGAGGGCTACAACAAATTTATTCCGTATCTCTTGTTTCCAAGCGCTCTGTACTCGGTGGGCGTTAGCGCGTCTCCCACGCGGGCGAAGGTATCAGTCGGGACGAATCCGTGGAAGGAACCGAATGTCGAAGTGAATCTGGCATCGCTGAGCGAAAAATACGGCGGTGGCGGACACGCGAAAGTGGCCGCGATCTCATTCGGCCCGGGCGATCTGGTTCGCGCCCGCCAGGTTGCCAAGGAAATCGCCGCGAAATTGCGGAGTTAAGGTTCTGCTCGGCTTTCGCACGCCAAATCACGGCGCTCGGAACGCGATTCACTCGTGTTACAATTTTTCACTCGTGGGCCGGTAGCTCAATGGTAGAGCAGCTGACTCTTAATCAGCGGGTTGGAGGTTCGAGTCCTCCCCGGCTCACCACGTGTTTCCACGCTCCTCTCTCTCCGGGTACCGGCCAAGCCGCCCAATTGGCTTAGTTGGCCTCGCGCAAAACGCCGGCGATGAAATGCACCAGCCGAAGCTCGTCGCTCCAGCTGGCGTGGTGCTGCGGGTCCACGTGCGTGAATGCCGGAGTGATTAGCACCGCGCGCAATTCGTCGCGTGGCACGTCCTTTTCGAGCCAGAGCGATTCGGCGGGCGGTATCACTGTATCTGTCGCACCGTGCAGGATGTAAACGGGAATGCTCAGATTTGCGACGTGTCCAGCAGGGGAGAGATCTGCAAGTTCGGCGGCGTCGGCATGAATGGCGCCTAGTAGCTGCGGGCGCACGAGATCGATTCTACGTGCGAGGAGCGCATCCAGAATCGTTCGCCCCGGCGGACTCACCTTCTCGAGCCACGGCTGAGCGTTCTGCGGTTCTTCCCAGAGCCAGTATTTCAGCGCTTCGTGCGCGGCGGGAATATCTTTCGCGTCAAAGAATTGCGGCAGGTGTGCATACACGAAAACGGACGCTCCGTAGTCGTGCGCTTCGGCCGGAACCACGCGGCCATCCGGAAACTCTTCCTGGCCCGTTGCTAAAAATCGCGAGACGCGTTCCAGATTGTCGTACCCGCCGAACAGCACGAGCGCGCGCATGTGCGCCGCGTATTGCGGGTCGCACGCGGCCAGCAGCGCCAGGCCTCCCGAGAAACTCAGCGCGATCACAGTAATCTTCCCTGTGCCCAGCCGCCGCTCGAGCCACGCAGGCGAAGCGCCAATCGTTGCGATCGACGCGGTATCCACGTGATAGTCGGCCAGCGCGCTGAGCACCGGCGTAAGCACGGCGAAGCCGCTGCCCGCCAGCGCGCGTGAAAAATTCACGAATCGAGGATCGTTGATGCCGAGGTGATGAATTCCAGGCAAGACCACGATTCCGGGAGGCTTCGCCACACCAGCCGGAAGATACAAGCGGCCCGGCACGTTTCCATCAGGCGTTCCTATGCCGACCTCTTCGCTCGTGACTGTATTCGTCTCGAGCCGCAGCAACGGGCCCGTGGCTTGAGGATCGACGAAATGCGAGAGCAGTGAGTAGCTCTTCAATTCGTAGCGGAGCCGGTCGAAAGCAAAAACCAACAGCGAGATGGCGAGCACAGCGAGGAAAAAACGGCGGAAATTGTTCACGCCGCGCGTGGGACTCTGCGCTCGAGATCTGCTTTCCGGGCGGGCTGCCTCGATAGCCATCGGGCTTATTTATGTGATCTTTTGAGAGACGACGCCGGCGCTGAACTCTGTCAGCGCGTCATACCGATCGCAGTGCGTTCAATCCCAGCGCCTCAACGTAAAACCGATTCACGTATTCCTTCACCATGCGCCGCGTGCTGAACTGAGGAGCCACGCGCTTGATCGATTCCTTCATCACCTGTACGAAGTCATGCGGTATCTCGTCGTCGGACCGGCGGTAATACATCGGAATCACCTCATCCTCCAGCAAACGATACCCCGCTTCAGCGTCCGTTTGAGTCCGATCGCCTTCGATTTCGCCGCCGCCGAACGCCCATCCGTCCTTGCCGTTATATCCCTCCATCCACCAGCCGTCCAGAATCGAAAGATTCGGCACGCCGTTCGATCCCGCTTTCATTCCGCTCGTTCCGCTGGCTTCGAGCGGCGGTATGGGATTGTTGAGCCAGATATCGACGCCGCGAACCATTCTCTGCGCGAGGCGCTGATCGTATCCTTCGACAAACGCAACCCGTGCTCCGAAATCGGGATCTTGCGCGAGCTGAAAAATCCGCTGGATCAGCCTCTCGCCTTCGACGTCGGATGGATGTGCCTTACCCGCGAAAATGATTTGCGCCGGCCGCAGAGTGTTCGTAAGCAAACGCTTCAGCCTCTCGATGTCATGCAGAAAGAGATCAGGCCGCTTGTACGAGGTAAACCGTCGTGCAAATCCGATCGTGAAAATTTCCGGATCGAGCAGCGCTCCGCACGCAATTACGCTCTCTGCTCGCGCCCGCTTTTTCTGCCAGCGCATTCGCGCGCGATCGTTGATCTCGGAAATCAGCAGGCCTTTCAATTTCCGTCGCAGCCGCCAGAGTTCCACGTTCGGAATTTTCTCAACCCGCTCCCAGATTCCCGGCCGGTCCTGATCGTTCACCCAGTTGGGGCCCACATAACGGTCGAGCAGGGGCTGCAGCCAGATGGGATCCATCCAGGTGAGCATGTGAACGCCGTTGGTGATCGCGACAATCCCCGAGTCTCCTGTGCCTTTGTCCGGCGAAACAGCCGCCCACATTTTCCGCGACACTTCGGCGTGCTTTTTGCTCACGGCGTTGCAGAACTTGCTCATTCGCAGAGCAAACACCGTCATGTTGAATCCCGCGCTCGGCTCAGAGGGGTTGACGCCCAGTTGCAGTAGCGCGTCGCGGTCGGCGCCAAATCGATTGTAGAAATTCGCGAAATACTTTTCGAAGAGCGAAAACGGGAACACGTCCGTCCCGGCAGGAAGCGGCGTGTGCGTGGTAAATACCGAACTCGCGCGCACTTGCTGCAGCGCCTCGCTGAATTGAATTCCCGAATCCACCAGCACCCGCAATCGCTCCAAGATCGCCAGCGCCGCGTGTCCTTCATTGATGTGAATCGCGGCCGGCCGGATCCCCAGCGCTTCCAGAACGCACATTCCGCCCATTCCCAGCACAATTTCCTGGCGGAGCCGCTGCTCGGGGTCGTTCGTGTACAGCCGGTTGGCAATCGCGCGGTCCCACGGCTGATTGCTCTCGATATCGGTATCCATCAGGTACACCGGCACGCGGCCAATGTCGGCGCGCCAGACGAGCACGTCCACGGGCGGATTGAAGAGCGGTACGCGCACTTTGAGCTGCACGTTGTTCGAATCGAGAACAGGCTTGATCGGGTCGTAGGTACGGTCGAGCTTTTTCTCTTCATCCTGCTGCCAGCCGTCGTCGCGCAGATTTTGGGTCACGTAGCCGCGCGAGTAAATCAGGCCAATCGCGACCACAGATACGGCGAGATCGCTGCACTCCTTGATGTAATCGCCCGCAAGCACTCCCAGTCCGCCGGCGTAGAGCGGCAGCGATTCGTGAAACGCATACTCAGCCGAAAAGTACGCGAGCGGGGGATTCGACTTCCCATGCTCGCTCGTGAACCATCCCGTTTGGGTTCCCACTTCCGCATCGAACTCGTCCATCACCGCGTCGTAGCGTTCCAGGAAATCCGTATTGCGCGCCGCTGCTTGAAGAGCCTCTTCCGGAAGCATCGCCAGCATTCGAAGCGGATTGTGCCCGCTCTCGCGCCATGCCTGCACGTCCAACGCGGGAAACATTTCGCGCGCCGCCCGGTGCCAGCTCCACCACAAGTTGTAAGCGAGCTTTTCGAGTCCGCGAATTCTTTCCGGCAAATTAGGAAAGCGAGGGAAGGAAGTCAGATTTTGTTCCATTCGAAGTCGTCGTGGCCTTTCCGATTTAGCTACCGTCTATACTCACAAACCGCTCGGCTTCGGTCAACTCGGGAATCGCCGTAGCATTGCCAGATGCCGCTGCCTCGATCAAGAGGACTCCGCCGACACGCACAAAGCCGCGCCGCCGGCGATTCCTGAATCCTCTCCGTAATGTGCGCGGACAATCGGAATCTCGCCACATCGCGAATTGACGCACCACGCCGGCAACTGCTTGCGAATCCGCCCGAACCATCCGGCGATCAGCTCGCTCATCCCTCCGCCGAAAATAATCACTTCGGGCTCCAGCAGATCGATCATGTTCCCCAGCCACACGGCAAGCAGATCGGCAGTTTCTTCCAGCACCGCAGCAGCCAGCGAATCGCCCTCGCGCCACGCTTTTCCCACCATCTCCGCCGTCACGGCGGCCGGATTATCGCCTGCCAGCGCGAACAATTTCGAAGCATTACCGCCAGCGCCGTCCAGCGCAGCCCGAGCGCGTCGCGCTACCGCCGGTCCCGCCACCAGGGCCTCGATGCACCCCTTTTTCCCGCAGCTGCACGCAACTCCCCGATAATCGATGGACACGTGGCCGCCCTCGGCCGCGGCTCCCGTCCGGCCGTGGTAGATGCTCCCGTCAAGGACGAGACCGGTGCCGATGCCCGTCCCTATCGTCACGTAGAACACGGATGCGTATCCCTTGCCAGCTCCCCATAGCGTTTCGGCAAGCGCCGCTGCGTTCGCGTCGTTATCAAGCAGCGTTGGAAGACCGCGCGCTTTCTTGATCTCTTCGACGAGGGGAAAATTGCGCCAGCAGGGAAGATTGACGGGATTCACCACGATGCCGCGCCGCGGATCGAGCGGTCCGGGGCTCACAATTCCGATACATTGAATCTGCGCTCTTCCGTCCGGCAAAGTTTTGATCGCCGCGTCGATCGCGCTCTCGACTGCCGCCAGTCCCGCCGCCGCGTCCTCATGGCTCCGCATCGGCACCCGGATTTTCGAAAGTATCTCGCCGCTCCGGGTCACCATCCCCGCAGCTACTTTCGTCCCGCCCACATCCACTCCCAGGTAAATCGGACGGCCGCTCGTCATGTGGTCTTCTGTTCCGCCTCGCGCGGATATCTTAGCTGGTTGCTTACGGCCACGCTTAAAATTTAAGAGCCTGCGGGAAATCCCGCGCTTGCGCTGGATCACGGCCGATCAACCGCGCGCGAAATATCGTTGCTTGACACCCGGATACTGCAGGACTACGCTCCGCCTGCTTCGGCCCCCATCTCATCCATCTCGGAGGAAAAGAATGCAATTTGGCAAGTTCGTCTCTACGTTTGGCGTCGTGTTGCTTGGCGCCGTATCCGTCGCAGCACAGAGCCAGCCCGGCACCGTCGCGGCGCTGGAATTTCAGACGCCGAAGAACGGCGCGGTGACGCAGTATGAGGCTGGCCGCAAACAGAAAGTAGAATGGCACAAGCAGCAGAAAGACACGGAGCCGCTCTACGTCTGGGAAATCATCAGCGGCGACAGCACCGGAACCTACATCGTCGGCCGCCTCAACCAACATTGGGCCGATCTCGACAAGCCCACCGTGCCCGATGCCGCCGACCTCGACACCTACCGAAAGCTCATCGCCTCCAACGTTCAATCGCTTGTGACTCGGTACTACCAACTTATGCCCAAGGTGAGCAATCCGATGCCTGGGGGCGGAACGACAAAATACGACGAGATCATCACCTACCACGTCCGCGGCGATCGCGACTCGGATTTCCGCAGCGCGCTCGAGCGTTTCACCGAAGCGATTCAGAAAACAAAGACGCCAATCTATTATTCCTGGTTTGAGCTGGTGAATGGCGGGCCGGGAGGCACCTTTGTTCTGTCGATTCCGCACACCAACTGGGCCGACTTCGAGGACAATCCGAGCATCAAGCCGTTTCGCGACATTCTGAAAGATGCCTTCGGCGCCTCGGAAGCGGATTCGATTCTTAAGCGCGTGGATGCTTCGGTGGAAAACGTCGAATCCGAAATCATTCAGTTTCGCGACGACCTAAGCTACATCCCGGCCAAGTAGTTTGTCTTAATCGATCCCTTGCACCGCTGCGGAGAAAACCGCCGGCGCCCTTAGGGGCCAAGTGGCGCCGGCAATTTTCCGAATTTCCGAAGTTTGCTCGCTGACGTGTCAAGGCGCTCCCAGTGGCGCAGGCACTCCTGCCTGCGAGCCTTTGATTTGCCCTCACCAAAGCCGGCGAGCCGCCCTAAGTTGCCCACGCGGAAATATTTCACGCGATTCGGTATAATCCAAACTATATGAGCGACAAAATTAGAAAAGACGATTCCGAGTGGCGATCCAAGCTGACGGAAGACCAATACCACGTCACGCGCGAGAAGGGAACCGAAGCCCCGTTCAGTGGCGAATACGATGACACGGATACGGAAGGCACCTACATTTGCGTCTGCTGCGGCCAGCCTCTATTCAGTTCCGATGCGAAATATCATTCCGGTTCCGGCTGGCCCAGCTATTGGCAGCCCATCGCCGCAGACAACGTCGAGCTGAAGCGCGATTCCACGCACGGTATGACACGCACGGAGGTTCTTTGCAGTCGCTGCGACGCTCACCTCGGCCACGTCTTCGAAGACGGACCGAAACCCACCGGCTTGCGCTTCTGCATTAACTCCGCCGCACTCGACTTGAAGGAAAAAAAGAAGTAACCGCCAGAAGGCAGTCCCGAATCAAATCTCGCGCTGGAACCCGCCTCGTCTGAGTAGGGGCGGATCCAGGATCCGCCCGCGAAGCTCTCAGCAACCCCGCACCATCCACCCCGCACGCCGCATCAGTAGTCGGGGAGCCGCTGGGCAACCGCCCCTGAACTCAATGATCGATGAAAATGACCTGAGGATGCTGATCCACCGCATCCGTCGAAATCATTCGCGCGCTGCTCGGCGATACGACATACAAAGCTAGATTTGTAGGCACGCCCGCAGGAGTGTTCGTCGTCATCGTGCCTTGTCCCGACGCGCCCACTGCATAGTTCCCCTGGAAATTTTGATTCGGCGTCTGCCCGCTAGCGTCCACTTCGTCAATCACGCCCGGCATCGAGCCTCCGCCGTTCGCCGTCACTTGCCCGATGATGTTGGCCACCATATCGTCAAAGGGATCCGGTGCGCTCAGCGCGTAGCTCCCTTTCAATGTCGCGTTCGAGAACGGAGCCCCGCCCGACTGATTCTCGATCAGCCCCACCGTCGCCGCAGCATCCGAGCCGATCAGGAATCCCTGGTTCACTCTGGTCAGGTAGGCTGCCGCGATTCGCGGCACGAGCCCCGTGAACCCAGCCCTTCCATTCGGTGTCACAAGGTATGTGCCCGGAATGTTTGCGCCCACGGAAACCGTGCCGCCCGCGTTCTGGTTGTAATTCAGACTCGCGCTCGCTGCTCCGTTCGCGCTGAGCAATCCCACAAAAGCGCTCGCACTCGTGTGGAATCCGCTACCGCTCACCACGCTTCCGCCGCTCAGTGAAGAATTATTGAACGCGAGTGACGGCTGCTGCAAAATCATTTCGCCGCCGAGCTTCGGATGTGTGGCATCGGTCGTGTCCACCTCGACCCAGAAGAGATCGCCCGGCGAAACGAAGTAGCACACAAAGTTCATCGTCACTTGCGGCGTCGAGGGAATCTGGAAAATCAGGTTTGCCACCGCCCGACCCGCCGTTCCGTTCACAGAAAAATTCCCCGAAGCCGGCAGGTCTCCGTTGTAGGCGCCCGCATCGTTGAAATCCGCCGTTCCCGGCAAAAACGAAGCGCTGCCATCGGCATGAACCACGCCCGCCAGCGCCGTCGCCGCTTGCGTCAGATCCTGCCCCGAGAATCCGAAAGCATAATTTCCGCTGAAGCTCGCCGCGCTGAATCCGCTCCCCACCTGCGGCTTGATGATCCCTGCTCCACGCGTCGGAAGCGGCGGCGGAGTCGTATTGCTCGCATCATTTTCGAAGAAACGCGCATTCCCGGCCGAATCGAGAACCAGCTGGTACACCGACGTCAGCTTTTGCTGATTGCTGTTCGTCGCCGTCAGCGTCAGCATGCCGCGCCCGTCGGTTCCCATCGAGTACGTGCCTGTAAGCGTCGCGGAGAGGGCCACACCGGACACTCGATTCGTATCGACGGTCCCGCCCGAAATCGTCCCCGCTCCGTTGGCCGTGAATTGCCCCGCGGTTTGCACCACGCCTTGCGTATCGAATCCGTTGAAGAAGAACACGTACGATCCGCGTAGCAGGGCGTTCGGATTCGTGTTGCCCATCCCAATCGAAATGTTGAACGCTTGCGTTGCTGTTGCCGGCACCGTCTGCGAATCCTGCACCTTGAGCGTGAAGTTCACCGGCGAGCTGCTCATCAGGATCGGCGTCCCGGTTATGTCCCCGCTTGCCGCATTCAACGTAAGTCCGGCCGGTAACTCCCCCCCAACCAAACTCCACATATAGGGAAGCACGCCTCCGGTGGCCTGCACCGATGTTGAATACGGCGTTGCCACCGTTCCGCCGGGCAGCACGCTCGGCGTAATTTGCAGCGGCGGAGGCGCCGTCACGGTGATCGAAAGTTGTGCGGGCGTCGTCGCCGTCTGGGGCGGTATCGCGGAATCGACCACCTGCGGAGTAAATTTAAAAACTCCCGGCGCCGTTGGCGTGCCGCTGATCTGGCCCGACGTCTTATTCAGCAAGAGCCCTGGGGGCAGGCTGCCGGAAAGAATCGACCAGGTAAACGGCGGAACGCCACCGGACGTAAGAATGGAAGTCGCATATGCCGAATTTTCCGTCGCGCCCAGCAAAGCTCCGCTCGACGTAATCGACAATAGAGGCGCCGCGCTGATTTTGATCGTGTACGCGGGCGAAATCACCTTGATGGGCGGATTCCCGTTGTCGGCCACCTGCACGGTGATCGTGTTCGTGGTGTTCGAGCCGGTCGGTCGGCCGCTGATCGTTCCGGACGTGCTGAGGGTGAGCCCTGCGGGAAGCGTTCCCGATCCTACCGTCAATATTAGCGGCGCCACCCCGCCTGTCACCGGAATCGCAAACGAATAAGGCACGCCATTCGCGCCGTTCGGGGGTATCGCCGTGCCAAACGTCGGCGCCAGCACCACCGTGATCGTCACCGTCGCCGTTGCATTCTTGTCCGCCGCCGAAACGGCTTGCAGCGAAACGGCCAGTTGGGCCGAAATCCCGGTCGGGGCCGTATAGAGGACGCTGCTCGGTGTCGCCATCGTCAGCGTTCCACAGCCCGCTCCGGAACAGCTCGTGCCCGTGAATTGCCACGTCACGCCCTTGTTGTCCGTGTCGTTTGCAAGCGTTGCATTAAACGTGAGCGACTGGCCCGTATCGATGTTCTGCGCGCCGGGGATAATCTGGATCGTAATTTTGCTGCTCGCGCTTCCTCCGCCGCATCCGGCCAGAGCCGCTAGGAAGAAAACCAGCGCTGCCAGTACTCCTGCCGCAATAAGCTTCGACCGGCTGCCCCGGGATGTCTCGCTTCTGCCGCTCACCTTCACCGCATCGCTCCCCGTTCGGGCATGCGTCTTCAAAGTTGTCATATCACCTTTTCGGATGGCTTTTCTGGCACGCCCGCGCCGGGATGAGAGGACTCCCCGCCAAACCCGCGGCAAAAGCGAAACAAGTTGAATAACAAAACGCCCGGGGAGTGTCAACGCACATCTCCTCGGGCAGCCGGGCAGTCGATGCTCGCTTGATACCGATCGCTCTCCTCAAGGATAATGCCCGGCATGATTCAGCCATGTGGATGCGCCGGATGATACGCTCGTTGCCTGCCCTCGTAGTCCTTTCCATTGCCTTGGTCCTTTTGCAGCCCTTTCGCACGCTTGCTCAAAATCCCACCGGCGCGTTGCGCGGCGCCGTCCAGGATTCCAGCGGCGCACGAATCGCCTCTGCCAGAATTGAAGTGCGCGCCGCCGCGCCGTCGCTCGTTCGCACCGCCGTCGCCGACGATCGCGGCGAATTCCGCTTCGACGCATTGCCTCCCGGCCCGTATCAGGTGATTGTGAACGCCGCGGGCTTCGCCGAAGCTCGCGCGGACGTCTCCGTTCTCATCAGCACCGTGCGCGACTTGACCATCTCCATGAATCTTGCCCCCGCGCACCAAACGGTTACAGTCAACCGGCCCGCCTCCTCCATCACGATGGAGCCGATCGATACGGCCAGCGCCGTTCAACAGGGAATCGTTTCGGTAAAGGATCTTGAAAACGTCCCTCTCGCCAACCGCAGCTTCGCCAACATCGTCTATCTCGCTCCCGGCACCGAGCCCGTCGAGCCTTCCGACCCCACCAAAGCGCGTATCACCGCCGTTTCCTTCGGCGGCAGCTCGGGACTCAACGTCGAGCTCTCCGTCGATGGCGGTGATAATTCCGACGACTACATCGGCGGCTTCCTCCAGAATTTTTCGCCCGATGCCATTCAGGAATTCGCCGTCCGCACGGCTCAGGAAGACGCTGACACCGGCCGCACCACCGCCGGCTCCGTCGTCATCACCACGAAGCGCGGCACCGATTCCTGGCACGGCGATGCCGCCTTCTATGAGCGCGCTGCCGCTCTCAACGCTCGCTATCCGATCGAAAATCCCGCGCCTGATCCCAAGCAGCCTTTCTCGCGCCAGAACTACGTTGGCACTCTCGGCGGCCCGATACAGAAATCCAAGCTCTGGTTTTTCGCTTCCTTCGAATACGTTCACGAAGACGCCAGCATCGCCTACAGCCCCTCGAGCCAGGAGCAATTCGGCGCGCTCGCGCAGCTGGCGTCGATGGGCTTGGTCCCGGATGTTGACTCGATCGACGTGCCCAAAAATGTCGGCGTGCCGTTTCGCGATGCCCTCGCCACCGTCCGCCTCGATTGGGCGCAGTCCTCGCGCTCCCAATGGTTTCTGCGCGCGGCCGCCGACAGCTACACCACCGAAAACGATCTCATCCAGCAGGCCACGCTCCCTTCCACCGGCGCCACCTCGCACTCGAACTATTTGAATCTCCTCGTCAACCAGCAATTTACCTTCAGCCCCACCTGGCTCGGCTCCTTCACTTTCGATGCGAGCGGCCTGCATCACACCGAAGCCCGCAATTCCGATCTTGGTTACGCTCTCGCGTTTCCTTTCAGCGCCACTTCGCAAACAATCTCCGGCTTTGAAACATTCGGTGACAATCAGTTCATCACCGCCATCACCGCCTTTCCCATCCTTCGCAATCAGGAAAAATATCAGTTTCGCTACGACATCCACCACACCGCCGGCCGCCACGCCACCAGCTTCGGCGTGAACTTCATTCACGAGCCAATTCTCGACGGCGCACTCACCGGCACGGCGGAAACCCTGCTCGCGTATCCCAGCGATCCCAGCTTCTACGCCGCGAACCCCTCGCAGTTCTATTCCGATCTCACCTGCGAGTCTCCCATCCCCGACGGGATCACCTGCACCCCCACGCCCGCTTCCGACGGCTCGTTCTCGCAAAATGTCCAGCGCCTCGGCCTCTACGCCCAGGATTCCTGGCGCATCCTTCCGAATCTCACGCTCAACTACGGCCTCCGCTACGACACGACCTTCGGCCTCTTCTCCGCCTCTGGCCGCTCGCAGCTCGAAAATCCCGCGCTCCTCACCTTGCGCACCCTCGGCATTCCGCTCGTCAACGGTGCGCCCCACGACGACCGCAAACAATTCGGCCCCCGGCTCGGCTTCGCTTATTCGCCCGGTGAATCGCAAACCACCGTAATCCGCGGCGGCTTCGGCCTCTTCTTCAACGATCTTGCGCAGAACGGCTGGGTCAACGCATTCCAGTCCGTAAATGCTCCGCCAGGCCCGTGCATCGTCCCCACCGATTTCGGCTGCATTCCTGCCGGCGGCGCGGGGGCATTGATCGATCCGAGATATAGAACGCCCTACGCGATCCACATCACCGCAGGCGTTCAGCATGCTTTCAATCCCAACTGGATAATCAGCGCTGACTACACGCACGAGCAAGGCGTCCACGGCTATCGCCGCTACGAGTATGTGGCGGGCTTCACGCTTCCCGGCGACGCTCCCAGCATTTCCGTCTTCCGCTCCGACAATCGTTCGAGCTACAACGCCCTCATGTTCCACCTGCAAGGGAACGTCTCGCGCCGCTTCAATCTCGTCGCCAACTACACCCTCTCCAGCGCAAAAACCTGGGGCTGCGTCCTCGGCGAGCTATTCGACTACGTCAACGGCGTCTGCAATCCCAACAACGCCTTCGCCCGCGGCGATTACGGCCCGTCCGGTGAAGACGTCCGCCATCGCTTCGTTTTGGCCGCCACTCTCCACGTTCCCGGCGGCTTCGAACTCAGCACTCTCTCGCAATTTGAAAGCGCCCGCCCCTACACCCTCACCACTCC
>JBOGNA010000134.1:0-1432 GCA_050746925.1 Candidatus Acidiferrales bacterium
GAGCACTGTCGAGCCTGCATCCGCTGGAGCAAACCCGTAAACGCCATTCACGACCGCGTATTGCCCGATGCCGGGAGTCCCCGTGACCGCGGTCAGCGAAACGCCATTTGAATGAACGACGCCGCCGTCGCTCGCCCATTCGCCATAAGGAGCCTGCGCCGGGACGCTATACGGAGGCGTCGTGGGAATAACCACGCTTTCGTTCGTAATCTGGTAGCCCGCGCCATAGGAGATCGTGACGTTCTGGACACCGCATGTGAAAAGAAATCCGCGCAGCGACAATCTCTGCATAGCCCCTGGCGGGGCGGCACCGAAGGAATCTAGAACATAGCCAATCTGAGCACTCGCGCCACCGACAAGCGGCGGCGAAGGAGGGATTGCCACGCCATCCACGACACAGGACGAAATTCCGATGACCGGCCATTGCCGGAGCATGATCGAAACCTCGTCGCCTCCGTCATAGGTTTCGGTATAGGCCGAAGCCAATACCGCGGGCCGGTCGATAACATTCAAGATTGCCCGGCTGATCTGCGTAATTAATTGTCCGAGAAGAACGTCGTCGTCGATTCCTGTGATACCGAGCCAGCTCTTGAGGTCAGCCAGGCTGACAAGATCGAAGGGAGATGCCATTGGGTCTGATCCCGTTGCCGTGCGCTAGCGGAGGCCGCATCTTCGGGAAACCAGCGGTCTCCATCAAAGTCAGGCTGCCCGGCTAGCGCTGCTGCAATATTAATGTTTGGAACCACTCAGCGTTCGCGCGCGCGGCGCGCCGCGGCGCGTAATTCTTCATTGGTGACAGGCAAGGACACCGAGACTCCTTTCGCTCTGAGGAAGGCGAAAAGCGCCCGCCGGTTGAGACCCGAAATGTCCTGTTCTTGCTCGCCGCCAGTTTCCGTGTCGCCCGGCAGAATCACGGTGTCAGTGGCCGCCGCCGGCAAGGCGGCCCGAAGTTCTTTGGTAGGAAGTACTTCGAGCGTGCGCCTAATGCGTTGAAGGACAGGCAAGACCATTTGCGAATGGGTCTTGCCATCGATTGGCACAGCGCTCTTGGCCTCGTTCCATGGGCGGAATCCATGCACTTCAAACACGCCGGCGGAAACGTCGTCTACCTCCACGGACCGGTCATCCGCGATTGGGAACTCGACGCCATTATGAACAATCGAGGAAATGTCATCTGGAGCACGCAATTTGACCATCTGCGAAGAGCCCTATGCTAAAAGAATTCGACATGCCCGCTAATGTTGCGCTGCTGCGTGCCATGCAATGTCTTGACGAGAACATAAAGCCCTGTTGCGAACGCTATCCCGGCCGCCGACGTGCGGAGTGCGTTCAAACCAGGAGGAACCAGAACTCTGAGGAGCGGCGTATCGGTGCCGTAAACAGGCGGCGTCGCCTTGTCGTAAAACAGCACCATCGCGGGGCTGAAGTCGGA
>JBOGNA010000135.1:0-35015 GCA_050746925.1 Candidatus Acidiferrales bacterium
GAAGCAGCCAAGCCAGCGAGCGCAGCCTCGCAAGAATAGGGGTGTGCTCAGGAAAAGCAAAGAGGGAGAAAAAACATTCTTGACGAGACCGACTTCGTTAGAGATGTTATCGACAGTTAACCGGAGAATCCTCAGTTTCGGATTAAAGCGTCATGAATCCATGTCGTGGGCGATCCGGCGCAAACTTCCCAGAACGCCGTTTGTGGAGTGTGACGTCAGTGAACGTATTCTTGTGCGCCACCATACGCCGTTATAGACTCTGTTCCAACTCTCACCTCTGGAGGAACGCTATGCGAGCAATCCCCGTGCTCCTTCTTTGCATTCTGTTTTTCCTTGGTCTTTCATCCCAAGGCGTTTCGTCAAGCCAACAGGGTTCTCCTGTGCGGCAACCGGATATTCCTGTCAGCAGCCCGGGCTCGTGGCCTCAGCAAGCGACAAAACGTACCGTGGACGTAAGTCAACTGAAAGCTGAAGCTCAAGAACTCGTGGCATTGACCGAAGCTCTGCCAGCGCAAGTGGACAAGATAAGTATCGGCCAGTTGCCGACAGCCCTGATTGAGAATCTAAAGAAGATTGAGAAGATTTCAAAGCGCATCAGGGGAGAAATATCATAACGAAATAACTGACGATTCGACTTCGTTATCGCGCGGATCGTCGCATTTTGAGATGGCTGGTGATAGTCCCTTTCATCGGCCTGATGCGAGTTTCGGGTGACACGCTTTCGTAAAGCGAGCTAGGGACTCTGCGAAACTGCTGTCTCGGGGATAACGTCGAGGGTGCTTTCCGTTACAAGGAACGCGTCGGCTCGTATGGAGCCGGCGGGACCGTTATGGACGAACGTAGCGGAAGCGACTTGCTCGGGCGGAATACCGACATCTTTACCGACGCCGACGATTTTGAAAACGCTGCCTCCTGGTGGAATCGTGAACTGGACAGACACGGGTGTGAGCGAGATTCCGGCGAGGGGAAAGACAGTAAGAGTTCCGACGATGTCGTGTTCAGTTGTGTTGGTGAAGGAGTAGGATTGCTTCGGCGGCTGAATTTGCTGGCTCGTACCCACGGTGAACAGCTTGAAATCGCTGAAAGTGTGGCGGCGGTAGTAACGATGACCATGGCGTTCGGCGTATACCTCCGCGCGGAGCGGTAGCCAAATCTGTTGCTTTTGGGACTGGAATTGCACCGGTCCGTAATCAATGGCGAGTTGCTCCTGCGTCAAACCGATTTCTTGAACTGGTTTGGACAATTCGGATTCGAAGCGAAGCACCTGGAATGTACCGGCATCAATCCAGGCTCGGCCTTTCAGCGGAATGTAATAATAGCGCGCTTCGATCAGATACGAGCGGATATGATTTGGGCGGTCGACTCGCTGGGCGAAATGAATTTGCCAGGCAGGACGCCCGTTCCATTGACCAAGTCCTTCACACGCGAAGTCGAAATCAGGAACCAGGAATGGATGAAAGATGAACGCCATCGCCGGCAACCCGTCCGTGGCAGTGCGCTCAGGGAAAAGCGCGGGGTCCGTGGTTCCATTGCGATATTCGACGAGCGCGAACGCTCCTTCGGAGCTTGGCGAGGCGAGGACGACGTAGTAAAAGGTGCGCGATTGCGGCTTGTGGCGGGTGCCGGTGGCGTCCAATCTGAAGTGCTCGACACGCTCGGTGGCACCGAATTTTTGCAGATTCGTGAAGAGCTGCGTCACGTGCTGACCAGCGCCTTGTAGAAGCAACGGAAGTGAGCAAGGGACACCGGGTGCAACCCTGGGGATGGCAGCGTCGACGCTTTGCGGAATCCAGCGCGAGCCCCCGGGAGGCGGAAGCACTGGTGAAGTAGTCGGCGGGCCTAGCAGCTTCTCGTTTGTGGCTGGTTCGTTTGCGGAAACGATGGGATCCGGCCGCGATGGCGGGTCGATGAGAAGCTCGGGCTTCATGATCAGGAAGAGAGTGTGAAATGGGTTTCCGGGTTCAATTTTCACGGTTTGTTCGACATGAACGAACCCGGGTGCGCTGGCCCTGATCTTGTAGGTGCCCGGCAGAAGATTCGGGAACAATATCTCGCCCTCAAGCTGAATATTTTCCGATAAAGTTTCCAAGCCTTGTTCGGTGAGGAGGCCAACGGCTGCCTGGCCGCCAAAGGGAGTTTCATCCAGAAGGCGCAGACAGATTTTCAGAGTGGCTGATCCCACACCGCGCCCCGACTCGTTGAGGAGATTAAGTTTATCCGTAGCTTCTTGAAGAGCTGCTGTTGAGGCAGACGACAGGAAAAGAATTAGAGGCAGCGCCACAATTCGAAGAATACGCAGCCGGTGCATTATTACCGACCTCTATCCAAAGCCAAATCTACAGAGTGTAGGGCGATTCAAACACGTTTCGTTACAAGTAGTCACGCAGGCGCGGGGCTGACTCCCTTCCCTGAGAGTCCCGAAGGACGGATTTGGTTAGCGTCTGTTGATTAAGAGTCCACTGCTCGGCGAGAACTCTAACTCCGACGAGATTAAGAAGCAATAAGGCAAGCATTGAAAGCGGGCCGTAGTCGAGTCCCAGCTCGATTGCTGTTGGTAAATCCCGTCTCTAACAATGTCGGCTGAGTCAAGCGCTCTTTGGACGCGCTTCGGCTTGCACTCCGGGGAGTGCGCCATTTCGTTCTTCTTGAGACCTTGCCATACCAACCCAAGGCTCGCCCACGGGGCCAACACGAATGACTCCAACTGCGCTCGTCCCGCTTGACCCCACAGTCGTTTCTTTCGTTGCACTCCTTCGTTCAGGGCCACGGCCTGCAACTGATTCTTGATCCGTGTGCGCATCTGTACCAAACGATGCCGATGCCACAGGAGTTGCCGCAGGTCCCGATTTTCCCAACTCGCGATCCAGATGTGAGGAAAGCGATCTTCCAGCAGCAGCTTCAGCAGCAGTTGCGCATCGTGGCGATCCGTCTTCTGCTTCCGCACCCGTGTGGCGCGAATCTCCACGGGATCCCCGATCCACAACTCGAAATTCAGTTCTGCCAGTAAACGCTCAAACCAGCGTGCGTGCCCCGTGGCTTCCATCCCCACTCGTACGCTGATTCCTGTTTGCGCGAGATCGCGGTAGAACTTCTCTGCTTCTCTCTCGCCGTGCTGCAGTCGCCGTTCACCGCATTCTCCCGTTTCCGTGTCCATAAACGCGATTTGCTGAACGCCCGGGTGATAATCGCAACCTATAATCAGCATATCGGCTCCTTTCTCCCGAGCCTTGGTTGGTTGGCACCACCAAGTCTACTCAGGTCCAGGGAGCCGACACTGTTATGAAATCATCATCACCACCTATCTCACAGTGAGATTGCTGGTGATAGTCCCTGTTTTCGACAGTTATCCAGGACTCTTGTCACGCCCACATAACACGTTATGAGTGCCGTTCACGGGCCAAACCGCTTGGCTGAGATTCTGAGAACCGTTATGGTCGAGGAAATCGCGCTGAAGTGCCTCAGATGGTGACGCTCGTCACATCGACGAGTGACACATCTCACCGCAGGTCGTTCTGTGTCTGGCGCATCCTCTGCGAATACCGCCATTCATGATGAACCGGCGGAGTCGAGGGGGAGGAACCGATGAACAACTGGAGACCGGCGGTTTTCGCAGCAATCCTATTTGGCGCGCTCACTACGGCGCGAGTGGTGGAAGCAGGCGACGTAAATGGGAAGGTGTCAGCGGCAGAATCGAAGAATAATGCGAACATCGCCGTTTACATCGATGCCATACCGGGCAAGAAATTCGATCGGCCCGCAGAGCATGTGTCGGTCGATCAGCGCAACCTCGTGTTCATCCCACACGTATTGGTGATCCAGCGCGGTACGACGGTCGACTTTCTGAACAGCGATCAAGTCGCCCACAATGTCTACTGGCCATCGGTTGGGGGCAACAAAACTCTTCGCCACAGTTTGACGATCGTGTCGCCCGGCCAGAAGAAATCGTTTCAATTTGACGATCTCGGCGCCGCGCAGCTCCTTTGCAATATGCATGCGGAAATGGTCGGCTACGTGGTCGTAGCTCCTACGCCGTATTTCGCGGTGACCGGCAGCGACGGATCTTTCACGATCAAGAATGTTCCGCCCGGCACGTACACCTTGAAGACATGGAGTGAAGACGGAAAGCCGACTGCGCAGACGATCACCGTCACGGATGCGACGACGAACGTTGAAATCACGGTCAAGAAGTAACGAATGCAACGGTGCCGCGCAGTTTCGAGAACACGCCCATGAAGCGACACAGTATTCGACCGGCGACTCTCGCAGCGCTGCTAGTGATTACATCTTCGATGCTGGCTCAGACGGCGAGCACTCCCGACATTTCAGTTACGGCCGTCAGCGGCGATAGCTGGATCCAGCACATCCATCGGTCGTTCAATGAAACCAGCATGGGAAAGACGTGGGCCTTAGGGCCCCCTCCGCCTGAGCCCGGAGACCAGTCGGATCCCTGGCAGCTGAAGTTAACGAACGGCTACGCCGCTCAAGTCTTAACGCTACATGGTTCTGACCTTTATCGTCTGAATTGCCGGGGGTGCCACGGCGAGTTCGGCCGCGGCGCCCCACCGGAAATTAATGCCGTCACCGGTCCGGTTCAAGCGACATCTGTCGCAGCGACAATTGAGCGAATGAAGAAGGCTGGTCGCGAAATGAGCCGGTCAGACGTGTACGCCGTTGCCAAAGAATCGAAAACGCTTCTGCTGCAGCGTCTCCGCATGGGAGGGCTGCATATGCCGCCGCCCACGTTGAGCGAGACAGAGATTCGCTCTCTGGTCGCTTACCTCCAACAACTTTCCGAAGTCCCTGGTGCAGAGGGGAAACAGATCGCGGTGAAGGAGTCGTCGTATCGCATCGGCGAGCACATCGTGAAATCCACATGCCACGTGTGCCACAGCGCTACGGGCCCGAATCCGAACCCAGACCAAATTTACGACGGGGCGATTCCACCACTCTCTGCCTTTACCACACGGGTGAGCCTTCCGGAGTTCGTACGAAAGGTTACGAGCGGGGCGCCGATCCTGATGGGCGCGCCACCAACATTTTACCGAGGCAGGATGCCTGTCTTCGGCTACCTAAGTCAGGACGAAGCCGCCGCAGCTTACCTTTACCTGGTGCTTTATCCTCCGAAGCCGTAATCGCAAAACGCATCGTTGACTGGGCTCTCGATTGACTCGACGCGAGGCCGGGCGTAGATGCCCAGCACATGGTGGAATCTCGCTCGCCGATCGGTCGGGCTATTTCCCATTTCCACGTGATTGAAAAGCTTGGGGGCGGAGGCATGAGCGTAGGGTAGGGTACAACGATGGGGAAACGAACCTTGGCCGGCACGTCGCGCTGAAATTTCTGCCGGGCGATCTCGCGACAGACGAGCAAGCGCTGGAACGGTTTCGGCCGGAGGCACGAGCGGCTTCGGGCGGGTGGCCCAGCCTTTCGATCGCGCCGGTGTTGGATTTTGAGGGTGCCCCATCCTTTGCGGTTTGCGCAAAGGATGGGCGGTGGCTCTTGGGCCTTTCCTGTTACGCCGTCAAGCCATCGGGCCGACTTCAAAGCCTCTCCACTATTTTCACAGCCAAAGGATGGGCCACCCGCCCGACTTCAAAGCCTCTCCAGCATTTTCACAGCCAAAGGGTGGGGCACCCGTAAAATCGTAAGACACGAGAAAGAACATCAACACCTCCCCACCCTTTCGAACCGAAAGGGTGGGAGCACCCGCAAAAACAAGGGCGAACTCCAGAGTGAACTAACCGAGTGGTATCATCTGCGCGCGGGAGCCATCAATTGTGGAAACCACGTATGCGGAGTCGCGAAGGGTGGGTCACCCGCCCTAGGCTTTCGGGAGAAGGGGGAGCTCCAAACAGAAACTCGCGTTTGCGTGCGCTTTGTTGCTCATAAGCCGAATTTCTCCGCTCCGAAAGTCTCAAAGAGCGCGAAGGAGGAAGCTCCTCAATGACTCATGCTTCGATCTCAAGGCTCTCGTTGGCGCTCGCGTTAATCTCCCTTTTCTTCCCGGCAAGCACCTGCCGCGCTCAGGAGGATCAATGGAACAAGCATATGAAAGCGGCCGAGAAGGACTATGAGGAAGGTCGCAAGGAAAAGTATGTGCATGCCTGGGGCTATGCTCAACCATACCCTCATTTTCTGAAAGCGGAGCAAGAACTGGAGGCGGCGCTGGCCGCAGCCCAATCCTTTCCACCGGGAGATTTGCGGAGGGCCAGGACGCTGAGTGAACTTTCGTTGGTTTACGTGGAAGAGGGAAAATTTACCGATGCTGAAGATCGCGGGAAGCAGTCTGTCGCCATTATGGAAGGCTCACTGCCGCCCGACGATCCCCGGTTGGGAATCGCGCTGATCGGTTTGGCCATGGCTTATGCCTCTGATTCCAAAACTGACCTGGCTGCTCCGCTCTGGAGCCAGTCTCTCGGAATCCTCGGGAAAAAAACGAACATTGATCCCGAGATTCTGAAGAACCTGAATTTTGTTGCGCAGGAACTGGGGCGTTATGGCAATTCCGCCGGCGCCACGCAAATTCTGCAGTTCATGCTGGACCTCCAGGAATCCACCGGCGTGTCGGATAAGGATTTGAGGAACTCACTGGAGCGCTTGGCGCGAACTCAAGGATCTTCGGAGGAGGGGTGGTATTTTTATTGGATGCCCTCAGATGCGGAGAAGTACTATCTCCGCATTCTGGAAATCGACAAAAGACTTTACAGCCCGGACAGCCCGGAGACAGTCGCGGACTCGGAAGCGCTTGGCAAGCTCTACGTGGAGGCGGGGAAATATGCAGCCGCCTTGCCGCTTTTGCACGGAAATCTGCAATTGATGCAAGCCGGTAAGCCGCCGGACAACGAATCCAAGATGGGGAAACGATTCGATGAGTCCGCAGCCATCCGTTTTTACAGATTACTGGCGCAGGCGTACCTGGGAACCGGCAAAGCTGCCGAGGCAGAAGAAGTGTACAAGCGGCTGATCACCATGGACGAGTCGGAGGTGCGATCACTCGGCGAGACCTCGCAAGCAGAAGATTTGACGGCACTGTCTGGCGTCTATCGTGCGGAACACCGCTATGACGATGCGTTAGCCGCTGTGAAGCGATCGGAAGTGATTGACGACGAGATTGCCAACGCCAAGTTTGAAAAGGAGGAAGCGAAATCGGGCACGCCTACCATTTGGTTTTGGCTCAACGAGGTGGAGCTCGCGGAAATCTATCGCGAAAAGGGCGATTTCGCGGCGGCGGAACCTCTTTTCCAGCATTCACTGGAGAGGGCGCAAAAGATGCAGTTCGCGCCGGGCCATCCCAAGCTTGCTGAGATGCTGGACAATTACGCCACTTTACTTCGAGATGAAGGAAAGTATGGTGACGCCGAGCCCCTATACAAACGTTCTCTCGATACCTGGGCGAAGGGCAGGGCAACAGATCACCCGGACGCTGCTAAGACACTCACGAACTATGCGGCGCTGCTGCGAAAATTGAATCGGCCCGCGGAAGCGGAACCGCTCGAGGCGCGAGCCGCCGCCATTCGTGCGAAGCTTGCCGCTTCAGCCCCACTCACGTGACGGCATATGCGTTTCGCCATCGTGTCCCAGGGTATAAGCACAATCTTACGTTGTCCCTTATCGCCATTAAGTAAATATGTAAACGGAATGTGTCAGAAAGAGGCGAACACGAGCCGCTATTCTTCGACGACCCGCTGCATAAGTCCCGATGAGTCGGCCAATCGTACAAGTTGCTCATAGCAGCCGCTCGTGCGGTTCTTAGGAGACTGTTCAGAAACGGCGTGGTGGGAAGTTTGGCAGGAATCGCACTCTCAACTCCTGATTAAAGCGGTTACGGGACAAGTGGAATGAATCCCGGCGTCCCCGAGCACCTCGCCGATTACTGTCGATAAATTCCGTTACCACCAGCTATTTCAGAGTGAGCTTACTGGTGATAATCCCTTGTTGCCGACATTTATCCCGACGAACTCAAGTTTCCGATTACCGCGCTACTCAGGACATTGCTCCTTGCGGACGGTTTGTTAGCGACAATTTGCAAACTGCCGTGCCTGCACTTAAACATCCTTATTGCCTCAATGTGAATCCGACAGCAGGGTGTGTCCTTCGCTGCGAGTCGATTGCGTGCGATCTCGTTTACTTTTCATGATTCTTCTGCGCGCTGCCTCGATTGCGATGGGTGGTTATGGAATGACCTGCAGAATGCGAAGACGCGGCTTTGCAAAGGAGAAGGGACGATGAAGAAAGTCGGAAGCCGTACGACGACAATTTTGTTCGCAACTTTGTTCGCAACTTTGCTCGCAGCTTCGCTTGTGACTGTACCGGCAGGCGCGTCTTCCCCGATACGGTCTCAAGAAAGTGCGGTGTCCTATCCCAATATGGCCCCGATCGATCAGTACCTTATGAGTGATCGAGCCTCTGAGATTGCGATGGCACGTAGCGCAGCACCGCCGTCGATTTCAGCGGATGCCGAAGTGCTGGTCCTCGGCCGGCACGGCTACGAAACTGCGGTGAAGGGCAAAAACGGGTTCGTCTGCCTTGTAGAACGATCGTGGATGTCCCCGTTTGACTTTGCGCAGTTCTGGAACCCGAAGATGCGCGGCCCGATTTGCTTTAACCCGCCCGGGGTGCGCTCGATCTTGCCGCTCACCTTGAAAAGAACGGAATTGGTGCTGGCGGGACGACCCAAAGCTGAAATCATCGAAGGGATCAAGGCATTCGATGCGAAAGGGCTGCCGCCACTGGAACCCGGCGCAATGTCTTACATGATGTCGACCCAAGGGTATCTGAATGACAAAGCGGGGCACTGGGTACCTCATTTGATGTTTTACATTCCGCTGACCGATTCCAGTTCGTGGGGAGCGGACTTGGCTGGCTCGCCAGTCATGTTAAATCCCCAATTTAACGGCGCTCCGGAGCCCATCACCGAGTTCATGATTCCGGTGTCCACGTGGTCGGATGGAACAGCTGCTCCAAAGTAAGGACAGTGACATTCGATCTCAATGCGCACTGGCAAGAACAACCGGTGTAGTTAGGGCGTTCCTGCGGTTCGAGATTGCGCGTCCATCCGTTCCACCCATTGCGCGCGCCATGCGGGAGCTTCGAATGGATCCGCGAAGTACTGCGTTTCCCGCGCAACCTTGTCGCCCCTGAACTCCATGATGCTCACGGTGTAGGACGGCTTGCCGTCATACGTCAGGATGAATTCGGTGACCCAAAGATTGCCGCCGCCAACAATTCGCTGGACAGCAAAGCGCTTTTTGCTCGGCTGAGTCGAGCGCTGGGCTTGTATGTTGGCTCGACCGCGGATTCGCTCGCCTGACTGCGGGTATTCCAGCACCGCGTCGTCGAGATAGATGTTGTGCTCGGTTTCAAAATCGTTGGCATCGGACGCCGCCCAGTGCTGATCGAGTGCTGCGCGAATTTCTTGGTCTGGCATTTTGCCCTCCTCCGCAATCAACGCATGAATTTGGCGAGGCCGCAAGGTGCTTTTTGTAGCGGGCTGTTGCGTTGGCGGAGTAAATCAAAAGAGCCGGCCCGCCAACAACCGGCGCAACAAGCAGGATGCCCATTCACTGCATTCAGGGCAGGCCGGCGGTACGAAAGGCAGCGGCACGAGCAATTTAAGATTTCAGATTTGAGATTTCACATGACAGCAAAGACAACTGCGTACTCCGTTTGAGCCGGACGGGAGTGGGTGGGCGGGGACCGTTGTTTCGCGGGCGGGTCCCTCCAGAGATATGGTGGAGAGGCACGTCCGCCACGGCGGACGCAAAGAGCGCGCTTAGGCGCGCCCCTGCTGGGCCAGCGGCGAGCTAGGCGTTCTTGGCGTTGGCGGCGAGGCCGCGAGGGGCGGGCGCCGACGACTCGAGCGATTCGGCGGCGGAGGACCTTGCGCAGATTTCGGCGGCTTCGGCGATTCGCTGGGCTTCGTGCTGCTTCATCGTTTGCCATTCGGCGAACACGATTTTTTCCTGGGCGACTTCATCGAGATTGCGTCGGATGCGCTCCTGGTACTGCGCGGTGGCACGGTCGAGTTCCGCCTGAACGTGAGCGTTCTCGGCGGCTTTTGCTGACCAGTGCTCTTCGAAGTGCTGCCACTGATCGGATTCGTAGGAATTGATGGCGGACTGGCGCAATTCGGCGTCGCGCAGCACTTCGTCAACGGAAATGCCGGCGGCGTCGAGAGCCATGAGCACGGAGCCGCGTTTCAACTCGTCGGCGAGGCCGCGGAGGTGATCGCTTGCGAGCATGTCGGCAACCTTCAGGATGCTGTATCCCATGCGCGGAACGAGAATGCCGGCGGCGCGATAGATATCGTCCACGGACAAAAGATCCCCGAGGAAGTTGGCGGAGCCGCTGGCCGTGGCCGAGCTTTCTGCGGGACTTGGGACGGACGCCGATTTTGCGTCGGCGCGGTGGACGGCGGCGGAGGCATCAGGCGCTTGCGGATCCTGCTGTTTGCGCCAGGGAGCGAGGTCGGTCCATTTATTTGGCATGGTTGTCCTTTCCTTATCGCTGAGGGATTGCGGCAACTGCGTAACGTACCCAGCGCCCCGCGCGACGATCGCTTCTTTTGGCTGCGCGAGGCGGAGAGCGCTTTGAGTGCTGATTGGGCTGATGGAATCCGGTTCGGGATGGAGAGTCGAACTCGTCGCATGAGTGAATCGTTCGCGGGCACGGGGAGCCTCAGGGGTTAAAACCCCTGAATCGCTGATGCCTTTCGGCACGGCTGCCCTTCGTACCTCAGGGTGAAAATCCGTGCCCTGACGCAAACCAGCATTGAAATTGCTACCCGTGGAGGCGGCGGGCGCCGGTACCGGCACTGGCACCCCAGTGCGAGCGCGGGGCACGAATGGCAGCGCTGCGGCGGGGCGTCTCGTTTCTGGAGTTGCGGCGGTGGCGGATTCTTGCGCTTGCGAAGGAGGCTGAATCACGGGGGGCGCAACGACGTGCGCCTCGTGAGGTGCGTTCTCACGTGGTGGCGCGACTCGAGCCGAGCGTGACGGAAGAGCAGCCGCCGCGGCGACGAAGTTCCTGGCAGAGTCCTTCAAAATTCCGACGAGATATGCGCCGCGCTCATTTCGGCAGTACATCGTTACACCTGCGAAGTGCTCTCGATAGCCGCTCACGTTCAGAATTGAACCAACAGTGACTGGCGACTTGATTCGAATGCACGCGCCTGAGGGAGATTTGTCCTCCAGGGTTGCTGGCGCATCGTGGGGTGTTCCAGATTGGTCCACCCAGGACACATCGACCGTAGCCATCATGGCAGTTCTCGGCTCCGCCCTGATTCCGCTCATACTATCTCTTCCTATCGGCAGGACTTGGGAGCAGTCCAATGCCCATTCGAAGCCTTGACTCGCGACATGGTGCGCGACTACAACTGAAGATCGAGGCAAGGATTGAGTTCAAAACCTGGGCAGCGGGACGGAGGGGGCCGATGAAGAACTGCACGCATCTGAATCAAATTCAAAAGGTGACGCCGCACACGCAAGGCTGCGAAGAGTGTTTGAAGATGGGAGACACGTGGGTGCACCTGCGGCTGTGCATGGAGTGCGGGAAAGTGGGATGCTGCGATTCGTCGAAGAATAAGCATGCGACGAAACATTTTCATCAGACCAAGCACGCGATCATGAAGTCGATCGAGCCGGGCGAGACGTGGGGCTGGTGCTATGTCGATGAGGTGGAACTGGATTTCGCTTAGTTGCACCGCTTTTCGCCCTGGGATCGTCCGCCATCGCTCACGCGAGATTAGGGCGCTCTCATAAATCAAATCGCGATCAAGCCCGATTTGATCGCCAGCAGCGTCGCAACCGCCACGATCGCCCACAGTAAGACTCCCTGAATGAGAGGCCGCGTACCAACTTGCTTGAGCGTGGCTCTGGATAAGCCCGTGCCGATCAGGTAAAGCGTGACCGTGAGGCCGATTCTGCCGAGGTGGCTCAAGAACGGATAGGCGGGCGCAAACTGCGGGATGTAGGTATTGGCGAACGCCGCGAAGCAGAAGAACAAGATGAACCAAGGCCACTGCACACTCGTCTTGCTTTTCATTTTGTAGGCCGTGACGAGCGCCATGGGGAGAATCCAAAGAGCGCGCGCGAGTTTTACGGTGGTGCCAATCGCCAGAGCTTCGTTTCCGTATTTGGCCGCTGCACCTACGACCGAGCTTGTGTCGTGAATTGCGAGCGCGGCCCATAGGCCGAACTGCGATTGGCTCATGTGCAGGGCGGAACCGATGGGCGGGAACAGCAGTAGCGCGACGGAATTGAGAACGAAGACTGTGCCGAGAGAGACGGCGATCTCTTCGCCGGTGGCGTGGGTGATGGGCGCGACCGCCGCGATGGCGCTGCCGCCGCAAATTGCGGTGCCCACCGAGATCAGGAACGCGACCTTGCGCTTCACTGCGATCATCCGGCCGATGGAAAGTCCCACGAGCATCGTGATCACTATGCCTGCCGCTGTGTAAACGAAGCCGGAACGCCCCGCGCGGACAACCTGGTGCAAGTTCATGCCGAAGCCGAGGGCGACGACGGAGGCCTGCAGCAGGTACTTCGACAGCGTTCGGCTTTCGCTAACGAACGGGTGTTCCCACGTAAAACCGAAGAGGAGGCCACCGAGAAGAGCGACGGGAGGTGAGACAAACCCCGAGGCCGAAAGAATCAGGCCGGCAAAGAAAATTGACTTCGCAAACGTCTTCGAAAACATCCAGCGGTTTCGCCCCGTGGTACGCGGAGCGACAATACACTATCAAGCTGTAGCGCTGGAAGCATTTGCGTGAGACTGTGACTCAGTGGATTGGCCGGCTTCCTGCGCGCACAGGACGAGCACGGGACACGTTGCCTGCTCGACGACTTTCTTCGCAACGGAACCGAAAGCGATCTGGCGCCAGCCGGTCATGCCGTGGGTGGCGATGACGATCATGTCGGCGCCGTCGTGCTCGGCGATGCGGAGGATTTCCATGCCGACATCGTTGGCGGTACCTACTTCGCTGCGGACGCTGATATTTTTCGCTGCGAGACCGGCAGCGAGTTCGACGAGGCGCTTGGTGGCCGCCTCGTGCAGCCCCTCGTCGTATTCGCCCTCCTTGAGGATTGACACGTCGCGCGGAAGATCCGGGATCGCGGGGACTACATACACGAGAAGCAAAGTAGCGCCGGTGCTGGATGCGATGCCGACCGCCGTTTCGAGCGCGTTGCGGGAGTAGTCGCTGAAGTCGATGGGAGCGAGAATCAATTTCGGAGGAAACATGGCGGCGGAAATCACGGCGATGGTGACGATCGGCGCGGCGGACGCTTTTGGCTTACCTGTGAGTACCACACACGTGCTGTCTTCCGGCGTCGCCGGCACGATGGCGGCGAATCATTCCGGCCTGCAATGGGGCACAGTGCGAAACCTGATGATGGCGTGGGTGCTGACGCTGCCCGCGTCGATGATGCTGGCGGGATTCCTGTTCTGGGCGTTCCGGCGGATGAGCGGCGGGTAAGCTATTCCTTGCCGGCTCTGGATGAATCGGTTTCAAAGATAGTTTGAGCGGATGCTATTTGCGCGGTCCGCACGCGCAGCCATGGTTGCTGTTTGAGGCGTTCGGCACTACACTCCACGCGGTCGATTTTCAGGAGGTGCCGAATGGGAATGGCGCGTCGCGAGCTACTCGCCAAATGCATGGCGCTGGGAGTTGTGACCAGCACCACGAATCTTTTGCCCTCTACTCTTGCGGCGGCGTGGGAGCAGAACGAGAAATCGCAGCGGACGCCGACTCCGGCTGCGGAGCTCGGTCCGTTCTACAAGCGGCTGGCGCCCGGCAATAGCGCGCTGCAGGCTCTGGGTGATCCCGGAATGCCGCTCGTGGTGACGGGAAAAGTGTTCAGTTCGCGCGGCGAGCTGATTCCCTCCGCGATCGTCGAAGTCTGGCAGACGAATCACGAAGGGCTGTACGACATCGACGGTTATCGGTATCGCACGAAGCTGACGACTCCTGCCGACGGCAAATACGAATTTTCCTCCGTGATGCCGGGCCACTATCCCGCGCGGGTGTGCCAGCACATCCACTACCTGGTTTCGGCGCCCGGCCATCATCCGCTCGTCACGCAACTTTATTTCGCGACCGACCCGGTATTTGAGGGCGACCCGGACAAAAACTACACGCGCGATCCATTGGTCACGAGCCGTGAACTGGTCCGACCGGTGACGCTGGTTGGCGATCCGAAAGACATTCACGCAGCGGTGAAGTTCGAGCTCGTCCTGGAGACACTGTGAGGCGCTACGCGCGATGGGTCGCACTTGCGGTTTTAACCCTGCTCTCTACGTTCGCGCACAATGTTGAGGCGCAAGACGTCCGCAAACTCGTTACGATTTCGACGACCGGAAAAATCCGGGCCGTATCCGTTTGCGGGACGGGTGGGCTGGCGGCGGGATTGGTGCACGACGATTCGATTGCAGTCTGGCGGCTGCCATCCGGCGAAGCGGCGTCGAGCTGGAAAACCGGAGCGAAGGTAACGTCGCTGGCATGCTCGTCCGACGGGAAATGGGTGGCTCTGGGTAAGGGCGATGGCTCGGTGGAAATCGAGGATATGGCGGGCAAGCCGGCTCGGACACTCCAGGTGGCGCACGGGAGCGTGGACGATTTGGCGTACGCACCCGACGGATCTCTTCTAGCGGTGAGCGTGCATGAAAAGCCCGTGCAGCTGTGGAACGCGCTGAACGGCTCGCGTGTCGCGGAACTCGAAACGGATTTCAGCGGCAGCACTGGAATGGCGTTCTCACCGGACAGCGCGACCATTGCGACGTCAGACGCCGATACGGTGGTGCGAATCTACGATCGCAGCGGAAAGTTGAAAGCAAAGTACACGGGCCTGCTGCTCGAACCGTTCGCGATCTCCTTTGCGCCCAACGGGAAAGAGATCGTGGTGGGCGGAGCGGATTGCACCCTGACGATTCTGGAAGCGTCGAATGCACAGTTGATCCGGCAGCTCCCCAAGCGCCCCGATCCGATTTTTCAAGCGGCAGCGCTTCCGGACGGCCACTCACTGCTGAGCCTGGAAATTGACGCGGCGACGCTCGGAAAGTACGCGGTTGTGGTGTGGAATCTTGGAACGGGCGCACAGCGCGAGCTCACGATCGACGGAAGCAAGCTCGTCGGCTACGGGGCAATTTCGAATCATCAGCCGGTGCTGTTTACCGCGGACTCCGATTCGAGCCTCAGCGTGTGGGCGGTTCCCGAGTGACTCAACTCGATTAATTAACAAACTGAATTCCGGATGCACTACCTTCGACGAGTGGCTTCGATGGATATTTCGGTCCGCAAAGCGGTTCCTGCCGACGTTCCTGTGCTTCGCGAATTGATCGACGCATCCGTTCGGGGGCTGCAGGCCGAGGACTACACGCCTACACAGATTGAGAGCGCGCTCGCAACGGTGTTCGGCGTCGATAGCCAGCTGATCGCGGACGGAACTTACCTTCTGGCGGAAGTGCGCGACGACAGCCCGCAAGGTGCGCGACCTGTGATCGCCGGGTGCGGCGGATGGAGCAAACGCAAGACGCTTTATGGCAGCGACCATTGGACGGGGCGCGAAGACGAGTTGCTTGACCCGCGGGCGGACGCCGCGAAGATTCGCGCGTTCTTCATCCATCCCGCATGGTCACGCCGAGGGATCGGAAGTTTGATTCTGCAGGCTTGCGAAGACGCCGCCGCGGCTGCGGGATTCACGCGTTGCGAGATGGGCGCGACACTGACCGGAGTGAAGCTGTTCGGCGTCAGAGGCTACGTCGCACTGGAAAATATAGAAGTTCCGTTGAAGAACGGTGAGTCGTTGCCAGTGGTCCGGATGTCAAAGCAGCTTCGGTAGCCACGACGAGCGTATCTCTCGTCGTGGGTCCTTGTGCCCGGGTTCAGAAAACGCCTGGAATTAGCCGCGCCGTCCGCGAAGCATACTCGGCGTAATCGACGCCAAATACGTCCCGTAAGTGTTCTTCTTCGAGGCGAATCCTGCGCGCAATCGCAAATATCCAAACTACCAGAAATCCCCAGGCAATCGGACTCGCGAGCGCCAACGCAAACGCAATCCGCGAAACAATGAGCGCGAAATAGCGCGGATGGCGCACCAGTCGATAGGGCCCACCGCTGATCACTTTTCGTTGGGTGAGGCCGGCCGAGAAATGAGCCAGCAGATACCGGTCCGTCCAGACAAGCCAGAGAAGCGCGAGCAGCGAAAGCACAATGCCCGCCGCCTGCAGAGCAGGCTTCTCAAGCGCGGGCATCAGATGCCAGTGGCCGTAGTCCACGAAGACGAGCAACTCGGCGAGCGAGACGCCTGTGATCACCGCGAAGAGTTTCTTGTCGTAGGAAGCGCCGGTAAGCTCGGCGGCGACGTCTTTCGGGCCGGACACGAAGCGGAAGAAGCGCAACGACGCCGCGACCCAGAGCACGCTAGCGAGAATGTACCCGCCGGAGAATCGGTCCAAGCGCGACCACGGGTCGGCGGAGCCCCACTGCCGCAGGCAGGCGAGCATGGCAAGAATATAGATCGCGGAAAATACAACGAAGTTGAGCGACGCTCTCTTGGAGGCCATCGGTGAGCGGGATTTTAGTTCACGACGCCATGCAGACCAAAACCAAATCTTGCGCTTCCCTATCGTGAAGGAGGGCGCTCGCGGGTGGTTGGAATCTCGCTGCCGGAGCCGAGGGCGTCTCCGCGATTGTCGTCGTCCTCGGTCAAGTCGCTTTCGAGGCACCTGCGGCAAAGACAAGTGGCGGCTCCCGTAGGCATCGGCCGAGCCGGCAGTTCCGCACACCAACACTTGCCTTCCGGGAAGCAAGCCATCGGAGAATTGCAGCGAAAGCAGCGCGTGTCCACGGAAGCGATTATGGCGCGCCGCCGACGAAAGGGAAAGAAGCTGAGTTCAATCAGCACGAAATGGGAGCGTGATTCTGTTTCTTGCCGCGGACCAACTGACTCCGGAGTCAGCGCTGTGGCGGTTTGGGACCGGAGGCATTTGCTGCAGAAGCCGAGGTTACCGGTGTGCCGGCCGCCGAACTCGTGGAGGATGATGACGGCGCAGGAGCGGCCTTCGGTGGAGCTGCAGGCGCTGCGGCGGGCGCGCTCGCAGGCGAACTCGAACAGCAAGCAGGCCGAGGCGCGGATACTCCGGCGATTCCGGAGCCGAGCCCTAATTTTTGGAGAGAAGACGCGTCCAGCTTCCCGCTGGGATCGAGCCCGTTGGCGGATTGAAACTTTTGCATGGCGCCAATCGTGCCGGCATCCCACTTGCCGTTGGGTTGGCCCTGATAGTAGCCGCCGCGGGCAAGGGAGGCTTGGATTTCGGAAATGCGATCGGGCGTGGGCGCCTTTTGACTAGGCTCGCGCCGCGAATGGCGCGATTTCTTGCCGGATTTCTTTCTCTTGGAGCTCGAGGCGCTGGAGGATGACTTCGAGGAACCAGTATGCGAAACCGACGTGGAACTCGCCTGCTGCGGGGCGGAATAGCGCACAGCCAGAAATGATGCCTTCTTCGTTTGCGAAGCGTGCCGCCTGGGACGCGCGTTGCGCATCGGATGCGACGGGTGGGAAACGCGGCGACGTGAGGATTGCTTGTGCGAATTCTGCGGCGGTGCAGGCTTAGCGGCCGACTGCGCGCGCAATCCCGGCGCACACAGAAGCAGCAGCAAGGAACCGGCCGGGAGCCAACGCATGGCAGAACTCATCTAGATGGGACGCTCACGTTTCAGAATGTGATGCCTGGCGCGGCGTTCGCGCCATTTTCATTATCAACATTCTCGAACGGGACTCAAGCCGCAACCAACGCCGCTGAGCTTAAATGACAACTACACGCAAAGCAAGTTTCCCGCGAGCGCATTATTGGGACGAGAGGGCGGGCACAGCTCCCGCCAGCAGCAGCGTCAGCACCTTGTCGCTGTCGGTGCGCCTGGCGACTTTGAACAGAACATCTTGTCCCGGCTTAAGCTGCGCGATCTCGCGGCGATAGTCGGATAGGCCCGTAATCGGCACGTGATTCACTTCGACGATCACGTCGCCGCGCGAAAATTCAATGTCTTCGGCAAAGCTGGCGGGCTCCACCTGCGTCACCACTACACCGGTGAGCTTGCCCATTCCCAGCTTGCGCGCCAGATCGGGCGTGAGATCCTCGACGTGCAAGCCGAACTGACCGGGCTCTTCACTCTGGTCCGGCTGTTCTTCTGCACTGGCGGCGGCTTGCGGGAAAATTTTCGAACGGTCGGCCACCACCATCGCGACTTCCTTGGCGACTTTGTCGCGGACGTAGCGCACCTGGACGGTCTGGCCGATGGGAGTCTGAGCGATCGGATTCACGAGGTCGGCGCCGGTGCGGACCGGAGCTCCATTGATATTGGTGATCACGTCGCCGGGCTTGAGGCCCACTTTTTCCGCAGGGCTGCCGGGTTCGACCGCTTCCACTACGATTCCGTAGGGAGCGCCCAATTCCTTCATCAGGATCGGATTGTTGCTGCGGTCTTCCTGAAAGGTGATGCCGATCGAACCGCGCGTTACTTTTCCGACGGTGACGAGTTGGTTGTACACGGTGATCGCGGTGTTCGACGGAAGCGCGAAGCCGACGCCCTCAAATCCGCGGCTGCCGGTGTAGATGGCGGTGTTGATGCCGATCACTTCTCCGGCCATATTCACGAGCGGGCCGCCGGAATTTCCGGGATTGATGGCGGCGTCGGTTTGGACGAAGCGTTGAAATTGGTGATTGTTGGTGGCGCGGTCTTTCGCGCTGACGATTCCGGCGGTGACTGTGGAGTTCAATCCAAAGGGACTGCCAAAGGCGAGAACCCAGTCGCCTACTTGCACGCCGTCGGAATTTCCGAGCTTCGCGACCGGGAGATCGTGGTCCGCGTCGATCTTGATGACGGCGAGATCGGTGTCCTTATCGGTGCCGACCAGATGCGCATTGTACTTTCGCGGATCGCCGTCCATCGCCACCTGGATCTTGGTGGCTTGATCGATCACGTGGTCGTTCGTCAGGATGAATCCCTTGCGATCGACGATCACCCCGGAACCGAGGCTGCGCTCCGCGTCGGGGCCGTTATCGGGAGAATCGAAAAAGCGATCGAAGAAATCCTGAAACGGGTCGTTCAGATGATGAGGGTGTTTGGCGCCGCCTTTCGGCTTTTCAATCACCTGCGTCGTCGAAATGTTGACGACGGCGGGTCCCAGCTTTTTTGAAATTGTAGAGAACGCATTGGAGAGCGTAATCGGATCGGGAATCGCGAGAAGCGATGCGCCGCTTGGTCCGGTCTGCCCGTGCGTGGCAATGGCGCGCCCGGAGATTACTGTGCCGATCATGATGCCGATACCGAGCGTCAAGATAACCAGGAGGGAGGCAAACACCTTGCGGCGCCGCGCCCAGCTCACCAACTCTTGAAATTGGATACCCATCGCCGCGCTCCCTTCCTGCCTATGAATGCGCCAAATGCCGAAGAATCGCTATTGTAACACCCATTTGATTCGTGCCATGGCGGGACGGTTGTGCGGATGCCCTTGTGGATACGGCGAAAGCTCACGAGCGCGGTCAGCGATACCTTTAGATTTGCGACGGGCAGGCTGGCCACCAGCCGGCGGAAACGCCGGGGACGCTTGTGCGGACTAAGATTTCGAGGACTGCTCTTGTGGGTCCAGCCCCAGTTCGAGGTCGGTGGCATCGCCGGGTAGGGCGAGGTTGAACGCTTCGTTGTGCGTCGCGATTTCGGGGCCGCCTTCGTTCGGTTCCAACTTCTTTTGCGCGCGGCGCTCTGCTTTCATTCGCGCCTTTTCCATGCGCTTCATTTCCTTCTGGCGTTTCTTGAATGTGGTGGTCATCGAATGGCTCCTTGTAAGACCATGTAAGACGATGATCTGCGGCGACTACCGGGTCGCTGCCGTACGCGTCCAGCCCGCTGAAATAAATCGCGCTCCTAACGCTCAATCCACACACGAAGACGGTAAAAGCAAGTGCAGACAACTAAGGCAGGCCGCCAACTGCGCGCGTGAGCCGGCAACGGAGGCTCATTCCCCGGTGCGCACCTCTCTACTATAACACAGTAGAGTTAGAAACGCTTTTGCGGAGGGATCGTCGCAGACGCTACAGTTTGCGGGCAGCCAGCCATAACGTATCGCTCGTCGGAAGGCAATCGAGAAGCGGCCGGCGGAGCGGCTCGAAACCTGCCTGTCGCAGAATCTTGCGGAGCGTGGCAGGAGTAAAGTAATTGCAATGGGAAGGGATGTGGATGCCGCACCAGTCTTCGCCCATCACCCGGCGATTCCAGCTGGCGTAGTTGGGGGTCTTGATCACGAGAAGGCCGCCCGGCTTGAGCGCGCGATGCGCGACGCGGAACCCGGCAACCGGCTGCCACTCGTGCTCGATGTAACCGAACTGCGTCACCACGTCGAACGCGGCTTTCGGTAAGACGGCTTCCGTCACTGGGCTCACGAGAATCTGCGCTCCAGGCACTCGCTCCCTCGCGGCCGCCGACGCGCGGACGCTTAGCTCGACTCCCATCACATCGAATTGGCGAGCAGCGAGCGCCAGGAATCGTCCGTCGCCGCAACCAAGGTCGAGCAGCTTCCCTTCCCGTCTCCAATGAAGAGTGTGTGAAAACTGGCGTTCGGTGGCGTCGCGGCGCAAGGGCCGAGTGAGGCGCGACAAAAACATCAGCACGGGCCGGTCACTCTTGCGGCGAGAAGCTTCCTTCTCGTAGTCCTCCACCCAATCGTGATCGCTAGCCTGGGCATCGTACGCGAGAGGCTTGTCACCGATGAAAACCATCCGGCATCGAAGGCATTCAACGACGTGCCACGGCTCGCGCTGGAAGACCGGCTGTCGTTCGAACGCGCCGCACAACGGACAGGGACGCTGATTGGAATGAGAGGTATCGATCAAGGGGCGCTCGAAAAACGGTGCATGGAAGACTTCGAAATACTATCACCGGTTCCGGGTCGCATCGAACGGGCGAGAAGAAATGCGTGGCGCGCCGGGCGCGAAATGAGATCGCCTGCTGTACGGCGGATTTTAATACTCTCTTGACTTGGCTGTTGTGGGGCGCGGTAAAATTTGCACTAGCCCGCTCTCGCAGCGCCGCGCACAACTACGCGGGCGCCATAAATCCACAAGGAGGCCTGTCATGGCCAAAGCAACGAATCCAATCCCTACGGGATACCACTCGATCACTCCGTCGCTCACCTGCCGCGATGCCGCCAAGGCGATCGACTTCTACAAAATAGCATTCGAGGCGCAGGAGAAAATGCGGAGCTCGACGCCCGACGGCAAAGTGAGCCACGCAGAAATCAAAATCGGGGATTCGATCGTGTTCGTCAACGACGAATTCCCGGGGATGACTGCCGGCCCCGCGGCGACAAAAACACCAAGCGTTAATCTATTTCTCTACGTGCCCGACGTCGATGCCGTTTACGAACGCGCCATCGCGGCGGGCGCGCATGCCGACATGCCGCTGGAGGACATGTTCTGGGGCGACCGCTTTGGCAAGGTGACGGACCCCTTCGGCCATCAATGGAGCCTCGCGACGCACGTCGAAGACGTTGCTCCTGAGGAGATAAGCCGGCGCGCGGCGGCGTTTTTCGCCAAAGCGGCGGGTCAAAACAAGTAACCGTCGCCACGAAGACGCATAATCGAGTGAAGATCGCAGGCCGCTCGCCGATGCGGGCGGCCTGTCGCGTTTTCAGCGATGCTTTCCGGGCCGTGGGAAGGATTGGCGGCCACGATGCAGACTTGTTACAATGGTGGATGGCCGAAGCAAAAAACATCGGCCTGTGAACACGGGGCTTATCCCCGCAGGTGACAACAGCCAACCGTATGCCTTCTCGCACTCTGTTTGAAAAGATTTGGGACGCGCATCTCGTCCGCGAAATTCCCGGGCAGCCCTCCATCATCTACATCGACCGGCACCTCATCCACGAAGGAACCTCGCCGCAGGCATTTGCCGGACTGAAGGCGGCTGGGCGGAAAGTGCGGCGGCCGGAACTTACATTCGCGGTGATGGATCATTCGGTTTCGACGAAGAACCGGCTGCTGCCCGTGCTCGATGCCGACGCCGCCGGGCAATTCGATGCGCTGGCGCGCAATTGCGAAGAGCACGGCGTGCACCTATTCGATATGCACAGCAAGAACCAGGGCATCGTGCACATCATTGGGCCCGAGTTGGGAATTACGCAGCCGGGGCAGACGATCGTCTGCGGCGACAGCCACACTTCAACGCACGGAGCCTTCGGTGCGCTGGCTTTCGGTATCGGGACAAGCGAAATTGAGCACGTGCTCGCGACGCAGTGCCTTTCACAATTCAAATCGAAGACGATGGAGATCCGGTTCGTCGGAAAGAAGCCGCGCGGCGTTACGTCGAAAGACATGATCCTCGCGGTGATCGGCAAGATGGGAATTGCCGGAGGCAATGGCAGCGTTGCGGAGTACACCGGCGAATCCGTGCGCGGGCTTTCGATGGAAGCGCGCATGACGATGTGCAACATGACGATCGAAGGCGGGGCGCGGGCAGGAATGGTGGCGCCGGACGAGACTACGTTTGCGTATCTCGAGGGACGGCCGTTTGCGCCGCACGGAAAAGAGTTTCAGGAAGCCGTGGAGTATTGGAAGTCGCTCGTCACCGACCCGGACGCGAAATACGATTCCACCGTGACCATCCAGGCTGACGAGCTTGCGCCGATGGTCACCTGGGGCACGAATCCCGGAATGGTGACGCAGGTGACCGACCGAGTGCCCGATCCGCATTCGTTCCACGATCCGGTTGATCGAAAGGCGGCGGAGAGCGCGTTGATCTATATGAATCTGAAGCCAGGGATGCCGATCGAGGATATTTCACTCGACCGTGTGTTCATCGGGTCGTGCACGAATTCGCGGATCGAGGATCTGCGGATGGCGGCAAAAGTGGTGGCCGGTAAGCACGTCTCAAAGGATTTGAAGCAGGCGCTCGTAGTGCCCGGTTCGCGGCGGGTGAAAGCGGAAGCCGAAGCCGAGGGGCTCGACAAGGTTTTCCTCGATGCGGGGTTCGAATGGCGGGACGCGGGATGCAGCATGTGCATCGGCATGAATGACGACGTGCTGCAAAGTGGCGAGCGTTGCGCGAGCACGTCGAACCGCAATTTCGAGGGGCGCCAGGGGAAGGGCGGACGTACCCATCTCGTTAGCCCGTTGATGGCTGCGGCGGCTGCGATCGAAGGCCACTTCGTGGATATCCGCAAGTGGAACGGAGTGGACGCAGCTGAATAGCGCTCGCGGGGACGCGTCCTGGAAAAAAGAAAACCTGCAACACAGAATGCTCTGAGGGATAACAGAGGACACAGGGAAATCATGCAGCCGTTTACAAAGCATACGGGACTGGTTGCACCACTGGATCGCGTGAACGTGGACACGGATCAGATGGTGCCGAAGCAGTTTTTGAAATTCTTAACGCGCGAAGGTTACGGGCGGGTTCTGTTCTACGACTGGCGCTATCTGCCCGGTGAGAAGCAGAATCCGGAGTTTGTCCTGAATCAACCGCGCTACAAGGGCGCGTCGGTGCTCTTGGCCCGCGCGAACTTTGGATGCGGTTCGAGCCGCGAGCATGCGCCGTGGGCGATTCTCGATTATGGTTTCCGCGCGATCCTCGCGCCCAGCTACGCGGACATTTTCTACAACAACTGCTTCAAGAACGGGATTCTTCCGGTGACGCTTTCGAACGAGCAGATGGACGAGCTATTCAAGCGCGCCGAAAACAACGAAGGTTATCGCGTGACGGTTGATCTAGAAGAACAGGTAGTGACGGATGGCAACGGCCTGCGGTATTCGTTCACGGTGGATCCGTTTCGCCGCGAGTGCTTGCTTAAGGGCCTTGACGATATCGGTTTGACGCTGGTGCATGAGCCGCATATTTCCGCGTTTGAGAGTAAGAATTTGCGGCATCCGGAGATGCATGAGGCGGTGGATGTGAAATTCCACAAGCAGCCGGCTTCGCGGAAGTAACGACGATCTCGTAGTTCCTTCGCTTTCTCCTCATCACACTACTTGGTTCGTTGCTCAGAAAAGAGCCGCCGGGTCGCCCGTTCACTCCGTTCAGGGCAGGCCGGCGCTACGGAATGGCGGGTGTGCCCTCTTGCTTCGATTCCTTCTATTTGTGTGGGGAGACGATCGGCTCGGGGGATTCGGGAGCGATCGGGGCGGCGCCTTTTAGTTCCGCTAGGACAATTCCGAGAAGTATTAGCGCGGCGCCGAAGAGTACCCTGCCGCCAAGGCGTTCGTGCGCTACAACCCACGCGGTGAGTACGGCGAACACAGGCTCGAGGCTGATGAAAATCGCTGTGTGGGTGGGCGTGGTGTATTGCTGCGCCCAGGTCTGAAACGAAAAACCGATCACGGTCGAACCGATCGCGGTGATCAAAACCGCGAAAATCAGCTGGCCCGACCAGACCAGCCGCGGCGTTTCCCATCCGGTCGCGGACAGCAGCGGCAGAGCCAAAGTGGAAAGAACGGCGGTGGTGGCAACCTGCAGAAAGCTGAGAGCGCCAACGGAATGGCGCTCGACGTATTGGCCTATGAAAATCACGTGCAACGCGAACATCACGGCGCAGCCGAGCGCGATCGCGTCCCCGCGATTCAATCCACCGAACCCCTCCGGCGGAATCATCAGAAAATAAAGGCCTGCCAGCGCAGAGAACGCGCCGAGCCAGATCCATACGTTGATGCGGCGGCGCCCGAACGCCGCGAGAAACACGGGTACCAGCACAACGCTCGAACCGGTGATGAACGCGGCTTTCGAGGCGGTCGTAAACTTCAGACCGGTCGTCTGAAACGCATACCCGCCGAACATGAAGAAGCCGATCTGGATGCCGGCCCAAATCGTGTGGCGGTTCAGGTCGCGCAAGGCGCGCCAAAAAAGAATCGCCATCACAAATGCAGCCAGCGCAAAGCGAACGGCGAGGTACGTAAAGATCGAAACGTCCGCCAGCGCGTCTTTGACGACGATGAACGTGCCGCCCCAAACGAGCGAACAAAACAGGAGCGCGAAATCGGCGCGAACGCGCTTGCTGAATCCGCTATCCGTCATGAAGCGAAGAGTGTAAGCATCGAATCGCAGGGAGGCAAGGCGATACGGGGCTGGAACCAACCAGCGAGCGGGTTCGTATAACGGACACTGGGGTTATAGTAGAGCCATTCGTGTCCCATGGATCGACGACTAGCTGCGATCGTTTGCTCGTGCGCCCTGCTGGCCGGAGTGGCGGGAGCACCCGCACCAGGGGCGAAGCGCGAAGCGTGGGTCGAAGTGCGCTCGCCGAATTTCATCATCGTGAGCAATGCCGGTGAAAAGCAGGCGCGCCGGACCGCGATCCAGTTCGAGCAGATTCACTCGCTATTCCGCGATTCGCTCGCCGTCGCGCAGGGGCACCCCAGTCCCGTCATCACGATCCTCGCCGTGAAGGACGAGAAGTCTCTCGGCGAGCTGCTGCCGGAATACTGGACGAAGGGACACATGCATCCGGCGGGGATCTTCGCGTACCAGGCCAATCAGTATTACGCGGCCGTCAATCTGGACGCGCAAGGCGCCAACCCATTCGCGACGATGTACCACGAGTATTACCACTCGCTGACGGTGCCCTACTTCCCCGACTTGCCGGTGTGGCTGAGCGAGGGCCTGGCCGATTTTTTCGGCCAATCGCAAATCAACAGGAACGTCGCCACGATGGGTATGGCTGACCCGGCTCGAATGGAAGAGCTTCGACAGAACAGGCTGATTCCGCTCGACGTCCTGTTCCACGTGGACACCACTTCGTCGTATTACAACGAGCAGGACAAAACCTCGGTCTTCTACGCGGAATCGTGGGCCTTGACGCATTATCTGATGATCGGCGACAAGCAAGTGCATCGACAGATGCTGCTCGACTACGCCAGCGCGCTCTCGTCGGGTGCGACGCAGGATCAAGCAGCGGCCAAGGCATTTGGCGATCTCAAAAGGCTGCAGGATGACCTCTCCCGGTATATCGGAAAGTTTCAGTTCTCGTACTACCAGATCAAGGCGCCGGCCGAGCTAGCGGCGGCGGATATGCAGTTCAGGGCGATCTCCGACGCCGAAGAAGAAGCGTATCGCGGCGGATTTTTTTCGATTCGACGGCGCCCGGAGGCCAAACAGATTTTGCAGAACGCGGTGAACATGGATCCGAAACTGGCTCTGGCTCACCAGAATCTAGGCTTCGAGGAATACATGGAGGGAAACCGGGATTCGGCGCTGGCTTCGATTTCCGAAGCGGTCGAGCTGGATCCGAAGAATGGATTCACGCGCTACCTTCGCGCCTATCTCTCCTTCTCCGGAGCGGGAGGATTCCCGCAGGATTCTCAGATCGAAGACGACTTGCGGCAGTCGATAGCGGCGAGCCCTGATTTTGCACCGTCCCATGCGCTGCTGGGAATTTATCTTTCCAGCCGGCGGCAAAGCGTGGCGGAAGCACTGAAGTATGCGAAACGGGCCGTGGAGCTCGAGCCCGGAAACACGGAGTACATTTACGATTGGGCGCAAGTGCTGGCGCAGGCGCAGCAGTTCGACGAAGCGCAGTACGTGGCTCAACGTGCGCTCGCCAGCTCGCGGAATCCGAAGGATCGCGCCAAAGTTCAGGAGCTTCTTTCCTACATCGAGCAGTCGCGCGATATCAGCAAGAAATATGCGTTGGAGCGAGACGCGGAATTGCAGCCTCGGGATAGCACGCGAGCAAATGCCGCGGCCCGATCGTCTGCGAAGGATGCTGCGCCGGCCGATGAGGACGATGTGCGGGAAATCACAGGAGTGGTTGCGCAGGAGAGCTGCACGGGCGCTCTCAAGATGCAGGTCAGAACCGCCACCGAAGTATTCACCCTCCGCATGCTGGCGGGAGCGCATACGCCGATTCAGATGATGACGCCGCCGACGTCCCGATTCGATCTCTGCACGTCGCTTAAGGGCGTTCGAGTGACGGCCCGCTATGCCCCGGACGCCGATAAACCAAACGTCGGTTCGATTCAGAAGCTGACGATCCTCGCTCCCGATTTGTCGCCGACTGGAGACGATGTGGCGGACACATCCAAGAACATGCCGTCGCGAGCCGGTTCCAGAGCAAGCCGCGAACCGACTATAAATGCTACGCTCACCGGAACAGTGACGGGGGTTACATGCACCGGGAATGAAATGCGGATCACTCTGCTCGTCCGTGAGACCGAATTTGAATTGCACGCACGCGACTATTCGAGAGTGCACTACGAACAGGAGGTTCCGTTCGTGGCGGGCGAATTCCAGCCCTGCACGCAGTTGAAAGACCACGAAGCGACGGTGGAGTATGTGGTGACGGAGAAGGAAACCTACGACGGCGAGCTCCAATCAGTGGAAGTGGGAAAATAGAGCGACGCCTTGCTCGAAGCAGCGGCCGCAATACCCATTCGAATCCAATTTTAGCGGGTGCGCTCGTATATAACGTGGCCGCCCGCAATCGTCATCGTGACATGCGCGCTGAGCAGATCCCTTGGTGGAATGCGCATGATATCGACGGGAAAGACGACGATGTCGGCCAGCATTCCCGGCGCGATCGTTCCCTTGCGCTGTTCTTCGAATTCGGCGTATGCGGATCCTGCCGTGTAGGCGCGCAGGCATCCTTCCATCGAAAGCTTTTCCTGCGGCTCCCAGCCGCCCGGAGGGCCGCCTCCCGGCAATTCCCGTGTGATGCAGGCATAAATTCCGCGGAGTGGATTGATTGATTCCACGGGATAGTCGGTGCCGAAGGCCAGCCGGATTCCGTCCTGCTCCATCGTGTGCCAGGCGTAGGCGCCTTTAACGCGCACGGGGCCGAGGCGATCGATCGCCCAGCGTTCGTCATCGAGGAGATGCGAAGGCTGCATCGATGCGATCACGCCGAGTGCGGAGTAACGCGCGAAGTCGGCGGGGGCGACCACCTGGGCGTGCTCGATGCGATCGCGCCTGTCGCGGAGGCCATTCGCTTTCGCGACAGCGGCAAAAACGTCGAGCGCGATTCGATTCGCGCGATCGCCGATCGCATGAAACGCGATTTGAAAGCCGGCGCGATCGCGTTCGATCGCCATCCGGGTGATTACGGCGGGATCGAGGCGCAGGATGCCGGACGTGGCGGCGTCATCGGAGTACGGGGCGAGCAGCGCGGCGGTCCGCGAGCCGAGCGAGCCATCGAACAACGCTTTCAGGGCGCCGGTCTTGAGCCAGGGATCGGTGGTGCCGCCGGAGCGGCGCATCTCTTCAATGCGTTCGAGCGGAAAACTGAACGGAAGCCATTCCGTGATGCGGGCCTTCAAATTCCCTTCCCGCTGCATGCGCTGCAAGACCAGAAAATTCAGCCAGCCGAAATTGTCGCCGTCCGGAGAAGACATCACCGAATTGTCCTGCACGGAGGTGACGCCGAACTGCGATGCCTCAGCCATCACGAGGGCGAACGCGCGAAGCCGTTGCGCTTCGGTATAGGGTGGAATTTTTTTGTACACGAGGTCCATGGCGGCATCTTCTTTGAGCATGCCGGTCGGATCGCCGGTCTTGGGATCCCGCTCGATCTGCCCTCCGGGCGGATCGGGGGTCGCACGAGTGATTCCCGCGATTGCGAGTGCGCGAGAATTCACAGCGGCGACGTGCCCGTCGGTACGCTCGGAGAACATCGGATGATCGGCTGAAATAGAGTCCAGGTCGTTGCGATTGGGAAACTGCTTCACGGGCCACAGCGTGTGGTCCCATCCGGGAGCAATGATCCATTCGCCGGGCCCGAAGTCTCTCAGGCGAACGCGCACGCGCTGCTGGAGTTCCGCCAACGATTCCACACCATTGAGATCCACTTCCGTCTTTTGATACGCCGCATACGCCAGATGGACGTGGGCGTCGTTGAAGCCGGGCATCGCAAACTGGCCATGCAGATCGATGACGCGGGTTTTCGGGCCGAGCCAGGACTTTATCTGCGCGCCTGCGTCTCCGGATGCAATCGCGACAACCGATTCTGCGCGAATCGCGACGGCGCTGGCCCAGGGTTGCGCCGCAACTCCGGTGTAGATTTTTCCGTTGGTCAGAACGAGGTCCGCCGGAGGCGTGAGCTGCGCGGGCCGTGCCTCCGTGCGAGAGAGTTGATTCGAGAGCGCGCCCGCGAGAATCGCATGGCGCGAAATTCCTACGAACGACCCGAACAGCGCGCCCACCGAAATGGCGGCGAGAAACCCTAAAATTCGACGCGGCATCCTAGGGCTGCACTCCGGCGAGCGCCAGAGACGTGAGCAGCAGGCGCTTCAGACCCAACTCCCGCCCGGTGGGGTCGTACCATTCACCGAGCGTGTGCGAGCCGCTGCCTTTGCCTCCGCCGCCAAGCGCGACGGCGGGAATTCCCTGCGAGAGCGGGATATTTGCGTCCGTCGAACTTCGTTCGAGCCGCGAGCGAGTGCCGAGAAAGCGGTCCACGTTGCGAATCGTTTCGAGAAGCGGAGAATCTTCCGGAAGTTTTCCCGAGGGTCGGGCGCCAAGAGAACGGAAATTCAATTGCAGAGTGTCGGCGGCGGAGTGGTCGGAAGCGAGTTCATCTTTTACGCCGGCCTGCATCGAATCGCGCAGTGCGGCTTCCAACCGGTCGAGCTCCGATTCCTCTTCCGAGCGCAAATCGATCTTCACAGCAGCGCGCGCCGGAATCGAATTGATCGAGGTGCCGCCTTCGATCACGCCAAAGTTGTAAGAGCTGCGTGGCTCGTCCGGAACGTGAATCGAAGAGAATTTCACGATCCCGCGCGAAAGGGCCGTGATGGGATTGGGAGCACCAAAATCGGACCAGCTATGGCCTCCGGGGCCGGCGATGCTGATTTCGAAGCGGCGGGAAGCGATTCCTTGCGTGGTGATGTGCTCGGTCGAAGGGCCGTCGATGGCGATCACGGCGTACAGGCGCGGGCCCAACTCATCGACCAGGGCGCGCACGCCCCGGAGATTGCCCTCTCCCTCTTCGCCGACATCACCGGCAAAGACGAGCGTCTTCGTGGTGCGGATGCGCGATTCATATAGAGCGCGCGCGACACCGACGAGAGCGGCGAGTCCTGCGCCGTTGTCGGCAATCCCCGGCGCTTCCAGGCGCGTAGCGTTTCGCTTTACGGTGACATTCGTTCCCGCTGGAAAAACCGTATCGAGATGCGCGACGAGCAGGACGACGTTCTTCGAATCGGAGCCCGGGCGCTCGCCGATCACATTTCCAATCCTATCGACGCGCACGCGAAGGCCATTGCTTTCAAAGAGCTTCTTCAACGCTTCGCCGCGGCGCGCCTCTTTGAATTCGGGTGCGGGAATTTCGGTAAGGTGAATCTGCTGTTCGGTGACCCAGGCGGTGTTCCTGTCGATCCATTCGATCGCACGGACGCAGCCGGCTTCCTGGGCCAGCTTCTCGATCGAGTCTTCGGCTGCGCGGGCTGAAAGAGTTGCCATCACCAAAAAGATACAGCAGATGGGGGCGAGTTTCACGAGATTCGTGCGGCGAATTCCAGCGTGTGCCGATCGAAGAAGCACACGCGGTTGGGATCGCCATCTGGCTGGGTTCCGGCGGCTTGGCATCATCGCCGGCTAGCTTTTCCGGGGAGATGCGGAGGCGGCCCCGGCAAGCGCGAACATTTCTTCTTCGGTGAAGATGCGGCCGGATTTTTTCGCGGCGTCGAAAATCCGGTCCACCAATTCTTCGGTGGCCGGCAGACCGCGCTTTTCGAGCCAGTAAATTACGTTGGAGCGGCCGCTCAGCGGGCCTACTTCGATGATCTGCTCGAGGCCAAAGTGGTGCGAAGGCACGCCGCTGTAGATCGAGTTGGCGAGCTCTTCGTCACCCTTCTTGTACGCCTTCACGATGGCGGCGGCGTGAACGCCTGTAGCGGTTCGAAATGCATCGCGGCCGACCACGGGAAAATTCGGCGGAATCGGAGTGTGCGTCGCCTTCGAAACGGCCTCGGAATATTTTTTCAGCGTGGAGAGTTTCTGATCGATCAGACCAAGGAGCCGAAGATTCACGAGCATCAATTCCATCGGCGTGTTGCCCACGCGTTCGCCCAGCGCAAGCGCAGCGGCGTGCACCTGGTCGGCGCCTGCCGCGATCGCTGCGAGCGAATTGGCCACCGCCAGGCCGCGATCGTTGTGGCCGTGCCAATCGACTCGAATTTTCTCGCCGGATGGTTTCACCACTTCGTCGATCACGAACTTCACGAGGTTGTAGGCGCCGCGCGGAGTCGCGTGGCCGACTGTGTCACAAAGCACGGCAGCGCGGGCGCCGGCGCGAATCGCGGTCGAATAAAGCGTGATGACGGTCGATGGATCGGTGCGAATCGTGTCTTCGGTGACGTACATCACCGGCAAGCCGGCAGACACGGCGAACTTCACCGCCTCTTCGGTGGTGCGCTGGAGATGATCAACGGTCCAATCTTCCACCAGTCGACGAATCGGGCTCGATCCGAGAAAAGTGGCCGCCTCGATCGGCATGCCCACGCGCTCGGAGATTTCCACGATCGGCTGGATGTCGGTCTTGAGCGTACGCGCGGCGCAGTTCGGGCGGATCTTCATGCGTGAGTTCGCGATTTCTCGCGCGAGCGCTTCGGTGTCGGCAAAGGCGCGCGGTCCTGCGCCGGGAAGCCCGATATTCACCGTGTCGATTCCGAGCGATTCCATCAGGTGCAGGATTTCAATCTTCTCGGTGATACTGGGATCGTGGACGGAAGGATTTTGCAGTCCGTCTCGAAGCGTTTCGTCGTTGAGCATCACACGGCGACCGGCAGGAATTTCGGCGCCGGTGTAGGTGTTCCAGTCGTGGATGAGTTCGTGCTTCATTGCCGAGTTGAATTTCCTAGTAACGAAGCGTGTAGCTGTGCGGCGTCTTGGAGAGATCGGGCTTGTAAATCGTCTGGCAGAATTCGCAGCGGTACACTTCCGCTTTTTTGCCGACGAGGACTTCGATTTCCTTCGGGTAGTCGTACCAGCGCTTCAGATGGCCGCAACAGAGCTTTCCCTTGGCGTCTTTTTCGTCGCACGCGCGCTGGGTGGCTTTTTTGGGCTTGATCTTGGGCGCGGCGGGAGCTTCGGGCTCGGCGGTAACGGCGGCCACGGCAGTTGTTGCGGGCGCGGGTGGCGTCGCCGCGCCGGGCGCTGCGGCCGGAGCTGCGGAAGCGGCTGCTGCCGGGGCTTGCGGCTGCGGCGGATTTCCTGGCGCGTTCGCGTCGGGCATCAGTTCACTCCTCGGTTCACTCCTGGATTCAATCTTTGATTCGAACCTGGGTCGAGCGATTCACAACTTCTGCGCAGGCTCAGATGCGGCTCCGGCCGAAAACGATTCCACGAGCGCCACGTTTGCCTAGCATCGCTTTGAGCCGCCGCTTCCAATTCGGCGCGAACATCGCTTCGACAGCGCTGCCAGCGGCGTTCGCGAAATCCTCGGTATAACCGTACCACCAGGGCTTCGCTGTTCGCGGCAGCCGGCCCACGTCGATATATTTTACTTGAACCGTTTCGAGCAGTCCAAGGCGCGAATGGGTGCGTCCCCAGCCGCTCGCGCCGGGGCCGCCGTGCGGGGCTTCGGAAATTCCATAGTAGCTCGCCACATCATTGATCATCACCGAGCCGGCGCGAATTCGCGAGGCCAGTTCCCTGCCGCGCCGTGCGTCGCCGGTCCAGATGCTGGCGCTCAGGCCAAACGGCGAGTCGTTGGCAAGCGCCACCGCTTCATCGGCCGAAGCGACGCCGCGAATCGCGAGCACCGGACCGAAAGTTTCTTCGCGCATCAGCTGCATCGAGTGGTCGACATTCGCCACCGCAGCCGGCTCGATGAAATTAGGGCCGAGATCGGGCCGCCGGCTCCCGCCGGTGAGGATTTGCGCGCCGCGCTCGGCGGCATCGCGAAGCTGCTGCTCCACTTTTTCGAGCTGGCGCAGGCGAATCATCGGGCCCACTTCGGCGTCGGCATCGGCGGAGCCGCCGAGCCGGAGCTTGCGCGTTTTCGCGACGCACAGCTCGGTGAACCGCTCGGCAACGGGCTGCTCGACGTAGATACGTTCGACCGAGAGGCACGCCTGGCCGCAATTCGTAAAGCCGCCCCAGACGGCAGCGCTCGATGCGATGCCTAGATCGGCGTCGGCAAGGACGATCATCGCGTCTTTGCCGCCCAGTTCGAGCACCGAGGGAATCAGTTTCGCGGCGCAGGCTTCGGCGATGCGCCGTCCGGTCGCGACGCTGCCGGTGAAAAATACCTTCGCGGGACCTGCCTCGATGATGGCGGCGCCGACGGTGCCGTCGCCTTGGAGAATTTGCACGAGACCGGGCGGAAAGCCGGCCTGGTTGATGCACGCGCCGACCAGCGCTCCGGAAGCAGGCGTCAGCTCGGAAGGTTTCAGCAGGATTGCATTCCCGGCGACGAGCGCGGGAATCAGCTCGGTCATCGGAATCGAGAATGGAAAATTCCACGGCGAAATAATCGCCACCACTCCTTGCGGATCGAATTCGAGCCAGCCGGATTTCGTCTTGAGCGCGAGATTGTGATGTGGGACTCGCTCGGGGCGCAGCCAGCGCGGCGCCTGGCGCGAGAGGAAGTCGGCCGTATCGAGCGCGAGAAGAATTTCGGCGAGGGTGGCTTCGACGCGCGGCTTGCCGGTTTCGCGCGTGACGGTGTCCGCGATGTCTTCGCGCCGCTCAAAGGTCACGTCGCGCAGGCGGCGCAGCATTGCACAGCGCTCGCGAAGCGGGCGCGCGGCCCAGTCTTTCTGTGCGCGACGAGCCGTTTCAAAGATGCCGGGCATCGCAGTGAGGGGCGTAAGCGGAATTCGCGCGACTACTTGCCCAGTGGCCGGATTTACGGAATCTACGAAACCCTGTGAGGAGTCCGATGGCGCTGCCAGCGATTGTGGGGAAACAGCCATTACTTTTCGGATTCTACCCGATTTGAGAAGGCAGAGGAGAGTTTGTTCTGGTTGACCAAATCGGTCCCGCGAGCCGCGAAAACCCTTTACGGCATCGAAGAGCGGCGGCGAGAGCTTGATGAAGCGAGCGAGTCCGTGGGGTCGGGATATTCGAGCGAAACGAGATAGAGCCCTTCGGCGGGGACTGTGGGGCCGGAGCGGGAGCGATCCCGGGCTTCGAAGATTTGCGCGATGTCTCCTGGGGCGAGCCTGCCTTTCCCCACTTCGATGAGCGTGCCAACGATTTTGCGAACCATGTAACGCAGGAACGAACGGCCGCGGACGACATAGACGATCTCGTCGCGATCGGGCTCGCGGATGATTTCCGAGGAATAGATCACGCGAACCATTTCGCGTTCGCGATCGTCATCTTCCGAGCCGGACGAGGCGGAGAACGACGAGAAGTCGCGCTCGCCTTCAAATTCGCGGGCGGCGGCGGACATCGCCGCTTCGTCGAGCGGGCCCGAATAGTGAAGCGCTCGCCGGTACTCAAACGGCGGCAGAACCTGGCCGCGAAAGATGCGGTAGCGGTACGTTTTTCCCTGCGCCTGCCAGCGGGCGTGGAAATCGGGGCCTACTTCTTCGGCCGCGACGATTCGGATCGCAGGCGGAAGCAACGCGTTGAGCGCGCGCTGCAGCTCGGCGACGGCGAGCGCGGATTGCGTCTTGAAGTGAGCGACCTGCCCCAGAGCGTGGACGCCCGTGTCTGTGCGGCTGGCGCCCTGCACGAATACTTTCTCCTGGGTGATCTGGCTTGCGGCTTCGGCGACAGCGCCTTGAACGGTCGGCAGGCCCGGCTGGATTTGCCAGCCGTGGAAGTCGGCGCCGTCGTAGGCGATTGTGAGTTTGATGTTGCGCATCGAACGGGTCGATTATCGCATGGCGGCGGAAAGCGATATAGCCACAGATGAACACCGATAAACACAGAGGAGAGAAAGGAAGAATCGGAAAAGAGAAAATGGAAGAAACTTCAGGGGCTATAGCCCCCGTTCTGGCCGGAATGGTTTATGTCGCCCTTGACGGGGCGACCCACAAAGTGTCGCGATCGAATTGAGCCGGCGAGTAAGCGGGCACGGCATGCCGTGCCC
>JBOGNA010000136.1:0-3775 GCA_050746925.1 Candidatus Acidiferrales bacterium
GAGCCACACCATCCAGAACCGGTGGATGGTATCGGCTGTGGAAATCCTCTGGAAATCCGGTGCAAAATCTGTGCAAGACTCCACGGGAATCAGCTTGACAACATACCAACCACTGGACTATAAGAGAGCCGCATCACCTCAAAGGAGCGTGACCCTTGAACAGAGACGACGCACGGAACCAACTACCCCTGCAAATCGAAGCACTGACCTACCACTGCTACCGATGCCAGCACCGGTGGAGACCGCGGCAGAACGCGCCCGCCAGGCGCTGCCCCTCGTGCCAGAGCCGCACTTGGTGGAAGCCGCTCTTCGAACAACTACCGCGGCTCACCGACAAGCCACTCAACCAGCCAGAGCAAGAGCAACGCGGGAATGAAAACCAGAGCCGCGAGCAGAGACACGACACCCCAGCCGAAGGCGCGAACGATGGCCACACACCTCCAACAGCTGGAAACTAGCCCGGGTGATCTCTGCTCGCTGTGCGGTCTCACGGTCGCCCTCTACTGGTGCCGGCTGTGTCACAACTACCTCTGCCAGTCCTGCCTAGCGTACACTGACTGCGCTGCAAGAGCTTCCGGCTTTCACCACGCAAGCGATTGGCCCCCTGACCACGGGTAGTCGCTCGAGAGCCGGATCGGTGCGGACGGCGCCGGGGGAATCGCCGCCCGCACCCCCTTCCAAGGGTAGCTATCTACCAGAAATAAACGACCCACACAGGAACTTAGAAGCGGGCGAAGTAGCGTTGAAACGCTGAAACCAGACCGTTCCTAAGCGGGAAAAACGCCTGTAACGCACCGCTTTCATTTGCGAAATACAAGCTTGCAAGCCGCGAAAACAAAGGTGAACGCCCTACGAGCTGGGACGCCATTCAAGTGGCCCCGTAGCACTCGCCGGAAGTTCGTCCGGCTGGTGGCGGGTGAAGTGTCGGCCGGAACGCTCCAAGAAATCAGCCTCCGGGTGTCGCTCGCCGGAAGTTCTCCCGGCTCGCGTCCCGTGCTCGGTTTCCTGTGGCCAACGGGCAGGCCAAGCAACGACGCTCGGGCGCCCTTCGGGGTGTTTCCTGCGCCCTCGCACCGCTTCTTGGTGGGCTGCCTTCGGCAGCCGTCGTGCCGCGTCAATCCGTTCGCCTGCGCCTCTTCAAAGCATTCAGGGTAGCTCCGGCTCTCTGCCGCGTCACTCCTGCTGCGCGGGCAGCGGTTTTTCTCAGCGGCTGTGCCTTCGGCACCTCCGCTCGGCCGCGTTGCTTCGCTGCTCCGCTTCGCTTCGCACCCGCTCAGCTTTCCCCTCGTGTCGGTTGCGGCCTCGCTTCGGCGGCCCTGCGCGCAAAACGCTTCGCTGCGCATTCTGGGCCGCATCCGCTTCCGGTGCTCACCCAAAAACCCGTGGGGCCGGCAGTCGCGCGCGTGCTCCCCGGCTCGTTCGGCGCGTCCCCGCGCCTCTCTCGGCTCGCTGGCCCGGTGCGCGGCTCGCCGCGTTCCGCGGCTCCTTTTGCGCCCGGTCCAGTTCGCTCGTTCTGTGCTCGGCGGGTCCCCCGCTTCGCTGCCCCGCCTCGTGCTTCCGCACTTGCCCGCTCCTAGTGTGCCGGGCGGCCCCCCGGGGGGTTCGCCCCGGCTGCGCTTCCCGTGTCCGCGCGCAGTCGGCTTCGCCTCGCGCGCGTGTCGTTTGCCCACGCGGTTCGCCCTTCGGGCTCCGCACGGGAAAACCCCGGCGTCACTCCGGACATCGTGGCGCCCAGCTACACTCCCTCTCCCCGCCTTCTCCGAGCCTGCTACGCTTTTTATTGCGGGCGCTTCGCGCCCCCAATCACTGCCAAAGATCGCAGCCGCCCCCCGTATCCGGGCAAGGGGGGGCGTCCGCGACTCCCCCCCCCTGTAGCGCTAACGCTTGCGGGGCACGTCGGCGGCCAGCCCATAGAGCTGGCAGCCGCCGTGAGAATTATAGTGCGCTGCAACTCTCGTAGGACTACACTCCAGCCGCGGGCAACCACCGCTCAAGGAGAAAAAAAGCATGGCGAAAATCCTACTGGGCGCCACCATCGGAGACGCCCGCAACAAGGCCGGAGCAATCGTGTACTCGAAAAACCGTTTCGGCGCGTACCTGCGCCAAAAGGTTTCACCAGTGCAGCCACGCTCCACCGCTCAGCTGAACGTCCGCTCCAACTTCACCAGCATTACGAAGTCATGGCAGACCATCAGCGCCACCAACCAAGCCGGCTGGACGTCGCTCGCATCGGCAAACCCGGTCCGCGACAAGTTCGGCAACTCCCAAATCCTGACAGGCGCGCAATTCTACATGAAGGTCAACCGCATCCTCGCGAATGCTGGCCTGACGCAGCTCACAGCACCGCCCGCGGACCAAGCCGTTGACGCGCCGACCAGCTCAACACTCACCGCGACCAGTGGCGGCACACCCGTGCTCAGCCTCGTCATCGCGCCGACGCCGAACACCGCGGACGCCGTCATTGTGCGAGCAACCCCGGGCCTCAGCAAAGGCCGCTCGTTCGTACAAAACGCGCTGAAGCAGGTCATCGTCAAAGCGCCGCCCGTGTCCTCACCCGTGAACCTGCTGACCGCATGGCAGGCTCTGTTCGGCACGCTCCAAGCCGGGCAAAAAATCTACACCGAAGTGCACTACGTCGGAATCAACGGCGCAGCCAGCAGCCCCAACCAGACTTTCGCCATCAGCACGTAAGGCGAAGGCATGGCCAAAATTGTCCTCGGCGCCACCATTGGTGACGCTCGCAACAAGGCGGGTGGAATTGTGTACTCGCGCAACCGCTACGGCGCGTACATACGCACACTCGTTTCCCCCCACCAGCCGCACACCGCGGCTCAGACCAACATCCGCACGAACCTCACCACCATCACCAGAGCGTGGGCCAACATCACGCCGCAACAGCAGGCCGGCTGGATCTCGCTCGCCAACGTCGCTCGCCGGCGAGACATCTTCGGCAACAAACAGCACCTGACCGGGCAGCAGCTCTACGTGGGACTCAACATGAACCTCGCGCTGGTATCGTTCAGCGCCATCAGCGACCCGCCAGCCTCGCTCGTGCTCACAGAGCCGCGACTAGCTCAGCTGACCTTCACGACCACGCCCAGCAACACGCTGCGCATCGCATGGTCCCCCGCTCCACCAGCCAACCACGCAATCGTGGTATGGAGCACACCGCAGCTTTCCACCGGCCGGAACTTCGTGAAAAACGTGTACACCCGGCTCGTAGTTTTCACGCCGCTCACCACCAGCCCGCAGAACATCACCGCCGTTTACGTGGCAAAATACGGGGCAATCATCACCAGCCCCGCGAAAAGAATTTTCGCTCTGGTGCAGTACATCTGCAACATCGGCGTCGCCAGCCGCCGAGTGCAATCGTTCATAACCACATGACCAACCTCAGAGTGCCCGACTCGCTCCCACTCGGAAAGCAAGGCCCACTCTCGGCCGTGGTCGTGCAGCGCTACAACCTGAAAAAAATCCTGAAACTGGCGCGCCGCCAGAACAAACAGATCCGCGCGGCACTCGGAATTTCAGGACTCGGACCGCCACCAATTCCCTACGGCACAAGCCCACTCGCGTTCGCAAAGACCGCGATCGCGTTTCTCTCTCACCAATGGCACTTGCTCACGCCCACACAACAGGCAGCGTGGAGCCTCGCCGCCATGGGCGTAATGATTGGCAGTTGGAAGCAGGGCATCTATCGGCGGCCCTCCGGATTTCAGTACTACATGCACCTCAACCGGAACGCGCTGAAAGGCTCACCGTGCCTGAGCAACGC
>JBOGNA010000137.1:0-12005 GCA_050746925.1 Candidatus Acidiferrales bacterium
GCCCGTAGGCCGCGAGCGAAACCATAATGAGAAGCAGGACGACGGGAACCACGGCGATGAAAACGTAGGCAACGATCAGGCGGTTGCGAAGGCGCCAAAGCAGCTGATTGCGAAACCACGGCAGCAATCGAACAAAGAAGTAAACGACGGAAATAAAACTCAGGAGAAACAGCAGTCCCGTGTATGGAACTCGAGGGCCTGCCAGTTCCACCAGGCGAACGAAAGCATAGAGGACGAGCACGGTCAGCGCAATGCGATCGAGAATCGATGTGCGGCGGAGAAACACCAACAGTCGGACTGGAGAGAGTTGGGGCACGGTCATTGTGCATCGCAGCTTGGGTTGCAAAAAGCTGCGAAGGATCAATGATAACCCAGACGGCCGCGATGCAAACACATCCCGCGACGAATCGCGAAATGATTCGTCGTGGCTACCCGGGCAAGAATGCTACAAAGCGGAGCGGTCGTTCCTCTGCACGCGGCTGTGATGGCGGCTGTAGGTGAAATAGATTACGAGACCAATCAGCAGCCAGATTATCAGCCGAGCCCAGTTGATCCAGCCGAGCTTGTACATCATGTATCCGTTGAAGAGGATGCCGAGCGCCGGCACCAGGGGCACCCACGGCGTGCGGAACGGACGGTGCTGATCGGGATTCGTGCGGCGGAGGATCATCACGGCGATGCAGACGATCACGAAGGCGAGCAGCGTGCCGATGTTCACCATCTTTCCGATGTCGTCGATGGGAACGGTGCTGCCCACGACCGCGGCGAGGAAGCCCACGAGAATCGTGTTCTTATACGGGGTGCGGAATTTCGGGTGGATCGCGGCGAAGAACTTTCGCGGGAGCAGGCCGTCATTGGCCATGGAGTACAGGACGCGCGTTTGGCCGAGCAGCATGACCAACATCACGCTGGTGAGGCCGGCGAGCGCGCCCGCCGTAATCAGGTACGAAGCTTTCGTGAGCCCACGATCGAGGAAGGCCACCGCTAGGGGGGCTTCGATATTGATTTCCTTCCACGGGACCATGCCCGTGAGCACGGCGGCGACAAGGATATAAAGAATGGTGCAGACACAAAGCGAGGCGATGATGCCGATCGGAAGATCGCGCTGCGGATTCTTCGCTTCCTGCGCGGTGGTGGAGACGGCGTCAAATCCGATGTACGCGAAAAATATGTACGCGGCCCCCGCCCCGATGCCGCTGAATCCCATCGGCGCGTAACTGTGCCAGTCATGTCCCCAATTGCTTGGGTTCACATACTTGAACCCGAGAGCGATGATGAACAGAACGACGGAAACCTTGATGAAGACGATTCCGGCGTTGAAAGTGGCGCTTTCCTGAATGCCAACGACGAGAATCGCAGTGATCACCAGCGCAATCAGAAAAGCGGGCAGGTTGAAGGCGATCTCGAAACCGAAAAGATGCGGCGCGTTCACCAGATCGTGCGCTCGCTGAATCAGGTCTGGCGTCGGCTTGCTGAGTATCTCTCCGACTCTCGCCAGGTACGCTTGCGTGCCGACCACCATGCCCGGATCGGCGCCGGCCATCTGATGCGCGATGGCATTCTGTGCCGTGCGCAACGCGGTCCAGTGATCGTAGGCCAGCCACAGCGGCATTTTCAGGCCGAAGATGTTGAGGAATTCGATGAAGTGATTGGACCAGCCGGAAGAAACCGTACTCGCGCCCATGGCGTACTCGAGCGTCAAATCCCAGCCGATGATCCAGGCGAAGAGCTCGCCCAGAGCGGCGTACGCGTACGTGTAGGCGCTTCCGGCCAGCGGAATCAGGGCGGCAAATTCCGCGTAGCAAAGCCCCGCGAAGGCGCACCCGAATCCCGAGATGATAAACGAGAGCGTGAGGCCCGGTCCCGCGTAGTGCGCGCCCAGTCCCGACAGCACGAAAATTCCCGCCCCGATGATCGCGCCCACCCCCAACGCCGTGAGCGATACCGGGCCGAGCGTGCGTTTCAAAGTATGCTCGCCCGTGGCTTTGGCTTCGTTCAGCAGCCAATCCATCGGTTTCTTCCACAGCAGGCGATTGCCCGATCGCGCGACTCCCTCCGACCCGTGTGCTCGTTCGCTCATGAAATTCGAGAACCTCCGGTTATGCAGCCTCGCTGCTTGCGTTCGATTTCCCCGCCAGCTTCCACAGCCAGTACACAGGAACACCCAGCAGGACGATGATCAGTCCGGGCCAAGTGTATTGCGGTTTATAGCGCAGCAGTTGAACCTCAAGAAACACTGCCATGATCAGATACAGCGCGGGCAGAAATGGATATCCGATCGCGCGGTAGGGGCGCTCCATATCGGGGCGCTTCCAGCGAAGCACGAACAATCCCCCGAGCGTCAGGATGTAGAAAATCAGGACGGCGAAAATCAGAAAATCGAGAAGCTGGTTGTAGGTGCCCGAGAGGCAGAGCACGGAGCACCAGATTCCTTGCACGATAAGGGCGGCGCCGGGAGCATGGTAGCGATTCACTTTGCCGCAGGATCGGAAGAACAGGCGATCTTTGGCCATCGCGTAATAAATTCGCGCGCCGGAGAGAATCAGGCCGTTGTTGCAGCCAAAACCGGAAATCAAGATGGCAATCGCCATCACGACCGCGCCGGCGGATCCGAAGATTACCTCCGCGACCGCGGTGCCCACACGCCCCTGCGCGGCGAATTCGATGCCGCGAGCGACGGCCGCGGCGCCGTTGGGATCGCCGCTGATCGGCAGGACGCGCAAGTACGCCACGTTGGCGAGGGTATAGAGCAGCACGACGATGCCGGTGCCCGTTGCCAGCGATAGCGGCAGGTTGCGGCTGGGATTCTTCACTTCGGCAGCGATGAACGTGATGTTGTTCCACGCGTCCATGGAGAAGAGCGAGCCGACCATAGCCACGCCTACAAGCGTAATCGTACCAATCCACCAGGTGGGATTGTCCGGAGGATATGGATGAAGAACCGACAGGCTGGCTCCCTGCCAGAAGTGAGCGAAATTCGCCGTGCGAGCTGCGTCGGTTGAAAACCATATCCCGAGAAATGCGAGCGCGGCGAGAGAGCCAATTTTCGTGACCGTGAAGATATTCTGCACGATCGAACCGACCCGAAGCCCGCGCGTATTGATCCACGTGACGACGACGATCGAAAGAATAGCCAGTAGATTTTGCCGGTTGAGGCCCACGTTGTACGGGCCCAGATCGCCGAACCAGAGGTGCCAGGGGCCAAACGTGCCGAGCTTCAGAATCCAATCCGTCGGTGAAAACCAGGGAATCATCACCGCCGTGAATTTCGAGAATGCAATCGCCACCGCCGCAATCGTGGCTGTCTGAATCACCAGCAGCATCGTCCAGCCGTAGAGAAATCCCCAGATCGGGCCCAGTGATTCGCGCAAGTAAACGTACTGGCCGCCCGCGCGAGGCATCGCAGCTGCCAGCTCGCCGTAACTGAGCGCGCCGATGAGAGTCATTACGCCGGAGGCAAGCCAAACGGCAAGGAGTAGAGCGGGGCTCTTTACCTGATGCGCGATGTCGGCGGAGACGATGAAGATGCCGGATCCGATCATCGAGCCGGCCACAATCATTGTGGAATCGAATAGGCCGAGGCCTTTGACGAGCTCGGGTTTTTCTGCCGTCGCGGCCGTAGTCGCTCCGATTGTGTGCGCCTGCTCCGCCATCTAAGTAAGAGCTCCCAAGTCAGCCCCTGTCGATCTGAAGACCGGCGCTAGAAAATCCGGTCGGCAATCGCAAGATACTCGCGCGCGCGCAGCGCCGGGTCTGGGGCCGCCAGCAGATCATTCACCACCGCCAACGAATCTGCTCCGGCACGGTACACCGCCTCGGCGGACTCTATCGTAATGCCGCCTATGGCTACCAGAGGTTTTCGCGTTATTTGTCTGGCAGCGCGAATAAATTCCAGGCCAACCACCGGATCGGGGTTTGCCTTCGTAGCGGTGGGAAAAATGGGACCCACAGCTATATAGTCCGCCGAAGTGCAGGCGGCGAGTTGCAATTGCTCGAGGTTGTGTGTCGAAACTCCTACCCAGAGGTCTGCTCCGCAGATTCTTCGCGCGTCGTCCACGGACAAGTCGTCCTGGCCAACCTGGACACCCGCTGCGCCAGCAATGGCAGCGATGTCCGGCCGGTCGTTCACTATGATGCGGACGCCTCGGCGGGCTACCTGCGCGATCACGCGCTGCGAGGCTTCCAAGATTGCGCGTGCGGATGCATCCTTATCGCGAATCTGGATCAGAGTGACGCCTGCTTCCGCGAGCGCCTCCGGAAGATGCGCCGACGCTCCCCGGACTGCAGCTAAATTGAGGATCGCGTAGAGAGGAGGAAAGGAAGCAGGCATCCGGCTATTTCGAAGAGGTGATGGCGCGCTCGATGAAATGCGTGTCGAAATTCCCCGCTGCGAATTCGGGATTGGCAAGAATTCGCCGCTGCAGCGGAATCGTGGTCTTGATTCCCTCGACGACGAATCCCCCTAGCGCGCCCTGCATCCGTGCGATTGCTTCCGCGCGGTCGCGGCCGTGCGCGATGATTTTGGCGATCAGCGAATCGTAGTAGGGCGGAATCACCGCGTCGGCGTAGCCCGCGGTATCCACGCGAATCCCCGGACCGCCAGGAACTCGAAACGCCGTGATGTGCCCGGGCGACGGGACAAACGTGTCCGGATCCTCGGCATTGATGCGGCATTCGATGGCATGGCCGCGAAATTCGATGGGGCCGACCACGTCGTGCAGCTTTTCGCCGGCAGCAACCCGAATCTGCGATTTCACCAGGTCCACACCCGTGACCATCTCAGTAACCGGATGCTCCACTTGGATGCGCGCATTCATCTCGATGAAATAGAGCTTGCCGGATTCCTCTCGCAAAAATTCAACAGTCCCTGCGCTGGAGTAACCGAGTTTGGTGAGCGCCGCGATCACCTGATCGCCCATCTTCTTTCGCATTTTGGCGTCAACCACGGGCGATGGCGATTCCTCGAGGAGCTTCTGGTGCCGGCGCTGGATCGAACATTCTCTTTCGCCCAGGTGAACCACACTTCCATGGCGGTCGCCCAGCACCTGAAATTCGATGTGCCGCGGCCGCTCGATCAATTTTTCCATGTACACGTTAGGACTGCCGAAAGCCTGCTCGGCTTCGGTGCGCGCAGTCTGAAATGCGTTCAACAGCTCGGATTTTTCGCGCACGATGCGCATCCCGCGCCCGCCTCCGCCTTCGGAAGCTTTGATGATCAGTGGGTAGCCGATTTCCTCTGCAAATTTTCGGGCGGCGTCTTCGTCCGGCACCACGCCGGGACTGCCCGGAATGATCGGAAGGCCGGCCTCTGCCATGGCCTGGCGGGCGCGATCCTTTTCACCCATCAGGCGAATGGCATCGGGAGTGGGTCCGATAAAAGTGATGTGGGAAGCTTCGCACACCTCGGCGAAATTCGCATTCTCGGAAAGGAATCCGTAGCCGGGATGGATTGCGTCCACATTCGCAATTTCGGCAGCGCTGATCACCTGCGGGATGTTCAGGTAGCTGTCGCTGCTGCGGGGCGGACCGATGCAGATCGCTTCGTCGGCAAAGCGCACATGCAGCGCATGGCGATCCGCTTCGGAATACACGGCAACGGTGGAAACGCCAAGTTCCTTGCAGGCAGTCAGAATGCGAAGGGCGATTTCGCCGCGATTGGCGATCAGAATTTTTCGGAACATTTTGCCTGGAAAATAAGCGCTTACTTCTTCCCGAGCGGTCGAATGCCGAAGAGCGGCTCTCCGTATTCCACGGGCTGGCCGTTTTCGACGAAAACCCGTACCACCTCGCCCGCTACGTCCGCTTCAATTTCGTTCATCAACTTCATCGCCTCGATAATGCAGAGCACCTGGCCGGACTCCACCTGCGCGCCCGTCTTCACAAACGCATCCGATTCCGGACTCGCCGATGAATAAAACGTCCCGACGATCGGAGACTTGATGATATGGAGATTCTCCGCGCCCGCGGCGGCGACTGCCGGTTCAGATCCGCCCGCAGGATGAGCGGCTGGAGCGGAGTGCGTTGGGGCGTGGGCGCCCGCGGAAGCGGGCTCGTGGGAAGGCAAGGCACGGAAAACTGCTTGCGGATGTACCGAAGGCTTCTTTAAGCGGACGCGCACACCGTCGCGCTCGTACTCGAATTCCTCGAGACCGTGCTTTTCCATGAACGCGAGCAATCGCTCGACTTCGGCGAGGTCCACGCCCCGCGGACGGCCTTCCTGCGTTGATCCTGGATTCGATTTTTTCGCCATTTAGAGTTCGAGAAAATCCCGAGGCGCGGTCGTCAAAGTCTCGCAGCCCTTTGCTGTGACCACTACGTCATCTTCGATGCGAATTCCGCCCAATCCTTCGACGTAAACGCCGGGCTCGACAGTAATGACCATGCCCTCTTCGAGGATTGTCTTTTCACCTTTCCCCAGCCTCGGCATTTCGTGCACTTCCAGCCCCAGGCCGTGACCGGTGCTATGGGTGAAGTACTGGGCGAGACGTTCGCCCTTGAGGACCCGCCTGGCAGCGGCGTCAGCCGATTCCCCGCTTACCCCCGGACGAATCGCCGCCCTGGCCGCTTCCTGAGCCGCCAGAACGGCTCGATACATCCGCCGGACATTCGCGGGCGCCCGTCCCAGGAAGACGGTACGAGTCATATCACTGCAATAACCATGGAGTATAGCACCCTGGTCTAGGACGACCAACTGGCTTTTCCTGAGCAGGTTGGACGAGGGGCGGGCATGCGCCCATGCGGAATGCGGTCCGGCGGCCACAATGGTTTCGAACGAGGGGCCGCTGGCGCCCTTGCGCTTCATGGCGTATTCGAGCTCGGCGGCGAGGTCGAGTTCGGTCATCCCCGGCTTGATTAACGGCACAGACTCGGAGAACACTTCGCTGATCAGGATCGCAGCACGACGCATCGTGGCGAGCTCCTGAGGGTCTTTGAGGGCACGGAGCTTCTCGACGGCGCCTGCTCCATTCACCCAGCGAATGCGGGCGCCCGCAGCTTGCTGGAGCCCGCCATGCTGCCCTACCGTCATGTGTGCCGGGCTGTAGGCGACTCGAACGCGCCCGCGCCGGCGGCGGAGCTCCTGCCCCGCCGCGCCGAGCAGGCCGTGCTTGGCAATCGCGATGCGCGCATCGGCAACCTCCTCGTGCGCCTGGAACGTGTAGCGGCTGTCCGTGAAGAGCGTCGCACGGGTCGGCTCGACCAGCAGTAGCGCCGCGCTGCCGGTAAACCCGCAGAGGTACCGAATATCGTGGAGCTGGGAGACGAGGAAGGCGTCCGCGCCTAGAGCGGAAAAAGAAAACCGGAGCCGATCCATTCGGCTCCGGTTGGAAGTTTCGTTTCGCGATTTAACAGCCACGATCGATAGCAGTCTCCTCGGTTACCCTCCGGCTAGCTCGGCATAATCCTTGGCGTCAGGAAGAAGAGCAATTCCTGAGCCTGCGAGCTCACCGTCGTGTGCTTGAACAGGTTGCCGACTACCGGCAAGCTGCCAAACAGAGGAACCTGCTTCACGTCGGTCTGCTGGTTGGTGACGATAATGCCGCCGATCACGACCGTTCCGCCGTCGTTGATCAATACCTTGGTTTCGGCGGACTGCGTGTCGATTGCAGGGATGCCCTGTACACGCGGAATCGCCTGGTCGATCTGGTCGTTTGTGACCGTCACGTCCATGAACACTGTTCCGTCGGCGGTAATCTGCGGCGTCACTTCCAGCTGCAGCACCGCATCGACGAACTGCACGGAAACCGTGTTGTTGACGATCGTCTGTACCGGGATCTTGGTTCCCTGCTTCACGGTCGCTTTCTGGTTGTTCTGCGTGATCACCTTCGGCTTCGAGAGCAGCTTGCCGACGCCGCGGTCTTCCGCGGCCGTGATGATCATGTCGAGCGTGAAGTTGGCTGCCGAGAACGAGTAGCTGATGCCGCTCGTCGGTGCGCCCACGCCCAGGTTCGTGTTCAGCGGAATCGAACCGCTGGTGCTGCCGTTGCCAACGATCACAGGAGGAGCCGGCTGCGGCGGGAAATTGTGGATGATCGGGCTGGTGCCTACACCACCCGCGCCGCCCCACACGTTGCGTGCGTTCGGCGTGGCTGCTGCAAAGCCTAGCTGCGTTCCGATTTCACGCGAGAAGGTGCGGTTGGCCGCCACTACACGCGCTTCGATTTCCACCTGTTGCGATTTCCGGTCGAGCTGGCGAATCAGATTGTCCAGAACCGGCAGGACGCTGGGAATGTCGCGAATAATCAGGGTGTTCGAACGGCTGTCTGCGAGCACATCGCCGCGCGACGAAAGGAACTTCTTCAGAGTCGCAACCAACTCCGACGCTTTGGCATAGCTCAGGACGCGGGTAGTGGTCACTACGTCGGCGGCTTCGGCTTGCGCCTTGGCCAGATCGCGGCTCTGCTCGGCTTCCTTCTTCAGCGTCTCTTTGGTTGCGACGCGAAGCACGTTGCCGTCGAGCTGCTTGTCGAGGTCGTTGTTCTTCAACACGATATCGAGTGCCTGATCCCACGGTACATCATCGAGCACGATCGTGAGGTTGCCCTTCACGGCGGGATCCACCACCACGTTCAGCCCGCTGATTTCGTGAATCAGGCGGAAGAAGTCGCGCAGGTCCACATCTTTCAGGTTCACTGAAATCGGTTCGCCCGAATACTTGCCGGACGGTGCCGACGCAGGAGCCTGGCCATTGACGAGCGGCTTCCCGCCATCTTCTGGCTTGGAATTTGTATCCGGTGCAGGTGCCGGGCTCGCGAGAGCCGCAACGGGCTGCGTGTACGAAGCCGGCAGTACGGCGGCTGGCGCCGGTATACCTATCGGCTGCGTCGCGGCGGTTTCCACCGTTGCCGGTTCAGGCTTGCTCACCGCTTTCACGGTGCTCAGGTCCGAAGGCTCCGCAGACGGTGGGGATTTCACTGCTCCGCCCGAGGTGCCAGCAGCGGCGGCCGGTGCGAAGGCCACTGTAACGGAGTTTCCGCTGGCGTTGATGTTGTAGCGAGCCGGTTGGCGCAAATCAATCACGACGCGCGAAACTTCCGGAGTGAACTGAGCGAGCCTCACTTCGCGAACAGGGTCGAGATTGCTGGCAATGTGCTTCTCGGAAGTCCGCAGATGCGATCCTGCGAAATCGAGAACCAGACGATCGGGATTCTGCAGCCGGGTCGCATGGTACGTCAGATGGCCGGAACCGATCACGTTCACTTCCGTCTGATTGCCGTTTTGCCCGAGCTTTACCTGCTGAATCGATTCGAATGTGGTGCCCGGCGTCTTCGTCTCAGGCGACTTCGCCGAAGCAGGAACAATGGCCGGAACGGACTTCGCAGCGGCGGTCGGTGTCGGAGAGGTCTGGCCATCCGTCCGCGCCACAAGCAGCGTCAGGTCCTGCGAGTCCTTGCGCTCCAGGCGTGGTTCGAGGCCCTGGCTCAAGAGGATTTCTACTCGCACCACCGGCTTCTCGCCCGAAGCGTAGTTGATCACGCGGTAGCTCTTCACGAGATCGGAAGCCACCACGCGCGCGCCGGCAGGGTCTGCCGCCGACACTCCGCTCAGGTCGAGCACATAGAGGCTCTCACTGGGGCGATAGGTGGTGTATTCGAATGGGGCATTGGCCTGCGCTTCCAGGCGGACGGCTCCATCCTTCACCACCGCTTTCACATGCACCACCGGCGCGTCATTCGCCGGCAGCGCTCCGTTCGTCAGAATCAGGCTTGCTGCAACTAGTGCAGTCAACCCCCACGCCCGCCACATGATCCTCATTGCTGCGCTCCTGCACTCGGGTAGATTCGTTTCGTTACCATTCGTTCCACTGGTTTCCCGAACGCATCTTTTGAATTTTCTTTGAACGTGACCCCATCCAAGCCGATCTTTTCCACATCCCCGTCGTATAGCCGATCACCCTCGCGGATGAAGTACACTCGCTGCTCTTCGTTGGAGACAACCGCCAGCATTCCGCTCGGCGATTTGACAGCCCCGTCCACGCGGACCGAACCAATAATGAGTCCCGCTTTCCCCGGAGGCAGGGGTCCGTGCGAGGGCTTCCGTTCGCTTACCAAAGGCTCGAACGGATCCCGCTTCGCGACAACCGGTTCAACCTTGGCCGCTGCTGCGCCGCCTGCATTCGCGTCCGCTGCAGGAGCTGCCGCAGGAGCCTGCGCCGAAGCAGCCTTCGCCGCGTGCGCATGCGCCTTCCCCTTGCTCGCGGGTTTCTTCGCCGGGGCGTTTTGCGCGCCTACTACCGGTGCGAAGCAGATAGCAATCGCGAGCACAGCCCACATGCTTACAGTTGACTTTGCCAGTTTCATCGTTTTTGACCTGCCGCGGCCTTATTGGCCGGCGCGGCCGCAGGAGCCGCCGCCCCTTCTGCCGCCTTCGTGAAGAAAGTAGTAATGGTGAAAGTACCGGTCACCGAAGCTCCCGGCGCGGTGTGGAATTTCGTCGCCTGCGCTCCGGCTCCGCCGATCCCGGACAGCTTCAAATCTCCTACGTTAATGATTCGAGACAGCCGCCCAAGTCGGGAGAAAAAGTCCAGCACGGAGAAATATGGGCCGTCCGCTTCGATATCAAAGGGCATCTCGAAGTAGTAAGGCTGCGTCCCAACCGGCTTGGCCGTCAGCTTCCGAATCGAAACGCCGGAGCTGAGCGCCGCCGTCTGAATCATGATGATGAACTGATCGACCTGCTTCTCTTCCGGTACGATCGTCTGCAGTGTTTCCAGCTGCTTCTGGAGAGCATCCATCTCCGACTGCAGTTCGGCTCTTCGCTGTTTGTACACTCGCAAGCCTTGCACTTCCGTTTCCAAAGGCTTCAAGCTGGCTTGCGCCTGTTCGAGGTCGCTTCGCACCGTCCGTACCGGCGAAATCGGAAGATAGAATCCAGCGGCAACAATTATCACCGCCAGCGCGACGTAGAAAACTGCTTGCAGGGGCCAGGGCCATTCGCGGAATGAAGTCGCCATGTTAGCTCCTCCCCTTGGCCGCTGGCTGCGGAGGTGGCGTGCCGGCTGCGGCGCGCGGTTTCGCCTGCTCCGGAGCAGGTGGCGGTGCTGCGCCTGCAATCGCCGCTGTCATTTGGAATCCAAACGTCTGCGCCGACTTCACAAGGTCGGTTTCCTCGGCCGTTTTGATTTCGACGTTGTCGAAATAACCGGAGTGTTTCAGCTGAGTGATAAAGTTAGCCACCGCGTTGATCGAGCCGGCCTGTCCCTTGATATCCAGGTTCTGGCCCTTTCGGTCCAGATTCGTCAGCCAGAGCGAATCGACTCGCACCACGGTATTAGCCACCATCTGCAAAAGTTCCTGGCCGCCTGATCGGTTCTTCTGCAAGGTTTCGATCACGTTGATGCGCTGTTGCAGCACGGCTTTCTGGCTCTCGAACCGGTCCACATCTGCTTTGATCGTCTGCAGCGTGGCCTTTTCGGCTCGCAACGACGCGATCTTCGCGTTCGTCGCATCCAGTTCGCGCTTCTGCTGGAAATACGTGATCCCCAGCACCACCGATGCGAGGCCGATTGCCACCAGCAGGAAGATCACTTGAATCGTCGCTTCCAGCGGTACCGTTGTTTTCGTGGCCTTCGGACGAGCCTGGCCAAGTAAGTTAATCCGGATCATGGCGTGTCAAAGCTCCTCAGCGCCAGGCCGACAGCGATTGCCAGGCGCGGCGCCAAATCGCGAAGCTGGCTTTCATCGTGACGCCCAGGATTGATTGCAACCTTCCGGAACGGATACAGCTCCTCGACCGGCATCGCGAACTCTTCTTTCAGCAACTCGATCAAGCCGGGGACCCGCGCCGTGCCGCCCGCAACGTAGATCCGGCGAATATTCTCGCCGCTCGCCGTCGCGCGGAAAAAGTCGAACGTCTTCTGAATTTCAAGGATCAGAATGTCGGACACGGACCGCAGAATCGCCGTCCGCTGCTCTTCGCTCACGCCCGCCAGAGTGCCGCCCATCTTTAATTTCTCGGCATCCTCGAAGCTGAGGTCCAGTTCCTTCTGCAGCGCGTCGGTGTACTGG
>JBOGNA010000138.1:0-64906 GCA_050746925.1 Candidatus Acidiferrales bacterium
GCCCGGGCTTCGCCGCAGCATCCGCCATCCGTATCGCAAATCCTGCCAAATCGTTCCCATTGGTTTGCTCTTGAGAGACGTGAGAGAGCAGCTATCTTACTGCGTAACCGCTCGCTTTCCACCTTTCAGGCGTTATTCGTATCGCAACGCAATCATCGGATCCGCGCGCATTGCCCAGCGCGCGGGAAAATAGCAGGCGACGAGCGCCACGGCCGTGAGCAGGAGCGCCACTCCGCCGAAGGTCAGAGGGTCGCTGGCTCGCACTTCGAAAAGCAAGCTCGCGAGGAGCCTCGAGAGCGCGAGAGAACCCGCCAGTCCGATGGCCACGCCGGCGACGGCCAGCTTCGCGCCCCGGCCGATGATGAGCTGCCAGATATCGCGCGGCTGGGCGCCGAGGGCCATCCGAATGCCGATTTCGTTGATACGCAGGCTCACCACATAGCTCATTACGCCGTAGATTCCGACGGCCGCAAGGAGCAGCGCCAGCACTGCAAAAATTCCGAGCAACACGGTCGAGAAGCGGCGCGGTGCCACGGTGTCCGAAAGCAGGCCGTCGATCGTGGTGACGTGGATGACGGGCAGATTCGGATCGATTTTGCGGATTTCCTCGGTGGCGGCGTGCGCCAGCGCGGTTGGATCGGAACTGGTGCGAATCACGAAATGGGGAGTCCAGCCGCCAGCGCCGTACACGTCGAATGTGGGCGCAGCATCGAGGCCAAATTGATGGATATCGCCGACAACACCAACGATTTCCGACCAGCAGGGCTGTGGCGCGAGCGAACAAAGATTGATGCGCTTACCGATGGGATCGGCGCCGGGCCAGAAACGCTTGGCCGTCGCGTCGTTGACCACGATATTGGAGCCGCCGAGATCGGCGTCAGTGAAGCGGCGGCCCTTTAAAAGCGGGATGCCCATCGCGGCGAAGTAGCCGAGGCTTGTGGTGCGCGTTTGTGCAACGGGGCGTGCGCCAGCTTCGAGCGTCGGCTGGCCTTCCACGAGAAAACGCGATGCAGAATGGAGCGCCGTAGCGAGAGGAAGGAAGTCGATGCCGCCGACGGCTTTTACACCTGGCAAATTCCGAATGCGGTCGGCCATTTGTTGGAACTGGATCGACTGCTTGCGGAACAATTGAACCTGCTGATCGTTCGACATCTTGAGAACGTCTGCGAGCGGAATCCCGGGTTGCTCGACCTCCATCGTGAGGATGTGGTCGGAGCGAAAGCCCGGATCAACACTGAGAAGACGATGGAAACTCCGGAGGAGCAAACCGGCGCCAACCAGCGGAATCAGCGCCAGGGCTACCTGCGAGACGACGAGAATGCTGCGCAGACGATTGCCACCCGTGGCGGAGGAGGTGCGGCCGCCCTCCTTCAGTACGGTATGCAAGTCTTGATTCAGCGATTGGATCGCAGGAATCAGGCCGCACACCATGCCGGAGACGAAGCAGACCGCGATCGTGAAGGCGAGCACCCAACCATTGAGGCCGGTTTCTCTTACGACGGCGAGGTCGGATGGAACGAGCGCGTCCAAGGCGCGGAGGCCGATGCTGGCGAGAAGGATTCCGCCGATGCCTCCGAGAATTGAGAGCAACACACTTTCGGTGAGGAGCTGCGCGACGAGCCGCGACCGGCTGGCACCCAGCGCGATGCGGAGCGCGATTTCTTTCTGGCGGGCCGCGTTGCGCGCGAGAAGCAGATTGACGATGTTGGCGCAGGCGATCAGCAGCACGAGCCCTACGGCTGCAAAAAGTACGAGCAGCGCAGGGCGCAGCTTGGCCGCAGACGGGTCCTGCATTTGTTGTATCGTGACGCCCCAATTCTTGTGGGTGTCCGGGAATGCGAGCTCTTCCTGATGGTTGAGGGTTATGAGTTCGGCCTGCGCTTCGGAAAGTGAGACGCCGGGCTTTAGTCGGGCGATCCCGTTGAACGGATGATGGATGTGGCCGGTGAGGTCGTCTTCATACAGGCCAACCGGTAGCCAGAGATCGGCGTAGCGGGCAAGATCGAGTCTCGGAGGCAGGACGCCGATCACGACGTAGCTTTTGCCGTCGAAGGTGAGCGAGCGCCCGACGACAGACGGATCCGATCCGAAATGGCTCTGCCAGAAACGGTGCGTGAGCAACACGACGGGCGTATTGCCGGGCTTATCCTGATCGGGCGTGAACGTGCGGCCTGCGACCGGGCGCACGCCGAGCATCGGGAAGAGATTCGAGTCCGCGTAGGCCGCTTGCACGCGCTCGGGCTCGCCTTGACCGGTGAGATTGAAGCCTGCCGGAATATCGATGTACGCCGCCATTTCCGAAAACGATTTCGCCTGGCGCCGGAAATCCTGGAAGTCGCCGGGAGAGAGGCCGAGCTGCGGCCATGCGGGGAAGTAAGTGTTCCAGATTTGAACGAGAGATTGTGGCTGCTGATACGGTGGAGGCTGGAGCAAGACGCGGCGCACGACGCTGAAGATTGCGGTGTTCGCGCCGATTCCGAGAGCCAGGGTGAGGATGGCTACGATCGTGAAACCGGGATTCCGCGCCAGCATGCGGACGGCGTATCGAACGTCTTGTGCGAAGGAAGCCAAATTTTTCTCCCACCCTTCTCCGACTCTGTGCACGCGCCCTTATCGCTCGCGAGCCGGCGCGCTACTCGTAATGCAACGCCACCATGGGATCGACGCGCATGGCGCGGCGCGCCGGAACGTAACACGCCAGAAGCGCAATCGCTGCCAGCAAGATCGCGACCGAAGCGAAGGTGGCCGGATCGGTGGCGCTGACGCCGTAGAGCTGGCTCGTGAGAAAGCGGGTGAGACCGAGCGCGCCCACAAAGCCGATGCCCAGGCCGCAAGCCGCAATCCACAGACCTTCACCCAATACGAGACGGAAAATATCACGCTTCTGCGCGCCGAGCGCGACGCGGACTCCGATTTCCTGGATGCGCTGGCTCGTGGAATATGAAATCACTCCGTAGATCCCAATCGCGGCGAGCATGAGCGAAAGCGCCGAAAAAACTTCCATCATCAGCATCAGGAAACGCTGCGGACCCACGGAGATATCGAGCAGCGATTGCTCGGTGCGGATCTTCCATACGGGCTGATCTTTGTCCACGGCCCAGACGGCGCTACGCAGCGCGCTCGATTGCGTCATGGGATCACCCTGGAAGCGAGCGATGAGAGTGGCGAAGAGATTCGGGCTTTGCGTTTGCGGGACGTAGATCTGGGCGATGGTGGCGTCGTCGAGGTTGTATTGCTTCACGTCTCCGACGACACCGACGATGGTGGCGGTGACGTTATTTTCCTCGGGCAAGCGAATGGATTTGCCGATGGGGTCGGCGCCGTTCCAGAATTTATTTACCATGGCCTGATTCACGACGGCGACGCGGGGAGAATCGGGCGTGTCTTCGCTGGTGAACTGGCGGCCGCGGAGAAGCGGTATTTCCATGGTGCGGAAATAGTGAGGCTCGCAGGCATTGATCTGCGCGCGGGGCGTTTCGGCGGGCGAGGGAGCGGGACGATCGGTGAACACGACGGCCGTGTCTCCGCCATTCCCGCTGATTGGCAAGCCGAGAACTTCTGCGGCGGAGAGGACGCCGGGAAGCGCATTGGCGCGTTCAACGACCTGGCGGTGAAAATTCAACTGCTGCGACTTCTGCGGATACTTGCTGCGCGGCAGGCGGTATTCGAGCGTAAGGAGATTATTGGGATTGAACCCGGGATTGACGCCCGTGAGGCGGGAGAGGCTTTTCATCGTCAACCCGGCTCCGAGAAGCAAAACGAGGGCCAGGGCGACTTGCGAAACGACGAGCCAGCGGCCGGTGCTTCGCGCCGCGACACTGCGTCCGGCGGCGCGATTGCCTTCCTTCAGCGCTCCCACGAGATTGGAACTCGAGAAGCGAAGCGCGGGAATGAGTCCGAAAATCAGGCCGGTGAAAATCGTGATACCGAGTGTAAAGGCAAGGACCGGAAAATCCAGCTCTCGCGGAAATTGCGCCCAGGAATCGGACGGGCGGATGCGCGCCAAGCCGTCGAGCGCGAGGCGCCCGACGACGAGGCCGAAAAGCGCACCCGCGAACCAGAGGAGAAGAGTCTCGGTAACGATTTGCCGAATGAGCCGGCCCGGACCGGCGCCGAGAGTAGCGCGCAAAGCCATTTCACGATGACGACCCGATGCACGGGCCAGGAAGAGGCTGGCGACGTTTGCACAGGCAATCAGCAAAACGAAGGCGACTGCGGCCGAAAGCACGAGGACCGCCGGGCGAATGTCTTCGGTAACAACATCCTGCACCGGAACCACTTCCGCTCCGCGCAGCCCGTCGGTGTCCGGGAACTGTTGCGCGAGGCGGTGCGTGATGGTGTCCATTTCGGCCTGCGCTCGCGTGCGCGTAGCACCGGGCTTGATTCGGCCAATCGCGCCGGTGGATTCAACCGAACGCTGCAAGGAGAAGTGGGGATCGTTGATGGCCGGAATCCAGGTGTCCACGTAGTCGATGGGAAAGCGGAAGCTTTGCGGCATGACGCCGACGATGGTGAAAACCTGTCCGTTCAAAGTGAGCGGCTTGCCGAGAACTTGAGGATCGCCGCCGAGCAGGCCCTGCCACAGGCTGTAATTAATGACGATCACGCGGGCGGCACCGGACTCATCTTCACCAGGCTGAAATCCGCGGCCCAGACTCGGCTGAACGCCAACGACGCGGAAGAAATTCGCGGAGACGAATCCGCCGCGCACGCGCGTGGGTTCTTCGCGGCCGGTTAAATTGACGCTGCCAGGGGCGAACGCGCTGATGGCTTCGAACACCTGGGACTGCCGCTGCCAATCCTGCAAATCGGGGTAGGCGACGGCCCAACTGCGCTCGGCGTGCACATTTTTCCGGAATACAACGGCAAGCTGGCGCGAATCGGGAAGCGGCAGCGGGCGGAGCAGAACCGTGTTGATGACGGAGAAGACGGCGGCATTCGCGCCGATTCCGAGAGCGAGCGTGAGGATGGCGACGAGCGCGAAGCCGGGATTTCGCGCGAGCATGCGAATGCCGTATCGGAGGTCCTGCGCGAGCGCGTGGAGCATGTTCGGCATGTGGGCCAGCACCTCGGGCGGCTGCTAGTTCGCGGCCGCCGATTTCGATTTTGGATTTTTTACGCCGGTCTTGAGCTTGTTGGTCACTTCGCGCAGCACGTTCGCAGGCAGCACGTCTTTACGAGCCGCTAGATACTCGCGCACGGAGCGCGCATCGCGCTTCGAAAGCTCACGCAAGGCCCACGACATCGCTTTGGTGACCATGGGATCGCGGTCGCTCTCGAGAAGGCGGCAAACCTGGAGAGTGCGGTACGTATCGCCCACGCCTCCCCGCGATTTGTTGTTGAGCGGGACGGTGCTGACGAGTGCGGCGCGGCGCCACCAGCGGTCGGCCGAGCGAGCCCAGCCGTGAATCAACGTATTCGGCACGCGGCGGCCGCGCCAGACGGGCCCGGCGAGAAACACCGCGAAGCAATCGACGGCGCCCCAGCTGGCGATGCCGCGGCCGAGCTGTTCGAGCTGCCAGGCGGTCAAATGCGAGAGCGCGGCCGGATGATGATGGATCAGCTCGTAGGCGATGAAGCGATAATCCGTGCGCGGAACGTCGATCAGCATCCCCGCGAGTTCGATCACGACATGCGGCGCCGCATCTTTCAGCCACTGCGTGAACTCGCGCCGGACGTTGCGCAGCTCGACGGTTGTCGCACCGTCGAGACTCGATAGCCTTTCGTCAATTTCCTCGGCCAGAGCCGGAACTCCGGCGCGGCCTGAGTCTTCGATACGCCGATTGGACTCCTTCATTTTTCTTGCCACCAGTGCCCCTTGCCGATTGAGCGAGAGAGAAGAAGATTCTCGTGCGAATGAATCCTGCTTACGGATGAGTGAGCGGCGAATCGGATGAGACTCGCCCGAGCATCCGCTGATATTCCGCACACTTAGACGCGGGTGGCGAAGCAAGAGCGCGTCCGCGTTCTCAGCTTCCATTTTTCGTACTTCTCCGGTTTGCGGAAGCGCGATTGATTGCGCGCAAACAGACCCCGCCGTTATTTTTTGCGAAATCCGCGCCCATGCGAGTGCGAGATTGCGAATGGAGCGGTGCCAAATCCATCATTCGTACCGCAGCGCAACCATGGGATCGACGCGCATCGCGCGCCGTGCCGGAAAATAGCACGCCGCAAAAGCCGTGGCCGAAAGCAGCACGGTTACGGCAGCAAACGTGAGCGGGTCGGTCGGCTTCACGCCGTACAGGAAGCTCGACATCCAATGGGTGACCGCGAAGGCTCCCGCGAGCCCGATCGCTAATCCGGCCAACGCGAGCCGCATTCCGTGGCCGACGATGACGCCGAGAACGTCGCGCGGCTGCGCACCGAGCGCCACGCGCAGCCCGATTTCGCGCGTGCGCTGCGTGACGAGATAGGAGAGCACTCCGAAAATTCCGGCGGCCGTGAGCAGCAGAGCGATGGCGCCGAACGCGCCGAGCAGCACGGCGTTGAAGCGATCCCCCGAAGCTGATTCGGAAACCACATCGTTCATCGTGCGAAACGCTGAGGTGGCTTCGTCGGAATCGACAGACTGCACGGCTTCGCGCACTGCCGATGCGAGCGCGGCTGGATCGCCAGCGCTGCGGACGACCACGTTCATGCGCGAGCGCGGGGCCTGCGCCAAGGGGATGAACATTTCCGGGCGCGGCGATTCCTGCAGCGCGAAATGCTTGTTGCCACCCACGACGCCGATGATTTCGCGCGAGACGAATTCGGGCTTGCCCTCGAAAATCGAAAGATGCTTGCCGATCGGATTTTCCGCGCCGAAAAAGCGGCGGGCGAAAGGTTCATTGATCAGGATCACCTGGGGCGAACCCGCGGCGTTCGCCGGTGAAAATTCGCTGCCGGAGATTAGAGGAATGCGCATCGCGGAAAAGTAATCGCCTCCCACCACGCGGAAGTCGGCGTCTTCGCGATCGTTCGGATCGGCGGGCGGATGTTCTGCGATGGTGAAGAAGGTGTCGTTCACCTGGCCGCTCATCGGAAGTTCGGAGATGAAGCCCGCGGATTCGACTCCGGGAATTGATTTCAAGCGGTCTTGCAGGTTCCTGAAGAAGGCGGCCTGGGCTGGCTCCGCTTTGTAGGTCGGCATGATGAGAGCGACTTGGGTCGTCAGAACATTGGAAGCGTCGAAGCCCGGACGCACGTGGATCAGGCGCCAAAAGCTATTGAGGAGAAGTCCGGAAGCGATCAGCACCACGAGCGAGAGCGCCACTTCGGCTACCACCAGCGCGTTGTGAGCGCGATGTTTCTTGCGGGAGTCGCCGGAGGATCCACCTTCTTTCAAGCTGAGCGTCAAATCGCGGCGGCTCGCCTGCATCGCAGGAACTAGGCCGAAAAGAATTCCGGTGACGAGAGCGACGGCAGCGGTGAACAGAAGCACCGGACCGTTGACGCTGACTTCATTCAGTCGCGGCAAACTTTCGGGCCCGAATTTGCGAACGAGTCCCGCGCCCCAACTGGCGAGCAGAATTCCCGCCGCGCCGCCGGCGAGCGCCAGCAAGACGCTTTCGGTGAGCATCTGGCGGACGAGGCGGAAGCGCCCCGCGCCGAGCGCCGTGCGAATTGCGATTTCGCGGCCGCGCGCCGAATTGCGAGCCAACAGCAGGCTCGCTACGTTGGCACAGGCAATCAGGAGAACCAAACCCACGGCACCGAGCAGAACGAAGAGCACGGGGCGAACGTCGCCAACGAGAGCGCGCTGGGCAGGTTCGAGACGCAGGTTCCAGCCTTTATTCGTGTCGGGAAATTCAGCGGCCAGCCGGGCTGCGATCGTGTCCAAATCGGCCTGCGCTTGCGGGATGGTCACGCCCGGCTTCAGCAAGCCGATGGGCCGGAAGAAATGAGTGCGGTGCGACGACATTCCTTCATTTTGGAATGGCGCCGGGATCCAGACTTCGGCGTCGGAAAAAAGCGGCAGATCGGCGGCGAGAACACCGACGACGGTCATTTGCGATGCGTCGAGCTTCAGGGATTGTCCGATTACGCCGGGATCGCTTGCGAACCGTTCGCGCCAGAAGCGATTGCTGAGAATTACGACGCGCGGGTCGTGTTCCTGCTCGTCAGAGAGCGAAAAGGTGCGACCTAGAAGCGGGCGAACGCCAAGCGTTTCGAAAAAACCCTGCGTGATCATCGAGCCTCTTACCTGTTGGGGCTTGTCGTTTCCGGCCAGGTTGAAAAGATCGGTGCCGTAGCCGATCGCGCCCCAATGTTCGAGGACGTGGTTCTGCGCGCGATAGACCAGAAAATCCGGAGGTGAGACGGCGGCTTTATCGTAGAGCGAAAAATTTCCCCACGCCCAGACGATGCGGCTGGGATTTTGAAACGGAAGCGAGCGGATCAGCACCGCATCGACGACGGAAAATATCGCTGTGTTTGCGCCGATGCCGAGAGCCAGCGTGAGCACCGCAATCAGCGTGAATCCGGGATTTTTCCCGAGCACGCGAATCCCGTAGCGGATGTCCTGCATCAAGGCGCCCATCCACAACCTCCTTGCCACACGAAGCGAAGCGGCTGCCTTACGCGGCGCCCGCCTGCGTCTGGCCATCGACGATCCAGCCGTCGGCAAGCTGAACGATGCGATTGCCGTAAGCAGCCCAGGCGTCGTTGTGAGTCACTTGAATGATGGTGGTGCCGTCGTCGTTGAGCTTCTTGAGCATGTCCATGATCATTTTTCCCTGGCTGGAGTGCAGGCTGCCGGTGGGCTCGTCCGCGAGAATCAGCTTGGGCTTTCCGATTACGGCGCGGGCGACGGCGACGAGTTGCTGCTGTCCGCCGGAAAGCTGATTGGGATAGAGCGCCTTTTTGCCCACAATCTGGAAGCGATCGAGGGCGTCCGCCACCATTCCTTCGCGCTCGCTTTTCTTGATGTCGCGGTAGGAAAGGGGCAAATCGAGATTTTCAGCCACGGTGAGGTTGTCGAGCAGGTGATACTGCTGAAACACGAAGCCGATGTATTTTTTGTGCAGCTCGACGCGGTGGCGATTGTCGAGTTTGTGGACGGCATGCTCGAGCAGGAAGTATTCGCCCTTCCAGGCGCCGTCCAGCATCCCGATGATGCCCATGAGCGTGGATTTGCCGGCACCCGAGGGACCCATGATGGTCACGAAGTCGCCGTCGGCAATATCCAGATTGATGCGGCGCAGCACCCACGTCTTCCCCGCGCCCGATTCGTAAACTTTTTCCACATTCGCCAGTTTGATCACGTTGCCTCGCTCCTTCGCTTGAAAGCCATTCGACGGATGCTATTCGACGGTCAGCGCGATCAGCGTCGCGTCGTCTTCCCAAATGCCGCGGCAGAATTCGCCCACGGCGCTGAAGATTTTCGTTTGTATTTCCTGCGCGCTTACTTCGCGGTATTTCTGCAGCACGTCGAGCAGGCGCGCATCGCCAAACTCCGCGCCGGCGGAATCGTGGGCTTCGGTGACGCCGTCTGTGAAAAGCAGCACTCGGTCGCCAGGCGCGAGCTCGATCGTCTGCGCTTCAAACGACTGCTGCCTGAATATTCCCAGCACGCCGCCGCCGGCATCGAGGCGCTGGTGCGAACCATCGCGGTGCAGCACGATCGGAGCGTTATGTCCGGCATTCGCGTAGGAAAACCGACGCGAAGGGCCGTGGAGATGCGCGTAAAAAAATGTGATGAAGCGGTCGGCGGCGATGTTTCTGTTCACCAGCGCGTTCAGCTTTTCGCAAAGCGCGTCGGGAGCAAGCGAGGGAGAAGCGAAGCCGCGCACGCCGGCCTGAAAATTCGACATGAGCATCGCCGCCGGCATTCCCTTGCCGGCCACGTCCGCGATGCAGAGTCCCACGGCATCGCCATCGAACGGCAGAATGTCGTAGTAGTCGCCGCCGACGATGCGAGCGGGCTGCCAGGCGCCGAAAATCTGATAGCCGGGGATCTGCGGAATTTCCTGCGGCAGAAATCCCTGCTGAATGGCGCGGGCTTCCTCCACTTCGCGTTCGCGGCGGTGAAACTGCTGCGCGACTTCGTCCTGCGCGTGACTGTGCTCGATGGCCTGCTGTTTTGCGGCACGCCGCTCCCGACCGAGATCGATCTGCTTTTTCAGAATTTCGAGCAGCCGGACATTCACCCAGGGCTTTTCGACAAAATCGCCGATGCCGCGCTGCATGGCTTCGACGGCGAGGCCGACGGTCGCCCAGCCGGTCATCACCACGATCGGGGGGGCGCCTTCCACGGCCTGCAACTGCGCGAGAAGGTCGAGGCCTTCGCGGCCGGACGTCGTGTCGCGAGCGTAGTTCAAATCCATGAGGAGGAGATCGAATTCCTTGGTGGAGATGGCGTCCAGAATGGCGGCCGGTGAGGCGACGGACTCGGTAGTGTAACCGTGGCCCTTCAGAAGCAGGCGCAGAGCCTCGAGAACGTCCGGCTGGTCGTCGGCAATGAGAATTCGCGGCAGGTGCGTATCGGTCCCGTTCTTGATTTCAATCGCCATTGTCGCCATTGGTGGCGCTCCCAGCCTCGAACTTTGAGGGCTAGCAGTAAGTGGGAGCCTCCCAAATATGGGCAGGTAGGTTACCAGCTGAGCCGTAATATAAAACTATACTATTCAGCAACTTACAAGCATTTTTGATGAATTCGGACACTCATCCTGCCCAATTGCGGGAATGCCCGTTGCGAATTCGGACAGTCGTGATTTTGAGCTTGGTCCGCAACCGCTACTCATATCGAAGCGCCACCATCGGATCCACGTTCATTGCCCGGCGCGCGGGTATATAACAGGCAAGGAGCACGACGGCGAGAAGCGCGAATACCACGGTGACGAACGAAATGGGATCGATGGCCGTGACTCCGAACAGCAAACTCGAGAGAAAATGCGTGAACGCAAATGCGGCAATTAGACCCAAGCCAACTCCGTAGAGTGCCAGGCGCACGCCCTGGCCCACGACGAGACGCAGCATGTCGCGGGGCTGACCGCCGAGCGCCATGCGAATGCCAATCTCGTGCGTTCGCTGAGCGACGGAGTAGGAAATCACACCGTAGAGGCCGATAGCCGTCAGCACCAGGGCCAGTCCGGCGAAAATTCCGAGCAGGAGCGTGTTGAATCTGGGAACGGCGATCGTGCCGTCCAAATAATCCTCGACTGTCTTGACGTTGTAGGCCGGCATATCGGGATCGATCGAGTGCACCGCTTCGGCGAGCGGACGGGCCAAAATCGAAGGGTCGCCGGAAGTGCGCGCTACGACTGTGATGTTACCGATCGGAATCTGCGATTGCGGCAGGTAGGAGGTAGGTTGCCATTCGGACTTTAGGTCTTTGAATTTGACGTCGGCGACCACTCCGACGATTTCCCGCATGCGCGAAGGTTTCTCGTCCACCGAAATTCCCGGGCGGATGCGTTTCCCGATCGGATTTTCCCCGGGGAAGAACTGGCGGGCGAGCGATTCATTGACGATCACCACCGGATTCGTGTCCGGACCGTCCTGCGCCGTGAAGTCCCGCCCTTGCAGCAGGGCAATTTTCATCGTGCGGAAATAGTCCGGCGTAATCGAAAAGAGCGTGGAATGCTCCTCATCGCTCTTCTCCACGGGGCGGCCTTCGATCTGAACGCTCGTGCGCATTTCCGAACCGGTCATGGGGAGCGGGAAAACACCGGCGACAGATTGCATGCCGGGAAGCGCCGTCAATTTCGGCATCAGTTCGCGCGCGAACTGATCCTGTTTGGCGTTGGTGTACTTTTGTCCGGGCAAATCCAGGTCCGCGGCGAGAACGTTGTGGGGATCGAAACCCGGATTCACGTTCTGCAGGCGGACGAGGCTGCGAATCAGCAGTCCGGAGCTGACGAGCAGAACCAGCGCGAACGCGATTTCGAGAATCACCAGGGCGCTTCGCAATTGATGGCGGTGGATCCCGGCGGTGGAGCTGAGCGACCCTTCCTTGAGCGCATCCACCAGGTTCGATCGCGTGATCTGGACTGCGGGCGCGAGGCCGAAAACGAGACCGGTCAACAGCGAAAGTCCCACCGAGAACGCGAGCACCCAACCGTCGGTGTGAATTTCGGCGGCGCGCGAAAAATCCTGCGGGCTCAAACGCACGAGCAGTGCGCTGCCCCAGGCGGCAATCATCACGCCAAAAATCCCGGCAAAGCCCGCGAGGAGCATGCTTTCGGTGAGAAGCTGGCGGACGACGCGCGCTCTGCCCGCGCCGAGCGCCGCGCGAATGGCAATTTCGCGCCCGCGTGTCGTCGCTCGCGCCAGAAGCAAGCTCGCTACATTCATGCAGGCGATTAGCAGCACTAATCCCACCGCGGCCATCAGGATGAGCAACATCGGACGGATCGAGCCCGTTAGTCTGTCCTTCTCCAACTCCAATTCGACTCCCGCATACTTGTTCGTGTCCGGATACTGGTTTGCCAGACCGGCAGAGATCACATCCATGGCGGCCTGGGCCTGCGCGAGGGAAACGCCTGGTTTCAAGCGAGCAATCACGTCGAAGAAGTGCGCGCCGCGCTGCTTCGTCATGGGGGGATTACTGTCGTCGGTCACCTGATCCGCGGAGAACGTGGTCCACACGGAAACCGGTTTCCGCTGCAGCGGAAACTGAAAAGCGGCCGGCATCACGCCGACAACCGTGTAGGCACGATTGTTGAGCGTAATCGGGCGGCCGACGACTCCCGGATCGCCGCCGAATTGCTGTCTCCAAAATTGATCGCCCAGCACGACGACAAAGTGATTGGCTTCATCCTCGGCAGGAAGAAACGCGCGGCCCACTTCAGGCGCGGCGCCGAGAAGCGCAAACATATCAGCGGAAACGATCTCGCCCGCGAGATGAACGGGGCTAGCGACACCCGTAAGCGTGAAGTTGTTTTCGTAATAGGCGGCGATTTTTTCGAAGACCTTGTTTTGCGAGCGCCAGTCGTCGAAGTCGGGATAGTCGGCCGTGCCAAATTTCCACCCGGTCCGGGAATTCGTCACTCCCACGCGAACGAGGCGACCGGGATCGTGGAACGGAAGCGGGCGAAGCAGCTCGGCGTTGACGACCGAGAAAATCGCGGTGTTCGCGCCGATGCCGAGAGCGAGCGTCAAGACGGCAATCGCGGTGAATCCCGCATTTTTCGCCAGCATGCGAATGCCGTAGCGAATGTCTTGCAGCAATGATTGCATCGATGCCTCCCGAGCTATTCGTAACGAAGAGCGACCATGGGATCCACGCGCATCGCGCGGCGAGCCGGGATGTAGCACGCAGCCAGCGCAATCGCGGCGAGAAACAATGTGATCGCCGAAAAGATCCCGGCATCCGTGGAGCTGACTCCAAAGATCAGACTCGAAAGCAGGCGCGCCAGCCCGTAGGAGATCGGCAGACCAATCGCCATCCCGAGACCGAGTAAAAGCAAGCCGCGAGAGAGAACGAGATGCAGAATCTCCTTCGGCTGCGCGCCCAGCGTCAAACGCACACCGAACTCGTGCGTCCGCTCAACGACCGCGTAGGCCATCACTCCATAAACGCCCACGGCCGCGAGCACCAGCGCGATCAGTCCGAGCGCTCCCATCATGACGGCCACATAGGAGAGCCCCACGACGGATTCCGAGATGACGCGGTCGAGAGTTTTGATGTCGAAAATCGGCTGATCCGGATCGACCGTTGCGATTCCGGCGCGAACGGCGGGAATCAACGCCCGCGGGTCCCCCTGAGCACGAACAGCGATATAGGAGTACTGCCGCGGCGATTGCTGGTACGGAAAGTAGAGCGAGGGATAAATTTCACGGTCGAACCATCGGTAGCGGATGTCACCGACGACGCCTACCACGGTGGCCCACGGTTTCGTCGAACTCTCATTTCCCTGTTGGACGCGCTTGCCGATGGCGCTTTCGTTGGGCCAGAAGCGGCGCGCCATTTTCTCGCTGATGATTGCGACGCGCGGCGCGTCCGGCCCGTCCTGCTCGGCGAACAATCTGCCATCGCGGAGCGGAATACTCATCGTGTGGAAAAATTCCCCGTTGACGTTATTGATCGCGGCAAACCGGAGCTCACCGGGCTGCGGAGCAATTCCCTCGACGCGAAAGCTGTCGCTGATGCCGCCATCGCCAAACGGCACTTCACTGGCCACCGAAGCGGCCTTCACGCCGGGAACGGCGTTCAATTGCGCGAGAACTTGATCGTAGAACGCGCGCTGCTGCGGCCGCTCTTTATATTTCGAATCGGAGAGCGTGACGCGCATCGTCAGCAGCGTTTCCGGTGTAGCGGTTTGATGGGAGGCTAGCAAAGCCCGGACGCCTCTCACCGTGAGGCCGGCGCCAATCAACAGCAGCAGCGAGGCGGCGATCTCGCCGACCACGAGCGCGTTGCGCAGAAAATGCCGGGACCGGCCGCCCGTGCTGCCGCGCGCGCCTTCTTTCAGTTGTTCGGAAAGATCGAGCTTCGAGCTCTGAAACGCGGGAGCCAGCCCCGAGACGATTCCCGCGGCCAGGGCAATCAAAGTGGTGAAGAGAAGGGCGTCGAAATCGAGTTGGATGTGCTTCCAGGCGGAGACGTAGCGGGCGACGTCCTGCGGCATATTCGTAACGATCAGTTGCAGCGCCCATTTCGCAAACACCAGGCCGAGCGCGGCGCCGGCGAGCGAAAGCAACGTGCTTTCGGTGAGCAACTGGCGAATGATCCGTCCACGGCTCGCGCCGATTGCCTCCCGCATGGCGAATTCCGTACGGCGCGCGGTGGCGCGGGACATCTGCACGTTGGCGACATTGGCGCACGCAATCAACAGCACAAAAACCACCGCTACGAGCAGAAGCAACGTGTATTGCCGGGAATATTGATCGGCCGCGAAATAGCGCATCGGAAGCACGCGGGCATCCCAACCCTTCTCTTCCTCCGGAAAATCTTTCTGCAACCGCCCCTGAATTGCCGACATTTCCGCCTGCGCCTGTTCTACGGAAACGCCAGGACGAAGCCGCGCGACGGGCCAGACGTAGTGGGAATTGCGAAGCGACTTCTCCTTGTCGGTGACCGTCATGGGAAACCACAATTGCGCGCTGGTGGGGAAATCGAAATCGTTGCCCATTACGCCCACGACCGTCTGGCTCAATCCGTCGATTTTGATTTTCTTCCCGAGGATGTTGGGATCGGAACCGAATTGCCGCACCCACAGCCCGTGGCCGAGGATGACTTCCTGATCGTGGCCGGGCTGTTCTTCTTCGGGTAGGAACGCGCGTCCCATCTGCGGCCCGATCTGAAGAATGTCGAAGAAATTGGATGTGACGTTGGCGCCACTGAGTTTCTGCGGGTCGCCCGTGCCGGTGAGGTTCACTCCGTTCCACTCGTAAGCCCCTACTTTTTCGAACGACTGGCTTTGCGTTTTCCACGCCAGGTAATCGGCAGGCGTGACGCTGTTGCGCCCCGTGCTGTCGCCCGGAAGATCGTTGATGACCATGGCCAGGCGGTCGATCTCCGGAAACCAGATCGGCTTCCGCAAGAATGCATTCGCGACGCTGAAGACGGCGGCGTTTGCGCCGATTCCAAGCGCCAGCGTGAGAATCGCGGCAACGGTGAAGCCAGGGCTCTTCCGCAGAAGCCGGAGCGCATACCGAATGTCCTGGAGTAACGTTTGCATCGGAGCCTCCGCCCAGCCGACTCTCTACTCGTATCGCAGCGCCACCATGGGATCCACGCGCATGGCTCGCCGTGCCGGGATGTGGCAAGCGAGCAGCGCTACCAACGCCAGAAACAGCGACACGGAGATGTAGGTCGCCGGATCCGTGGCGCTCACCGTAAAGAATTTGCCGATCAAACTGGAAACTCCCAGCGCAGCCACTAGCCCGACGCCCAATCCAATGGCGACGATCGTCAGCCCCTGGCCGAAGATCAGCTTCAGCACGTCGGCTCGCTGCGCGCCAAGCGCCATGCGGACTCCGATTTCGTGCGTCTTCTGATTGGTGGCGAACGAAATCACTCCATACACGCCCACCACCGCCAGCGTCAGTCCCAGCGCGCCGAACACGGCCGCCAGCCCCGCAGCGAGCTCAAAAAATAGCAGGCCGTTCAAAGTGTCCAGCGCTTCGGTCATGGTCTTGACGTCGAACACGGGCAGGTCCGGCGCCAGCGTCTGCAACGTATGCCGGAGCACGGGAATCATTTGTGCCGGAGCGCCGGCGGTGCGAACTTGGAGCGTTGACAGGGAATTTACCGAGTAGTTCTGCTCGAGCGGCACATAGAAATAGGCATTGATCGGCCCGATCAGGCCCTGATACCTGGCATCCTTCACCACGCCGACCACTTCAATGGGATGCTTGGGGTCAAAGCCCATTGCAAACTTGCGCCCGATCGCTTCTTGCTCGGGCCAGAAGCGCTTGGCCATGGCTTCGTTGATGACGGCGACGCGAAGCGATGTGCTGGTGTCTGCGGAGGTGACAGTGCGGCCGCGCAGCAGAGGAATGCCCATTGTTTTCAGGTAGTCGGTGGCAATCGCGTTGTAATTGACCACCGGCGCCGGAGGCTGATCCGGCGGCGGATGATAGCCCTCCACCGCGATGGTGTCCGCGCTGCCGTAGTAACTCATGGGAGCGGCGCTCGCAATCGTGGCCGATTCCACGCCCGGCAAAGCGCGAACGCGGTCGAGGAGATTTCTGAAAAATTCCAGGCCCTGTGTTTCCTTGTATCCGATTTCGTTCGGGTCCATGGCCATATTCACAAGATGGTCAGGATTGAAACCGAGATCGGTCTTCTGCACTTGTCCCAGGCTCCGCATGAAAAGCCCGGCGATGATCAGCAGCATCAGCGAGCCGGCCACCTGCGCCACCACCAGCCCATTGCGCAGCCGGTGTTTGCCTCCCACAATGCCCCGGCCTCCTCCGTGCAGGATCGAGGAGAGATTTCCCCGCGAAGCGCGAAGAGCGGGAACGATGCCGACAATGATTCCGGTGACGAGCGCGGCCCCGAACGAATAGGCGAAAACGCGCCAGTCGATGCTGAAATCAAAATTGAGCGGCAGGTCCGTCTGTATGGGAACCGCGCTGATCGCGGCGCTTCCCCAGCGGCCCACGAGGATTCCCGCCAGCCCGCCCACCACTGCCAGGAGCACGCTTTCCGTGAGCAATTGGCGGATCAGGCGCGAACGGGCAGCGCCCATCGCCGCGCGAATCGCCATCTCCCGCTCGCGCACCGTGGCGCGCACCAGCAGAATATTGGCTACGTTGGCGCATGCCAGCAGCAGCACCATCGCTGCGAGGCCCAGAAAAAATGCGGCAACGATCGCGACCGTGTTGCTCGGTGTGGGATTAGGCCGCGCGCGCAGCTCCGGATAGACCTGCAGGTTCCAGTCCTTTTCATCCGTAGGATGTTCCTGCGAAAATCGCTGTCCCACCACGGCGGCGGCCGCTCGAGCTTGCTCCAGGCTCGTCTCCGGACGCAACCGGCCGAGCACGATCATATTGCGGATCTGCCGGTTGACCATGAAGTCGGATGGATTGCCTTCGAGAAAACTCATGCTCACCGGCAAGAACGCTTCTGCTCCAATGAGCGCGTGCAGTCCGTGAAAGCCTTTGGGTGCCACGCCGACGATCGTCACCGGATGGCCATCGACGGAAATCTTCCGGCCCACCACTCCGGGATCGCCGCCGTAACGCCGTTGCCAGTACGCGTAACCCAGGACGACGATCGGATCGTCGCCTGCCGTCTCGCCTTCGGACGGAAGAATCAAGCGGCCGACCGCCGGCTGCAATCCGAGCCCGCTGAAAAAATTCCCGGAGACGTAAGTTGTGACAACGCGATCGGGCCGGCCGTTTTCGCTCAGTCCGTCCATTCCGATCTGGTAGGCGAGCACGTCGGAAAACGGCTTGTCCAACTGGCTGCGCATATCGCGGTACTCGGCCACGGAAAACGTGTTCTGCGCAAATCCTGCTTGCCCCTGCTGGAAAGCGAGAACGGTCAGTTGCTGGGGATCCTTCACCGGCAGCGGACGCAGCATGATCCAGTCCACCATGCTGAAGATGGCAGTGTTCGCGCCCACCCCTAGAGCCAGTGTGAGCACGGCCACCGCCGTAATTCCGGGATTCTTCAGCAACATTCGCGCTGCGTAGCGCAGATCTTCGAGCAGTGTTCTCATCGTCCGTTCCTCGCGTCGAGACTTGTCTTCCGCATCCTTTCAACTTCGATCACTGAAATTCCAATCGCTGATCTCACTCGTGCCGCAGCGCCAGCATCGGATCCACGCTGGCCGCCTTCCGCGACGGCAGCCATCCGGCCAGCATCGCCACGGCCGCGAGCGCCAATGCCGAGCCCGCGAAAACCACGGGATCGCTCGCCTTCACTCCGAACAATTGCGATTCGACCAGCCGCCCGATTCCGTAGGCCAGCGGCAAGCCGATCGCAAGCCCCACGGCGGACATGCGCACCACTTCCTGCAAGATCAGCCAGCCGACATTTTCCCGCGTGGCGCCGAGCGCCATCCGGATGCCGATTTCACGCGTCCTGCGCACCACCACGTACGCCATCACGCCGTAGAGGCCGATCGCAGCGAGAAGTGCCGCCAGAAAACCGAGGCACGCGGAGAAAAGCGTCAGCAGCCGGTCGTCGAACTCGGTGTCCTCCACCTGAGCCGCCAGCGTCTTCACCCCGAACACCGGCAAATTCGAATCAAGCGCGGCGACGGCTTCACGCAACGGTTTGGTCAGCGTCTCTGGATCCTGTCCCGTGCGCGCGTAAAACGTGACACTGCCGAGCTCCGGGTCCTGGGTGTAGGGCAGATACACCATCGGACCGATCTCTTCGTGCGCGTCCGAGGTCTTGCTGTCCTTCACCACGCCGACGATCTCGATGTTCGGGTGCGCTTTGTTCTGCCTCGGTCCGATTCCCAGATGCAAGCCCACCGGATTTCGTCCGCCAAAGAAATGCTTTGCAATACCCTCGCTTACGATCGCCACCTCGGGGCTGGTCGCCGCGTCGCTGGCATTAAATTCGCGGCCGGAGAGCAGTGGAATCCCCATCGTCGCGAAATAGTCCTGCCCGATCCAGTTTTCCTTCACGTGCGAGTCTTCCGACTCCTGCAGAACGTAGCCTTCCGCCGACATGTCCGAACGCGCCGTGTCGCCCACCAGAACGCCCATTCGCGCCGCGCTCACCGAGCGAACGCCTGGCAGCGCGGCGATGCGGTCTCGAATGCGGTTCACAAGCACGGCGGTTTGCGCGGGCGAATACAGATTCAAACTCGGCTGGATGGAAAATGCGATCACATGGTCGGTCCGGACGCCTAGATCCTGATTCTTCAGATTCAGCAGGCTTTTCGTGAAGAATCCGGCAGCCGCGAGCAGCACCACGGTGAGCGCCACCTGGGATACGAGCAGCCATTTCCGCAGCCGCACGTTCGACTTCCCGCCGGAAACATTTGCTCCCTGATCCTTCAGCGTGCTTTGCAAATCGGCGCGAGATGCGCGCAGCGCAGGCGTCAGGCCGAACAAAATTCCCGTCACGAAGGTCAGCACCACCGCAAACGCCAGCACGCGATAGTCGAGCCTGGCCTCGAGCCCCGAAATCCCTTCGCTCTTCGGAATCGAGCCCACCAGGGCGCTCAATGTCCAGGCGGCGAGCGCCAGGCCGGCGGCCCCTCCGGCAATCGACAGCAGCAAACTTTCCGTCAGCAGCTGCTTCACCAATCGCCACCGGCTCGCCCCCATCGTGAGCCGCACCGCGATTTCGCGCTGCCGCGCCTCGCCGCGCGCCACGAGCAGACTTGCCAGATTCACGCAGGCGATCAGCAGGACGAGCGCGACCATCGCCGTCAGAATCAACAGCGGCTCCCGGGTGCCTTCCTGCACGATGGGACGCCCGCTCGCGGCAGACTCGAGCAGCAGCTTCTTGTCGCGGAATTGTTGCCGGAACTTCTCCGTTCCTGTCACCGCTTGAACGTCGGACGCCAGAATCGCGTGGTAGATGGGGGCCAGTGCCGCTTCCGCTTTCGCGCGATCGAATCCCGGCTTCAGGCGGCCGAGAATGGCGATCCAATAGTCTTTGCGATCCTCCAGTCCGTTCCAGTTAGGCGTCATCTGCGCCTTCATGGTGATGGGAACAAAGAGATCGGGCAGCAATCCAATTTGAATGCCGGTGAATCCGGCGCGAGTGACGCCCACCACCGTCAGCGATGTCCCGTTCACTACGATCTGTTTATTCAAAATCCCGGGATCGCCGCCGAAATGGCGCGTCCAGTATCCGTAGCTCAGTACGGCCACCGGGTTCGCGGCCAGCGTGGTTTCGTCGTTCGAATTGAAAACCCGGCCGATCGCCGGCTGCACTCCCAGCGTCTCAAAGTAATTTCCAGAGACCACTTCAGCGAGCGCCCGCTCCGTGGAGCCCTGCCCGGAAATGCTCACCGCCGCGGGGAAGCGCGCCAGCAGCCCGGAGAATGCCTGGTTGCTGTCGCGCAGGTCCTTGTACACCGGATAGGAAAACATCCCCGAATCGTCGCTGCTGTCGCTCCACATGTGTCCTTGATTGGTTCCCGGCGAACGCAACAGCACGAGCTGCTCGGGATGCTGCACCGGCAGCCGCCGCAGCAGAATCTGATCGGTGAGCGAGAAAATCGCGGTGTTCGCGCCGATGCCCAGCGCGAGCGTCAGCACAGCGATCGCGCTGAACGCGGGATTTCTTGCCAGCATTCGCAGCCCGTATCGGACGTCCTGCCAGAATGATTGCATTCGTTCCTCCGCTTACTCGTACCGCAGCGCCACCATCGGATCCACGCGCATCGCCCGCCGCGCCGGGATGTAGCCTGCGAGCGCAGCAATCGCAAACATCAAAATCGTAGCCAGCACCAGCGCGAGCGGGTCCGCAGGCGTTAGCCCGTAAAGCAGGCTGCCGATCAATTTGCCCGCGCCCAGCACCGCCGGCAGCCCGATCCCCACGCCGATCGCAACCAGAATCAACGACTCGCGCAGCACCATCCACACCACGTTGCCCTGTTGCGCCCCCAGCGCCATGCGGATTCCAATCTCTCGCGTTCGCCCCGCCACGGCGTACGCCATCGTTCCGTAAATCCCGATGCACGCCAGCAATGCCGCCAGCGCGCCGAATACACTCGAAAGCCGCGTGATCATGCGATCGCGGGTGAGCGACTGCGCGACGAGCGCGTTTGTGGTGTGAATCTCGATCGCCGGCAGATTTGCCGCCGTCTGCTTCACCACATCCCGCACCGCCGCGGCCACGGCCTGCGGATTTCCCGACGTACGCAACTCGATTCTCGAGAAATTCATCTCCTGCGGATCGAGCGGGTGGAAAAACGGAACGTAGAATCGCCGCGGCGTCTCTTCCTGCACGCTGTTGTACTTCGCATCGGCTGCCACCCCTACCACCACGAAATCCGCGTGCGTCGTCGGAAACAAATCCCAGATTCGCTGGCCGATTGGGTTGGCATCGCCGAAGTAGTAGCGCGCCATCGTCTGATTGATCAGGCCGACGCGCTGTCCCGTCCCTCCATCCTGCTCGCCGATTTCGCGGCCCATCAGGACGGGAATCCCCACGGTGGAAAAATAGTTCGGGCCCACGTGATCGTAGAGGGCGTCCATCTCTTGCCCTGATTTCGGCGTATACCCATCGATCGAAATTTGATCCGCCGATTCCGAGTGGCTGAACAGTCCATTGTGCGAAATCGATGCCGCGCGCACGCCCGGCACAGCGCGGACGCGATCGAGAATTTCGCGATAGAGTTCCGCGACCGCAGGCCCTTTGTAACCGGCGGCCACCGGATCCAGATCGAACATCATCAAATGATCGCGGTCGAAACCGAGCTGCGCCTGCGTCAGCTTTTGAAAGCTGTGCACAAACAGCCCGGCAACCACGAGAAGAAGCAGCGACAGCGCCACCTGCCCCACCACCAGCAGTTTCCCGAGCGGCGCCTGTCCGGTTCTCGCTCCGCTCCCGGCCACTGCGCCCGAAGTTCCCTTCAATATCGAATTCAAGTCCACGCGCGTCGCCCGTAGCGCCGGTGCCACGCCAAACAGCAGTCCCGTCAGCATCGAAAGGCCCAGCGTAAACAAAATTATTCTCGAATCGATGTGCGTATCGAGTGGAATCGGTGTTGCCCGGCTCGAAACCAACCGAAGCAGCCCCGCATCCGCCCATTGCGCCAGCAGAAGGCCGAGCGCGCCACCGAGCCCCGCCAGCAAGAGGCTCTCCGTCAGCAGTTGCCGGAACAATCGGGAGCGCCCCGCGCCCAGCGACACGCGCACCGCGATCTCCTTCTGTCGCGACGCCGCTCGCGCCAGCAGCAAGTTCGCCACATTTGCGCATGCAATCAGCAGCACCAGGCCCACGACTCCCATCAGCAGCACCAGCGGCTTGCCGAACTGCGCGCGCAGCATCGACGCGCCGTGGCTGCCTTCGATGAGCGCGATATGCTGGTCCAGAAAGTCTTTCCGCTCGCTTTCCGTGATTCCGGTTCCGATCTGCGATTCGAGATACTGCTGGAACGTCACTTCCGCGCTGGCCTTGGCTTGCGCCACCGTCACGCCCGGCTTGAGCCGCGCGAACACTTGCAGCCACATCGTCTTCTCGACCGGATTTTTCTCCACCGTCAGCCAGTCGCGCCCCGGCGCGATTTCCGATTGCATCGCCAGTGGAACGAACACGTCCGGCGCGGCACCTACGGAAAGACCAAAGAATCCCGCGGGCATTACGCCGATGACGTTGTAAGTGGTCTTGCCAATCCTTAGTTTTTCGCCGACGGCGGACTTCGCGCCGCCAAAGCGGCCCTGCCAGAATCCGTAGCTGATCACCGCTACGGGACTCGCATCGCGCGCGGCATCCACCTCACCCCCGAACGTGCGCCCCAGCACCGGGTTCACGCCCAGCACGGGAAAATACGACCCGCTCACCATGTTCACATCAGCGGGCGAGCCTTCCTCGTTCTGCCCGCGCCCCTCGACGGCAACCCTGATTCGGTTCGCTCCACTTTGTGCGGCCAGCACCCCGGAAAAAACCTGATTGCGAGCGCTGATCGCCTGGAACTCGGCGTACGTCAGCAGATTTCGGAAGCCGTCCTGTCCTCCGACGCTCATTCCGTGCGCGTCGGGATTGGTGAGCGCCACCAATTGCCCGGGATCCTTCACCGGCAACGCGCTCAGCAGCACGGAATTCATCACCGTAAAGATCGCGGTGTTCGCGCCAATCCCAAGTGCGAGCGTCAGCACCGCGACGGCGCTGAATCCCGGATTCCTCGCCAGCATTCGCAATCCGTAACGGATATCCTGCAGCAGCGTTCCCATTCTTCGATCCTCGCGAACCGCTCAATTCACTTCCACTTCGAAACTCACTCGTACCGCAGCGCCACCATCGGATCCACGCGCATCGCCCGCCGCGCCGGGATGTAGCAGGCAAACAGCGCCACACCGACCAGCAAGACGGCCACACCGGCAAACGTGAGCGGATCCGTGGTGCTCACTCCGAAAACCATTTTCGACATCAACTGCGTCAGCGCCAGCGCCGCCACAATTCCGATCGCCACCCCGAGCGCCGCCATTTTCACGCCCTCACCCAGCACGAGGCGCAACACGTCGGCGCGCTGCGCTCCCAGCGCGATGCGCACTCCGATTTCGTGCGTTCTCTGTCCCACGAGGTACGAAATCACGCCGTAGATTCCGATGCTCGAGAGCAGCACCGCAAAAGCCGCAAATACGGTCAGGAGCGTCATCGCGAATCGGCGAGCCGCGAGCGAATTGGCGATTGTCGTTTCCATCGCTTCGAATCCATAAGCCACCGCTTCGCTATTCTGTTTTTGGATTTTTTCCCGCAGCGAGCCGGTCATCGCCAGCGGATCGCCGTCCGTCCGGACCACAATCGCGCCGCCCAGCGCGCCCTGAGCTATCAATTCGTCGGGCATCTGGATGTAAGAAAGATACATTTGCGCGCGGATCTTGCTCTGCGCGTCGGTGTCCAGGCCCCAGTGCTTCACGTGGCCGACCACGCCCACGATTTCAGGAGAAATATTGACGAGATCCACGTGGAATCGCTTGCCGATAGGATCCTCGTTCGGAAAATAGGTCCGCGCGAACTCTTCATCGATCACCGCCACCTGATTTCCGTGCTCCCGGTCCTGGTCCGTCAGGAAGCGGCCTCGCCGGAGCGAAATTCCCATCGCTTTCAGATAATCGGGCTCCACCATGTAGAACAACGACCAGTTCATATCCTTCTCGGTCGCGGGTTTCGGCTGCCCGTCGATCCAGAAAGGCAGCTCGGAATCGCCTTGCATCGGGAGACTTCCACCGGTTAGAGAAACTGCCTTCACGCCAGGAATCGACGCGAGCCCGTCATGCCGCGAACGAATCACGTTGCGGGCTTCGGTCGCCGTCGGATGCGCGGAGGGCGGGAAAGTGACGCCAAAGCTCACCACGTTTTTCGGATTGAATCCCGGATCGACGCTCCAGATCCGCGCCAGGCTGCGAATCATCAACCCCGCTCCCACCAGCAGCACCAGCGCGGTCGCCATCTCCACCGCCACGAACACCATCTGCGCCCGATTCCGCGTGCCGCTGTTTCCCCGGCCGCTTTCCCGCAATGTGTCCTGCAAATTCGAGCGCGCTGCTTTGATCGCCGGCGTGAGCCCGAAAACCAAACCCGCCAGCAACGATACGCCGAACGTGAACAGCAGCACGTGCCCGTCGAGTGCCACGTTTTCCGAACGCGGCAGCGCGGCCGGCAGCAGTTGCAGCGCCGCTTTGGTTCCCCACGCCGCCAGCAACACTCCCAGTGCCGCGCCGCCCAGCGAAAGCAAAATGCTCTCCGTCAGAAGCTGGCGAATCACGCGCGTGTGGGTTGCACCCAGCGCCGCGCGAATCGCAAATTCACGGGCTCGCGTCGTCGAACGGGCCAGCAGAAGATTCGCCACGTTGACGCACGCAATCAGCAGCACGAATCCCACCGCTCCCAGCAAGATCATCAGGAGCGGACGAATATCGCCGACCATTTCCTTCTTCAGCGGAGTGAGAGTGATCCCGTTGCCCCGATTCGCATCCGGATATTCCGCCGCCAGCGCTTGCGCCACCGAATCCATATCCGCGTGCGCCTGCTCGAGCGTCACGCCCGGCTTGATTCGCCCGATTCCATCCATTCCCATTCCGATCTTCCGGTCGTGGAACAACGGCGCATTCCACTGCCCGATCGGCACGTACACTTCGTTCTTTTCCGGATACGTCCGGAAGTTCTGCACGGGCAGGTCGAAGTCCGCCGGTATCACGCCGACGATCGTGTAGTCCCGGCCGTCCATCATCATCTGCTTGCCCACCACATCGGCGGCCGAGCCGAACTTGCGCTTCCAGAATCCGCCGCTGAGAATCGCCACGGGCCCGGCGCCCACATGATCGTCGTCCTGGCTGAACAGGCGCCCGATGACGGGCTTTACGCCCAGCGTCTGGAAGAAATCGGCAGAAACCATTTCCACCGGCACTCGTTCCGCCTGCCCGATTCCCGTGACGGTAAAATCATCCTGGCGATACGACGCGATCGAGCTGAACGAGCGGTTGTTGCGCTGCCAATCGAGAAAATTCGGATATGAAATCGACGCCTGCTCGAAGCCCATCTTTCGCTCGTACATCGTTGCGAGCTGGTCGGAATGCGGAAACGACAGCGGGCTTAGCAGCACTCCGTTGACCACCGAAAACAGCGCCGTGTTCGCGCCGATGCCGAGCGCGAGCGTAAGAATCGCGACGATCGTGAATCCCGGATTCTTCGCCAGCGTGCGAAATCCGTATCGAATGTCCTGCAGCAGAGTTCCCATCGCTTGCCTCAGCCTCCGAACCTCGAATTCCTATTCGTGCCGCAACGCCACCATCGGATCCACCGCCATCGCGCGGCGAGCCGGAATGTAACAAGCCACCAGCGCGACCGCCGAGAGCGTAGCCATCACCACCACAAACGTGACCGGATCATTTGCCGTCACGCCGTAGAGCAAACTTCCGAGCAGGTGCATGGTCGCGAGCGCCGCAATGAGTCCCAGGCCCACTCCCAGCAGCGTGAGCCGCATCCCCTGGCCCACCACGAGCCCCAGCACGTCTCGCGGTGCCGCTCCCAGCGCCATGCGAATTCCGATTTCGTGCGAGCGCTGGCTCACTGCATAGGAAAGCACGCCGTAGATTCCAATCGCCGCGAGCAGAAGCCCCAGCCCGCCGAGCACAGCCGCGAGAGTTGCGGCCGTGCGATACGCGAAAAGCGAAACAGAAAGGAGATTCAATACCGTGTCGGATTCCAGAACCGCGACGCCCGGGTCAAGCGCTCGAACCTGCTCGCGGATTTGCGGGAGCAGCGCCAGCGGATCGCCGGAAGTTCTCACCAGAATGTTTGCGTCGCCGCCCGTGTCCTGCCAGAACGGAAAATAGAGGAACGGCTCGGGCTCCTCGCTCAGGCTGTGGTACTTGATGTCCTTCACCACCCCCGCAATCGTCCACTGGTGATTCCATGTGCCCACGTGCCGGCCGATGGGATTTTGTCCCGGCCAAAAACGCTGCGCCATCGTCTGGTTGATCATGCAGACCAGCGGCGTATCGAGGCGGTCCTTCGATGTGAATTCCCGCCCGGAAAGAATCGGGATCCGCATCAGTGAGAAATAGTTCGGGCCCACCACGTTCAAATCGATCAGGTTCTGCTCGCCGGGCTTCGGCGTGTAGCCTTCGAGGTCTGGAATGGTATAGCTGCGTCCGGTAAACCACATCGGGACGTAGCGCTCCAGGCTCGCACCCTCCACTCCTGGCAGCGTTTTCAGGCGGTCGGTCAGTTGCTCGAAGAACGCGGCGGCCTTATCGTCGGAATATCCGTTGCCGCGAAGATCGAGAGCGCTTAGCAGAACATGATCGGCGCGAAATCCGGGGCTCGAAGTGACGGCCATGCGCAAGCTGCGCACCAGCAATCCCGCTCCGGCAAGAAGCACCACGGCCAGGATCGTTTCGGTGACGACGAGAAGATTCCGGAGCCGATGCTGGCCGGAACCGCTCGACGCCGTGCGGCCGCCATCTTTCAATGACGCATTCACGCTCGGGCGCGTGGTTTGCAGCGCTGGTGCGAGGCCGAAAATTACGCCCGTGCAAATCGAGAGCGTGAGCGCAAACGCGAGCACACGGCCGTCCACCCCCAGCGGCAAACCGATCGGCAGATGCGCCGGCGGCGTAAAGATCATCAGGAAATTCGTGGTCCAGAGCGTAAGCAGGATTCCGCCCGCGCCGCCGATCCCTGCGAGCAGCAGGCTTTCTGCCAGCAACTGGCGAATCAATCGCGCGCGGTTTGCTCCTAGCGCGGAGCGAATCGCGATTTCTTTCTCGCGCACCGTCGCTCGAGCCAGCAACAGGTTCGCCACGTTTGCACACGCAATCAGCAGCACCAGAATTACGACCACCATCAGAAACGAAAGTACCGGCAACAGAAAAGACTGCAAACCGTAGTGCGCTTGCCACACGGGGCAGACAAACGCGCCGACATCCTTGTTCGAATCGGGATACTGCTGCTCGAGCTGCCGCGCCATCGTCGTCATTTCAGCGCGCGCTTGCTCGAGAGTCACGCCCGGCTTCAGCCGGCCCATCATGTGGATAAAAGTCGGATTGCGCGATTCCAGGTTTTCGCCCGGCAGCGCCTGCGGCTGCATCAGCATCGGCACGAAATATTCGGCGGCGATGCCAACGATCGTGCCGTTGAAGCCGCGCGGAGCAATGCCGATTACGGTGAACGGATGCTGATTGATCTGGATGGATGTGCCGATCACTTTCGGATCGGAGCCGAAGCGCCGGCGCCACAAGCCGTCGCTCAGCACGATGTAGGGATCGGAGTTCGGCCCGTTCGCATCGGCCGTGTGAAACGTCCGCCCGCGCGCCGCATTCACGCCCAGCAGATCGAAATAATTTTCGGTAACTATCAGGCCCCAATCGCGCTGCGGCTGGAGTTCCTTTTCGAGTCTCAGGTTGGCGCCGATCAGCTCGAAGCCGATCATGCCGGAGAAAACGTGGTTGTGATCGCGGTAGTCCTTGAAATCCGGGTAGGAACTCGTGTGGTAAGCCCCGTCGGGCATTACCGTTTCGACGGCGACGAGGCGGCTGGAATCCTGGACGAGCGAGAGCGGATGAAGCAGAACGGCTTCAAGCCAGCTGAAAACCGTGGCGTTCCCGCCGATGCCGAGAGCGAGCGAGAGTACGGCCACTGCGGTGAAACCCGGATTCTTCGAGAGCATCCGGATGCCGTAACGAACGTCCTGCAGCAGTGTGCCCATCCCCGGTTCGCCCCTTTTGCGTTCCGCTGCCGCGAGTTGATTTTGAAGCAATTCCAAACACACCCGTGCGCAAGAACCGAAAAAAATCTTCGGCCTATGCTACGGGGATTTTTTCGAGATTCGTTGTTAGACGCTGGCCGTCCGCGTGCCGATCGTTTCTTCCACGATGCGTCCGTCGAAGAGATGGATCGTGCGGTCGGCGATGCTGGCGTAGCGCGGATCGTGCGTCACCATGCAGATCGTCGCGCCCTCGCGATGCAGTTGCCGGAGCAAATCGACCACTGCTTCGCTGTTCTTCGAGTCCAAGTTACCGGTCGGCTCGTCCGCCAGCAGGATCGAGGGAGATCCGACCAGAGCGCGGGCGACGGCGACGCGCTGTTGCTGACCGCCGGAAAGCTGAGAGGGATAGTGCTTCATGCGGTGCGCCATTCCGACGCGCTCGAGAACTTCCTGCACGCGCTTTTTGCGCTCCGCCGAGGCCATGCTGCGATACGTGAGCGGCAGCTCGACGTTCTCGAAAACCGTGAGGTCGCCGATCAGGTTGAACGCCTGAAAAATGAAGCCGATCTCGCGATTGCGGATGCGGGTGCGGTCGGAAAGCGAAAGATTCGCCACCGCCTGCTTGTTGATCCAGTAGTTGCCGTCGCTCGGTGAATCGAGCAGGCCGAGGATCGAAAGCAGGGTCGATTTGCCGCAGCCCGAGGGCCCGGCGATCGAAAGAAATTCGCCGTTCTTGATATCGAGGTGCACGCCGCCGAGAGCGTGAGTTTCCACTTCATCGGTGTAGAAAACTTTTGTCACGCCTTCAAGACGGATCAGAGACTGCGCTTCACTGTTCATTCTGGGCTCCTTCACTGTCCGAACTACGCATGCCGCGGCCGAAAAGTTCCCTGCTTACTTCAGTTGCACCCGGTCGAAATTGTCCCAGGCGGACATGTCGGAGAGAATCACCGTATCGCCCACCTGCAAGCCCTTCCTGATTTCCACCGTGTTCACGGACGTGCGGCCCAACTCCACCTGGATTCGGGCAGCGTCTCCGCCATCGATCACTTTGAAAAGGCCCACGGTGCTGTTCGCTTCGCCGTGCACCGGACGGCCCACGTACAGCACATCCGTCAGGCGCTCGATTTCAACCGTGCCTTCGACGCTCAGGTCCGGCCGCGCGCCGGGAGGCAGGGCTCCATCGAGTGCGACGTCCACTGTGACGGTGCCGTTCTGCACGGCCGGATCGATGCGCATCACGTGGCCGGCGATCACGCCGTTGTGGGTATCGACGGAGGCCTTCTGCCCGATTTGAATGTCTTTCGCCTGCGTCTCCGCGATCTTCAGCGCGGCCTTCAAATGCGTAGGCTGCGCGACGCGAGCAAGCACCGTGCCCTGCGTGACTTTTTGTCCCACTTCCACGTCGAGCTCTTGCAGCACTCCGTCGATACCGGGGCGGATGTGCAACTGCTCCATCTGAGATTTCTTCAGGTCGTACATCGCGCGCTTCTCGTCCACGTTGGCCTGTTGGACGGCGAGCTGCGCGGCGATCGAGTTCGCGAAAGTCTCCACCTGTTTCTCGGCGATGTCGTTCTGCTTCGCGAGCTCTTCCGCCTGCACCGTGGAAGTCTTCACGATGAAATCGGCCACCAGACCGAGCGCAAAGAGTTTTTCGTTGTTGTCTTTCTGCAGCGCCGCGGTGTGATACGCGGAACGAATCGATGCCGCTTGCGCGCGCTTATCCATCAGCTGGTTTTCCAACTGCGCCTTGGTGTTGTTCAAAGAAGCTTCGGCGCCACGGAGTTGATATTCCGCGTCGAGAGCCGCCTGCTGCAATTCCGGGTTGCGCATGTCCAGGATTTCCGTGTTGGCTTTGACGGGCGTGCCGGGAAGTAGAAAGCGCTGTTCCACGGTGCCGTCGGTGATCGCCGGGATGAGGCGGATGGTTTCAGGAACCAGGGTTCCCAGGCCGCGAACCTCGCGGAGCATCGGCCCGCGCTTCACAGTGTCTGTCCACACGGTCGCGCGGTCCACACTCGGCGCGGCGGGTTTGAGCCGCGACAAGGCGTATGTGACCAGGGGAACCAGTACCACAGCGATCCCGATATAGATCGTGCGGCGGATTCGCTTTTGCCCTTTCGCTTCCGGGCGTGCTATGTCCATGGGAAACAACCTCGCATATATACATCGCAACTCAAATTCCGGTGTCGATGCAATTGTAAGTGTATTGCGTTGTTAGGTTTACGACGGATTTCAGGGATCCGAATAGGGCTATTTTGCCCGGTCGTGGGAATCGCGCGTCCCGCAACCGGACATCGAAATGAATCATTGATGTTCATATTACGAAGCTGCTTCGGCGCTCGCTTTGATTTCCTGCCAGCGCCGCGGACGCTTGCGAGCGTCGAGCACCTTTTTGCGCAGGCGAATGGATTTCGGAGTGATTTCGACGAACTCATCGTCGGCGATGAATTCGATCGCTTTCTCGAGCGTCATTTCACGCGGCGGAATCAGCCGGATGGCTTCGTCGGCGGAGGACGAGCGCATGTTGGTCTGCTTTTTCTCTTTGGTGACGTTGACGGTCATGTCTTCTTCGCGCGCATTTTCGCCCAGAACCATGCCTTCGTACACTTCGATTCCCGGGCCCACGAACATCTCGCCGCGCTCCTGAATTCCCCAGATTGCGTAAGCGACGGAAACGCCGGGGCGGTCGGCAACGAGAGCGCCGGTGGGACGCATGGCCATGTCGCCGGCGTAGTCGGTCCAACCTTCGAGCAGCGAGTGAATCAGCGCGGTGCCGCGCGTATCGGTAAGGAGCTGGCCGCGCAATCCGATCAATCCGCGGGAAGGAATGCTGAATTCCATGCGAACGCGGCCGGAATGGTGATTCACCATCTTTTTCATTTCACCGCGCCGCGAGCCGAGAAGTTCCATCACGATACCGATGAAATTTTCCGGGCAGTCGATCACGAGAAGTTCGAGCGGTTCGACGCGCCGTCCGTTTTCGGTGCGCACCACGATTTCCGGCTTGCCGACCATCAGCTCGTAGCCTTCGCGGCGCATCGTCTCGATCAGAATGGCGAGTTGCAATTCTCCGCGGCCGAGAACGCGGAAGGAATCCGTGCTTCCCATGTCTTCCACGCGCAAGGAAACATTGGTGAGAAGCTCTTTTTCGAGGCGCGAGCGCAAATCGCGCGAAGTGACGTACTGGCCCTCGCGCCCTGCAAACGGCGAGGTATTGATGGTGAAAACCATCGTCAACGTGGGCTCATCGATAGTGAGCGCTTCGATGGGCGCGGGGTTCGCGAGATCGGTGATGGTCTCGCCAATTTGAATACCTTCGACGCCGGCGATGGCAACGATGTCGCCTGCGGTGACCGTCTCCGCTTCGTCGCGTTCGAGGCCGCGGAAAGTGAAAAGCTTCGTAATCTTTGTCGGCAGGATTTTTCCGTCGAGCTTGGCAATGCCGACTTCCGTGCCCCGGACGAGCGTGCCCTGAAAGACGCGCGCGATGGCGATGCGGCCGAGAAAATCGCTGTAGTCGAGATTGGTGACTTGAATCTGGAGAGTGGCGGCGGGATCTCCCGATGGCGCCGGAATCGAAGCAACGATTTCCTCGAAGAGCGGCTGCAAATTCGTGGACGAGTCGCCGATTTTGCGGTGAGCGACGCCGGTCTTCGCATTCGTGTAGATGACGGGAAAATCGAGCTGGTCTTCGGTGGCGTCAAGATCGATGAAAAGATCGTAGATTTCATCGAGCACTTCGGCAGGACGCGCGTCGGGCCGGTCGATCTTGTTCAGCACCATGATCGGCGGAAGTTTGGCGGCCAGCGCCTTCTGCAGGACGTAGCGCGTCTGCGGCAGCGGGCCTTCGCTCGCGTCCACAAGCACGAGGACGCCATCCACCATCCGGAGGGCGCGCTCGACTTCGCCGCCGAAATCGCTGTGGCCAGGCGTATCGACGATGTTGATTTTCGTGTCGTGATAGGTGAGCGCCGTGTTCTTGGCGAGAATCGTGATGCCGCGTTCGCGCTCGAGGTCGTTCGAATCCATCACGCGCTCGACAAGCTCCTGGTTGGCGCGGAAGATGCCGCTCTGGCGGAGCATGGCATCCACGAGGGTGGTCTTACCGTGGTCCACGTGGGCGATAATGGCGATATTGCGGATCGGGGTGGTCATGGTATTAGGTCTGTTGTCGGAAGAAGAACGGGATCGCAAGACCCCGCTTCGGCGCCGATTAGAATTTTGCTAGTCCTTTATTTTTAACTGCTTACGCAAACTTTTAATCGGCGGCGGGCCGATTAGAAATCGGACCTCCTGCCGGACCGGCCGGCAGCCAAAGAAAAAGGGCTGCAAGTGCAATCCTGCAGCCCCGGCATAATTCCGATTCCTGGGAAGTTTCAGGAGCAACGAATGCGGGGCTATTTTAGCACGGATGGAAGCGAAACGGGCCAGCTTCGGCGCCGCTACCCGGCGCCTCTCCTTACGGCTCGTTCGTCGAGTCATAGCTACAAACCCCCACGATTAGCGTGCCAGAATGCGAGGGCAAATTCAAACGGTTGTTGGTGTGACGATTTTGGAGTGAGTCTGAACGGAGCGAAGGAATGAACCCGTCAGATAGCCTCGCCGGCAAGCTAACCATACTCGTTCTGGAACTTGCGATTGGCGCGAGTTGGGTGTGGATGGCTGTCTGGACAACGCGTGGGTTGCGAACCGTGACCCGAAACACGATTCCGTTTCCCAAACGCACCGTTTGGCTTACGAAGATACTTGCAGTAATCGTGGGAGCGGGGACGGCTCTCGCGGCATTTTTGGAGCTTGGGCTGCCTTGGTATCTCGCTATCGTTCCGGCCGGAGTCATCGTCTTCTTTGCCTTCGGGGAAAAGGTTGAAGACATCGCGGTTTCGAAACCCCCTCAAGACGAAGCCGTTTTTCGTGCTTCGTGGAAGGAATACCGTCGAGTACGCACTAAGGTCGTCCGGTCGTGTATCGGGTTTGTTCTTGCGATCGCTGGACTGATTTTGGTGGCGAGTTTTCGGACAAGCCTACCAGAAACTACGCAAAGAATAGTCCTTGTTGCTCTTGCACTGATTTTCGCGGGCTCACTTTTGAGCCAATATTATTTCCATTGGAAAATGCTCCGTTGGCCTTGCCCGCGCTGCGGCTGTTCGTTCCGCGGCCTCTGGGGATTCCCATGGCTTCCGAAGCGATGCCGCTATTGTGGATTACCGAGATGGGAAGAAAATCCACGACGCGATGAACGCTCACCGAGTTGAAACCCTGCGAATCAGCTAGAATAGAATGCCGGGCGCAGCATCACGCCGCATCGGCGCGCACAGGAGCACTGCTGCTTGCACAACGTGGAACCAATTCGCTGGACGCGCGACGGCGTCGTGATTCTCGACCAGCTACGCCTGCCCGGCGAAGTGATCTATCACACCTACACCGATTACCGCGACGTAGCCAAAGCGATCAAGGACATGATCATCCGCGGCGCTCCGGTGATCGGAGTGGCCGCGGCCATGGGAGTGGCGCTGGGCGTGGAGCGCTCGCCGGCGAAATCGCTTCCCGAATTGCGCGCGGAATTCGCCGCCATCTGCGACACGCTGGCCCGCACGCGCCCCACCGCCGTCGATCTCTTCTGGGCGATCAAGCGCTTCCAGCGGCGCTTCGAAGAACTCGCCGCGGCTGCATCCGCTAACGGAAGCTCGGGGCTCGCTGCTCTTCGCGCGGCGCTCGTGGCCGAAGCGCAGCTCGTTCACGAAGAGCGCCGAGAGGCCGACCGCCGCATCGGAAAATTCGGCGCCGAGCTATTGGGCCAATCCGGCCGGGTGATGACGCAGTGCAACGCCGGAGCGCTGGCGACGGGCGGAATCGGAACGGCGCTGGGCGTGGTCCGCATGGCTGTAGAAGGCGGGTACCGAATCGAAGTGCTCGTCCCCGAAACGCGCCCGTACCTGCAAGGCGCGCGCCTGACCGCGTGGGAATTGCAGCAGGATCGTATTCCGCTGACGCTCATCACCGACAACATGGTGGGCCACTTCCTGAAGACGGGCGGAGTGAGCGCCGTGGTGGTGGGCGCCGACCGCATCGCGAGCAACGGCGACACCGCCAACAAGATCGGGACGTACGGCATCGCCGTGCTCGCGCGCGAGAACAAAGTGCCGTTCTACGTGGCGGCGCCGATTTCCACGCTCGATATGTCGCTCGCGAGCGGCGATGAAATTCCGATCGAAGAGCGCTCGTCGAAGGAAGTGACGCATTTGCGCGGCGTGCCGATTTCACCGAAAGACGTTGCAGCGGCGCACCCGGCGTTTGACGTCACTCCCGCGCGCTACATCACCGCCATCATCACCGAGCGCGGCGTGGCTAGGCCGCCGTTTGATGAATCGCTGAGGAAGATAACAGCTACGCAGTAGTCCAGGTGGCTCGAGCGCGGCGTGGGCTGCGCGGGCGGGTCCTCCACGGCGGACGCAAACGGCGCGTCTTGGAGCCGCCCCTACTGGATTCGTCCTGAAATCTGCACGCGCGACGGACAGGCCATTACATTGTTTTCTCGTCCTCGACGGGGGTACCATTCCAGCAGGGCGCAGGCCAAGCGGGCAGCAAACATTCCGTTCCAAGGAGGATTTCTATGGCCACAATCACCACGAAAGACGGCACAGAGATTTATTACAAGGACTGGGGTAGCGGGCAGCCCATCGTTTTCAGCCACGGCTGGCCGCTCTCAGCGGACGACTGGGACGCCCAGATGATGTTCTTCCTCAATCTTGGATATCGCGTCATCGCCCACGACCGCCGCGGACATGGCCGTTCCACTCAGACCAGTGGCGGCCACGATATGGATCACTACGCCGACGACCTCGCCGCTCTCACCGCCCACCTCGATCTGAAGAACGCGATTCATGTCGGCCACTCGACCGGCGGCGGCGAAGTGGTGCACTACATCGCCCGCCACGGAGAAAGCCGCGTGGCAAGAGCGGCGATCATCAGCGCCATACCGCCCTTGATGGTGAAGACCGCTGCCAATCCGGGCGGGCTGCCGAAAGAAGTTTTTGACGGGCTTCAGGCACAGCTCGCCGCCAACCGATCCGAGTTCTACTACGAAGTGGCATCCGGACCCTTCTACGGTTACAACCGTCCGGGTGCGAAACCCTCCCAAGCGGTGATCTGGAATTGGTGGCGCCAGGGCATGATGGGCGGCGCCAAAGCACACTATGACGGCATCGTCGCCTTCTCCCAGACCGGCTTCACCGAAGACCTGAAAAAGATCACCGTGCCGGTCCTGGTGTTGCATAGCGAGGACGACCAGATCGTGCCCTTTGCCGATGCCGGACCGCTCGCGGCCAAGTTGCTGCGGAACAGCACATTCAAATCCTACAAGGGCTTTCCGCACGGCATGCCCACCACCCACGCGGACCAGATCAACGCCGATCTGCTTGCGTTCTTCCAAACGCAGCGCACAGCTACAGCCTAAGCAATCGCGCAAGAAAAAAAGCGGGGCGCCGAGCGCCCCGCTCTTCTTTTTTGTACCGCCGGCTTCCAGCCGGCTCCTTTGAATTTGCTTTCGGGTGCGGCCGCACAGCGGCTCAAAATAAAAAAAGGCAGCAAGGTCGAACTCGCTGCCCTTCACAATTCCGCTGTTGCGAAACGATCGGAGCGGGATGTTTGCAGAATTCCGGCGCCAACTACGCGACCAGATTCAGCGCTCCCGTGGCAATCTGCGATGCGGTATTGCGGATCCCGCTCGGGCCGCCGCTCGTCGCGGACTGCTGAAAATCCTGCTGCAGCGCGAAGTATGCCTGCTGCGCACTCGAAAGATTTCCGCTCTGCAGCGACTGGCCGAGCTGCGCGAAAAGCTGCGCGAGCGGCGACGACGATTGCGAGCTCTGGCTCACGGCCAGCGCGTGGTGGTGATGATGCCCGCCGCCACCGCCCGCCGCTTGAGGGGCGTTCTGGAAATCCCGCTGGATCGCGGCGAAATCCTGCTGCGCGCCGGCCAGATTGCCGGCTTGCAGGTCCTGGGAAAGCTGATGGAAGGCTTGCGCGATCGGATTGCTGCCGGCGGCGACGGGGCTCGCGGAGGCCGTGGTGACGTTTGCGGCGCTGTTCGCGGGGTTGTTCGCCGAGACGCTTTGCGCCAGGAACGGCGAATTCTGCTCGAGCGTCACGAAGTCGGATTGCGCCTGCGCCAGATTTCCCGATTGCAAGTCCTGACCGAGCTGCTGAAATTCCTGCTGGAACTGCTTGATTCTCGATTGCGGCGTGGCTGCCAATGCACCCTGGAGCACACTCCCCAATATCGCCTGGATTGCCATCGACTCCTCCTCGTTCTTTTTCGGTGCGATCGTTCACGCACCCAGCGTTCTCGCTGCGACGGTTACCCGCGCGCTGAGCCCGCCATTATTTCTATCGGTTGGCTCCGCGAACGCTTTAGGCGCGATGCCGCCAGCATTCCAACTTGGAGCACCGCACGCTTCGCACATTCTTCAATGGCATTCGCTTTGCCAGTTGCGATCCGCAACGAGCTTCCTTGATTCCCCGTGCTTTAGCACGGCCAGTCGCCGCGCAAATGCCCGCCTTGCGCACATTGCCCGGCAAATTTCGCCCGCTGTTTGCTTCCTGCGAGGCAGAATTTGCCTACTGAGTGAAGCGAACCGAGGATCAATCATTGAGGGAGTTTAGAACTGAAATCGGGGAACTAAAACGAGGTAAGTTCGGCGGCCACCAACTGATTTCGCTCCATCCGCTGCGCCAAAGCTACCGTCGCATAACGCGTGCAGAGCGCCATTTCCCGCTGCGCCCAGCCAGCCGCCGGCGGCAGTACCGTAGCGCCTACCGACGTCAGCACCCGAAGCAGGCTGTGGTAGAGACTAACCGATCCAAGCTTCAACCCGCCGCTGGAGCCCAGCTCGGGGCACAGCTGGTCGTAAATCGAGGCCTCCCGAAAGTCGCTCAATTCAATAGACTTACGAGCACTCTCTGGCATCTCCGTGGTAGCCATGCTCAAGAAGGCAGCCCGCCAGGTGAACGCCGCGAACTGCATCAGCGAAGCCAACGAAAGCACGAGAATGAATATCGCAGTGAGCATCTCTTTTGACCATTCCCAGTTTGCCGCTAGCCTCCGCGGAGCACAATGGAACGACAGTACTGCCTCCTCAATTCCCGCCGACCCGCCCGGGTAGGCACGACGGGCGCCCACCCTCGTCGTGGGCCTTCCCACCTTGCTCGATCCTGCCGGCAGCGGCTTCCGCTTTCCGCCGGATAGGCAGATCGTGCCCTAAATTGAAGATAAGAGAAGAAGCGAACGCTCGCGGAAAATGGACCGCGAAAGGTAAGCGTTCACGCGCCCCCTTCTTCCCCGCGCTTACGCGCGGGGCTAACTTCTTTCGCGCCTACGGCGCTCGGAGTGGCCGTCTGGGCATGTTGTTTGTTTGCTGGCCCTGCAACACAAACTAGGACACCACGCGTACATGCGAGAACTTGGCACGGGCACGCCCAGCTAAAATCGCCACACCAACAACCGTTTGAAATTCGCCGCGCAACGTGCGAGGGTTGCTGATGCACGCGGCGCACGGGATGCGCTGCGCGAAAAGGACCGGGCTCATGTTGAATCGAAATGGCTGGCGAACACCGATCGCATCTGTCATCGCGCCGATGGCGATGTTTTTTCTGCTTCTCGTCGCCCTCACCTCGCGCACTGGTGCCGCCGCGCCCCGGCCGCCATCCTCCGACGAAACCCAGATCCGCACGCTGCTCGAAGATCAAACGGCAGCGTGGAATCGCGGCGATATCGAAGGGTTCATGGCCGGCTACTGGAAATCGGACGAGACGGAATTCGTCAGCGCCGAGGGAATCGCCCGCGGCTGGCAAGCGCTGCTCGACCGCTACCGCCGGGGGTATCCGGACCGCAAGGCAATGGGCCAGCTCTCCTTTTCGAATCTCGAAATCCGCGTCGAGTGCCCCAACTCCGCGTACGCGATCGGGGAATATCATCTCCAGCGCGAGAAGGACAATCCCTCCGGCATCTTCACGCTCAATTTCCGGAAATTTCCGGAAGGCTGGCGAGTGGTGGTGGATCACACGACCGCGTTCGCGCCAACGTCTCAGGCGGCGAAACAGAAGTAGCAATGTGCGCGCGGCACGAAAAAATCCGGGCGATAATGACGACGGCACCGGCCGTTCCGGCCGGCATCCACGAAGGGAGAAAATAATTTGCGCGCGGTGATCACGGGCGGCGCCGGATTTCTCGGCTCGCATCTTTGCGACTTGATGCTCGAAAAGGGCTGGGACGTTCTCTGCATAGACAATCTCGTTACCGGCAGCGATTCCAACGTCTCGCACCTGCTCTCGCATCCCAAATTTCGATTCGTACGGCAGGACGTGACGCGCTACATCGAAGTGGCCGGCCCCGTGGAAGCGGTGCTGCACTTCGCGTCGCCCGCCAGCCCGCCCGACTATTTGAAGCTGCCGATTCAGACGATGAAAGTGGGCGCGCTCGGCACACACAATGCGCTGGGCCTTGCGCTTGCGAAAAAATCAAAATTCCTGATTGCATCCACTTCGGAATGCTACGGCGATCCAGAAGTCACGCCACAGCCGGAAACCTACTGGGGACGCGTGAATCCGATCGGCCCGCGCGGCGTGTACGATGAATCCAAACGCTTCGCGGAAGCGCTCACGATGGCGTATTACCGCTATCACGGCGTGGACACGCGCATCGCGCGAATCTTCAACACGTACGGTCCACGCATGCGCCTCAACGACGGACGCGCGCTTCCGAATTTTCTGTATCAGGCGCTCACCGGAGAACCCCTCACGGTGTACGGCGACGGCAAGCAGACGCGCAGCTTCTGCTACGTCTCCGATCTGCTCGATGGGATATACCGGCTGCTCGAATCGGACGAGCACGATCCGGTGAACATCGGCAATCCGCACGAAATCACGATTCTCGAATTTGCGGAGCGCGTGCGCACGCTGGTCGGCTCGAAAGAGCCGATCGTTTTCCGTCCGCTGCCGCAGGACGACCCCAAACAGCGCTGCCCGGACATCGCCAAAGCGCGCCGCATTTTGAAATGGGAACCGAAAATAAATCTCGAAGAAGGTCTGAAGAAAACCTACGAATACTTCCGGAAGAAAGTGGCGGAGCCCACGCGGTGAAACAACGCGCCGGCCAGTTCGGTTTTCAGTCCGGCCGGCCGGCCGAATAGTACTCGAATCCGAGCGCTTTCATGTCGCGCCCCGAAAGCAGATTTCGCGCATCGACGATCAGCGGCCGCGCCATCGCCTCGCGAATGCGCGTCCAGTCGAGCTCGCGGAACTGCTTCCACTCCGTCGCGATCACCAGAGCCTCCGCGTCCTTCGCGGCTTCGTAGGCCGACTCCGGCATTTCCACCTTCGGCATCAGCGCCCGCGCCCGTCCCATCGCTTCGGGATCGTACGCGCGGACCTTCGCTCCTTCTGCTACCAGCGCCTGGATCAAATCAATGGCCGGCGCGAAGCGAATGTCGTCCGTGTTGGCTTTGAAGGCGAGGCCCAGCACGGCGATCTGCTTTCCTTTGATCACCCAGAGCGCGCGGCGGATTTTTTCGACGAAATGGTGGATGCGCCGGTGATTGATCTTTTCCACTTCTTTGAGCAGCGAAAAATCGACGCCCGAGCGCTCCGCCAGATGCACGAACGCCTGCAAGTCCTTCGGCAGGCAGAATCCGCCGAATCCGAGTCCGGCATTCAGGAAACTTCGACCGATCCGAGAATCCATTCCCACCGCGCGCGTCACTTCTTGAATGTCCGCTCCGAGGCGCTCGGCCAGGTCGGCAACCATATTCGCGTAGGAGATCTTCAGCGCGAGGAAAGAATTCGATGCGTGCTTGATCAGTTCGGCGCTGTTGATCGTGGTTACGAGCCATGCAGGCGGCGGCACGTCGGGGCAGGCTGCCGGAGAATGCATCGGGCAATTGAATTTGCGCTCCAGGACCGGGCGGTAAATTTCGTGGAGCTGGCGCTCGGCTGCTTCATCATCCACACCGACGACGATCCGGTCGGGATGCAGAAAATCCTCGACGGCCGTGCCCTCGCGCAGGAATTCGGGGTTCGAAGCGACGCGAAACGTGACACCGCTCTTGCGCCCGTAAACAGAAAGCGCGCGCTTTAATTCCTCCCCCGTTTGCGCGGGGACCGTGCTTTTCTCGACGACAAGTTTCGGGGTGCGCGCTTCGCTGGCGATGAGCCGCGCGACGTGGTCGATCGCGCTCAAATCCGCGTCACCATTCGGAAGTGGGGGTGTCCCCACGCAAATGAAAATCGCGTCGCCCGAAGAGACTGCGTCCGCCGGATTCGCGGTAAAGCTCAGCCGCCCTTCCTTGCGCGCCTTGGCGATGACGGCTTCCAGGCCCGGCTCGTAGATCGGCAGCCGACCGGATTCAAGAGTCTCGATCTTCGCTGCATCATTGTCCGAACAGACCACTTCGTGGCCAATTTCCGCCAGGCAGCCGCCCGTCACGAGGCCGACGTAGCCGGCCCCAATCACCGAAATCTTCAACGTATCCCCCGAAAAATAGATGGGATGAAAACACCTAAATCAAGTGTATCTATGCTACCCCACTCGCCGCGCTATTCCGAAGCACGCTTCGACGACAGCGACGCCAATACGTCACGCACGACAGCCAGAAGGTTGAGCCCTATCTCTCTACTGGGCGTGAGGACGAACCGGCAAGCCTGCCCAGGCATTGAGCAAGCCGAGATATTCGCGCACGACGGCGAGTGCGTCGCGCGAATTGCGCCACCAGTGGTCTGCATCGAATGGATCCTGAAACGCGGCGCGGACGATTGCTTCCAGGCCGCCGCCGGCGAGGCTTTTCCAAAGCGTCTTGACGCGGCGGGTGTGTTGCGGAGACGTCACGATGATGACGCGAGTCTTGCCGGAGCGGCGCATTTCGCGCGCGATCTCTTCGATTTCCTGCTGTGTATCGAGGATGGTCTCAGGAAAAATACGGATCGCGGACGCCGGCACGCCTTCGCTGATGAGAATCTGGCGGTCGTACTCTTCTTCGCCGACATATTTCACGCCCAGCGCTTCCATCTCCGCGACGGGACTCTCCGGCCAGCTAACCCACATTTCCGGCGCGTAGCCTTGCTTGTAAAGCGCGGCTGCCTGCTCCGCGCGATATGGCAAGCCGCCACTGAGGACCACGATCACATCGCCCTTCGCAATCGCGTCCTCGCGCACCAGCCAGCGGCCCGCCCCATGAAACCCGGCGATTCCCGCGACTACAACGAGTAAGAGCGCCGCGATGACAAAAAGCGCGCGCATGCGTCGGGTCCTGGCCGCCCGTGGCACCGCAGCGGAATCTACAATGATGGGCACGATTGGCTAGCGCTTCGTGAGGAGAAAGCTTCCCGCCATTACTGCATCCACCCCGGAGCAGAAGTAACTGCGGACGGCGTCGCGCGGAGTAACTACGAGTGGCTCGCCAAAAAGATTGAACGAGGCATTCACGAGGATCGGCGCGGGGCCTTTTTCGCCCGAACGCTTCAACAGCCGCCAGAACAGGGGATTATCTTCCCGCGCAACCACGTGCAGACGGACGCTGCCGCGCGAGACAAAACCCGAGGGGCTCGGTTCCAGCAGCTTGCGCATTTTTTCGGTGGGCACAGCCATCGTGGTCATGAACCGGCCGTTCGTCGAGCACGTAAAGTATTCCGCGCAGTCCTCCGCGGGAATCGAAAGCGCAAACGGCCGGTACGGCTCGCGGTGCTTCACGAAATCGTTGAGATTTTCCGTCACGTAGGGCGCAAAGGGAGAAGCGAGCAGACTGCGATTGCCCAGCGCGCGCGGGCCAAATTCGGCGGCGCCCTGGAACCACGCAACGATTTTCCCAGCTTGCAGCAAGCGCAAGACCTGATCGATTTTCTGATCTTCCGAATCGCACCAGTGATAAGTGGCTTTGCAGTTGTCAAGGACTTGTTTGATCTGCTCGTTCGAGTACGACGGCCCAAGATAGAGGCTCGAAAGCGGCGCCACGCGCGCGCGGTCCCGCGAATCGTGCCACGCGAGCCACGCCGCGCCCAGCGCCGTGCCTTCGTTACCTGCCGCCGGTTGAACGAAGATATTCTCGAATCCGGTTTTTTCTTCGACGGTCTCAACCAACAAAGGATTGAGAAACAATCCTCCGGCCAGGCACAACTGCCGCTCGCCGGTCTGCTTGCGCAGAGTTTCAAGCCATTCGACGAGAATTCCGGCGCACGCTTGCTGGAGGCTGGCGGCAATGTTCGCGCGGACTTTGTCGTCGATATGGGGCTCCGCTTCGCGCGGGATTCCCACGCGACGGTAAAACTCATCGCTGAAAGCAAGCTCGCCCGCAAAATCGCGCTGAAAATATTTCGAATTCAAATGCGGCGGAGATTGCGGAGAGCGTTGGAGCATCCTGACAAACAGGTCTGCAAAAACGGGCTCGCCGACGGTGCTGAGCCACTGGACCTTGTGCTCGTCGGCGTGCGGACGAAAGCCGGCCAGCTTCGTGACCTGCGTGTAAACCCACGCAAGCGAATGCGGGAAAGCGATCCCCGCGACCTCGCGAATCCTCGTGCCTTCTCCCACTCCTGCGAAGCCGCAGCGGCCTTCGCCCCGTTCGTCGAGAGTGACGATGAGAGAGCGATCGAACGGCGAAGCGAAATAAGCGCTCGCGGCATGGCTGAGATAATGATCGAAGCCCTGCACGCGATCACCGGAGCCTCCGGCCATCTCACGCAGAATCCGGAAATTATTAAGCTCGCGGCCGAGTTCGCCCGAAGCCTGATTCATAAAGTACACGCTGGAGATGGGGGCGAGCGGCGCGAGCCGCGTGCGGAAGAGCGCTTTGCGAGACCATGCCCGGCCCGGGCGGGAGGCGATGGCGACTCGGTCGACGTCCTTCCACTTGACGCCCGCGCGCTCAAGGCAGTAACGGATGGCGAGGCGCGGTATTCCGCGCTCCGTGCGCGCGCGAGCGAGTTTCCTCTCCTCGATCGCGGCAATTACGCCACTATCGCCGATGATCGCGACGGCTGGATCGTGCTCCATGGCCGAGATGCCCAGGATGTACATATCAGCAATTTCCCAACGACGGTTTGCTTTTCGGCACGCGCCTATCCTGCCAAGGACGAGAGTTCACGGATTTCTATTCCACAGAATAGCAGGAGAAGGTTGGAATGGAGCGGGACGTTTGGTAGTGGGCCAGTTTGAAAAGCTGGGTTCTTGACTGCTCAAGGAAGCCTGCCATACTAGGAGCGTGAGAAAACCTAGAAGACAAAAGATGCCGAAGGATGTGAATCAATTGGCCGCACGAATCGTAGAGATACACACACGCCAAGAACTGGATTTGACGATGCCGAGCAAGAACCCCGCTGCGGTCGCGCTGGGACGCCTCGGTGGACTAAAGGGCGGAAAAGCCCGAATGAAGAAGCTCTCGCCCGAGCGACGCCGTGAAATAGCGATGAACGCCGCTCGAACGAGATGGGCCAAGGAGAAGAAAGGCTAGGCCGAAGCCGCAACCGCAACGGGAGCTACTACCGCTACGGGCGCTGCTTTCGCCTTCCTCGCCTTAACGGACTTTTTCATTACGCCCTTCTTGTCCGCCAACTCGACTTCCTCATCCTTCGCCTGTTTCCCTTTTCGATAGTTCGGATACCACTCTGCCAGCGCCCAATCTCCCTGCATGTTGATTAGGTCTCCGACTTGCTTCGCCCGACGAGTCAAAATGCTGTAAACGGTTGGATATTTGCTCTTAGGCAAGCCCCCCGCTACAAGCGCATCGATTATCGCCTGTGTAGAGTGCTTCTGTTTTGTGGTTTCGAGTAGTTTCTTCGCCGCGTCGGGAATGCTCATTTTCAAGAATGCACTCGGGCCAAGGTCGTTGCCGCCCGGACCCGGAGTGAATGTCCCGCCCTGCGCCGCAATCATCTTAATGGCCGCTATCGCCGATTCTATCTGGGCCTTTTTCGCTTCCAGATCGGCGAGTACGGCTTTGTAATTGATTTGTTCATTCGCCATCGCATCCTCACTTTCTGCTGGAAAACATTGGTGTTTCTTGCTATAAAGGCGTTGAGTCGTACGGGAGCGGCCCTTTGCCAATGCTGACCGCCCCCGCTACGGAGTCCTAGGGAGTTTCCTTAACCCTTCACCCTTTCGAGGGGTGCGGACAACTTCTCATATTCGCTCCGATCCGCCGGATCGTTTTCGGGTCAGCCGCCAAGCATGAACCCGAGGCCGTCCGGCGGTTCCATTTTACACCCGCTGCGCCAGTAAAAGTCAACGGCCTTGCGTAACTTTTTTGTCCCGTCGCTTGCTGTTTTTGCGCTTGACACATGCCATACCGCTCAAGCATACTACCGAACATGAACACACTCTCAAAGCAACGACGCGCAGCGGTTATCGGTTCTCTAGTGGAAGGCAATTCAGTTCGGGCCACCGTCCGCATGACGGGCGTGGCGAAAGACACCGTTCTAAGGCTCTTGGTGAGCCTCGGCCGTGCGTGCCTGGACTATCAGGATAGGGCGCTCCGCAACTTGCCCTGCAAGCGAATCCAGTGCGATGAAATTTGGAGTTTTGTCGGGGCGAAGGAAAAGAACGCTAGCGAAGAAAAGAAGGCCCGCGGTTGGGGCGATATTTGGACGTGGGTAGCCTTGGACGCCGATACGAAGCTAGTTCCTTCTTTCATGGTCGGAACGCGAGGCTCAGAGACCGCGAAGATATTTATGGATGATCTGGCGTCTCGGCTCGCCAGCCGTGTTCAATTGACCACTGACGGCCACCGAGTCTATCTAAACGCTGTGGAAGGGGCGTTCGGAAGCGGAGTGGACTATGCGATGCTCGTTAAGCTCTACGGAAACGATGGGGAATCAGAAAAGCGCTATAGCCCTGCGGAGTGCATCGGCTGCCAGAGTGTGGGTGTAACTGGACGTCCTGACCCAAAGCACATTTCGAGTAGCTTCGTTGAGCGCCAGAATTTGACAATGCGAATGAAGATGCGCCGCTTCACCCGCCTGACGAACGCCTTCTCAAAGAAAGCGGAGAATCACTTCTGGGCCATCGCGCTTCACTACATGCACTACAATTTCTGCCGCATACACCAATCTCTGCGCGTTACCCCAGCAATGGAGGCGGGCGTGTCAGACCATGTATGGTCCATCGAGGAAGTCGTAGATCTTTTGGATAGATCTTTAAACGGTGTAGCTGCTTAAAATGGGTTCAACTGCTCTACCATGATTCTACTGGAGTTATCAGCAAAGCCTACACTATATGTGGTACTTGACATATCTTAGTGCCTAAGTTATTCTTCTTTTGCTTCCAAGGCTGTGCGTCGCGGTTTCGCAGCATGGACCACGACCACAAAAAAATGAACAGCCTCTCCTAATTAATCTGGAGGCGAAAGTAATGAAGGGGGCCAATCTAATGAGCCCCCGATTTTTTTGCCTGCGGAATCTTCGACGGCGACCTTTCCTTCTCTATCCTGTCTCGAATTGCGTTAAGATCAACGAACCTGTTTGCTACGTTAATCAGATCGTTTGACGTGGATTCCCGCCTTCCAACGACGGTCACGGTTTTGCCCAGCGCCCGCAAGTGGCTGACTATCGGAATATAGTCACTATCTCCTCCCATCAAAACAGCTTCGTCATAAGTGTCTTTCTCCGTGAGTATCCTGAACACGAGTTCGATGTCGAGGTTGCCTTTCACTTTCACGACATTAGAATTGGGGCTAGAGATTACTCTTACCTCTTTGTCCACTACACTGAATCCCATGCTTTGCAGGGCCGTACGAAATCGGCGGTAATTCCGAACCTTTTCAGGGTCGGCCATGTGGGGTGTTGCGGTGAAATAATAGGCAGAAGCTTTTTCGCGGTTATCAGTGAACATCTGATACACCGAACGAAAATCAATGAACCAGCCGTTCTCGCGCTGGGCATAGAACATATTTGCCCCGTCCACAAATAAGGCTACCCTTTGCATTTTTTCCTCCAAAGGCGGCGGGACTTCCAAGGCCCGTACCTTATGAGATATACTAACATATCCTGTCATTTTGAAGCTCCCTGCGGGGGTGGCGAAACTGGCAGACGCTCAAGCCTTGGAAGCTTGTGGGCGTAAGTCCGTGCGGGTTCGAATCCCGTCCCCCGCACTCCCCTTTTCAAACTGGCCCACTACCGGACGTTTCGCCCGCTGAAAGACTCTTGCCGCGAAGAAGTCAACTACGAGGCTGGTGAAGCGGGCGGCCTCGCGTCAGAAGCCCACGCAGCCCGAGCAGCAGGAGTTTTGGCTGCTTCAGGCAGATGCGCCACAGGATTTTCCAGGCTTCATCCCGCGAGTATTCTCCGAGAGATTGGATGGCTGGCGCGTTCAGCAGATCCACAAGGCGGCTGTAGTCGGATTGCTGAAAATCGTGGAGCGAGCGGCGCAGCAGCAGGTGGAGATTCAGTTCGCGACGGAGCGAACGCAGCTCGCTACTCGAGCCGCCGTGAAGAATTGCTTCGGCAACTCCGAGCGCACCGCGGAAACCGGTGACGATACCGCCCACCGTCGTTACTTTCACCTGGCCGGCCGCATCGCCGACCACGTACACCGAGCCGTTCCCCACCTGCCTCTTCACCGGCACCCAGCCGGTGTAGACGGGAATGCGCGCTCCCTGGAATTCGATCGGGTCGAGTTTCCGCTTTTCGAGGAAGCGTTCGAGATGACGGCGCGTGTCGGGCCCGTTTTCGCCGATCAAGCCGAGCGCGCCGCGGGTGGGCGATTCGGGGATGAGCCAATAGAAATAGGGAGTGTCCTGCGGGACAAACCAGACGCGCGCGGTATCGGGCGACATGTCTTTCGGCAGCGAGACGATGGCTTGCACCAGCGGAACGGTTTCCAGAGGCGACCAGCCGGCCGCGCGCGCCACGCGGCTGGAAGCTCCGTCGCCGCCGACGATCGTCTGCGCGCGAACCTCTTCGCGCCGGCCGTTTGCACATTGCTCGACTTCGAGTACGAGCCCCCGCCCATTCGGATGAAGCGCGTGAAACCGGCGGCCCAGTTCGAGCGTTGCCCCCGCTTGCCGGGCCTCTTGCGCGAGACCCTGGATCAGGGCGCGCCGCTCGACGATCAAGTCCGGATGCTTCAGAGCGACATTCGCGCTGCGGCCGTCGGTGAACAATTCGAATCGCCGGATTTCGTTCACGACGCTCGCTTCCGCGGCGCGCCCCAGCAGATTTCGCAGGCGGTGCGTGACGATCAGCGTCCTTGCAGCCGGTTCGAGCGTTTCGATGCGTTCGAGTACGCGGACAGGCACGCCTTTGCGAGCCAGAAGAGAGGCTGTGAATAAACCGGCGGCGGAACCGCCGATCACCGCTACGTTCTGGCTTTCAGTGGGCGAAATGGAATTGGAATCGTTCTTCGCGTGGCGCGATTCGAACACGATCTTCCTCTGCCGGAGTCGGTCCCATGTGTTTTGGCAAAATCCGCAAGCGATGAGTCTGGAAAGTCGCGCGGTAGGGCGGAGCCCTCAATACATCTATCGATGCAGAAAGCACCGGCAAGGGTGCCTCTGCGCCCCCCGAATTACAGGCGAGAAAGTATATCCTACCGGCGAATCCCCACCAACGAAGAAGACCCCTAAAACCGCGGCGGAAATACCCTAGAGAGGCGAAGCCGATTTTTCGAGCTTGGCCTGCTTTTCGAAAGGCGCGGTCTCGAGAAAAAAGACGGCGACGAGAGCGCACAAGGCCAGGACTGCGGCGAGGGCGTAGAGCGAGCCGGTTGAGAAGCGGGGGATAAAGATGGCGATCGTCCCCAGTATCGCCGCGAGCAGATAGAGCACGAGGACAGCGCCGCGGTGTCCGAGGCCGAGATTGGAGAGGCGGTGCGCGGTGTGATCTTTCCCGGGCGAAGTGAACGGCAGCAGCCCGCGCCGGGCGCGAGAGATCGATACCAGTGTCGTGTCAAAAATCGGGACACCCAGAATCAAAAGCGGAACGAGCCAGCCGGCGGGAAATGGAGCGCCGTCGGGGCGAATTTTCAGGCCCAGTGTGGCCATCAGGAAGCCAAGAAACATCGCACCGCCGTCACCCATGAATATTTTCGCGGGATTGAAATTCCAGCGCAGGAATCCGAGCGCGGCGCCCAGAGTTGCGGCGCCCAGCGTTTGAACGATTGTCTGGCCGTTCATATGCGCAGAGAGTGTGAAAAACGCGGCAGCAACGGCGGTGATGCCGGCGCAGAGGCCGTCCATGTGATCGAGAATGCTGAACGACGCGGTGATGCCGACGACCCAGAGGATCGTGAAGCAGGCGTCCAGTATCGCGCCGAGAGATCCGGGAATGAATTGCGAAAAAAGCTGCGCGCGAATGCCCGACACCAGCAAGAAAATAGCAGCAACGGGCATGCCGATGAACAGTTTCACCTGGTGATGGAGCAGGCCGCCATCGTCGAGGAATCCCACAATCGCGAGAAGCGTGGCGCCGCTGAGGATGGCAATTGTCTGCTGTTTCATGACGCCATGCTGCGTCAACAGAATCGCCGCAGCGAATCCCAAAAAGATGGCGATTCCGCCGAGCAGCGGAATCGGTTTGAGGTGCACTTTGCGCGGACCGGGATGATCGACCAGCCCCATTCGAAGCGCGAAGAATCGCACGGGCACGGTGAGACCCAGCGAGGCGAGCAGCGCCACGCCGAATGCAATCAAATCAACAGGAATAGCCATGATAGGGCAGCTTTGCGGCGTCTTCGATGATGCCGGTAAATTTCTCCAACTCGTTCACTCTAGCATATTTTTCCGCGGTATCCCGCGCGCGGCGGCCCATCTCGGCGAGCCGGGCAGGGTCGTCGCGGAGTTCCCGGATGGCACGGGCAACTGCGTTGGAATCGTCAGGATCTGCGACAACACCGCAACCGGATTCGGTGACGATTCGGGCGGCGTCGCATTCGCGCGGGGCGACCACCAGAACGGGGCGGCCTGCGGCAAGAGTCGAGTAGAGCTTGCTGGGGACTACGACACCCTCCAGGCCGCGCTTTACGGTGATGATGTGGAGGTCGCCGGCGACCATCACGTGCGGAATTTCGGAGGCCGGACGAAACGGCAGGAAGCGAACATTCGGCGAACCATTTACGGACGATTCCATCGCGGCGCGGTTGGCTCCGTCACCTACAAACACGAGCCCTGTGCTTTCGTTGCGCAGAATTTCGGCGGCTTTCAGCAGAGTGGACCAAGCTCCGTAGAAGCCGAGATTGCCGGCGTGCAGAACGACGAAGGGAAATCCCGAGCGCATCTCTTGCACAATGGGGTCCGATTGCTGCGGCAACGAGCCTGAAGGCGAGGCGCCATCGCGAACGACGACGACGCGATCCGGCGCGGCACCTTTCGCGAGAATGCGGTCGCGCATGTCGTCACCGAGCACGATAACGCGGGCTGCCTGGCGCAACGCGCGGCGGTGCATCTGCTCCCAGCGGGCGACGAGCGGGTTGGGGCGGACAATGCTTCCGCCGATGGCCATGTCCGGGTACATGTCGCGAATGTTGTAAACGAAAGGGCGGCCGCACATGCGCGCGACGAACGCGCCGGCAATTCCCGCGACGGGCGGGTCCGTCATCGCAAGGACGACGTCTGGACGAATTGCGAGAGCGCGCGGCACGGCGAGAGCAAGATAAGACAAATAATTCGAGACGCGGCGGCGCATCTGGTGGCGCGGATACGCGGTAGAGCCGACTCGTTCGACAGCAACATTGTTGCAGGTGTCAGCGCGGAGAAAGGCAAACGGATAGTATTCGTCAGGATCGTAGGAGGGGCGGCCGGCGACGACCGTCACCCGATGCTTTTTTGCGAGTGTTTCTGCGACGAGCGCGGCCATCTTGGCGGTGGCAGAAGTGTCCGGCGGATAGTATTCGTTGAAGAGCAATATGTGCATGAGCGGCCTAACACTTCAGGTTCGTCGCAAGCTGGGACGATCGAGAGCGACGAGAACTGCGCGTCCAGTACGGTACGATTTTACTTCATAAATTCGCTACATTTTACTTTAACGGCTCGGACAAATTTCCGGCGCCGATCGCGTTCGCCGTGGCGGCGGTTCTCTTTTCAAGGACGAAATTGCCCATCACGAGCACGTCCATCTGCGTACGCCGGAAACAATCGAGAGCTTCTTCGGGACGGCAGACGATTGGCTCGTTGTCGTTGAACGAAGTATTCAACACGACGGGCACGCCAGTGAGGTCTCCGACTGCCCGCAGAAGTTTCCAGTAGAGAGGATTGGTACTGCGGCTGACGGTTTGCAGACGAGCGGTGCCGTCCACGTGGGTGGGCGCGGGAATTACGGCGCGCTTTTCCGGGCGCACGGAGTAGGCGAACGTCATGAAAGGCGAGGGATGGGTTTGGTCGAAATACTCGGCGGTGGCTTCTTCGAGAATCGACGGGGCAAACGGGCGGAAAATTTCGCGGTGCTTGATGCGGCGATTCAGGACGTCTTTCATCTCCGCGCGGCGCGGATCGGCGAGAATGCTGCGCTGGCCGAGAGAGCGCGGGCCCCATTCGACGCGCCCTTGAAACCAGCCGACGATTCTTCCGGCGGCGATGTGGCGCGCCGTGGCTTGCACGAGCGAACTTTCGTCCAATGCAGCGAGATGCAAATCTCCATTCGAGGCGCCGCTGGATTCGATCGCGCTGCGAATTTCCGGCGGAGTGAATTCCGGGCCCCATCCGGCATGGCTCATCACAAACTGGCGCGGGCGGCCGAGAATCTGATGCTCCACGGCAAACGCTGCCCCGACGGACAATCCGGCATCGCCGGCCGCGGGCTGCACGTACACGCGCTCGAACGGGGAGCGATCGAAGATTTTTCCGTTGGCCAGGCAATTGAAAGCGACGCCCCCGGCGAGACACAGGGATTTTTCGCCGGTCTTCGCGGCGAGCACGGACCAGTGAGCGACGAGGACTTCTTCGAGCGCGGCTTGCATGCTGGCGGCGAGATTGTGGTGCCGTTGCTCGAGCGGCGCTTCGGCGTTGCGAGCGGGACCGAGGCGTTTTTCGAGATACGCGGAGAATAGACGGCCGAGGACGGGCGTGTGATCCGATTCGCGCCAGGACATTTCGGCGCCCTGGTTCTGATGCGTGAAATATTTCAGCCCGAGGGAGAACGAAAGGGGCCCATCGGCGCGAACGATGTGGCGGAATTCGTCGAGAAATTCCGGCTGGCCGTAGGCGGCGAGGCCCATCACTTTGTACTCGTCGCCGAATTTCCAGAAGCCGAGATACTGCGTGAGCGCGGTGTAGTACATGCCGAGCGAATGCGGAAAGGTGATCTCACCGAGGATCTTCATGCGCGGGCCTTCGCCGAGAGCCCACATCGAGCTGGCAAAATCACCGAGGCCATCCGCCGACAGCACCGCAGCGCGCTCGAAGGGAGAAACGAAATAGGCGCTGGCGAGGTGAGCGGTGTGGTGCTCGATTTTGTGGAACCGCGCGCGAATATTTTCCGGCGAAATTTCAAACGCCGACGCCAAATCTTCGCGAATGCCGGCGAAGCGAGCCATCACGCGGGCGCGTTCGAGAGCAAATCGCGGCATGCGGAGGGCGAAACGCAATTTCGTGGCGAGGCGCGCCATCGGATCGCGGGGAATCGCGATGTGGTCCACTTCGCTGAGCTTCACACCCGCTTGATCGAGGCAGTATTGAATCGCGCGCGCGGGAAGCCCGGCTGCGTATTTCACGCGATTCAGGCGCTCCTCTTCGACGGCGGCGAGGAGCCGCCCGCCGGCGACGATGGCCGCCGAGGCGTTCGCATGATAGGCATTGATGCCGAGGATGATCATTGCAAGATGTCTAGTGTATCGCGCAATGGGATCGCGGTTCAGGCCACGGAAACAGCGGCGGGCTTGCCTCGCTCGAATTTTCCCGCGCGATCACCGCGCAAATTCCGCTTCACCCACTCATTCAGCACGTAGAGGCTCCAGGGCCGAGACCAGGTGGTGTGGCCGGCGAGAAAATCATTCCACACTTTGCGCACGTGGTTCGCGGAAAGATGCGCTTCCAGAGCCGGGGACCAATCGGCAAAGCCTGCTTCGATCCGTTCGCGGAGTGCGCCACGCAGCCAATTTTCCCACGGAAACGTAAAAGTGCGCTTCGGTTGCGCGACCAGCTCGTGCGGAAGCAAATCTCCGAGAGCCGCAATCAAAAGGGCCTTGGGCCGGCTGCGATTGCGCTTCTGCGACTCCGGGAGCGAGAGAACGTAGTCCACGAGCGCACAATCGAGAAACGGCACGCGCACTTCGAGCGAATGGCGCATGCTCATCGCGTCGGTGTCGCGCAAGAGAGTGTTCACGAGATAGGAGCGCAGCTCGAGCCACGAAACCGCGGTGAAATCGTCCATCGATCGTGTTTCCTGTGCGGCGTGTTCGAGCCATTGCCCCCACGGCGACGCCTTCCATGCGCTTGCATCGTCGCCTCGCCAGCGGGTGACGGACTCGGGAGCGAAGAGCGCGCGCGTGAAGAAGTAGGGATGCGGAAGCGCCGCCGGATCGAGCCACGCGGCCGATGCTTTGCGGAATGCGTCCGGCGATGAGGCGATCATCTTTGCCGAGCTCGATCGCGGCGTAATCAGCTCCCGGAAAAGCTTCGGCATCCAGCGAGCCGCAGCCGCGATCTGCTTCACCTGAGCGGTCGCGCGGAAGGTGGCGTAGCCGCCAAAGAGTTCGTCGCTGCCGAGGCCGGAGAGCGCGACTTTCAAACCAGCCTGGCGAGCAGCCCAGGAAACGAAATAGGTGTTGATGCCGTCCATGCTGGGCTGGTCGAAGGAGGCGACGGCTTCGTCGAGGCGCGCGAGCATTTCTTCGCCGGAGAGAGAGAGTTCCGAATGATTTGTGCCGAGCCGTTCCGCAGTGCGACGGGCTTTCTCCGCTTCGCTGAATTCCAGATCCGGAAAAGCCACGGTGAAGGTGTGAATCCCTTTTTGAGCGCGGCTGGCGAGGGCCGCGAGGGCTGTCGAATCAAGCCCGCTGCTGAGAAACACACCGACCGGCACGTCCGCAATCAGATGGCTTGCGACGGCCTCTTCGAGCAAGGCGCGCACTCGCAACGGAGGCGAGGCGGAGCTGGCGCTACGGTTGGCAGGGGCCGACTGCGTCAGCGCGTCAGCACTGCTCCAATACGATTTTGGCGAGACCGCGAGAATCGGTTCGCTTCCGATTTGCATATCGAGATAGTGGCCCGGGGGAAGTGACGAGATGCCTTCCACCAGAGTTACCGGCTCGCTGACGGATCCGAACAGCAGGTAAGAGGAGAGAGCGTCCGTCGAAAGCCTGGCCGGCACTCCGCCCGAGGCGAGGAGCGCGCGCACTTCCGATGCGAAGAGTAGCCGGCCATCGACGACGGCGTAGTAGAGCGGCTTGATTCCCAACCGGTCGCGGGCGATGAACACGCGGGAAGGCCGACCGGCTGGACCTTGCGGCATTTCGACGATCGCGAACGCGAACATGCCGTGCAGCCGTTCGACGAATTTTTCGTCCCAAGTTTCGAAAGCGTGGATGACGACTTCGGTGTCGGAATTCGTGCGGAATTGGTGGCCGGCAGATACGAGTTCTCTGCGCAGTTCGCGAAAATTGTAAATTTCGCCGTTATAGACCACCGCGAGCGTATTGGTTTCGTTCCAAACAGGCTGGCCGCCACCGGGAAGGTCGATGATGCTGAGGCGACGGCTTCCGGCGACAACGGGCGGCGCGACGAGGATGCCTTCTGCGTCGGGGCCGCGGTGAACGATGGCGGCCATCATCCGGCGGACGAGCGCTTCCCCGGTCTCTCTCGACTCAATTCCAACGACGCCGCAGATTCCGCACATGCGTTATGAGCGCCCTCTACTCACATGACGATCGTATTGCCGCGACGCCGATTCGATAGGTCGCGCCGAATCTAGCCCTCGAAACAACCCCTCAACAGAATACCCTCGCAAGTGCTGCCACGCCACAACGCGTGCGTTCTAAGGGTGAGATCGCTCCCAAGGTTCGGCTGTCGCTGCCGGGATTCTCAAGTGTAAACTCGCTACAGGAGAAGATGAATCCATTTGGCGCCCATCCTCAGTGCTCAAAAACTTTCGAAGCAATACGGAACCTCTCCACTTTTTCAAGATATCTCCATCACGATATCCGCGGGTGACCGGATTGGCCTGATTGGCCCGAATGGTTCGGGCAAATCGACGCTTCTCGCGATTCTGGATGGCCGCGTGAAAGCGGACAGCGGAGACGTGGCCGTTCGTAAAGGCGCACGATTGAGCTGCGTCCAGCAGGTTTCCGAATTCGCGCCGAACGACACGGTGAAATCGGTGATTGAAGGCGCTCTCGAACGGGTGGGGACGAGGCACACCGAGCGCCAGTCGAAATTTGCGGAAACGCTCGGCCGGGCGGGGTTCCAGAATTTCGAGACTTCCGCGGCGGAGTTATCGGGCGGCTGGCGCAAACGGCTGGCGATTGCCGAAGCACTTGTGGAAGAACCGGATATTCTGTTGCTCGACGAGCCGACGAATCATCTGGACCTCGCCGGAATTCAATGGCTCGAAGCATTGCTACAGAACGCCGCGTTTGCGTCGGTGGTCGTGACGCACGATCGGTACTTCCTCGAAAATGTGGCAAACGACATGGTGGAGCTCGATCGCGCCTATGCCGACGGTTTCTTGCGCGTCCGCGGAAACTACAGCGCATTCCTCGAAGCGAAGGAACAGTACCTTCATGCGCAGAAAAAACGGCAGGAAGCCCTCGAAAACCGCGTCCACACGGAGATTGAGTGGCTGCGACGGGGACCGAAAGCGCGCACAACCAAATCGAAGTCGCGCATCGACAAAGCGCACAAGATGATCGGGGAACTCGCGGGAATGAACGCCCGGAGCAGCACGGCGACCGCGGACATCGATTTTCCCGCAACGAACCGGCAAACGAAACAACTTATGCGGCTCGATGGCGTGGGCTATTCGATCGGCGATCGCAAACTATTCGGCGATATCAATTTCACCCTGACGCCGGGGATGCGAGTGGGGCTCGTCGGCCCCAACGGCAGCGGCAAGACGACGCTGCTCCGCCTGTTGCGCGATGATTGGAAGCCCACGCGAGGCACGATCCATAGGGCCGACCCATTGCGAATCGTTTACTTCGATCAGAATCGGGAACTCGATCCGGACGTATCACTGCGCCGCGCTCTGGCTCCCGACAGCGATTCGGTGATTTATCGCGACCGCGTGATCCACGTGGCCGGATGGGCGGCGCGATTTCTCTTCACGGGCGAGGATCTGAATCGTCCCGTGGGCCGATTTTCCGGCGGGGAACGCGCTCGTATCCTGATCGCGCAACTCATGGTGCAGCCGGCGGATGTGCTGCTGCTCGACGAGCCGACGAACGATTTGGATATTCCGACTCTCGAAATCCTGGAAGAAAGCCTTCTGGAATTCGCCGGCGCGCTGGTTCTCGTCACGCACGACCGGTACATGCTCGACCGCGTCTCGACGGTCGTCATGGGGCTGGATGGCCGCGGCGAAGCGGCTCGGTTTGCGGACTATTCGCAATGGGACGCCTGGCAACGGTCGCAGCAGGCAAAGGACGCGCGAAAGCCGTGGGCGAACGGGGAGAGCGCTAGCAGAGTGGACGCGAGCAGCAGCACTGCTGCAGCGAAAAAGAAAAAACTCTCGTTTGGGGAGACAAGAGAGTTCGAGACAATCGAGAAACGGATCGCGGATGCCGAGCAGGAACTGGGAGCGCGGTCGGCTGCTCTGCAGAACCCCGCCGCAATGGCCGACCGGCAGCTGCTTCACAAGACGAGTGTTCGCATCGAGGAGCTTCACAAGCTTATCGAAGAGCTCTATGCGCGGTGGGCGGAACTCGAAAAGAGAAACAAGTAAGCGGCAAGGTGCGCTTGGCTTTCTATCTGGCGCTTGTTCCGACATTGAAGCCAAATTCAATCACAAATCAACCGCAGGCAAATCGCTGTTCAGTCGCCGACCAAAAATTTGTACTGCGCATCGGACAAGGGCACCACGGAGAGGCGCCCTTGCCGAACAAGAGGCGAACCGGCGAACAGCGGATTGGCTTTGATTTGCCCAAGCGATACCGGCTCGGCCAGCGCTTTTCCAGCCCGAATCTTCACCGCCGGATTCTTTGGGTCGGAGGCATTGACGGAAACCACCGACGCCACCCCGACGGCGCTTTTTTGGTTCCCCGTTTCATAAACGACGAGCCGAGCGCCCGGCTTCATCTCCCGAAGGTGCTTCAATGCTGCCGGATTCGATATACCGTCCCAGACGGTGACCTTGTCGCGTTGAAGGTCGGCGAAGGAATATGCGGAGGGTTCCGTCTTGAGAAGATAGTTCACGGTCGAGGTATCCTCGGTGGAAGTTTTCGATGCGCTGCCATTCTACACTCCGGCGCGCTTGTTGGCTCCCGAATCAATCGCACCTTGCCGCAGGAGCGCCTCATGATTGCTAGAGAGTAGGTATATTGATTCCAAGGCAGCTGTCCCTGCACTCATGGCTGTTCCTACCTGTCCTTTCTCTGTACTGTTGACCAGTTGTTCGCCTGTTCCAAAGTACTAGACTACTGAGAAGATCCACGAAGAATGGGGCTTGGGGGTAGAAATGGGCGGCAGGGCGCGATTCCTCTCTGTGATTGCTTGTGCGATGGGCATTTTGATTTCGGCGGGGTCTGCTGCAGCCGATACGGCAACCTTGAAGTGCAATTCGAGCCGCGACCAAATCTGGGTCTATGATTCGCTGAGCACCTTCAATGTGGATGCGCGACTGAAGTGCGGCGAGAACGTCGAAGTGATCGCGCGCGTTCAGGATTACGTGAAAATCCGGGCGCAGAACGGCGTGGAGGGATATGTTCCCGATGCCTCGCTCTCCAGCCTCGCGCCGTTTGAGCCTTATCGCGATCCAGCTCGCGACGTCGGGCTAGCCGCCAAGCAAATTCAGGCGAAGGAAATCGCCCAGGCAGCAGCCAATGCTGCTTCGCTCGCTCCGGCTGATGTGAATTATTCGGCGGTTTCGCCGCGCGATCGTTCGGCGGCAGTGGAGTTCGCAAAGAACATGAACAAGAAAGCGCCGTCCACGAGCGTTTCCATTGCGCCAGCCGACGGCTTTGCAGAATTGAGCCCCGCCCCGGCCCCCACATCGATCGAGAAATCGTTGCCGGCATCTGCTGAGACGGAGGCAACCGACGCGCCCACCCCTCCGACTGCGATCTCGATTTCCCACGAGGCTCCCGCGGTCGATGCGACGACGCCCAGAGTTGTTCGCCCGCTCGCAGCTCCGGCATCCTCGACGGGGGATTCGAATGAGCTATCGAATCTCCGACTGGAAAGTGGCGTTGCGGACCTTGCCTGCCGTAGCTATTTTTCTGCGTATGGCTTGACGCCCGGCCAGATGAAATGGATCGCTCAGAACCGGAGCAAAGCGTTTTCCAGCATCTGCCCGGCTCCCGATCCGTCGAAAGTCGATTTCGTGATCATCTTCACGCACGACGTGGACTTTTTCAGCGGGACAATGCCCGAGCTGGTTCATCAGAGCGAGGGCTTTTCGGATTTCACGCCATTGGCACCAATCGATACCGCACTGATCCCCGAATCCCAGTTCGACAAAGCGCGCCGCGAATACGTCTGGATATTTCAATTCGAAAAGGGAACTTTCGATCCGGCGAGCTTCTCGCCTCACCGACGCTATCAATTTTCGAAAATGGAAACCAACTCTCTTGGTTCAAAGGCGGGACTTAAGACGGTCGAGGACGCATTCCGATTCGTAGCGTCCGCGAGCCGCTAACGCGGCCAGCCTGCCACGCGCCGGAATTCCCGTAAGACACGGAATCTCCAAGCCCTCCTAGGTCATGCCGTTCGCTTTGCCCGTAGTTCGTGCTGCTACGTATGATAAGGTTTCTTCACGTTTTTTTGTTGACCGGGAATGTGCGCACCTCGGAAAATATTTGGAGATGTGAACGGTGTACGGAAACCAGCCGACCCTGAAAGATTTCGACGAAGTCTTGAGCCGTCTTGCAGCGGACGCCAGGACATCCGAACATTCGCCGGAATGGATTCGCAACAGTATCGTTGCCGGCGATGAGAAAGTACGCATCCTGCGCTTCATTCTGGAGCACACCGCAGCAGAAGGCCCTGCGCCGCGAGTGTTGGACGTAGGGGCGCAGATCGGGGCAATGGCTATCTACGCCGCAAAGCTTGGATGCCGCACTGCGGCAGTGGATTATGGCTTTTACACGAGGGTCTATGCCGCGATTGCCGCAGAACAAGGGGTGGACTACCAGGAATGCGATGTCGGCTCGCATCCATTGCCGTTCGACGACGATTCATTCGATTTCGTAACCTACATGGACACGATCGAGCACCATTCCTTCTCTCCCAAACGGGTGCTGCAAGAAATTTCGCGGGTGCTCGCTCCCGGCGGCCGCATTCTGCTTACAACTCCCAATCACGCATCGATCTACAATCGAATTTTCCTATTTGCGGGAAAAAGTGTAAACGATCAGTTTTCAAATTTCTTCGAGTCTGATGGGAACAGCATTTATCACGGACATCATCGCGAATACGTCCGGCGCGAATTGCGAGCAGCACTCGAAGCAACCGGCTTTCAAGTCGAGGAGTGCAGGGCGATCGAAGAGGACTTGTACTCGCTCCTCTATTTCATTCGCAAAAGTCCGCGGGGTGAGCTCTTCCGCCAGCGGAGGCCACTCCTGGTCCGGACGCTGGGAAAGATTTGGGCTCCTCTACACCTGCCCTTCGGCCGCATGCTGTGGGCGGTAGGCCGGAAAACAAGCGCGAAACACTGACGCATTTTCTTGCGCACACCCGAATATCCGGGATCGCTCCGCCGTTTCGATCTCTGAGTTTCTCCTGCGCGCCTAATTCGGATTACCGGTACAACGATAATTGAAACTCGTTGAACCGGATGCATGGACATTCGCAGTAAATCCGGTCCAGTTTCCGCGTTTCCCGAGGTAGGTCACCCAGTAGGAGCCCTCAGACGTCGTATCCGCGGTAGGCGTGAGTGTACAAATGGGCGGATTTGCACCGATAAATGCGTTCGTAAACAAATGGCTGGCGCTGGTGGCGTTGGTGATCGCGATCGTGCCGCCGAAATCGCCGTTGGGCGCCGCTTGATTGACGTGCGCATCCACCTCCAAGTGATCGGCGAACCGTCCCGTGCCGTTCACGTCGAGGGTGGAGCGCGGATTGATCGTATTGACGCCGAGCGAGTTTGCCGTAAAGCGATGGACCGGCTCCATCGCATTCACCGGAGGCGTCAAATCGCAGCAGCCAGCGAAGCCCGTATCCTTGAACGAAGTCGTCGATCCGCCCGAAACGAAAATACTGCGGGGCGAATTACTGAAATTCGAAGCGATATTCCGGAAGACGCAGTACCCCTTGACCGGTGAGGGGCCGGCCGGAGGCAATGTCCAAGACACGTCGACCGCATTGTTTCCACCGTCAACCTTTACCCCGTCGGAAAACGTGGAAGGGGCGGACTCGACTTTGCAATTGCCGCTGACAGCCGATCGTACCCAGTAGAAATAAGTTCCCTCGGGCAGTTTTCCGCCATTCGAGGCCGTTGCCGTCACTTTTGCGGGAGGCAGCGTGCGAGCGAATCCGATATCGAGTGCGCCTTGCGCCGATTCGAAAATTTGAGCATTGAATCCGAAGCTGGCTCCATCCGAAAACAAAAGACCTGTAAGAGGATCGAGCCCAATCGAAGCGAATTTATTCCCCGATGCAGTGCTGCGAAACGGCGGGCCGTTGGTACCCGGGTTCATAAACGTGTCGGTGCGCAACCGGTCGTTATGGTCGTTGGTATCCACAAAGTGATCGAATCCGTTGCGATTCTGCGCGGTCACGTTCCCGGCAAGATTTCCCTTGCCATCGACCACCCCAACGGCACATCCATCGCAGTTCGTTATGAAAATGTTGTCCACTTTGCCGGCAATCTCCCGGACTGCGACGGCGCCTTTGCCTGGCCCTCCCCCGGTCGATACGTGGTTCATATAGACGCCGCTGACTCGGAGGTTCTCGGCATTCACGGATAGAACGGCGGTGGCGGGATTCGTTGCATCGGAAGTGGCGACGTGGTCGAAAGTAAGTCCGTTGACCGGCCCGAGAGATACTCCGTGCTCGGCGGAGAAAGCGAGGACGTCCGTGGCGGCGTCTTCGATCGTGATATTGCGAAACACAAAGCTACCGGCGGTTCCCCACTGGTTGACCCGCTGGATATATTGCATTCCGCCGCCTGCGGCAATGATGTCCTCCATCGTAATCAACCCGTCGAGCGGCGCTTCACCCTTCACAACTTTCTCGCCGGAAAAAATCACGATCGGAGTTTTCGGGCCGCCGTTGGCCATCAAGCATCCGCCCTTGTACCAGATCCAGAAGCTGTTGGTTATCTTGAGGGGAGTGTTGTCGGGCATACCGGTGGTGCCGGTAACAGCGAGGCACACATTTCGAAACGACACGTTGATCGTGGCATAGATCGAAACAGCCTGGTTGAACCCGGAGATGGATAAATTTTCCATGGTTACGTAGCTGGGAAGATTGAACATGGGCGCGCTGTTCGGCAGCTTGCCGGCCCTCACGATAATCGGCACCATCGGAGCAAACGGAAATTGCTGCAGGTGGAGAATTCGGGAGGTGTTTCCTCCCTGCAAATGTAGTCCCCAGCACTGCGGGGTAGGCGTTGAAAATACCGACGCAGTGGATGGAAGCTGCGGCTGCAGGACCAGATAAAAAAGCTTCGGCGGCGGGAAGAAGACGGTTCCACCGCCACCGTCCGCAGCGCTGCGGCAGGCCGCGCTAATGGCTGCCTGAATGGCGCCGGAATCGTCGGTGACGCCGTCGCCCTTCGCGCCGTACGCCGACACGCTGACGATCGAGTGGTCCGTCGCGCCCGATGGCAATGGCTCGCCGGGTTGCCCATTCCGGCCCTGACTTCGAGTCTGACTTGGGCAAAGAAACGTGAGGAGGCCAACAAGCAAACTGATCGGAAGAAAACTTCGAGTCATCATGGCGTCTCAATCACGGCGAAGGACATCTGCCTCATTGCGAGGGCCCTCAGTTGGTCGGATCCTTGCCTGGCAGCAGCTTTGCAACGTCGGACGAATCCGCCGGCTTCAAGAACGCTCTCCAGGCTCGCACTAACTGTTCTCGAACCCGGTTCGTTCGCACTCCCAACTTCTTTTCACCGTACCAACGGAGCCCCACGCGAAGCAGAAACAGAAAGGCGATTAAGAGAATCGAAGCAAGAACCGCCACGAGAGATTCTCTCTCGGCAAGCAAGCTGACAATCGTGGATTCCGACCAGCCTGGGGCGACGCGATCGAGAATTGCAAAAAGCGGCGCGCCAAACACGCTGAGCCGCCCCATTCGTAGATGCACCGTCTGCCCGTAGGAATATTCCGGATTGTAACCGGGTATCCGCTGAGTGGCGGTGGCAAAGATGGCCGGATCCAACAGCTGGTTGAGAGTTACCGTGGCACCATCCGGACCTCGTAAAATCGTGCGGTAAGTGGGATCCACCACGATCCATCTCCCGTTCACCAGCACTTCCGCTGAAACATGCTTCGTCATGTTTCTCGAATCCAGAAGCAGTACGCGTCGCGCCTCCAGGCCCCCGCTGTCCGCGAGATTCACGAAAGCGTTGGTGGCGGTGCCGCAGACCTTCAGAAGAGCCACGTAGTTCAAAGTTTCCGTGGGATCGCGATCCGGGACGGAGGGGTCGGGACCTCCTACCGTTTGACGAGCTGGGCCACGCGCCATCCAATTCAAAATCGCCTCGACCTTGTTTTCAGCGGAAGAAGAAGCGGGAATGATGGCGTCCGAAAATCCCTTCAGATACCGGCGGGTGGAGTATTCCCATCCAATTGAGTAGATACCGAGGATCACGGAGATCGCGAGTGCGGCGCTCACGAGATACCACGTGACTTGATAGAGCGAGTGCCGCTTCATCGAACCGCCTTTGTTACCAAGCAGTCGCGATACATTTTCTCGGTTTGATCGAGCGGCCCTTCCCAGGACAGGCTGTTCACAAACTGCAGGCATCCTTCCCGGCGATTTTCGCGAAGCTGCGGATCCAGCAGCAAGTTTGCCAGCGAGTTCTCGAGCGCGGCGAGATCGTGCGGGATCACTTCACCGGCTCGTCCCACAAATGGCGCCACGCCGCACTGATTCGTTACGATCACCGGCGTTCCGCAGGCGGCCGCTTCCGCAGCCGTGTTCCCGAAATTTTCATTTTGCGAAGGCAGCACGAACACGTCGGCGTCCCGGTACGCAGACCATTTTGCATCGTCATACAATGGGCCGGTAAATACAACCCGCCCTCTCAGCCCCAACGAATCGGCCATCGATTTAAGCTTCGGCAGAAAACCGTCTCCCTCTTCGGGTCCCGCGAGCACCAGTACGGCGTCCCGGCCGCGGCCGGAACCCTCGCTCCAACGCCCAAAAGCCTGAAGCAGCATGTCCGGACTCTTCTTGGAGACGAGACGCCCGAGAAACAAAATCAGTTTCGCATCTGCCGAAATTCCCTTTGCGCGTCGAAACTCTCCGCGCGGAGGCAAGCTCTCGGGAAGGTCAATCCCATTCCTCCGGACAAGGATACGCGAAGCATCGACGCCACCCTCCACCAGCTCCTGCTTTTCCTGCTCCGACGTCGCGACCAGATAGCGCGCTCCCTCGATCAGGCGGTCTCCCAGAAGATTGTGATACAGGCGTTTCAACCGGAGGCTTCGCACAATCGGCCGGTACATCCCCATCGGTTCAACAACGTAGGGAATTGAGTGGCGCCTGCAGAAGTAACTTGCTGCCGGCCCCAACAAGTCGTAGAGCCCGTAGAAATGCACCAAGTGAAACTGCCGAATCGACGCCCGGCAAAATGTTACCACACGCGGATTGAACGTCATCGCACGATAGTGGCCTGCCGTCGAGAGATAGATGGCTTCCACTCCGTTTTCCTGCGCCCTCCACCCCCAACGCGAAGGTTCGATCTCCCTGCGGAAGCCGTTTCGTTTTCCGACTCCCAGGTCCGCCGTTAGAACCGTCACGTGGTGCCGGCGCTTCGCAAGTCCCACCGCCAGCGCACGCACTTTGAAAACCGGCCCCCCTCGCTCTTGAAACGGAAAATACGATTGGACTGTCTTCAAAATGCGCAGGCGCTCTGTTGTCTCGGACATGCGAACGGACTAGCCCCAACCGTGGGCCGGGCGGCCTCACCGAGAGGAGAAGCCAGAATACTACTTCAACGGAATCGAATCCACACCAGCGTCTTCGAGGATCTGCTCGAGTTCCCGTTCGAATACGGCGACACTGTATTTTCGCCGAACGACTTCGGCGCCCTGGCTGCCAAGCCGCGCGCACATCGCCCGGTCGTGGAGCAAGAGTCCCAGCACATCCACGAGTCTCTCCCGGCTGCGCGGCGGAATGAGGAGCCCGTTCACGTCGTGCTGAACAAGGTCCGGTATCCCGCCACTGTCCGCTCCGACAACAGGCTTTCCGAAAGCCATTGCCTCGAGGAACACGAGTCCGAAGCCCTCGCCGGTGCTCGGAAGTGCGAAAACGTCGCATCGGGCGTAGCACGCCGCGATCTGCTCGCGCGTAAGCCCTTCGAGAAACGATACTCGGTCAGCAACGCCGGCATCGGCCGCGAGTTTGCGGAGACGCGGAAGATCGTCGCCTCCTCCAACGGCTACCAAACGCAAATTCGAAAACGAGGGACGAAGCTGCGCGATCGCCTCGATCAAATCGTCGGCGCCCTTGTAGCGTTCCGCCGCCGCCCATCGCCCCACCGTGAGCACCACTTGTCCCTGGGGAAATTCCGCCGGTAAAAGCAGATTGGCAGGTGCATCGGCCAATCGCAGCATCTGCGAGTTCAGTGGCCACGGCAGCTTCCGAATATTCTCCGCGGGCAGGGATTGCACGTCGGCCAGCTTTCGAGCCGTGTCGCTGCTGGGAGCAAGGACTCGATCCGAACGTCGCAGGGCTTGCCGCCGCAACGGGGACATTCGCTCCCACACTTCGATTCCGTGCGACATGATGATGGTTTTCAAACCCGGCACCCGCAATTTCATGATTTCTGCCGGCACCGCCAAATGAGGATGCGCGGCCAGCACAATTCGTGTGTCACTTCGCGCTTGTCCGAGCGCGGACAACACAAAATGAAGCTTCGCTCGCCCAAATCCCCTCAGCGGAATTCCCTGTTCCGCTGCCCTAAGCACGCGCGCTCCCGGCTCATCGTTAAGGCTCAATACGTCGAGCGACCATCCGCGGCGACGCCCGATTTCGTCGAGTGCAGCAGCCGTTTGGCGCCCGGCCTCCTGCACCCCGCCCACGCCGAGCAGTTCGGGGAACAGCCCGACGATGCGGACCGGTCTTGACGAAGCACTCTCGCGCATGCGATCCGCAGAGTGGCTCACAATTCCTGCGTCACGGATTGCGCCAGCGGGTGTTTTTTGTGCCGAAGAGTATTTTCAAGAATCGCCGTCAATTCCCGGCCATTGCGTTCCCAGGTATATTGCTCGGTTGTTTCGGCGGCCTTTGCACCAATGGCAACGCGTAAATCTCTGTCCTCATAGAGCCGACGAATCATGGCCGCGAGCGCTTTCGAGTCTGCGGGATCCTTCAGAATGAATCCATCTATACCATCCGTAATGATCTCGGATGCGCCCGCCGTGGCAGAAGCGATCACCGGCAGTCCACAGG